>CAMEYM010000011.1 GCA_945947575.1 Rhizobium sp. Q54
GTGAAGCTGCCGGAAGGCACCGAGATGGTGATGCCGGGCGACAACATTCAGATCGAGGTCGAGCTGATCAACCCGATCGCCATGGACGAGGGCCTGCGCTTCGCCATCCGCGAAGGCGGCCGTACCGTCGGCGCCGGCGTCGTCGCCAAAATCATTAAGTAGTTAGCGCAGGCGGAACCAAGCTCATGGACAATCAGAACATCCGGATCCGCCTGAAGGCGTTCGATCACCGCGTGCTCGATCAGTCGACCGCGGAGATCGTCACCACGGCCAAGCGCACTGGCGCTGCCGTGCGTGGCCCCATCCCGCTGCCGACGCGGATCGAGAAGTTCACCGTGCTGCGCTCGCCGCACATCGACAAGAAGTCGCGCGAACAGTTCGAGATCCGGACTCATCGCCGCCTTCTCGACATCATCGATCCGACCCAGCAGACGGTTGACGCGCTGATGCGCCTCGACCTCGCCGCCGGCGTCGACGTCGAAATCAAGCTGTAAGGACGAAGGCCCTAGAGCCATGCGTACCGGTCTGATCGCCAAGAAACTGGGAGCGTCGCGCGTCTTCAACGACGACGGCTCCCAAACTCCCGTCACCGTGCTGATGGTCGAGTCGCTCCAAGTCGTCGCCCACAAGACGAAGGACAAGGACGGCTACGACGCACTGCAGATTGGCGCCGGAGAGAAGCGCGCCAGCCGCACCACGAAGCCGATGCGCGGCCACTTCGCCAAGGCCAAGGTCGAGCCGAAGCAAAAGGTCACCGAGTTCCGCATCTCCGCCGACGCGTTCGTCGATGTCGGTGCGGAGTTGACGGCCGGCCACTTCGTCGCCGGCCAACTGGTGGATGTGTGCGGCATCACGATCGGCAAGGGCTTTGCCGGCGCGATGAAACGCCACAACTTCGCCGGCCTCGAGGCGAGCCACGGCGTGTCGATCTCGCACCGCTCGCATGGCTCGACCGGCAACCGTCAGGATCCGGGTCGCGTCTTCAAGGGCAAGCGCATGGCCGGCCATATGGGCCAGGTGCGCGCCACCATCCAGAACCTCTCGGTCGTCTCGACCGAGGAAGACACCGGCCTGATCGTGCTCAAGGGCGCCGTGCCGGGCGCGCCGGGCACCTGGGTGCGCATCACCGATGCGGTGAAGACCACCAAGAAGAAGATGCCCGAGAAGCCGTTCCCGGCTGGCGTCAAGGGCGGCAAGGGTAAGAAGGCCGACGCGCCTGCTGCCGAAGCAAAGGCGGAGGGCTGATCATGAAGGTCAACGTCGTCACCCTCGACAACGGCAAGGCCGGCACGGTCGATCTCGCCGACGCGATCTTCGGATTGCCGTCGCGTCCCGACATCCTGCACCAGGTTGTGCGCTGGCAACTCGCCAAGCGCCAGGCCGGCACGCACAAGACCAAGGACATTGCCGAGGTCTCGGGCACCGGTAAGAAGCCGTTCAAGCAGAAGGGCACCGGCAACGCCCGCCAGGGCTCGATGCGTTCGCCGCAGTTCCGCGGCGGCGCCATCATCTTTGGCCCGGTCGTGCGCAGCCACGCCTTCTCGCTCAACAAGAAGATCCGGGCGCTCGGTCTGAAGACCGCGATGTCCGACAAGCAGCGCGAGGGCAAGCTGTTCATCGTCGATGGCGCCAAGCTGACCGACGGCAAGACCGCCGGTCTCGCCAAGAAGTTCAAGGCGATGGGTTGGGAGTCGGCGCTGATCATCGACGGCGAAGCCGTCGACGAGGGTTTCGCGCGCGCTGCCCGCAACATGAAGGGCATCGACGTGCTGCCCTCCATCGGCGCCAACGTCTACGACATCCTGCGCCGCGACGTCCTGGTGCTCACCAAGACCGCCGTCGAGCAACTCGAGAAGCGCCTGTCATGAAGACCGAGAAGATTTCCAAGGCGCGGATGTACGAAGTGATCCGCGCGCCGGTCGTCACCGAAAAGTCGACGATGGGCTCCGAGCACAGCCAGGTGACCTTCGAGGTCGCCATGGACGCGACCAAGCCCGAGATCGCAGCCGCGATCGAAGGCCTGTTCGACGTCAAGGTCGTGGCGGTCAACACGCTGCGCACCAAGGGCAAGGTCAAGCGCTTCCGCGGGTTCGTGGGGCGTCGTTCCGACACCAAGAAAGCGATGGTTACCCTGCAAAAGGGCCAGTCCATCGATGTAACGGCGGGGATCTAGCCGTGGCACTGAAGCAATACCGTCCGACTACGCCCGGCCGTCGCGGCCTGGTGCTCATCGACCGTTCGCAGCTCTACAAGGGCCGTCCGGTCAAGGCGCTGACCAAGGGCAAGACCAACTCCGGCGGCCGCAACAACCACGGCCGTATCACGACGCGTCATCAGGGCGGCGGTCACAAGCAGCTGCTGCGCACCGTCGACTTCAAGCGCCGCAAGTTCGATATGCCGGCGACTGTCGAGCGACTTGAGTACGATCCCAATCGCTCGGCGTTCATCGCGCTGGTGAAGTACACCGACGGCGAGGTCGCCTATGTCCTCGCCCCGCAGCGCCTGCGCGTGGGCGACAGCATCGTCGCCGGTGAGCGCGTCGACATCCAGCCCGGCAATGCCATGCCGATGCGCAACATCCCGGTCGGCACCATCATCCACAACATCGAGATGCGGGTGGGTAAGGGCGGCCAGATCGCTCGTTCCGCCGGCACCTACGCCCAGCTGATTGGCAAGGATGCGGGCTACGCCCTGATCAAGCTGAACTCGGGCGAGCAGCGCATGGTGCGCGGCGAGTGCATGGCGACGATCGGCGCGGTGTCCAACCCCGATCGCAAGAACCAGAAGATCGGCAAGGCCGGCCGCAGCCGTTGGCTCGGCATTCGCCCGTCGGTCCGCGGCACCGCGATGAACCCGGTCGATCACCCGCACGGTGGCGGCGAAGGCCGCACCAAGGGTGGCCGTCACCCGGTGACGCCGTGGGGCAAGCCGACCAAGGGCAAGCCGACGCGCAAGAACAAGCGCACCGAAGCTTTCATTCTCAAGACGCGGCGCAAGAGGAAGAGGTAGGCACGTGGTTCGTTCTGTCTGGAAGGGCCCGTTCGTCGATGGCTTCGTGTTGCGCAAGGCGGAGAAGGCGCAGGGGTCGGGTCGTAACGACATCATCAAGATCTGGTCGCGCCGTTCCACGATCCTGCCGCAGTTCGTCGGCCTGACGTTCGGCGTCTACAACGGCAAGAAGTTCGTGCCGGTGCTCGTTACCGAGGCGATGGTGGGCCACAAGTTCGGCGAGTTCTCGCCGACGCGCACTTTCACCGGTCACGCCGCCGACAAGAAGGCCAAGCGGGCCTAAGGAAGACTGCGATGAGCAAGAAGGCACGACCGAGAGATTTGGCCGAGAATGAGGCGGCGGCTACCGCCGAGTCCTTGCGCACGGGCGCCGTCAAGTTGAACCTTGTAGCGGAGCAAATCCGCGGCATGGACGTCAACCGCGCCGTCGCCGAGCTGTCGTTCTCCAAGAAGCGCATCGCCAAGGACGTGCGGAAGGTCCTGCAGTCGGCGATCGCCAATGCCGAGAACAATCACCAGCTCGACGTCGATCGTCTGTATGTCGCCGAGGCGACCGTCGGCCGCGGCATGGTGATGAAGCGTTTGCACGCGCGTGCCCGCGGTCGCGGCTCGCGAATTGAAAAGCCGTTCTCCAAGCTCCGCGTCGTCGTGCGTGAGCGCGCGGAAGCTGAGGAATAAGCATGGGTCAAAAGGTCAATCCGATCGGGCTGCGCGTCGGTATCAACCGCACGTGGGACTCGCGTTGGTACGCGGCGGGCGATGAGTACGCCAGGATCCTCCACGAGGATCTGGGCATCCGCGCCTACCTCGAAACGCGCCTAGCGCAGGCCGGCGTATCGCGCATCGTCATCGAGCGCCCCGCCAAGAAGGCGCGCATTACGATCCACACGGCTCGCCCGGGTGTCGTCATCGGCAAGAAGGGCGCCGACATCGAGAAGCTGCGCACCGACCTGTCCAAGATGACCGGCTCGGACGTGCACCTGAACATCGTGGAGATTCGCAAGCCGGAGATCGACGCCAAGCTCGTCGCCGAAGGCATCAGCCAGCAGCTCGAGCGCCGCGTCGCGTTTCGCCGCGCCATGAAGCGCGCCGTGCAGTCGGCCATGCGTCTCGGTGCCGAAGGCATCCGCATCAACTGCGGCGGCCGTCTGGGTGGCGCCGAAATCGCCCGCGTCGAGTGGTATCGCGAGGGTCGCGTGCCCCTGCACACGCTCCGCGCCGACATCGACTTCGGCACCGCCACGGCGAAGACCGCTTACGGTACCTGCGGCGTCAAGGTGTGGGTGTTCCGCGGCGAGATCCTGGCCCACGATCCGATGGCTCAGGACAAGCGTCGCGCCGAGCAACAGGTCCAGCGCTAAAGAAAAGCTGAGTAGTTACTGTCATGATGCAACCCGCACGTACGAAGTACCGCAAGGCGCACAAGGGCCGTATTCACGGCAAGGCCAAGGGCGGCTCGTCGCTGAACTTCGGCGCTTTCGGCCTGAAGGCCCTGACCGCTGGCCGCGTCACCGCGCGCGAGCTGGAAGCCTGCCGCCGTGCCATCACGCGTCACATCAAGCGCTCGGGCCGCATGTGGATCCGCGTATTCCCGGACGTGCCGGTGTCGAAGAAGCCGACCGAAGTCCGCATGGGCAAGGGTAAGGGTCAGCCCGAATACTGGGTCGTGCGCATCGAGCCCGGGAAGATCATGTTCGAGCTCGACGGTGTGCCGTCGGCGCTCGCCAACGAGGCATTCATGCTGGGGGCGGCGAAGCTCTCGGTGCGCACCAAGATCGTGGTGCGCCCGGGCCACGCCGCCGCTTAAGGAAGACGACGATGAAGGGCGAAGATTTCAAGGGTAAGTCGGCCGACGAGCTGCAGACGCAAGTCCTGCAGCTGCGCAAGGAGGCGTTCAACCTGCGCTTCCAGAAGTCGTCGGGCCAGCTCACCAATACTGCGCGCATCCGTACAGTGCGCCGCGACATCGCGCGCATCGAGACCATCGTCGGTCAGCGCGCGCGCGCAGAGACCAAGGGCGCACCTAAGCGCGCCGCCAAGACCACCGCGCCGGCGAAGAAGAAGTCGGCGAAGTAGGAGAAGATCAAGTGACGGCACGCGAGTTCGTAGGCGAAGTGGTGAGCGACAAGCCCAACAAGACCGTTGTTGTGCAGGTTGAGCGCCGTGTCGCGCACCCGAAGTACAAGAAGTTCATCCGCCGGCGGTCCAAGTTCCACGCCCACGACGAGAAGAACGAGTACAAGGTCGGCGACCGTGTTCGCATCCGCGAATGCCGTCCGCTCTCCAAGTTGAAGACCTGGGAGGTCGTCGAGCGCGTCTGACGACGCAGCCGATGTAAGGCCATGATCCGTACACAAACCAATCTCGACGTCGCTGACAACTCGGGCGCTCGCCGCGTCGAGTGCATCAAGGTGCTCGGCGGTACCCGCCGCAAGACTGCGACGGTCGGCGACATCATCGTCGTCGCTATCAAGGAAGCGATTCCGCGCGGCCGCGTGAAGAAGGGCGAAGTCTCGCGCGCCGTCGTCGTGCGGACCGCCAAGGAAATTCACCGCTCCGACGGCACTTCGATCCGCTTCGATCGCAATGCCGCGGTGCTGGTCAACGCGCAGGGCGAGCCGGTAGGCACGCGCATCTTCGGGCCGGTGACGCGCGAGCTGCGCGCCAAGGCACAGATGAAGATCGTCAGCCTGGCTCCGGAAGTCCTCTAGGAAACGCCTGGTCATGGAAGCTAAGGTCAATCCAAAGTTCCGCATCAAGAAGGGCGATGAAGTCGTCGTCCTCTCGGGCAAGGACAAGGGCAAGCGCGGCAAGGTGCTGCGCGTGCTGCGCAAGGAAGAGCGCGTGCTCGTTCAGGGCGTGCGCATGATCAAGCGCCACACCCGTCCGAGCCAAACGAGCCCTGGCGGCATCCTCGAAAAGGAAGCGCCGCTGCATATTTCCAAGGTTGCGCTGGTCGATCCCAAACTCGGCAAGCCCACCCGCGTCGGTTACAAGTTTCTCGAGAACGGCCGCAAGGTCCGAGTCGCGAAGCTGTCCGGCGAAGTAATCGATCTCTAGGAGCTGGTTATGGCGGCGCGCCTTCGCGAACGCTACGTAAAGGACATTCGGCCCAAGCTGGCCGAGAAGTTCGGTCTCGCCAACAAGTTGGCGGTTCCGAAGCTGGACAAGATCGTCATCAACATGGGCGTCGGTGAGGCGGTCAACGACCGCAAGTTCATCGACGGCGCGGTCAACGATTTGACCGCGATCTCGGGCCAGAAGCCGCAGGTCGTCCGCTCCAATAAGGCGATCGCGACCTTCAAGCTGCGCGAGGGCATGCCGATCGGCGTCAAGGTGACTCTGCGGCGCGAGCGCATGTACGAGTTCCTCGACCGTCTGATCAACATGGCGCTGCCGCGCGTTCGCGACTTCCGCGGACTGAACGGCAAGAGCTTCGACGGCCGCGGCAACTTCGCCATGGGCCTGAAGGAGCAGATCGTCTTCCAGGAGATCGACTACGACAAGGTCGACCAGGTGCGCGGTATGGACATCATCATCTGCACCACGGCGACCAACGACGAGCACGCCAAGGAGCTCCTCGCGAGCTTCGGCATGCCGTTCAGAAACTAAGACAAGGCAGAGGCATCAATCGAATGGCTAAGACCAGCTCGATCTACCGCAACAAGAAGCGCCAGAAGATGGTGGCGCAGATGGCCGACAAGCGCGCCGCGCTGAAGGCAATCGCGAAGGACAAGAATGTTGCTCAGGAAGATCGCTTCCTGGCGCGCTTGAAGCTCGCTGAGATGCCGCGCAACTCGTCCAAGGTCCGCATCCGCAATCGTTGCGAGGTTACGGGCCGTCCGCGCGGGGTCCACAGCCGCTTCAAGGTATGCCGCATCATCCTGCGTGATCTGGCCTCGCGTGGTCAGATCCCGGGCATGGTCAAGTCGAGCTGGTAGGCGGGGGGATCTTCAGATGTCGATGACCGATCCACTCGGTGACATGATCACCCGCATCCGCAACGGGCAGAGCGCCCGCTTGCCGGCGGTGCTGACGCCGGCCTCCAAGTTCCGCGTCAACGTGCTCGAAGTGTTGGCACGCGAGGGTTACATCCGTGGCTACGAGCGCATCGAGGAGGAGGGCCACGCGGCGCTCCGCATCGAGCTCAAGTACCACGAGGGCGAGCCCGTCATCCGCACGATCAAGCGGGTCTCGAAGCCGGGTCGGCGCGTCTATTCGGGCATCGCCGACCTCGGCCAGATCTGCAACGGTCTCGGCATCGCCATCCTGTCGACGCCCAAGGGCGTGCTGTCCGATTCGGAAGCGCGCTCGCAGAACGTCGGCGGCGAAGTTCTCTGCAACGTGATCTAGCCACAAGAACTGTCATGTCGCGCATCGGACAAAAAGCAATCGCCGTGCCCAAGGGCGTCACCGTCGAGGTCAAGGGCGACACCGTATCGGCCAAGGGTAAGGTCGGTGCGATGACCATGAAGCTCGTGTCTGAGGTCGCCGCCAAGGCCGACGGCGGCACCATCGCCGTCACCGCCAAGGACGACAGCGACAAGGCGCGCGCCATGTGGGGGATGACCCGCACCCTGATCAACAACATGGTGCATGGCGTCGATACCGGGTTTTCGACGGACCTCGAGATCGTCGGCGTCGGCTTCCGCGCCGCCCTCGAGGGCAAGAACCTCAAGCTGCAGCTCGGGTTCTCGCACGATGTCCTCTACCCCATTCCGGAAGGCATCAAGATCACGGTCGGCAAGCCCACGGAGATCAAGGTGTTCGGCGCGGATCGCCAGAAGGTTGGCCAGGTCGCCGCCGACATCCGCGCCTTCCGTCCGCCGGAGCCCTACAAGGGCAAGGGCATCAAGTATTCGGACGAGTACATTCTGCGCAAAGAAGGCAAGAAGAAGTAGCCATGGCCAAGCCAGCCGAACGGTTCGATCGCCGCCAGCGCCGCGTACGCTATCGCGTCCGCAAGGCCGCCGGCACGCGCCCGCGCCTCACCGTGTTCCGCTCGGGCAAGAACATCTACGCCCAAGTGATCGACGACGCGAAGGGCGTCACCATCGCCGCTGCATCGACTTTGGAGAAGGACCTCAGGGGTTCGCTCAAGTCGGGTGCGACCAAGGACGCCGCTTCCAAGGTCGGCGCCCTTCTCGCGCAGCGAGCGACGGCGGCGGGCGTCAGCGAAGTCATCTTCGATCGCGGCGGCTACATTTTCCACGGCCGCATCAAGGCGTTGGCTGACAGCGCCCGTGAAGCCGGCCTCAAGTTCTAATCAGGAAGAATCTCATGGCAGCAGCCAACCAACCCGAGACGGCCGAGCCGCAGGCCGACAACGCTGGCGAACAGCGCGGCCGTGGCCGCGGTCGTGGCCGCGGCGGTGATCGTGATCGCGAGCGTGGTGGTGACCGCGAGCGTGGCGACGGCGAGATCGTCGATAAGCTCGTCGCGGTCAACCGCGTCGCCAAGGTGGTGAAGGGCGGCCGTCGCTTCGGCTTCGCCGCTCTCGTCGTTGCCGGTGACCAGAAGGGCCGCGTCGGCTACGGCCACGGCAAGGCACGCGAAGTTCCGGAAGCCATCCGCAAAGCCACCGATGCTGCGAAGCGCGCGATGATCCGCGTGCCGCTGCGCGAGGGCCGCACGCTCCATCACGACCTATCGGGCACCTACGGCGCGGGCCGTGTTGTCGTGCGCGCCGCTCCTCCGGGTACCGGCATCATCGCCGGCGGTCCGATGCGCGCTGTGTTCGAGACACTCGGCATTGCCGACGTGGTGGCCAAGTCGATCGGCACCTCGAACCCCTACAACATGGTCAAGGCGACTTTCGCCGCGCTGAAGAGCGCCATGAGCCCGCGCGTCGTCGCGGCGCGCCGTGGCCGCTCGGTCAACCAGATCCTGGGCCGTGCTGGCAAGAAGGATGGCGCGGTGGCGGAAGAAGCTGAGGCGGAGGCCTAAGCAACATGGCGGCGAAGAAGAAGATTCGCGTCACCCAGATCGGCAGCTACATCGGCCGGCCCGAGCGCCAGCACGAGAACCTGAAGGGTCTGGGACTGAACAAGCGTCATCGCACGCGCGAGCTGGAGGACACTCCTTCGGTGCGCGGCATGATTGATCGGGTCAAGCACCTCCTCATCGTCGAGGAGATCGGTTAGGACGTCATGAAGCTCAACGAACTGGGGCGCAAGCACGGCGCCTTCAAAAAGGGTAAGCGCATCGGCCGTGGTATCGGCTCGGGCCTCGGCAAGACGTCGGGCAAGGGCGGTAAGGGCCAGACCGCGCGCACCGGCGTCGCGCTCAACGGCTTCGAGGGCGGTCAGATGCCGCTCCACATGCGCATGCCGAAGCGCGGCTTCAACAACATCTTCAAGAAGCGCTATCAGGAAGTGAATGTCGGCGACATCCAGGCCGCCATTGATTCCGGCAAGCTCAATGCCCAGGTAACGGTTGATGCCGCGGCGCTGATTGGCGCCGGCGTCATCCGGCGCGCCAAGGACGGCGTCCGAGTCCTAGGGAATGGAGAGCTGAAGTCCAAGGTTACCATCGCAGCCGCCGCGGCTTCCAAGCCGGCGCTCGCCGCCATCGAGAAGGCCGGCGGCACGCTGACGTTGCCGCCGCCGCCGAAGGAGCCGGCGCGCAAGATCGGCCATATCTGGGAGCGTAACGCCGCGAAGAAGAAGGTGAAGGCCGAAGCGGCTGCCGCTGCGGCCGAAGCCAAGCCCAAGAAGGAAAAGAAAGAGGCCGCTCCCGCCGCCGAAGGCGGCGAGAAGAAGGCCAAGGCCCCCAAAGCGCCAGCCGGGGGCGCCGCTCCTTCTAAGTCGTAGGGCTGGGGGCAGGACAACCCCCAATGGCCTCCGCTGCAGAACAGCTAGCCTCCAACATCAATTTCGGCGCCTTCTCGAAGGCGACCGAGCTCAAGAAGCGCATCTGGTTCACGATCTTCGCGTTGATCGTGTACCGGATGGGCACCTACATCCCGATTCCGGGCATCGACCCAGTCGTGATGGAGGAGATTTTCGCCCAGAACCAGGGCGGCATCCTCGGCATGTTCGACATGTTCGCAGGCGGGGCGTTGTCCCGCATGACGATCTTCGCGTTGAACATCATGCCGTACATCTCGGCCTCCATCATCATGCAGCTGATGCGGACCGTCTCGAAGCGTCTCGAGACGATCTGGAAAGAGGGCGAGGCCGGCCGCAAGAAGTTCAATCAGTACACGCGCTACGGCACCGTGCTGCTCGCGGTGCTGCAGTCCTACGGCATCGCCGTAGGCCTCGAGAATCTGACGAGCGGAGTCGGCGGCTCTGCCGTCATCGATCCGGGCATCTACTTCCGCTTCACCGCCATTGTCACCATGACGGGCGGCACGCTGTTCCTGATGTGGCTCGGTGAGCAGGTTACTGCGCGCGGCGTCGGCAACGGCATCTCGCTGATCATCATGGCCGGCATCGTCGCGGCCCTGCCCTCAGCGCTCGCGGCCACCCTCGAATTGGGTCGCACCGGCGCGATCTCGGTCGGCATCATCCTGTTGCTGCTGGTCGGCTCGGTCGCCGTCGTCGCGTTCATCGTGTTCATGGAGCGTGCCCAGCGCCGCATCTTGGTGCAGTACCCAAAGCGCCAGGTCGGCAACCGCATGTTCGGAGGCGAGGCCTCGCACCTGCCGCTCAAGCTCAATACCTCGGGCGTGATCCCGCCGATCTTCGCCTCGTCGCTGCTGCTTCTGCCGATCACCATCGCGCAGTTTTCGGCGACCCAGGGCGCTACCGGCTGGCTGGCGAGCTTCACGGCTCTCCTAGGCCGGGGCCAGCCCGCGTATCTGTTGATCTACGGCGGCCTCATCGTGTTCTTCGCCTACTTCTACACGGCCGTCGTCTTCAACCCGGTCGATACCGCCGACAACCTAAAGAAGCACGGCGGATTCATTCCCGGCATTCGTCCGGGCAAGAACACCGCCGACCATCTCGACTTCGTGCTGACGCGACTCACCACCATCGGTGCGCTCTACCTGGTCGCGGTCTGCTTGCTGCCTGAGATCCTGATCTCACGCCTCGCGGTCCCGTTCTACTTCGGCGGCACGTCGCTGCTGATCGTCGTCACGGTGACCATGGATACGGTCACTCAGATCCAGTCGCACCTGCTCGCCCACCAGTACGAGGGCCTGATCCGCAAGTCGCGCCTGCGCGGCGGCAAGAAGTGACGCCAGTCGCGGGTCCTCTGGGCATGAACGTCATCCTCGTCGGTCCGCCGGGAGCGGGCAAAGGCACCCAGGCACAGCGCCTGCAGGAGACCTACGGTCTCAAGCACCTTTCGACCGGCGACATGCTGCGCGCCGAAGTCGCCGCCGGCAGCCAGATCGGCAAGCAGGCCAAGGCCATCATGGATCGCGGCGAGCTTGTGCCCGACGAGATCCTCATCAAGATGATCGGCGAGCGCATCGCCCAGCCCGACGCTGCCAAGGGGTTCCTCCTCGACGGCTTCCCGCGCACCGTCGGCCAGGCCGAGGCGCTCGACAAGATGTTGGCAGGCCGCAAGGTCAAGCTCGACCACGTCATCCAGCTCGTGGTGAACAACGACGCCATGGTCGAGCGCATCTCCGGCCGCTACTCCTGCAAGAAGTGCGGCGCCGGCTACCACGACACCTTCAAGAAGACCAAGAAGCCGGGCGTCTGCGACGCCTGTGGCGGGACCGAGTTCGTGCGCCGCCCCGACGACAAGCCGGAGACGGTGCGCACCCGCCTGGAGGCCTACGACCGCCAGACCGCGCCGCTCTTGCCCTACTACAAGGCCAAGGGCGCGCTGCGCGAGGTGGACGGCATGGCCGCCATCGACGAGGTGACGAAGAAGCTCGGCCAGCTGCTGAAGGCCGCTTGAGGGCCACGGCCGGGCATAGGCCGCGACCTTTGGGCGCGGAAACGGGCGGGGACGAAGGGGTTCACGTAGCTTGACTTATCAGGGGGCGGCTCCAATAATCACGGGCTTTTCGGGTCCACGCGGCGGGCCCGGGATGCCTATTGGCGCGGGGCGCCTACTGGCACGGGACGAAGGAACTTGGGCGACCGTCTTTTGGGCCGGTGTCCGAACTCGACTGGCAACCAACACGAATCGGCGAACTCTGGGCAAGGAATAACGCGGTGGCGCGCATCGCTGGCGTAAACATCCCGACGAACAAGCGTGTCGTGATCGCTCTCCGGTACCTCTATGGCATCGGACCGACCACGGCCGTTGAGATCTGCACCAAGGTCAATATTGCGCCCGAGCGCCGCGTCAGCCAACTGACCGACGCCGAGATTGCGCAGATCCGCGACCTCATCGCCCGCGACTACGTCGTCGAGGGCGACCTGCGGCGCGAAGTGGCGATGAACATCAAGCGCCTCATGGACCTCGGCTGCTATCGCGGCCTGCGGCACCGCCGCAAGCTCCCGGTGCGCGGTCAGCGTACCCACACTAACGCGCGTACGCGCAAAGGGCCGGCAAAGGCTATCGCCGGCAAGAAGACTGCCCCCAGGGGCTAACTCAATCGCGCTCCACGGCGGGCACTAGGAGTCTCAATGGCTGATCAACCTGCAGGGCGTGTAAAGCGCAGGGAACGGAAGAACATCACGTCGGGCGTGGCCCACGTGAGTGCGACGTTCAACAACACGGTCGTGACTATCGCCGACGCGCAGGGCAACGCCATCGCGTGGTCCTCGTCGGGTCAGCAGGGCTTCAAGGGATCGCGCAAGTCAACTCCGTACGCTGCCCAGCTCGCGGCTGAGAACGCGGGCCGCAAGGCGATGGAGCACGGCGTGAAGACCATTGAGGTGCGCGTCTCCGGTCCCGGCTCAGGCCGCGAATCGGCACTGCGCGCCTTGCAAGCGGTGGGGTTCACCATTACGTCCATCAAAGACGTATCCGCCATACCCCACAACGGTTGCCGGCCGCCGAAGCGACGCCGCGTTTGAGCGTGCCGCCGGCGGGCCCGCCTTGGGCTTGCCCGGCGTGGGACCAAAGGCAGTAAGCGGTTTGGTCCGACCTTATATGAGGTCAACCCCGGGCTTGCCCCCGGAAATGGAAGGTTGAATGCACGTGATCATCCAACGGAACTGGAAAGAACTGATCAAGCCCGGCAAGCTCGTCGTCGAGCCCGGTCACGATCCTTCACGCCGTGCGACCGTGGTCGCCGAGCCGCTTGAGCGCGGCTTTGGCATGACCCTCGGCAACGCCCTGCGCCGCGTCCTGCTCTCGTCCCTGCAGGGGGCGGCGGTGACGGCGATTCAGGTCGATGGCGTCCTGCACGAATTCTCGACGATCCCGGGCGTCCGCGAAGACGTCACCGACATCGTCCTCAACATCAAGACGCTCGCCGTGCGCATGCATGGCGACGGCCCGAAGCGCATGACGCTCAAGGCCGACGGCCCTGGTGAAGTCACCGCCGGCAAGATCGAGACCGGCCATGACATCGAGATCATGAATCCCGACATCGTGATCTGCACGCTCGATGAAGGCGCCAAGCTGTCGATGGAACTCACCGTTGAGACCGGCAAGGGGTACGTCGCTGCGAACTACAACCGCGACGAAGACCGCCCCATCGGGTTGATCCCGGTGGACGCCGTCTACAGCCCGGTGCGCAAGGTTTCGTACAAGGTCGAGAACGCCCGCGCCGGCCAGTACCTCGACTACGACAAGCTCTCGATGGAGCTCGAGACCAACGCCACCATCACGCCGGAAGACGCGGTCGCGTACGCCGCGCGCATCCTGCAGGACCAGCTGCAGCTCTTCATCAATTTCGAGGAGCCGGTTGCCGAGGAGCGCAAGGAAGAGCGCCCCGAGCCCGAGTTCAACCGCAACTTGCTGCGCAAGGTGGACGAACTCGAGCTGTCGGTCCGTTCGGCCAACTGCCTGAAGAACGACAACATCGTCTACATCGGCGACCTGATCCAGAAGACCGAGGCGGAGATGCTCCGCACTCCGAACTTCGGCCGCAAGTCGCTGAACGAGATCAAGGAAGTCCTCGCCCAGCTCGGCCTGCACCTCGGCATGGAAGTGCCGAACTGGCCGCCTGAGAACATCGAGGAACTGGCCAAGAAGCTCGAAGACCAGTACTAGTCTTGCGTTTTCGCGCCCCTCCCGGGGCGCGGGGCGCCAACATAAGTAGGGAACCGCCATGCGTCACTTGAACCGAGGCCGCCGCCTCAGCCGCTCCAGCGCCCACCGCGAGGCGCTGCTGCAGAACCTGGCCGCGTCGCTGTTCAAGCACGAGCAGATCACCACCACGCTGCCCAAAGCCAAGGAACTCCGGCCGGTGGCCGAGAAGCTCATCACGCTCGGCAAGCGCGGCGGCCTGCACGCACGCCGCCAGGCGCTGGCGCAGCTCGGCGACAACGCCATCGTCGAAAAGCTCTTCACGACGCTGTCGGAGCGCTACAAGGGCCGCCCGGGCGGCTATGCCCGGATCATGAAGGCCGGCTTCCGCTACGGCGACGCCGCCGCGATGGCGGTCATCGAGCTCGTCGATCGCGACCCCGAGGCAAAGGGCCAGGACTCCGGTCCCGACCAGAACGCCGGCGAGGGCTCGGCGGGCTGGGCGGGCGACGTCCAGGCCGCGGGCTAGTCCCGAGCGATATAGAAATGCGGATCGAGGCGCCGAGAGGCGCCTCGACTGTTTTGGGGCCCCGGAGCTAGGATTCCCCCATGGACCAAGCGCAGCAGGAAATCGCGTCGGCGGCCGACCAGGCGAACCCGATCATGAACTTCGTCCGCGAGTACTATCTCGAGGACGTCAGCGTCTGCGACAAGCTCATCGACATGTTCAAGACCTGCCGCGAGCTCGGCCTCACCGGCCCGGGCCTCACCGGCAACTACGAGGTCAACAAGAAGGTCAAAGACTCGGAAGACCTCGCCGTCGAACGCCTGCCGCGCAACAACCCGAAGATCCCGTCCCCGGACGCCAGCGGCTACAACTCGGTGATGCGCCAGTTCACGGCGATGATCCCGCGCTACTACAAGGACACGCGCGCGCCGTGGGCCGAGCCGGTCGCCTTCAAGAGCCTGCCGCACTTCCAGTACTACAAGCCGGGCGGCGGCTATCACACCTGGCACTGCGACGCGATCGGCAGCACCGTCGACCGCCATCTCGTGTTCCTGCTGTATCTCAACGATGTGCCCGGCGGCGGCACCGAGTTCCTGCTGCAGAAGTACATCTGCGAGGCGAAGAAGGGGAAAGTGCTCATGTTCCCCGCCAACTTCACCTTCCCGCACTGCAGCCAGATCAGCACGACTCACGAGAAATACATCGTCACCGGCTGGGCCTGCGCCGGCGTGCAGATGCAGCGGCGCTAGGGCCGCTCCAAACGAAGCACCCCCTTTGATCGCCCGGCGCGGCCTTGATCGCGCGCCAGCCTCGAGCCACGACGTATCTGATCCCATCCGCACCGGAGGGCTCCATGCCGGAAGCTCGCACCATCGCGAAGGCGCGCCGCGCTAGCGTGGACGCGTTGCAGCCGCCCGCAAGGCCGCCAGGACCAGGGCCCGCCGCGCCACCTAGCGCCCGGCCGGCCCGGCTGGCTTTTGCCGCGGCCAAGGTCTATCTCGTCGGATGATGTCGTCTCTCTTCGAAGCCGCGCACCTCGCCGATTCGGCGCCGCGACCGCTCGCCGAGCGGCTGCGCCCGGCCCGGCTGGAAGATGTCGTCGGCCAGGAGCATCTGCTCGGCCCCATCGGCCCCATCGGACGCATGGTGGCGGCCAACCGCGTCGCCTCGATGATCCTGTGGGGCCCGGCCGGCACCGGCAAGACGACGGTGGCGCGGCTCCTGGCCCAGCACACCGGCCTGCATTTCGAGCAGCTTTCGGCGGTGTTCTCAGGCGTGGCCGACCTGCGCAAAGTCTTTGAGGCAGCCAAGGCGCGGCGCGCGGACGGGCAGGGTACTGTCCTTTTCGTTGATGAGATCCACCGCTTCAATCGCTCCCAGCAGGATGGCTTCCTGCCCTACGTCGAGGACGGCACCGTCGTCCTGATCGGCGCCACCACCGAGAACCCGTCGTTCGAGCTCAACCCGCCGCTCTTGTCACGCGCCCAGGTGCTGGTGTTCCGCCGCCTCGACGACGACGCACTGGAGACGCTGCTCGCCCGCGCCGAAGCGCTCGAAGGCCGCCAGCTTCCCCTCGATGCCGACGCCCGCGCATCTCTGCGCGCCATGGCGGACGGCGACGGCCGCTACGAGTTGAACCTCGCCGAGGAGCTATTCGCCCTCAAGACGACCAAGCACCTCGACACGCGCGCGCTGTCCGAGGCGATCCAGAAGCGCGCGCCCATCTACGACAAGGCGCGGGAGGGCCATTACAACCTGATCAGCGCACTGCACAAGGCGGTGCGCGGCTCCGACCCCGATGCCGCGCTCTATTGGCTGGCGCGCATGCTGGCCGGCGGCGAAGACCCGCTCTACATCACGCGCCGCGTGGTACGCATGGCCGTGGAAGACATCGGACTCGCCGACCCGCAGGCGTTGACTCATGCGCTCGCCGCCAAGGACGCCTACGACTTCCTGGGCAGCCCAGAAGGCGAACTCGCCGTCGCCCAGGCGGTTCTGTACCTTGCAACGGCGCCCAAATCGAATGCGTCCTACGCCGCGTTCGGCAAGGCGACCCAACGCGCCCAAGAGACCGGTTCGCTCGCGCCGCCGCCCCATGCCATGAACGCGCCGACGCGCCTCATGAAAGACCTCGGCTACGGCCGCGGCTACCAATACGACCACGACGCACCCGATGCCTTCGCCGGCGCCAACTACTTCCCGCCGGAGATGCCGCGCGAGACCTTCTACGAACCCCCGCGGCGTGGTTTCGAAGCCGAGATCGCTGCGCGGCTGGAAAAATGGGCCGCAATTCGCCGTGCCCAAGGCTAGCGCCACGAAGACCGACGCGGCCGCGTCCGACTACCTGTCGGTGCGCACCGTCGATGTCGTGCCCGGCGATGCCGGCCTGCGCCTCGACCGCTGGTTCCAGCGCCACATCCCCGAGCTCGGACACGGCCGCCTGCAAAAGCTCCTGCGCACCGCTCAGGTGAAGGTGGATGGAAAGCGCGCCACCGCTAACCAGCACATCGAAGCGGGGCAGACGATCCGTATTCCGCCGTTGCCGGGCCTGATGGACGCGACCGGCGTCAAGAAGCCAGCCCGCAACGTCAGCGTGAAGGATGCTGAGGACCTCGTCGCCCGCGTACTCTACCGCGACGACGACATCATCGCCCTCAACAAGCCGCCTGGCCTCGCCGTCCAGGGCGGCACCGGCACGGACAAGCACCTCGACGGCATGCTGGATGCCCTGCGCTTCGACTCGGAGGATCGGCCGCGGCTCGTCCACCGCCTCGACCGCGACACCTCCGGCGTGCTGGTGCTTGCGCGCACCGCCCGCGCCGCCGCGTACCTGGCGAAGTCGTTCGCCGGACGCACCGTGAAGAAGACCTACTGGGCGCTGACCCTGCGCGTGCCATCGCCCAGCGAAGGCACCATCGACATTCCCCTCGCCAAGGCCGAGGGGCTGATGGGCCGCGAGAAGATGGAAGAGTCGGAGGAGGGCGACAGCGCCGTCACCGACTACCGCGTCGTCGAGGACGTCTCGCGCGCCGCCTGGGTCGAGCTTTGGCCCCGCACCGGCCGCACCCACCAGTTGCGCGCCCACATGGCGGCCATCGGCACGCCCATCGTCGGCGATCGCAAGTACGGCGGCACTGAAGCGAACCTGCCCGGCATCGCCCCCAAACTGCATCTGCACGCTGCGGCGCTGGCACTGCGGTTGCCGTCCGGCATGCAATGGGAAGTCACCGCACCGCTGCCCGAGCACATGGCGGCGACATGGCAGCTGCTCGGCTTCGACGTGCCGAAGCAGAAGAAAAGGAAGCGGCCAGGCTGAGGAGGTTTGGAGCGCGGGGGTGGATTCGCTATCACAAGGGGAGGACGAGTTCGGCGAAACGCCGTCCCCCGCGCTTCCAAGCATCACCTTTGCAGTTCCGAGCCACGTTCCGCCGGATGGCAAATTGACGCACCGTAAGCGGCTGATCTGCCATCAAGAATTGCGGGAACCTCAGGTCTAGGATGAAGAAGACTCCCGATACCGCCAGCTTCGCCCCGACCGTCGTGGCTGTGGGGCGCAGCTTCGAGGTGCACTCCGGCAAACGCCGCATGTCGGGGAAGCCGGGCGTGCCGTTGCAGTTGCCGACGCGCGCGCTCGCCGAGGCCGTGCGCGATGAATGGCAGCGGGTCGGGCCGAACGCGCGCATGTCCGACCTACGCCTGGCGAGCTTGGCGGCGGCGGCCGCCGACGCCGATGACCTTCGTCGCCACATCGAGCAGACGTTGCTCAAGTACGCGGACACGGATCTGGTCTGTTACTGGTCGGCCGACGACGCACCCGCCGACCTGCGCAGCCGCCAGGCTACCGCCTGGCAGCCCATGATCGACTGGGTGGAGGCCACCTATGGGGCACGCTTGCGCGTCACCCATGGCATCGTGCCGGCGCCCCAGGACGCGGAGGCCCTCGCCAAGCTGCGCGCCGCGCTCGAAGGGCTTTCCGCCGCCGACCTCATCGCCCTCCGCCTCGCCGGCGCTGCGGCCGGCTCGGTGGTCATCGGGCTCGGATTGATTCGCGGTGCCTGGTCTGAGGACACGGCCCATGCTGCCGCGACGGTGGACGAGACCTATCAGATGGAGCGGTGGGGCACGGACATTGAGGCCGCGGAAGCGCTCGCGGCCCGCCGCGCCGACCTCGCCGATGCCGTGCGCTTCGCCGCACTTTGGCGGGGCGCGTGACCACCGAGCGTCGCGCCGTGCGGGCGCGCATCTGGGGCCGGGTCCAAGGCGTCGGCTATCGCGATTGGACCGAGCGCACCGCCCGCTCCCATGGCCTCGACGGCTGGGTCCGCAACATGTCCGACGGCAGCGTCGAGGCGGTGTTCTCGGGGCCGCCCGCGACCGTCGAGCGCATGCTCAGCGACTGCCGCGGCGGCTCACCGGCCGCGCGAGTCTCGGCGGTCGATAGCCAGGATGTCGCAGAGGTACCGCCGGCGGGCAGCGGATTTAGGGCCCGGTACTAAGAGCCGCCTCGAAGTTCCGCCGCAGCGCCGAATCAACATCGGCCATCGTCGCCCCGATCCCGAGCGCCGCCAGCGACGTGACCCCATGATCGCGGATGCCACACGGCACGATACCCGCGAAGCCCTGCAGGTCGGGGTCCACGTTGATGGCGATGCCGTGGAACGTCACCCAATGGCGGACGCGCACGCCCACGGCGGCAATCTTCGCCTCGCCACCGCGGCCGTCCGCGACCCAGATGCCGATGCGCCCCTCGCGCCGCTCGCCGCGCAGCCCAAGGTCGCCGAGGCTGCGAATGATCCAGTCCTCAAGGGCCTGCACGTAGGCGCGCACGTCGCGGCCGCGCCGGCGCAGATCGGCCATCACGTAGACGATGCGCTGGCCCGGGCCATGGTACGTGTAGCGGCCGCCGCGGCCGCTCGGGTAGACGGGCAGGGCGTCCGGGACCAAGAGCTCCGCCGGGTCTGCGCTGGTCCCGGCGGTGTAGAGCGGCGGGTGCTCGAGCAGCCAGACCAGCTCGCCCGCCTGGCCCGCGACAATTCCCGCCACCCGCGCTTCCATGCGCGCCAGGGCGTCGGGGTAGGGGACCAGTCCGGGGCTGGTTTCCCAGGCGACCGGCCGCGGCGTCTCGGTCACTGGCTTTAACTCATTGCTAAGCTTCACGGCTGCATTCTAGCCTGACGGAACAAAGGCACCGGCACCCCAAGGCTGGCGCCCGACCACGGGGAATCGATGGCCGAAGACGATCTTGCTGCCGCCATGAGCGGGATGATGATGGACCCGCCGGGCGAGTCGACACCGGAGATGCCCACCAAGCGCGCCGTCCCGCGCCGCAATCGCCACAAAGAACCCGCGTTCAATGAGATCTCGGTAGAGCTCTCGGTGGTGCTCGGCCGCGCCAGCATGCCCATCCACCAGCTCCTCAAAATGGGCCGCGGTGCTGTCATCGAGCTGGGCGCGTCCGTGGACGACGACGCCCACATATACGCCAACAACCGCCTCATCGCCCGCGGCCAGGTGGTCGTGGTGGGCGAGAACATCGCCATCTCCATCACCGAAACGGTGCCCATCACCGAGATCTAGGGCCAAGGTAGGGCGATAGGTCGCTCCGGCGACCCGTCCATTTCCTTGAATAGCCCCCGCGGATTTGCTATCCCCGGGCCCTCAAGCCTCAATTCATGCGGTTGTGGCGGAACTGGTAGACGCGCAGCGTTGAGGTCGCTGTGGGCGCAAGCTCGTGGAGGTTCGAGTCCTCTCAACCGCACCACTCTTTCCAACTCGACTTGGCCCGTTCCGGGCCTCGCTTAGCTCCGAAGACAAAAAAACGACGGAAGGTGTGCGCCGCGCTTTCGGCCTGTGAAGCGCGGGTGTAGGGTCCGCGCACAATTCCACACCGGGGGCGAGGGCTTCTCGTCGCATGACCGAGCCGGCGCCAAAGGCTTCCCCTGAGCAGGCCCCCGCCGAGCCGTCCAAGGACGCCGTAGCCGAGTCGTTGGACTCCGGTGAGGAGCACGGCGGCGTCACCCCCGAGCAGGTGCTCGCCGTACGCGAAGCGATCGCGGCCGGCGATCTCGAAAAGGTCGCCGTTCTCGTCGCCGACCTGCACGCCGCCGACGCGGCATCTCTGATCAGCCAGCTGGACGAAGCGCCGCGCGCCACCCTCGTCGAGGCGTTGCGCGGCCGCCTGGATGCCGAGGTCCTCGCCAGCCTTGAGGGTACCGTTCAGGAACGGGTGCTCGAGCAGCTCGGCCCGGAAGAGGTGGCGAGCGCCGTCGCCGATCTCGAGACCGACGACGCCGTACACGTGCTTGCCGCCCTCGACGACGAGGTGCGTGAGGACGTGCTCGAGTCCGTTCCTGCGTTCGAGCGCGGCCAGATCGAGCAGAGCCTCGCCTACCCGGAGGAGTCCGCCGGCCGTCTCATGCAGGGCGCTTTCATCGCCATGCCGGAGTTCTGGACCGTGGGCCAGGCCATCGACTACCTGCGCGACGCCGACAACCTGCCCGACGAGTTCTACGAGCTGTTCGTCACCGACCCGCAGCAGCGCCCGCTCGGCACCGTCCCGCTCAACCGGTTCCTGAAGGCGAAGCGGCACATCGCGCTGCGTGACATCATGGACACTGACAAGAAGTTCCTGCCCACCGGCATGGACCAGGAACAGGTCGCCTTCCAGTTCCAGCAGTACGATTTGCCGTCCGCCGGCGTCGTGGATGACGACGGCCGCCTGGTCGGCGTGATCATGATCGACGACGTCATCGACGTCGTGCGCGAGGAAGTCGAAGAGGACCTGCTCGCCCTTTCAGGCGTCGACGAGGCAGGCTTCGCCCGCTCGGTCGGCGTGACCACGCGGGCGCGCTTCCCGTGGCTGTTCGCCAACGTCCTCACCGCGTTCCTGGCGGCCGCCGTGATCGGTTTCTTCGAGGGCACCATCCAGCAGATGGTCGCCGCAGCGGTGCTTATGCCGATCGTCGCCAGCATGGGCGGCAACGCCGGCAATCAGACCGTGGCGGTCGCTGTGCGCGCCCTTGCCACCCATTCGCTGACGACCGCCAACGCCGGCCGCATCGTGCTCAATGAGCTACTCGTCGGCGGCGCCAACGGCATCATCTTCGCGGTGATCGTCGGGATCGTCGGTGGCCTATGGTTCGGGCAGCCAGGCCTCGGCCTAGTGGTCGGCCTCGCCATGTTCATCAACCTGCTGGCGGGCGCGTTGGCGGGGATTCTCATCCCGCTCGGCCTCGATCGCGCCGGCGTCGATCCGGCGGTCTCGTCCAGCGTGTTCGTCACCACCGTTACGGACGTGGTCGGCTTCTTCGCCTTCCTCGGCCTCGTGACGGTTATGCTTCTTTAGAACCTGCGGCCCACCAGTAAGCTGGCCGAGTGGCCGTAGGTCGTCGTCAGATCCGACTTTTCGGCCGGCCCGAACACGACGGAGACCCGTCCGTCCACGGCGACGTAGCCACCGTTGCGCATCTCGCGCACCAGGCTCAGGTAGGGCGTGATGTCGTTGAAGCCGTGATCGCCGGCTCCGAAGTAGGCGAAGTTGTACTTCTTGCTGGCGTAGTGCGTCTCGACGCCGAGGAACAGGCTGGAGTTGGCGGAGAGCTTGTTGCCGCGCGCGAAGCCGAGTGCACCGCGGATGCCGCCGTGGCCACCCAGCCCGTACTTGATGTCGGCGTTGAAGCGCCACGGCCCGGCGTAGCGCAGCCAGAAGTACCCGAGCTCCGCCGCCGGATCGATGTCCTCGGTGTTGCCGATGGCGTCGTCGTCGCCGGGGTCACGGCCCCAATCGAATGTGATGCGGGGTCCGGCCAGCGTGCGATCGTTGCGGATCCAGTTGTAACCAATGCCGCGCTGGGTGCTGAAGAAGAAGGTCTCGCGCCACTCGGCATCGACGAGCGGCAGTACCACGATCTGGTCGTCGCGCGAGTACTGGTAAGTCCCGGTGACGCCAACGCCCAGTGCGAGATTCACCTTCCAGGGGTTCTGCGACTGCCAGCGCATGGCGTTGCCTGCCGCCAGCAGTTGCTCATAGTCCTGGGCCGCGGCCGGCGCGGCAGTCAGGGCGGCCGTCAGGCCAACCGCCAGTGCCAAGAGGAATGCGCGCATCACTTCACCATGGTCACCACGTCGCCCGCGATGGCCAGCGCCGCCGTCAGGCCGGGTGATTCGATCCCGAACAAGTTGACCAGTCCACGAATACCATGTTGCGCCCGCCCCTGGATTACGAAATCCGCCGGCGGCGCGCCGGGTGCCTGGATCTTGGGACGGATGCCGGCGAACGCCGGCTTTAAGGTTCCGTCCTTGAGGTCGGGATAGTAGCGCCGCACTGCTGCGTAGAAATCTTTCGCGCGCGCCGGATCGACGCTGTAGTCCACTTCATCGACCCACGCGTCGTCCGGACCGAAGCGGCCCTTGCCGGCCATGTCGAGCGTGAAGTGGATGCCGAGCCCGTCTGCGCGTGGCGTCGGATAGACGAGGCGGCTAAATGGCGCAGCGCCGCCCAACGCGAAGTACACACCTTTGTTCAGATAGCGCTTCGGCACCAGGCTCGGCTGCATGCGCGTGATGCGCTCCGCCACGGACTGCGCGTTGAGCCCGGCGGCGTTCACCAGGCAGTTCGAGCGCAGGATGGTCGGCGCCTTGCCGATGCCCGCCTGCACCTCGAAGCGCGTGCCCATGGCGCGGCCGGAACGGAACGGCGTGCGCAGTACGAACGTCGCGCCCGCCGCCTCGGCGTCGGCCTGCAGCGCCAGCATCAGCGCGCGACTGTCGACGATGCCGGTGGCATGCACGTGCAGCGCGCCGCTGCAGCGCAGCGCGGGCTCCATTCGCTGCGCTTCGGCCGCCGAAAGGAACTCGACCGTGCCGGCGCTGTTCGCCACGGCGCGGGCATGCAGATCGTGCAGCATCGGCACTTCTTCCGGCGCCGTCGCGACGATGAGCTTGCCGGTCTCTTTGTGCGGAACGTGCTTCTCTTGGCAGTACTGGTAGAGCAGCCGCCGGCCGCGCACGCACAGCGACGCCTTCTGACTGTGCTTCGGATAGTAGAGCCCGGCGTGGATGACTTCGCTGGAGCGCGAGCTGGTGCCCGTGCCGACCGCGTCGGCCGCTTCCAGCACCACGACTCCCTGCTTGGCCAGGGCGAGCTGCCGGGCAATCGCAATGCCCACGACCCCCGCGCCGATGACGATGCAGTCGACTTCTTGGACCAACCGGTCACTCCCCGTCACGCGTCACGCTGGAGGCATGCCACGTCGTGCCGCGTTCACCTGTCTTCGCGCCGCAGGTGCGCCACGGCACAGTTGCGGTGCGGGAGTGTTATGGGGCCTAAGGGCTGCGGTCAAGCGGTGGGCAGGCCCAAACTGTGGGTTTTCCGGGCCCGGGCGACCTCGGTTTGCGGCGCAGCGGCCGGTGCCTACTCAGCTACACTCTGCCTTGAGGACGACCGGGTCCTCCCTACATCCAAGCCTGTTGCCATGACGGATAAGAAGCAGGGCGCGCCGCTCGCTCCCATCGCGACACGGGGCGCTGTCGACGCGTTCCTCACCAAGCTCGCCGCGGTGCCCGCCGTGCGCACCGCCGGACAGCGCGGCCGCTTGCTGTTCGCCCTCGACGCCACCGCCAGCCGCGAGGCGGCGTGGGATCGCGCCTGCCAGATCCAGGGCGAGATGTTCCGCGAGACGTCAGCCTTGGGTGGCCTCGATGTCCAGATGGCCTACTACGGCGGCTTCGGCGACTTCCGCGCGACTGCGTGGGTGTCGGACTCCGCCTCGCTGATCGGCCCGATGACCGGGGTACGCTGCCTGGCCGGCAAGACCCAGATCGCGCGTGTCCTGCGCCACGCCCTCGACGAGGCGAAGGCCGTCCGCGTCAACGCCGTTGTCTTCGTCGGCGACTGTATGGAAGAAGACGCCGATGCCCTCGGCGCCCTCGCGGGCGAATTGGGTGTGCGGGGCGTGCCGGTATTTGTCTTTCAGGATGGTCAAGACCCCCGCGCCGAAAGCTCGTTCCGCCAGATCGCCGAGCTGAGCGGCGGCGCCTGGTGCCGCTTCGACGCTTCGTCGGCCTCGCAGCTGCGCGACCTGCTGGGCGCCGTCGCGGTCTACGCCGCCGGTGGCCGCAAGGCGCTCGCCGACTACGGCGCGCGCCGCCAGGGCGACGTGCTCTTGCTCGCCCAGCAGCTGCGGTAGGAGACTGCCCTCATGCTCTGGCTCATGCTCGGCGGCCTGGCGCTCGTGCTCTTTCTGCTGACCGCCAACCGGCTCGCCACCGTCGATCCCCGCGTCCTTGCCCAGGGCGTGCGCTGGGGTGGCATCGCTGCGCTCGCCGCCGCGTCGTTGTTCTTGCTGCGCTCCGGACGGTTGGCGTTGTTCTTCCTTCCCGCGCTGCAGCGTCTGTTCCGGCAGATGTTCGCCAACGTCGCCCAGGCGCGCCCGGCCACCCGCACCGGACCGCGCGCGAACGAATCGGTGGTCGAGACGCGCACGGTGCGCATGCGCCTCGATCACGCCACCGATACCCTCGACGGCGACGTCCTCGCGGGCCGCTTCCGCGGCCGTCGTCTCGGCGAGCTCGCCGTGCCGGATGTACTCCTCCTGTTGGAGGAATGCCGCACGGCCGACGTCGAATCCGTCGCGCTCCTCGAGGCCTACCTCGACCGCCGCGAGACCGATTGGCGCGATGCCGCAACCGCCCGGAGCGACGACTCGGCGCCTCGCAACACAACCGTCATGTCGCGCGACGAGGCCCTCGAAGTGCTGGGACTGGAGGAGGGCGCCTCGCCCGAAGACATCCGCGCGGCGCACCATCGCCTGATGAAGCGGCTGCACCCCGACCAGGGCGGCACCACGTTTCTGGCTACCAAGGTCAACCAGGCAAAAGACGTACTCTTGCGCGGATAACGCACCGGGGCTTCTAGGGCACCGGCCTGACCCGCCTGTGCCTTGCCTGACTTCCGGAGCCATGGCATGACAGGGACATCGTGGCGTCTCCCCTCAAGACCGTGCGCAAGGCCGTATTCCCGGTGGGTGGCCTGGGCACTCGCTTCCTGCCGGCGACCAAGGCGCAGCCCAAGGAAATGCTGCCGGTCGTCGATAAGCCGCTGATCCACTACGCGGTGGAAGAAGCGCGCGCGGCAGGCATCGAGCAGTTCATCTTCGTCACCGGCCGCGGCAAGACCGCGATTGCCGATCACTTCGACGTCTCCTACGAGCTCAGGCACCAGCTGCAGGGGCGCGGCAAGGAGGCTGGCGCCATTGAGGATTGGCTGCCGGGCCCCGGACAGGTCTGCTTCACCCGCCAGCAGGAGCCGCTCGGCCTCGGCCATGCCGTGTGGTGCGCGCGTCATTTGGTCGGCAACGAACCGTTCGCCGTCCTGCTTGCCGACGACCTCATGCTCGGTGAGCCCGCCTGCCTGAAGCAGATGGTGGACGCCTACGCTCACGTCGGCGGCAACTTGGTATGCGTCGAAAACGTGCCGCCCGCCTTTACGTCGCGTTACGGCATCCTCGATATCGCCGAGGAAGACGGCAAGCTCGTGCGCGCCAAGGGCATCGTCGAGAAGCCGAAGCCCGCCCAGGCGCCGTCGACCCTCGGCGTCGTCGGCCGCTATATCCTGCATCCCGACATCTTCTCGGTCCTGGAAAAGGGCGAGCGCGGAGCAGGGGGCGAGATTCAGCTCACCGATGGCCTGTCCAAGATGATCGGCAAGGTCCCATTCCATGGCCTGCGCTGCGACGCGCGCCGTTTCGACTGCGGCGACAAGGCCGGCTTCGTCATCGCCAACGTCGCTTTCGCGCTGCAGCGCGAAGACTTGCGCGACGAGGTGCGCGAGCAACTCGAAGCCCTCATCGACGTTCACCGTCCGTCCCGCAAGGCGGCCAGCTAACTAGAAAGATCGCACCCATGCGTATCGCGATGATCGGCACCGGCTACGTCGGACTGGTGTCCGGCGCTTGCTTCTCCGAGTTCGGCTACCACGTCACCTGCGTGGACAAGGACGAACGCAAGATCGCGGCGCTCCTGGCCGGCAAGATGCCCATCTACGAGCCAGGGCTGGAGGACCTCGTCGCCAATAACGTGCGCGGCGGCCGCCTCGAGTTCACCACCGACCTCGCCGGGCCGGTGTCCGGGGCCGATGCCGTGTTCATCGCCGTCGGCACGCCGACCGACCGGCGCGGTGAAGGGTACGCCGATCTCACCTACGTCTTCGCCGCCGCCGAGGAGGTTGCCCAACACCTGCGCGACTACACGGTGGTGGTGACCAAGTCGACGGTGCCCGTCGGCACCGGCCGCAAGGTCCACAAGATCATCTCCGAGAAGGCGCCGCGCGCCGATTTCGACGTCGCCTCCAACCCGGAGTTCCTGCGCGAAGGCGCCGCCATCAACGACTTCATGCGCCCCGATCGCGTCGTCGTCGGCGCCGAGACCGATCGCGCCCGCGCCGTGCTGCGTGACCTCTACCGGCCGCTGTTCCTCAACGAGACGCCGATCCTGATGTCGGGCTTGGAGACGGCCGAGCTCACCAAGTACGCGGCCAACGCGTTCCTCGCCACAAAGATCACCTTCATCAACGAGATCGCCGACCTGTGCGAGGCGACCGGCGCCGACGTGCAGGAAGTCGCGCGCGGCATCGGCCTCGACGGCCGCATCGGCAAGAAATTCCTGCACGCTGGCCCCGGCTACGGCGGCAGCTGCTTCCCAAAGGACACCCTGGCGCTCGTTGCTCAGGGAAAGGACGCCAACGCACCCCAGCGCATCGTCGAGACCGTCGTTGCGGTCAACGATGAGCGCAAGGTGCAGATGGCAAATCGCATCGTCGCCGCGTGTGACGGCAGCGTGCGCGGCAAGACCATCGCCGTGCTTGGCCTCACCTTCAAGCCCAACACCGACGACATGCGCGAGGCGCCCAGCCTCGACATCGTGCCGGCGCTGCAGAAGAACGGCGCCACCGTGCGCGCATTCGACCCGGAAGGCATGGCCGAGGCCAAGAAGCACGCCGAGCTCGCCGGCACCGTCTTTTGCGACAACGCCTACGACACCATGCAGGGCGCCGACGCGATCGTCATCCTCACCGAGTGGAACGAGTTCCGCAGCCTCGACCTCGCCCGCGCCAAGTCGCTGCTGCGCACGCCGGTGCTCATCGACCTGCGCAACATCTACCGGCCGGAGGACGTCGTCGCCGCCGGCTTCTCGTACACCTCGGTCGGCCGCCGCCCGGCGAGCCCACCGAAGCGTCCGCGCAGCGTCTCCGCCGTCGGCTGACCGTCCGCGCCACGCCTTGACGCGAAGCGCAACTGCTCTGGTACAAGGAGCGTTAGCGCAAACCCTCGCCCCGCAAGGGGAGAAGGCAGCGCGAGGGACAAGAGAATCGGAGTGCGGTCGCAACTCCTCGTGACTTGACCGAATCTGCGGGCGATTTCCGCGTCAAGCCGCCGCGCGAATCTTTCCGCAGCGACTCGCGGCGACCCGTCTCACGCCCCATCTTGTCCGCATGCTGCCCATCAAAAGGAGCAGGGGCGTGACGGGCCACGGGTGCGAACGCGGTCCGCGCAATCCCGCGTTCTTTGCGCGGCGCGCACGAACACACCAGCCCTAGGAGACGGCCCCGTAACTTTCCGTATCGTACGGTCGGCACACCAACCGTGGTGTGCGCGCGCGGTGCCGCGCTACTTCGCGGGCGCGGTTTCTCGGGCGCGCAGCATGCGCGCGATCTCGTTGAGCGTGTCGCCGAACCCGGCTTGGCCGGCGGCGGCGACCGCTCCCTTCGGCGTCACCAGCGCAAGGTCGTTGGCTTGAGCGGCGGGCGAGATCGTCACGCAGCCCATGCCCTTTTGCTCGAGCTGACGGCACGCATTGCGCGCCTCGGTCAACGTCAGCTGGCCGATGCGCACGCGGTGCATTTCGCCTTTGGCGTCCGGCAGGACCATCGGGGCCGGGTTCTTCAGGCTCGTCACCACTACCGGCGCCACCTGGGCCAGGCGCTTCGCGGCGTCGTCGTAGATCTTGTAGGCGCCCGCCTGGATGGCCCAGCCGGTCGGCTCGGGCGCGCCAGTGGGCTTTGGCACCGTCGGCGCGGCGGCAACCGCGGGCCTGGTCGGCGTGGGAGCAGCGGCGGCGGGTGGCTTGGTCATGGCCAGCGGCGCCGCAGCGGGCTGCTTCGGCTGCTTGGTGTAGTCGAGCGTGGCGATGCGGTTGAACGCCATGTCGAACAGGCCGGTCATTTCGCGATCGCGCGCCGCGGCGGTCTTGCCGCCCATCACGACACCGACCAGTCGCGTGTTGCCGCGCACCACCGAGGCGGCGAGGTTGAATCCCGACGCGTCGATGTAGCCGGTCTTGAGGCCGTCTACGCCGGCGTAGCGACCGAGCAAGCCGTTGTGGTTGGTGTGGGTCGTGCCCTTGTAGGTGAAGCTCGGCGTCGAGAAGTACGGGTACTGCCTCGGATAGTCGCGCATCAGCGCCATGCCGAGCTTTGCCACGTCGCGCGCCGTCGTGTACTGCTCGCTGTGGAACAGGCCCGACGAGTTGCGGAAGTTGGTGCTGTTCATGCCCAACTGCTTGGCCTTGGCCGTCATCTTGGCGGCGAACTGCTCTTCGGTGCCGCCGATCGCCTCGGACAGCACCATGGCGACGTCGTTGGCCGACTTGGTCACCAGGCCGCGGATGGCCTCTTCCACGGCGATGGTCTGGCCCGCCTGCAGGTAAAGCTTGGACGCCGGCTGAATGGAGGCACGGCGCGAAATGGTCAGTTGCTGGTTGAGCTTGAGGCGGCCCGACTCCAGCGCCTCGAAGGTCAGGTACAGCGTCATCAGCTTGGCGAGCGACGCCGGCGAGGTCGTCACGTCGGGATTCGAGGAGTAGAGAACCTCCCCCGTCACGGCGTTCATGACGAGTGCCGCCTGTGCGGCTGCGCGGGCCTCGACGGTCGAGAAGACAGAGAGCGTTGCAAGAGCGATGGCCGCGATACGCAGCGACCAGAATCGTGGCGTCAGCACTCGTCCGTCATCCCCCTGGTGCGCCATCGCGGGCGAAAACGCACCATCCTCAGGCATCTACGCGCTGGCTGAATCTTAGCGGCCGCGAGTCCCGGAGGTAAAGCATCACTTCTCCGAACCCTTCGGCGCCGCTGGTTGGCCGGCCGAGCAATTGTGGCCCGCGCTGGCTAACAGCAGGTGAATGGCCCCCGGCGGATCGCCAGGGGGGGGCCGCGACGCCACCTCTGCTTGTGGGGCCGGTCGAGGGGAGGGTACTCTCGGAAAGCCGCTGAAATCCTGGCTTCGGCCGGGCCGGAAGCGGTCGGCGGGCTTCACGGGACCTTAAGCTGGTCCGTGCTAGTTCTTAATGGCGGTCCTGGCCATCCGGACGGGGCACCTGGACCGCCGCGCCATCCATCCTAGATTTGAGGCGTAGTTAGCTCAGCATGGCGCGCAGACCAGAAAGGCCCGACGGCACCAACACTCCCAATGTGGGTCTCGCGACTCGGACTCGGCCAAAGACCAAGAAGCCGGACATGTACAAGGTCCTGCTGCTGAATGACGATTACACCCCGATGGAGTTCGTCGTTCAGGTGATCCAGGATGTGTTCCATCGGGACCGGGAGACGGCGACCCGGATCATGCTCCACGTTCACCAAAAGGGGGTGGGCGTGTGTGGCGTGTACACATACGAGGTCGCAGAGACAAAGGTCGCCCGGGTAGTGGAGATCGCGCGCCAGCATCAGCATCCCCTTCAGTGCACCATGGAGAGAGAGTAGTGCCCGGTTTCTCGAGCCATCTGGAACGCAGCCTGCATCGCGCGCTGACGCTCGCCAACGAGCGTCACCACGAGTACGCGACTCTCGAGCACCTGCTGCTCGCCCTGACCGAAGATCAGGACGCGCTGGCGGTCCTCAACGCGTGCAACGTCGAGGTCGATGCGCTGCGCCGCGAGCTCACCGGCTACCTCGATGAACAGGTTCCGAACCTCGTCGTCGACAGCGTCGAGGAAGCGCGCCCGACCGCGGGCTTCCAGCGCGTCATCCAGCGCGCGCTCATTCATGTGCAAAGCTCCGGCCGTGAGGAAGTGACCGGCGCCAACGTGCTCGTTGCCATCTTCTCCGAGCGCGAGTCGCATGCCGTCTACTTCCTGCAGCAGCAGGACATGACGCGCCTCGACGCCGTCAGCTACATCTCGCACGGCATCGCCAAGGCGCCGGGCGCCACCGAGGAGCGTCGCGTGCGCGGCGCCACCGACGAGGAGCAGGAGGAGAACTCCGGCCGCAAGGGCCCTGAGGCGCTGTCCGCCTACTGCGTCGACCTCAACCGCAAGGCCGCCGCCGGCAAGATCGATCCCCTCATCGGCCGCGAGGCCGAGGTCGATCGCACGATCCAAGTTCTCTGCCGCCGCTCGAAGAACAATCCGCTCTATGTCGGCGACGCCGGCGTCGGCAAGACCGCCATTGCCGAAGGCCTCGCGCTGCGCATCGTCGAGGGCAACGTGCCCGAGGTGCTGAAGGATGCGCGCATCTTCAGCCTCGACATGGGCTCGCTGCTCGCCGGGACGCGCTATCGCGGCGACTTCGAGGAGCGCGTGAAGGCCGTTCTCACCGAGCTCGAGAACGACGAGGACGCCATCCTGTTCATCGACGAGATCCACACCATCATCGGCGCCGGCGCCACCTCCGGCGGCGCCATGGATGCATCGAACCTGCTGAAGCCGGCGCTCGCCAATGGCTCGCTGCGCTGCATCGGCTCGACCACCTACAAGGAGTACCGCACGGTCTTCGAGAAGGACCGCGCACTCGCCCGCCGCTTCCAGAAGATCGACGTCGCCGAGCCCTCCATCGAGGACGCGGTGAAGATTCTGCGCGGCCTGAAGCCGTACTTCGAGGACTACCACAAGGTGCGCTACACGGCGGACGCCATCCGCACGGCCGTGGAGCTGTCCGCGCGCTACATCAGCGACCGCAAGCTGCCGGACAAGGCGATCGACGTCATCGACGAGGTCGGTGCCGCCGAGATGCTCAAGCCGGAAGGCAAGCGCCGCAAGGTCATCAGCGTGCGTGAGGTCGAGGCGGTCGTCGCCAAGATGGCGCGCATTCCGCCCAAGGCCGTCAGCCGCGACGACAAGCAGGTGCTGCGCCACCTCGAACGCGATCTCAAGGCGGTCGTGTTCGGCCAGGACAAGGCCATCGAGGCGCTCGCCTCGTCGATCAAGCTCGCCCGCGCCGGCCTGCGCGAGCCCGAGAAGCCCATCGGCAACTACCTGTTCTCCGGCCCCACCGGCGTCGGCAAGACCGAGGTCGCGCGCCAGCTCGCCGGCACCCTGGGCGTCGAACTCATCCGCTTCGACATGTCCGAGTACATGGAGCGCCACTCCGTCTCGCGCCTGATCGGCGCGCCGCCGGGCTATGTCGGCTTCGACCAGGGCGGCCTGTTGACCGACCAGGTCGATCAGCATCCCCACGCCGTGCTGCTGCTCGACGAGATCGAGAAAGCGCACCAGGACGTGTTCAACCTGCTGCTGCAGGTGATGGACCACGGCAAGCTCACCGACAACAACGGCAAGTCGGTGGATTTCCGCAACATCATCCTGATCATGACGACCAACGCCGGCGCTTCCGAGTTGCACAAGCAGGGTATCGGCTTCGGCCGTGGCATGAAGTCCGACGAGGACCAGGAAGCGATCAACCGCCTGTTCACGCCGGAGTTCCGCAACCGTCTCGACTCAATCATCGCCTTCGGGTCGCTCGAGCCCGAGGTCGTCGCCCGCGTCGTCGACAAGTTCGTGCTCCAGCTGGAAGCCCAGCTGCAGGATCGCAACGTGTCGATCCAGATGTCCGACGAGGCGCGCGCTTGGATCGCCAAGAAGGGCTTCGACAAGCTGTTCGGTGCGCGCCCGATGTCGCGCTTCATCCAGGAGCACATCAAGAAGCCCCTGGCCGAGGAGCTATTGTTCGGCAAGCTCGAAAAGGGCGGCCACGTTGTCATCACGTTGGTCGACGACAAGCTCGCCTTCGAGCTCACCGCCGACACCTCGCCCAAGAAAGCCGACCCGGAAGAGGACGACGCCGGCGAGGACAAAGTCCCGGCGCTGGTGCACTAGCACCCGCGCCTTGCGAATCTGAAACAGGCCCGCTGGTGCCAACCAGCGGGCCTGTTCTCGTTTGGACTGGCGGCGCCGAGGCTAGCGTGGTGCGCGTGCGCAGAACGCCGCGCCCGGCTGGAGGCCGAGCTTGCGAAAGACGGCCGCCGCCGGGCAGAGGCCGGTGAAGGCGGCCTGCAGCATGTTGGCGCCCACGAAGGCAGCCAACAGCAGCCAATAGGGGCTGGTCAGCCAGGCTAGAGCCAAGCTGACCAGGATCATCGTGCCTGCAAGCACGAAAACAGCGCGATCGACGTTCACGGCGGAACTCCTTTGACCAGTGGCGGCGGCCGACAGCGCCCGGCCGGCATTGATGAAATATGCATAGAAGCGTATATACGCAAGCATGAAGATAAATATCGCCGCCATGGCCGCGTCTGCGGACAAGGCGGGAGTGCTCCTGAAGGCGCTCGCCAATCGGCACCGCCTGATGATCGTCTGCCAGCTCATCGAGCGCGAGCGCCCGGTGGGCGAACTCGCGCAGATGCTGGGCCTGCGTGACTCGACTGTCTCGCAGCATCTGGCACTGTTGCGTAAGGACGGCCTCGTCGCCGCGCGCCGCGAGGGCCAGATGATCTGGTACTCGATCGGCCGCCCCGCGGCGCGCGAGTTAGTCGCCGCCCTGCACCGCATCTACTGTGAGCCAGGGAGCAAGGCCCGCGTAGCCAGGCGCGCCCAACCCAAATGAGGACGCTCATGCGCACCCACCTCGCCCTGACCCTGATCGTGATGGGCGGCCTGTTCGCCGCCGCCGGCCCGGCACTCGCCCAGGAAACGTTCCTGGTCGCGCAGTCGATTCTTGCCGATAGGAAGGCGGTGTTCGGCACAGTCGAGAGCAGCAACGTCGTCGCCGCCCGGGCGCGCATAGGCGGCACGATCGTGCATCTGGCTGTTCGTGAAGGCGACCACGTCGAACGTGGCCAAACCCTTGGCGCGATCGGCGACGAAAAGATCGCGCTGCAGCTCGGCGCGCTCGATGCGCAGATCGCCGGCCTCGAAGCGTCGGTCGCCCAGGCGCAGATCGACCTCACTTTGGCCGAGGCTCTGTTCGCCGGCGGCACCATCCCGCGCATCCGTCTGGACGAGGCACGCACCGCCCTCACCGTGGCGAACAACGCCCATCGCGCCCGCCGCGCGGAGCGCTCGGTGCTGGCGCAACAGCTCGCCGAGGGCAATGTTCTGGCGCCGACGTCGGGGCGGGTACTGAAGGTGCCTCTCACTGCTGGGACCGTGGTGTTGCCGGGCGATGCGGTTGCCACGGTAGCCGAGCAAGATTTCATTTTGCGCCTGCGCATTCCGGAGCGGCATGCGCGCTTCCTCAAGACCGGCGACCTCGTCGGTCTGGCAACGGAGCCCGGCGCGAACGGCGACCCGCTTTTCGGCACGATTCGCCTGGTCCACCCGCAGATCGAGAAAGGCGAAGTTGTCGCCGATGCCACGGTGCCCGGTCTTGGCGACTATTTTGTCGGCCAGCGCGTGCGCGCCTGGATATCGACCGGGGAGCGCGCGGCATTCGTCGTGCCGGCGGCCTTCGTGATCACGCGCTTTGGCAACGACTATGTCCAGGTCCAGCAGGGCGGCGGCGTGATCGCCGTGCCGGTGCAGCTTGGCCGCGAACAGCCGCGCCCAGATCGGCCCGACGGCGTCGAAGTCCTTTCCGGACTCAAGGCGGGCGACCGCCTGGTGCGGCCTTGAGTCCGGGCCTTTCCGGACGCCTGACCAGGGCGTCCATCCGCTCGCCGCTGACGCCGCTGTTCCTGTTGGCGGCGCTGGGCCTGGGCATGATCGCGCTACTCGGCATCCCGCGCGAGGAGGAGCCGCAGATCAGCGTGCCGATGGTCGACATCCGTGTGGTCGCCGATGGCCTGAAGGCCGTGGACGCCGTCGAACTCGTCTCGAAGCCGCTCGAAGCGATCATCAAGGCCATCGATGGTGTCGAGCACGTCTATAGCCGGACGGAAGACGACCGCGTCATGGTGACCGCGCGCTTCCTGGTTGGCACCGACGCCGACGACGCCATCATGCGCATCCACGAAAAGGTGCGCGCCAACCTCGATCGCATACCCATCGGCATACCGGAGCCTCTGATCGTCGGTCGCGGCATCAACGATGTGGCCGTCGTAGCGCTGACGTTGTCCCCCCGACCGGACGTGGCATCCCGCTGGACCGATACCGACTTGTACCGCGTCGCCGAAGAGCTGCGCACCGAGCTGGGTAAGGTGAGCGATGTCGGCCTAAGCTATCTGTCCGGCGGCGGCGCGACGCAGCTGCGCGTCGAGCCGGACCCGGAGGGCCTTGCCCTCTATGGCGTGACGCTGCAACAACTGGTTGCCAAGGTGCGCGACGCCAACCGCTCGTTCGTCGCAGGCCAGATTCGTGACGCCGGCGTGGTGCGCACCGTGGTCGCCGGCGGCACTTTGTCCGGTTTGCCCGACATCGGTTCCCTCCTGATCACCACACGCGAGGGAAAGCCAGTCTACGTGCAGGACGTCGCTACGGTCGTGTTCGGGCCGGCGCCGCAGGAGCATCGAGTGTGGAACGATGCGCCGGGAGCGGATGGCGTCTGGACGAGGGCGCCGGCTGTCAGCCTGGCGTTCGCCAAGCGCACCGGCGCCAATGCGGTCACCGTGAGCGGCGATCTGCTCGAACGGCTGGCGGCAGTGCAGGGCAACCTGGTCCCGCCGGGTGTTGTTGTGACCGTGACGCGCGACTACGGGGCGACGGCCAACGAAAAGGCCAACGAGCTGCTGTTCCATCTTGGTCTGGCCACGGCCTCGATTGTCGTTCTGATCGCCGTCGCCATCGGGTGGCGCGCGGCCCTGGTCACTCTGGTGGTCATCCCCACGACGATCTTGTTGACGCTGTTTGCCGCGAATCTGATGGGGTACTCCATCAACCGCGTCAGCCTGTTCGCCCTCATCTTCGCCATCGGCATTCTGGTCGATGACGCCATCGTCGTGGTCGAGAACATCGCCCGTCACTGGTCGCGGGCGGACGGCCGCTCGCGCCTCGAGGCGGTGATCGACGCGGTTGCCGAAGTCGGCAATCCAACCATCGTCGCCACTCTGACCGTCGTCGCCGCCCTCCTGCCCATGCTGTTCGTGTCGGGATTGATGGGGCCATATATGGCACCCATCCCGGCGATCGCTTCGGCGGCGATGCTGTTCTCGTTCTTTGTGGCCGTAGTCGTGGCGCCTTGGCTGCTGCTGCGGCTGGGGGGCGAAAGTGGCGCAGCCGGTGGGCACGGGGAGGGACCGCTAGGTCGTCTGTACCGTCGCGTTGCCGGGCCGATCATCCGATCGCGCGCCTCCGCTTGGACCTTCCTCCTGCTCGTCGGCGGTGCAACGGTCGCCGCAAGCCTGCTCCTCGTCACCAAGGACGTCTCGGTCAAGCTGTTGCCGTTCGACAACAAATCCGAGATCGCACTGCTCGTCGATCTGCGGGCCGGAGCAAGCCTCGAAGACACGGAACGGACTCTGTTCTTGCTCGCCGACGTGGCGCGCGAGATTCCGGAGGTTCGCTCTCTGCAGGTCTTCGCCGGAGTCCCTGCGCCGTTCAACTTCAACGGCCTGGTGCGTCACTACTACGTTCGAACCGCGCCTGAGCTCGGCGAGCTGCAGATCAATCTTGCGCCACGGGGCGAGCGCGGCCGGGCAAGTCATGCCGTCGCCCTCGACCTGCGCGAGCGCATCAAGGCAGTAGCACTGCCCGCGGGCGCAGTCGCTAGAGTGGTCGAGGTGCCGCCGGGTCCGCCGGTCCTCGCGACGCTCCTGGCCGAGATCTATGGTCCCGACGCCGCGACTCGGCGCGCCGTGGTCGCTGAGTTGCGCGAGATCTTCGCGTCGATCCCCTTCATCATCGACATCGACGACTCCATCGGCACACCGTCGCCGCGCCTGCGTGTCGCGATCGACCAGGACCGCCTGGAGTTTCACGGCGTGGAGCAGCGCGACGTCTATGAGACCTTGCAGATGCTGCTGGGTGGCACGGCGGTCGGCTATTCGCACCGTGGCGGGGGGCGTGACCCGATCGAGATCGCCGTGCGCCTCCCCAAGCGCGACCTCGCCTGGAGTGAGGCCCTTGCGGCGACGCCGGTGCCCGCCAACGCGCTGCCGGGCAACCGGACCGTCGTCGAACTCGGCGACGTCGTGGACGTCGCGGTGGAGGAGGGCTCTCCGGCGATCTTCCGCCGTGACGGCCGTTTCACCGACATGGTGATGGCAGAGCTCGCCGGTGCCTTCGAGGCGCCCATCTACGGCATGCTCGAGGTTGCTGCGCGCGTCGATGCGCATGAGTGGGGTGCGCTGCCCAAGCCCCTCATTCGATTGCATGGGCAGCCGGAGGACGAGTCGCATCCCACGCTGCTCTGGGACGGCGAGTGGGAGATCACCTATGTCACGTTCCGCGACATGGGCATCGCCTTTGCCGCCGCGCTGGTAGGTATCTACATTCTAGTGGTCGCGCAGTTCGGCAGTTTCCGCCTGCCGCTCGTAGTGTTGACGCCGGTCCCGCTCACGCTGATCGGGATCCTGCTCGGGCACTGGCTGTTTTCGGCGCCGTTCACAGCGACCTCGATGATCGGGTTCATTGCGCTCGCCGGCATCATCGTGCGCAACTCCATCTTGCTGGTCGATTTCGTGCGCCACGAGGCCAAGGCGGGGATGACCCTGCGGGATGCGCTGCTCGAAGCGGGGGCCGTCCGTTTCAAGCCGATCCTGCTCACCGCGCTCGCTGCGATGATCGGCGCGGCGACGATCCTGCTCGACCCGATCTTTCAGGGTCTCGCCATCTCGTTGTTGTTCGGCCTCGCCTCTGCGTCCTTGCTGACTGTGATCGTCATTCCGGCGATCTATGTGGTATTGCGCGACGCCGATCGCGTCATACGCTAGGGCTCTCGCGTCCCGGCCGTAGTGCAATACTGGCTCGGACGAACGGGGGAGGGTCGCACCATGAGCGCACTGCGGCGAGGGTCTCTGGGCACCGGCGTGCCTGCGAATTTTGCCGGCGAGCAGTTCACGACCCTGATCGACGCTCCCGGCGCCTGCATCGAGCGTATCGTATCCCTCGGCCACGTCACCGAGCCCGGCCGCTGGTACGACCAGGATCGCCACGAGTGGGTGCTGGTGGTGCACGGCGCCGCGCGCCTCCAATTCGAAGGCAAGGCGGAGTCGATCACGTTGCGCGGCGGCGACTACATCGATATCCCTGCCCATTGCCGCCATCGCATCGAATGGACCGACCCTCAGGTCCCGACCGTATGGGTCGCCGTCCACTACGCCTAAGTCGCCACCTTTGGCTTGGCCGTGCCGTTCCGCACCGAGAACCGGGGGAAATCCGGTAGTTGGGAGTATTCGCGGCGTCCCCCGGCAACGGAATGGTTGCGGTTGCAGCCACCGCCGCTCTCTCGTTGTAAAGTCTGAGGCACTTGGGCGCTGGGGAGGGGACGAATGGGACGCGTACTTTGGTTGACGCTGGCGGTGGTCGGCGTCGTGGCGGCTTGGCCTGCTCTGCAGAGCGCGGCGACCGGCGGCGATGACCTCGAGTTCTGCGCAGACCAGATCGAGCGCCTCGAAAAGGCGTTGCGCGGCGACATCCCAGACATGAACGCGCGCGGCGCGGCGGACGGCGAGCTCGACGAGGCGCGCGAAGCGCTAGCGGAGCGAGACGTTGAGGAATGCGTCGAGGCGCTGGAAGAAGCGTTCGAACACCTCGGCATGTCTTTGCGCGGTCCCAGCCCGGCCGCGGTGCGCCTGGCGGCCATCGAGATGGGCTTGGCGCCGCTCTCCACCGTGGCGATTCCGAGACCCGCTGATCTCAACGACTACATTCGTCCCGGCATGGAGCAGGTCGCCGTGCAGCTCGGCAAGGCTCTGTTCTGGGACATGCAGGTCGGCAGCGACGGCAAGGCATGCGGCTCATGCCACTTCCACGCCGGCGCCGACAACCGCCTGAAGAACCAGGTCAATCCGGGCACCAAAGCCAACGACACGCAGTTCGGCGTGACGATCACCGACGCCGGCAAGGCCAAGGGCCTGACGGCGCCGGCGTTCGGACCGAACTACGTGCTGAAGGCCGAGGACTTTCCGCTGCGCATGTTCGCCGACGCGGAAGAGCCCAACTACAACAAGCGAGTCCTCTTGCGCGATACCAACGACGTGATCTCGTCGCAAGGTGTCATGAAGTGGCGCTATGACGGTATCGAGGCGGGTGCCGCCCGCGACCTTGGCACTCCTCTGCCCGACGACGTCTTTGCCGTGCACGGCGTCAACACGCGCCGCGTCGAGCCGCGCCATACGCCGACCATGATCAACGCAGTGTTCAATTCAGAGCAGTTCTGGGATGGGCGCGCCCAGAACTTCTTCAACGGCGTCAATCCGTTCGGCCGCCTCGACCGCAACGCCAGGATTCTCGTTGTCGAGAACGGCATGGTGGTCGAACGCCAGCTCGTCATGGAGCGGGCCAGTTTGGCCTCCCAGGCGGTTGGCCCGCCGTTGTCGGAGGACGAGATGTCCTACACGGCGCGCTCGTTCCCGGACCTCGGCAAGAAGCTCTTGGCCCTCCGCCCGCTCGCGACCCAAGAAGTGCACCCCCAGGACAGCGTGCTCGGACCGCTGTCGCGCGCCATCAACGGTCAACTTGGCCTGACCACGGCAAGCTACACCGATTTGGTGCGCGCCGTGTTCCAGCCGCTGGTGTGGGAGTCCACCCAGCTCGTCACCTTCGAAGGCGACGTACGCAGCGTGCGCACGGCCGCACAGGTCCCGGCCGGCGCCAAGGCATACAGCCTGATGGAGGCGAACTTCGCGCTCATCTTCGGTCTCGCCATTCAGATGTACGAGACGACGCTAATCTCCGATCAGACACCGTTCGACGCGTTCCTCGCCGGCGACGACAAAGCGCTCGATGCCGACCAGCTCGTCGGTCTGCTGACCTTCATCAATCGCGGCACCGCGGAGCAAAAAGCCAACCCCATCTTCCAGGGCGTGCGCCAGGGCAACTGCGTCGCGTGCCACGTTGGGCCGGAGCTCACGCAGGCGAGCAACACATTCATGGGTCGCGGCATCCACCTCTCGGACCAGCCAGCGGCTATGGTCGATGGCCGTCTGGTGGTGGGTACCGGCCAGGGCGCGCTGTTGCTCGATCGTGGCTTCTCCAACATCGGCGTGCGGCCGACGGCCGAGGACATCGGCCACGGCGGCGCCGAGTTCGGCATTCCGTTCTCGCGCCAGCCGTTGGCGAGGCTCGACCTGCCGCCCAACGCCTTCGAAGTGCTCGTAGAGGGCCAGATGGTGGCGCCGCAGCTCGGCATTCCCGGCTCGTTCAAGATCCCCGGTTTGCGCAACGTCGAGCTGACCGGACCGTACTTCCACAACGGTGGCATGGCGACGCTCGGCCAAGTGGTCGAGTTCTACGACCGCTTCGGCGACTTCGCCGACGTCAACATCAAGGAGCTCGACGTCAAGATGGCGCTCGTCGATCTCGAAGAGGACGACGAGGTCGCGCTCATAAAGCTGATGCTCGCCATGACCGACGAGCGCGTGCGCAACGAGGCGGCGCCATTCGACCGTCCGCAGTTGTTCGTGCCCATGGGGCATCCGGGCGATCAGGCCAAGATCGAATGCGCCACCGGCTTCCTGCCTTGCGAAGATCGCATAGAGGTCCCGGCTGTCGGCCGCGGCGGGCGCACCGCCAAGGGGCTCCTGCCGCTGCAGCCCTTCCTCAACGTCGTTCACCTCGACGAAAGGAAAGCCGAGGAAGACGAAGAAGAGGACGCGGAATAGCGTCTAGCGGATCGCTTCGGCGGCGGCGACGGATTCGCGTCGCCGCTGCTCCATGCCGAGGGTTTCGAACCAGTACGCCGCCATCAGCAAGTTGACCTTTGCCTCGATCTTCTGCGTTGCGGCAAGGGTCTCGCCGATGCCGCGTAGGGCCCAGGCCTCGCCCAGGCGGTACCCCGTCACCTCGAACACGACACGCGCGCGCACCAGCGCATCGAGCGACGCCTCGGCGTCACCGAGTTGCCGCTCCAACGCTCCCGTCGCCAGCAGCGCCTTCGCCGCGCCGACCTCGTCATCGCTGCTGAGAAGGATCTGATAGGCAGTCGCGAAGTTGCGCGCGGCGACTTCCATGTTGCCGGCGCGCTGCTCGATCTGTCCCAACGCGATCAGGCCCTCGGCCTCGCCGACCCGGTTGCGCGTGCGCTGGTTGATCTCCTGCGAGCGCGCCAGGACGGCGCGTTGGTCGCCCATCGTCGCGTCCATCTCCGCGAGCGCGACGAGCAGGTGCGCCTCCGCCTCGTCGTCGCCGATCTCGCGCAGGAGCGCCTGCGCTTCGGTGTATGCCTTGCGCGCCTCGGAGAAGCGCTCGATGCCGCGTTCCAGGTCGGCGAGGCTCAACAGCGCGTAGATCAGCCCAAGCACGTCGCGGCCCTCGCGATACAAGGCGATCGACAGCCCGTAGCGCTCGCGGGACTGCTCCGGCTGCCCGGTGTGCCGTTCGATCTCGGCAAGCTCGAGCTGGCGCTGCGCTTCGGCGAGCGGCTCGCCGGCCTGTTGCTGCGCGAGAATCTGGTCGCGGATCTCGCCGCGCTTGGCCTCGAAGTCGTCGGGATAGTTGCCGACGACCTCACCCAGGGTGCGCCGCGCCAAGGTGAGCCCGGCCGCATCGGTGGTGGCGGTGTAGATCGCCACGGCGCGCGCCGCGGCGCGGCGCGAGTTGAGGATGAGCCCAAGGCGCCGCTCGGCATCGGCGCGCCCGAGCAGCGAGCGCGCTTCGCCGCTCCAATCGGCGAGGGCGCGATACTGCTCGGCAGCGGTGTCGAAGATCGTGCGGGCGCGCTCGTTGTTGAACTGCGCGCGCTCGAGTTCGCCCATCGCGAAGGTCGCGTCGGCGCGACCGCGCTCGTCGCCCGCGGCGACGAATACCGCGTCGGCCTGGGCCAACAGCTGCCGCCCGCGCTCGCCCTGGCCCATGGCGCGGTCGAGGCTGCCTATCGCCAGCAGGGTGCGGCCCTCGCCGGTGCGGTCGCCGGCGCTGCGGAATGCCGCCAGGGCCCGCTCGAAGGTCTCGCGCGCCTCGAGGTCGCGGCCGACGTTGGCGGACCGTTCGGCCTCGCGCAGCAGTTGCTGGCCGCGTGACTCGGTGGCGGTGGCCTTCGGCGCCACGTTCTTGGCGACGGCGGCTTCCGGCGCCGTCTGCTGCGCGTCGTTGGAGGACTGCTGGCCTTCGCCGCACGCAACAAGAGCCAGCGCGGCGCAAAGGCCGCTGGACAGCGCAATCGTCGAACGCTTCATGGAAGAACCCTGGGACAACTCAGCGGCCGCGCACCGACTCCAACGCCGCGGCAAGGCGTTTTTCGATTTGCTCGACCAGCCGGCGCGCTTCGATGTTGTGGTCGGGGAACTCGTCGAGGTTGGCTCTTACCAGGACCGGATCGGGCTCACCCTCGGTGGGAACAACGTCCACCGCGTAGGCATCGGTCAGCGTGGGAGGCGGGACGATATAGAGACCGTCCACCGGCGCCAGACCAAGCAGGTGGTTGGCCTCGACCAGCTTATTGTTGAGACCGTTCCACACGCTCTCCGCTTCGCGGTAGGCGGCCGCCGCGTCGGCGGCGTTGCCGTTGGCGCGCAGGGCGTCGCCCATTCCGAGCTGCGCCTGTATCACCCCCACCGGCATGCGCACGGCGCGCAGCCGTTGGCCGGCATCGGTGAAGCCGTTGAGCTCCGTTGCAGCGGCGAGCGCGGCGCGAGCGCGCCCCTCGGCGTTGCGCGCCTGATCGAAAATGACGTTGGCAGCGCTGACGTGCGCGTTCGCGGCAGCGGTGTTGCCCGCATCGCGCGCGACTACCGCAGCGGCGACCCGCGCAACGCCTTCCTCCTCGCGAGAGCCCGTGCGGGCGGCGGCGGCGAGCGCCTTGTCCAGCGCGGCACTGGCCGCGTCGCGGTTGCCGGCGACCAGCTCGAGCTGACCGAGCTTGCGCAACGCCTCGGCCGCGCCGCGCTCGCCGGCCGGCGCCAGCGCCGCGGCAGCATCGGCAAAATGCTTGCGGGCCACGTCGAGTCGACCTTGCAGCCGTTCGAGATCGCCATAGACGATGTGTGCGCGACCGACGCCGGCCGGGCTCGCCGCGGCCTCAAAGGCCGAGCGCGCCTCGACGAGCACTTCCGCCGCTTGGCGATTGAAGCCGCGGTTGATGTCGATGGCCGCCATCTGCAACCCGGCGTCGCCTGCGCGCTCCTGTTTGTCGGCGCCCACGAACAGCGAGCGCGCGTCAGCGAATTGCGCGCGCGCCAGGTCGACGCGGCCGAGGTTGAGCTCGAGGCGTGCCGAGATCATGCCGATGTCGGCGATGCCGGCCTTGTCCCCGAGCTGGTCATAGATCTTGCGCGCCTGGGCGAGGGCGGAGCGCGCGCGCTCCTCGCCGTTGCGCAGGAGCGCGACGTCCTCGATGCCGAGCATCACGTGCGGATCGCTCTTGGGCTCTGGCGCGCGCTGCCACTGCTCGCGCGCCGCCGCGTAGTACTCCGACGCCTTGGCCCACTGGAAGGTGTCCTTCTCGAGGTCGCCCATCGAGGCGTAGACGCGCGCCTGACCGGCGGCGCTGCCGCCTTGCTGGTAGAGGGCGAGAGCACTGCCGTAGTTCTGGCGGGCGCGGGTGCTTTGCCCGGTCATGTGCTCAAGCCGGCCGAGGCCGAGCACGACGCCCGCCTCGCCGAGAATGTCTTTCTCGCCGCGATACAGCTGCCGGGCGCGGTCGTACGTCTTGCGCGCCGCCTCCGTGTCGCCGAGGTTGGCCTCGCGCGTTGCCTGCGCCATCAGTGCGGCGCCGACGTCGCGGTCGGCGCGCGGCGCGGTTTGGGTCAGGCCGGCAAGGGCCTGCGCGGGGGCGGCCTCTTGCCGTGGAGGGGCCTGCACGGCTCCCACCGCCACGAGAGCGACGGCCGCCACCGCGGACACGCCCGCAGCCAGGGCTCGCGCCTGGCCGCGCAGCAGCACGGCAGCCGCCAGCGCCAGAGCGACGCAGAGCGCCGCAGCCAAGCCCCAGACGGATGTCATTGCAGCTACCAAGTCCCTTGTCCCGCCCCGCGGTACCCGCCGAACCGCGACTCTAACAAACGCCTCCGTCTCCGAGAACCCTCGCCCGCCCTCGTCGTCATTCGTCCTCGCCGTGCCGAAACGGACTGTGCTCCGCCAGCTCTTCCATCTCCGCCTCGACGTGCGCACGCTCCTGGAGGAGGTACGCCTCCACCGCGGGGCGGAAGGCGGGGTCAGCGATCCAGTGGGCGGAATTGGTGCGGACCGGCAGGTAGCCGCGCGCCAGCTTGTGCGGTCCCTGGGCGCCGGCCTCGACGCGGGCGAGCTTGTGCTCGATGGCGTAGTCGATGGCCCGGTAGTAGCAGACCTCGAAATGCAACGAGCGCTGGTACTCGGTGCAGCCCCAGTAGCGCCCGTACAGACAATCCGTGCCGCGCAGGTTGAGCGCGCCGGCGATCGCCGCGCCATCCTTGAACGCCATCACCAGCACGACGTCGTCGGCCATTCGCTCGCCGAGCAGGTGGAAGAACTTGCGGTTGAGGTACGGCCGGCCCCACTTGCGGCTGCCGGTGTCCATATAGAACGCGAAGAACGCGTCCCAGTGCGCCGCGGTGATGGCGGTCCCGGACAGCGTCTCGATCCGGATGGCGCCGCCGGCCAGCGCCTCCTGCCGCTCCTTCTTCACCGCCTTGCGCTTGCGCGAGGCGAGGTCGGCCAGGAACGCGTCGAACGTGTCGTAGCAGCGGTTGGACCAATGGAATTGTTCGCCGGCGCGGGCACTGAGCCCGCGCGCCGTCATCAACCGCAGCTCGGCCTCGGTGCAGAAATTGACGTGCAACGACGAGAGTCGCAGCCGTTCGGTCTCCGCAAGGAGCGCGTCGACCAGGCGACACTGCATCTCCACGGTATCTGGTCCCGGCCGCACCAACAGGCGCGGTCCGGTTACGGGTGTGAACGGCACGGCGACCAGCAGCTTTGGGTAGTACTTGCCGCCGGCGCGCTCGTAGGCCTCGGCCCAGCCGTGGTCGAATACGTACTCGCCATTGGAATTGTCCTTGCGGTAGGCGGGCGCGGCGGCGACCAGGTGGCCGCCCGCGTCCTCGAGAACGACGTGATGCGGCGTCCATCCTGTGCGCCCGCCGACGCTGCTGCTGTCTTCGGCGCAACGCAGGAAGCGGTGGCGCACGAACGGATTGTCGGCGCCCGCGCAGGCATTCCAGTCGTCTTCGTTCACCTCGGCAATTCGAGCCACGACGCGGGCGCGAACTGCGTCGTGCGAAGGCACGCTAGCGGGCCGTCGGCGCGTCGGGCGGATAGCCCGCCGGGCGGGCGGAGCCCGCAGGGACGCGCGCCGCAGGCGCGTCGCCCATCAAGAAAGCTCGAAGATCGCGTCGACCTCGATGGATGCGTCGAGGGGCAGGGAGTCGGTCCCCACCGCAAAGCGCGAATGGCGTCCGGCTTCGCCGAACACGTCGGCCATCAGGTCGGAGGCGCCGTTGAGCACCTGGGGGTGCTCCTTGAACCCGGAGACCGCGTTCACGAAGCCGCCGAGCTTGATGCAGCGGCGCACGCGATCGAGGTCGCCGTCGGCGGCCGCCTTGACCTGGCTCAGGATGTTGATGGCGCACAGGCGCGCCGCACGCTTGGCGTCATCGACGCTGACCTTGTCGCCGACCTTGCCGGTGAACTGCAGAGTGCCGCCTTCGGTGGGCAACTGGCCGGAGATGAACACCAGCGCTCCGGAATGGACGAAGGGGACATAGTTCGCCACGGCACGCGCCGGCGGCGGCAACGTGACACCCAGCTCGCGCAAACGCGCATCGATCTTACCGGCCACGCCCACCTCCCGATTGGCCCGACCGGATCGGTGGGCGCCCAAGGTTCGAAGCTTAGCGAGGGAACGGGGAAGGTGCCAGCGACGGCTCTAGGTCCCCGATTACGCCCTCCGCAACACGGCGCATCGCCTGCGCGCGTTCGCGCCACCGCTCAGCCTGATCCACGTCGTTCTTGGGGTTCCGGCGCGCACTAATGCGCACGCAACGCCCCACATAGGCGTGGTGCGCCGGGCGGCATGCTTGGACGGGCGCGTTGACCCCTGCGACACTCCGTCGCGAGGGGAGGACAGCAGGCTAGCTGGCGAGCCGGCTGTAACGCAGACCACGGCTGCGCTTCTGACGATAGAGAGCGATCGACGCACGCTGGAACAGGCCAGCCAGGTCGGTACCCGCCTCGTAGTTGGAGCAGCCGATGCTGGCTTCCACGGCAATGCGGTCGCCATCAACTTCGATGGTCGTCTCTCGCATCAGGGTCTGCAGGTGCCGGGCACGATAGACGCCTTCGCGCGGGCTGGTGTGGGCCAGCAGGACGGCGAACTGGTCGCCGGCCAGACGCGCGACGAAGTCGGTGTTGCGCACGTTCTGCATCAGCACTTCGGCCAGCGCGCGCAACAGTTCGTCGCCGGCGGAGTGGCCGTAGCGGTCATTCATGTCCTTGAAGCGGTCGACGTCGAACAGCACCAGCACGCCGGTGTCGCCGTGCCGGTTGGCGCCGTGCAGGATCTCGCGCAGGCGCTCCTCGAGCGCGCGGCGGTTCGGGATGGCGGTAAGAAAATCGGTGCGGGCGAGGGCGGTCAGGCTCTCGATGTGCTCCTCGAGCACGGCCATGCGCTCTTCGCTGCCTTTGACCAGGGTGAGAGCGCGCTCCAGAAGGGCGAGCTGGCGGGTCTGCTCTTCCCGCGACATCGTGGGATGGCGGCAGATGGCGTTGACGATCTGTCCCGCCAAGATGCCCATTCGCGTCTGCTGGTCCGCGTCGGCTTGCCGAACTGCACTCGCACCCATGGAACTACCCCACCTTCGCTGCTCTTCACCGGCGGCGCACACGGTCCGCCTGGGCTCCGATCAGCACGTGCCGTGCCATGAAATCCTTTTACCGATCAGTGGTTTACCAACAGTGAATCGGGCAGCTTCTGCCGCCCGGCAGAAGCGTCCCAGCGCCTCTCGCCGGGGGCCGCGCGCCGGCCCCGAATCCTCGCTATGGTTGCGCCCATGACTCGCGCGGCCTGGGCATTGCTCGTTGGTTTGCTCGTGGCGATGCCGGCGGTGGCCGCCGAGTTGTTGCCGCATCGCGCCACCTTTACGCTGTCGCTGCGCCCGGGCGGCACGCCAGGCATCCTGGGCGTCATCGGACGCATCGCCTTCGCCTACGAAGCGGCGTGCGACGGCGCCATCACCCGCCACGCCATGCAGACCTTGATTCGCGACGCCGGCGGCAAGGTCACCGACTCGCGCGCCACCATGCTGCTGTGGGAGCGCGCCGACGGCGTCGAGATGACCTTCGAGACCACCGCCACCTACGACGAGCGCCCGGATCCCGCCTATGCCGGCCGCGCCACGCGCGGCGCGACCGTCGGCCTGGTGGCGTACCAGGTGCCCGGCGGCACCTTGCAGATCAGCCCCGGCACCGTCTTCCCGACCGAGCATTCGCGCGACGTCCTGATGGCGGCGATACGCGGCGAGCGCATGCTGACCCAGGACGTCTTCCAGGGGGGCGGGCCCGCCAACTACATGTCGGTCACGGCGGCGATCAGCGATCCGCTGCCGGCGGCGGATGGGACCGATCCCGCGCTCGCCGGCCGGCGCTCGTGGAACGTACGCGAGGCCTATTACCGCCCGGGCGGTCGCAACGAGCTGCCCGAGCACGAATTCGGCTTTCGTCTCTACGAGGGTGGCGTCATCGACGCCCTCGATCTCGATTTCGGGCCCTTTCGGGTCGTCGGCAGGCTCACGAATCTCGAGCTGCTGGGGGAGCCGCGCTGCTAGAGGGGCGGCGCTCGGCGGTCGACCTGCTTGTTTCGGTTCGCGGTGAGGCCAACGTAGTGCTACGCCTGTGACAGAGCCTGGGGGGGACGGGTCGTGACGCCGCGTGAGCTCGTCGATATCCTGCGCAAGCATGAGCGCTACGTGCGCCGTCAGAACGACGGCGCGCGCGCCGACCTGCGCGGCCAGGACCTCTCGGGCTTGCGCCTGCCTGGCCTCAAGCTGCAGGACGCGACTCTATCCGGCACGGACTTCCACAACTCCGACATCAGCCAGGGCGACTTCAGTGGTGCCGACCTCTATGGCGCCAACCTGGAGAAAGCCGTGGCGAGCGGCGCCAACTTCGAGCGCGCCGACATGCGCGGCATCCGTCTGCGCGGCAGTCTGCTCCACAATGCGCGCATGCGCGGCGCCGACTTGCGCCCAGGCCTGGTGCGCGGTTCCAACGACCTGCAGACCGCGGACCTCTCCGACACCAACCTCGATCAGTCCAACTTCGAGAAGGCGAAGATGGACAACGCCAAATTGCGCCATGCGTCACTCAAGGAAGCGAACCTCAAGAAGGCCATGCTGCCAAACTCCGACCTGCGCGGCGCCGACCTGACGGGCGCCGACCTGCGCTCGGCGTTCCTGAGCGGCGCCGACCTTGCCGGCGCCAACCTGACCGGAGCCAACATCGGCCAGGCCAAGCTGAATGGCGCGCGCCTGATCGGCGCCATCCTGGTCGGCGTCGACCTGCACGCCGCCGACCTGCGCGAGGCCGTAGGTCTCGGCATCGCCAAGCTGCCGCCCGACATCCAGAAAACCGTCCGCGACCACGTCGTGTGGTCCGAATCCGGTGGCACCCACGGCAACCGCGCCGTCCTCGAATTTGCCGATCTGCACGGAGCCGACCTCGCCGGCATCTACCTCAGCGGCGCTGGCATGAAGGGCGTCAACCTGTCGAATGCCGTGCTGACCGGGGCGCAGTTCGTGTTGACCGACTTGCGCGAGGCCAACCTGATGAATTGCGACCTGCGCCGCGCCGATCTGTCTGGCGCCCAAATGACTTGCGCCAACCTGGGGCGCGCCAAGCTCGCCTACGCGATCCTCAAACCGGTCGAGCTGCGCGACCCCAAAGGCAATCTCACCGGCAAGATGGCGGCGACCAACGTGCGTGGCTGCAACTTCTTCGAGGCCGACGTGAACCACGTCGACTGGTCGGAGGCCATCGGCGCCGAAGGCATCGGCATGACCAAGGGTGGCAGCTAGGCGCCGCCCTTCCCAGGGATCAAGGCTCCCACAACCAGGCCGCACCGCGCACGCCACTGGAGTCGCCGTGGCGGTTGCGCCGCAGGGGCGTCGTGACGGTGTCTGAGAAGACGTACTCGCCCCACAGCTTCGGCACCGCCTCGTAGAGCGCGGCGACGTTCGACACGCCGCCTCCCAGCACGATGACGTCCGGATCGAGCACGTTGATGACGCTCGCCAGCGCCTTCGCCATGCGGCGCGCGTAGCGTCCAATAACCTCCATCGCGGCACCCTCGCCGGCGCCCGCCGCGGCAGCGATTTCGTTCGGGTTCGACTCGCGTCCCGTCGCGCGCCGGAAATCTGCCATGAGGCCAGGGCCCGATAGGAACGTCTCGATGCAGCCGCGCTTGCCGCAGTAGCAGTCCGGTCCCGCCGTCTCCTCGGGTGTGGGCCAGGGCAGGGGGTTGTGCCCCCATTCGCCGGCCACCGAATTCGGACCGGTCAAGACCCGGCCGCCTACGACGATGCCGCCCCCGGTGCCCGTGCCGATGATCACGCCGAACACCACCTCGCAGCCGGCGCCGGCGCCGTCCACCGCCTCCGACAGGGCAAAGCAGTTGGCGTCGTTGGCGACACGCACGCGCCGCCCCAGCGCCGTTGCCAAATCCTTGTCGAGCGGATGGCCGATCAGGTTGGTCGAATTGGCGTTCTTCACCCGTCCGCTGGCCGGCGAGATGGTGCCGGGAATGGCGATGCCGACCGGGACCGCATCGCCGACGCCCGCTTCCCGGGCGAGCTGCGCCACCAGAGCGGCGATGGCGCGCACGGTAGCGTCGTAGCTCTCGCGCGGCGTCGGCACGCGGCGCCGCACAAGCTCGCGGCCGTCGTCGCCGAGGACCAGCCCCTCGATCTTGGTTCCGCCTAGGTCAATGCCCAATCTCGGCATCTATCGTCGCGGCATCAGTCCCGCGGCATGAAGCCCGGCAGCTTGGCACGCGCGCGGGCCGGCCACTCGGGCGGGCAGTTCACCCCGCCGCAAAAGCGCAGCAGCAGGGCCTCGTCGGCCAACACGAAATCGAGCACTGCGCCCAGGATCATGGGGTCATCGGGCCGCTCGCGCAGCTCGTCCGGCCCCAGCCCGGTTGTACCCAGAAATCGGCCCAAAACCTCATCGTCGCCCGCAACGAAGCCCAAGGCCTGTATCGCCAAAGTTGTGGCCTCTTCGGCCCCCAAGGTCCTTAGCGGGCGCTTCGCTTGGCGGGTGGGAATCAAGGTGGTACACCCTCGGTTGCTCGCGGGCGGGGCAACATCCGCCGCTCGTCCGGATCGGTTGCACCATGCAGGGTCTTGTCGCGGCGCTCAAGTCGCCCCAGCGCTTCCGCCCCTCCTCGCGGAACAACTAGCCGCCCCATGCCGGCGCGCGTACTCGTTGTAGACGACATCCTGCCGAACGTGCGCGTGCTGGAGGCAAAGCTCAGCGCTGAGTACTTCGACGTGGTCACGGCGATGAGCGGCCAGCAGGCCCTCGACGCCATCGCCGCGATGCCGCCGGACATCGTTCTTCTCGACGTAATGATGCCGGAAATGGACGGGTTCGATGTCGCGCGCCGCATCAAGGGCGACACCCACACGGCGCACATCCCGATCATCATGGTCACGGCCCTGTCCGAGCCGGCCGAGCGCGTGCGCGGCCTGGAAGCGGGCGCCGATGACTTTCTGACCAAGCCCGTCAACGACCTGCAGCTATTCGCGCGCGTGCGCTCACTGGTGCGCCTCAAGCAGACCATGGACGAGCTGCGCCTGCGCGAGGAAACCTCGACCCAGCTCGGCGTGCTCGACCCCATGCCGGTCAACGAGGACGGCGCCAAGGCGCAGGTTCTGGTCGTGGAAGACGTCGCCACTGACGCCGGCGCGATCTCGTCGGCATTGCGCGACATCGCCGACGTGAAGGTCGAAGGCGACCCCCAGCGCGCTATGGACGTTGCCAGCGTCGGCGACCTCGACCTCATCATGGTCAGCCTGCGCCTGCGCGGCGCCGACGGCCTGCGCCTGTGCTCGCAGCTGCGCACCATGGCCTCGACCCGGCACTCGGTCGTGCTCGCTATGATCGAGGCCTCCGACACGCCGCAGCTCGTGCGCGCCCTCGAGATGGGCGTCGCCGACTACATCGTGAAGCCGCTCGACCGCGCCGAGCTGATCGCGCGGGCGCGCAGCCAGATCCGCCGCAAGCGCTACCAGGACCGCCTGCGCCTGTCGTACCAGATGAGCATCGCCATGGCGGTGACCGACGTGCTCACCGGCCTGCACAACCGCCGCTATCTCACCGGCCACTTGGACAATCTGGTCGGGCGCTCCAACGCGGGCGGCAAGCCGACGTCGCTGATGATGCTCGACATCGATTTCTTCAAGAAGGTCAACGACACCTACGGCCACGCCGCCGGCGACGACGTCCTCAAGGAATTCGCCAACCGCCTGCGCCGCGGTCTGCGCGGCATCGATCTGGCCGGTCGCTTCGGTGGCGAGGAGTTCGTCGTGGCGATGCCCGACACCGACGCCGAGGCTGCCCGGATGGTCGCCGAACGCTTGCGCAAGTTCATCGCCGAGGAACCGTTCCCGATCCAGAACGGCGCCCAGCGCCTGGCGGTGACCGCCAGCATCGGCGTCACCACCTCGCGGCCGCCTGACAAGGCCAAGGACATGCTGGAGCGGGCCGACCAGGCCCTCTATGCCGCCAAGCACGCCGGCCGCAACCGCGTCGTCGCCGATGTCGCCGTCCCAGCGACCGCCTGACAGCCTTCCGCCCACGGGGAAAGGTTGCGGCGAGAGGTCCGCGAGGATCTCTCGCAAAAACGAAAACCCCGCCTCGCGGCGGGGTCTGGGTCGTTCCGAAGGCCGGGAACCTACTTGATCTTGGATTCCTTGAACTCGACGTGCTTGCGCACGACTGGGTCGTACTTCTTCATCGTGAGCTTCTCGGTCTTGGTCTTCGGGTTCTTCTTGGTGACGTAGAAGAAGCCGGTATCGGCCGCGCTCACCAGCTTGATCTTGACGAAGTTCTTCTTGGCCATGGGAAAACCTGGGTTGGCGCGACCTGACGGGTGCGCGAATTGGCGCGAACCATAGCCACCCAAGCCCTCAAGTCAAGGGCGAGGGGACGGCAGGGCCCGGAATCTCAGAATTTCGGCGGGCTGTCCTCGATACCGCCGAAGCCGTGCATATGGACCGCCCACTGGTAGGCGATCAGCGCCCCCTTGATGCGCGGCAGCAGCCACAGGGACATGGCAGTCAGCACCGGCAGCCAGATGGCGGCCTGGACCCACAGGGGTGGCACCACGGTCTGCTCCATCCACAGCACCCCCGCCACCGTCACGTGGCCGGTAATCAGGATCGTGAAGTAGGCGGGAGCATCGTCGGCGCGCTGGTGGTGGAGCTCCTCGCCGCAGCTCGGGCAGGTGTCGTTGACCTTGAGGAACCGGCCGAAAATCCGTCCCTCGCCACAGTTCGGGCAGGTCAGGCGAAAACCGCGCTTGAGCGACTGCCACCGCGCTCGCGGCGGCAGGTCGGCGGAGGTGCGAGTCTCGATGGGCATCGCCCCCAATATATGGGCTCGTCCCGCTGCCAGGGCAATGCGGCGAGGGCGCGCGCCTCCGGCGCGGCGGACCTACTTGCGCCGCCCGCGCCTGACCCCGCGCGGCGGCCCACCCTTGCCGGGGGGCCGGTTCGGTCGTTGGGATCGGCCCGGCCGCGCCGTGCGGTCGATGCGTCCGCCGGACATCAGCTCGGCCAAAAGGCCGCCGCTCGCCGCGGTCGCCTCGCGCAGGCGCACCTCGATCGCGTCGCCCAGCTGCAGCACGCGGTGGGTGCGCTCGCCGATGATGCGGTGGTGGCTCTCGTCGAGCAGGAAGCGCTCGTCGCCAATGGTGCGCATCGGAATTAGCGCGCTTGCGCCAGTCTCGGCCAGAGTGACGAACAGGCCCGCGCTGGTAACGCCGGAGACGCGCGCAGCAAACAGAGCGCCGACCTTGTCGGACAGGAACGCCGCCAGGTAGCGATCGGTGGCGTCACGTTCGGCCATTGCCGCGCGCCGTTCGGTGGTGCTGATGTGCTCGGCGGTGCGCGCGAACTGCTCCAAGTCGGGCGCCGGCAGGCCGTCGTCGCCGAGGCGGAGCGCGCTGATGAGGGCGCGATGCACGAGCAGATCCGCGTAGCGGCGGATGGGCGACGTGAAATGCACGTAGCGGTTCAGCGCAAGTCCGAAGTGCGGCGACGCCTCCGGCGAGTAGACCGCCTGCGCCTGGGTGCGCAGCACGATCTGGTTCACCACCGCCTCGTGCGGCGTGTCCTTGGCGCGCAGCAGCACCGCGTTGAAGTGACTCGGCCGCAGGCGCTGCCCGGCCGCCAACTTGTAGTTGAGGGACTCGAGGAACGTGCGCAGCGCCGCGACGCGCTCGGGATCCGGCTCGTCGTGGATGCGGTACATCGTCGGCCACTGGCTGGCACCGAGGGTCAGCGCGGTCGCGACGTTGGCGGCGATCATGTACTCCTCGATCAGGCGCATCGAGTCGATGTGGGCGCGCGGCCGCACGTCGGCGACGTGACCGTCCGATCCGAGCCGCACCACCAACTCCGGCGATTCGATGGCGAGCGGCTTGCGGCGCTCGCGACCTCTTGTGAATGCGTCGAATGCTCCCCACAGCGGCGTGAGCAGTCGCTCGGCGGTGGGATCGCCGCCGCGGTCGTGGATCTCCTGGGCGCGCTCGTAGGTGAGCCGCATCACCGAACGCATCAGGCCGCGTTCGATCTTGTGGCGTGTGACATTGCCCTCGGCATCGAGCCACATGGTCGCCACCATGCAGGCGCGTTCCTCGCCCGCCTGCAGCGAGCACATGCCGCTGGAGAGGGCATGCGGCAGCATCGGCACGACCCGATCGGGGAAGTACACCGAGTTGCCACGCAGGTGCGCCTCGCGATCGAGCGCCGAGTCCGGCCGCACATACTCGGCGACATCGGCCACTGCGACCTTGATGTGCCAGCCGCCGGGATTGCCGGCGTCGGTGTCCGGCTCCGCCCACACCGCGTCGTCGAAGTCGCGCGCATCCACCGGATCGATCGTCACGAACGGCACGGCGCGGAAGTCCGTGCGGCGGCCGAGCGGGGGCACGTGGCCCGCATCAGCCTCGGCCAGCGCCTCCTTGCTGAAGCGCGTCGGGATGCCGTGTTCGTGGATGGCGATGAGACTCAGCGTGCGCGGATCTTCGAGCCCGCCGACGCGCTCGCGCACCCGCGCCCGCCCAAGGCCGTTGCGCGCATCCGCCATGACGTCCGCGACGACGACGTCGCCGGGCTTGGCGTCGCCGGCGTCGGTGCCGCGCACAAGGAATTCGGTTCGCTGGCGCTTGTTCGCCGGGCGGATGCGGCCTTCGCCGCCGACGATCTCATAGACGCCCAGCACCTCCTCGGGGCCGCGCTCCAAGAGGCGCATCGGCCGCGCCTCGACGGTGCGGTCTTCGAGGACCTTGGTGCGCGCCAGCACCCGGTCTCCCACCGCCGGCGCCGGCACGTTGTGCGTCGGGATCAGGTGAATGCGCGGCGCCGGACCTTCGCCACGCCAGTCCGCTGGCGCGGCCGTCAGGTCGCCATCGCGTGAGATGGAGATGACCTGCAGGACGGCAACCGTCGGCAGCCCTACGTCCGGCCGGGCGCGGTCGCCGCGCCGGCGCTTGATGACGCCCTCCGCCGCGAACTCGCGCAGGATTTGCCCGAGCCAATCGCCGTCGTCCTTGCCGAGTCCGAAGGCGCGCGCGAGCTCGCGCTTGCCGACCTTGCGTGTCGACTCGCGCAGGTATTTCGCAATGTCCTCGCGGGACGGGCGCGACGGTGCGCCGCTGTTCGGAGCTTTGCCGGAGCGGGAAGGGGGACGGCGGCGTGCCACGCGTCAGTCGGCGGCCGGCGCGGACTTCTTCGTCGCGCGTTTCGCGCGGGCTTTCGTTTCACCCGCGGCGCGCTTCCGCGGCTTTGCGGGGGTCTTGGCCTTCGCCTTGGTGGGCGCCGCCTCGGTCTGCGGCGCCTTGGCCTTGGGCGCGCGGCCGCCGCGGCCTTTCTTCGGCACGCCGGCGCGCGCCGCAAGCAGCGGCAGCGCCTGCTCCAGCGTCACGGCGTCCACCTCGACGCCCTTCGGCAGTGTCGCGTTGGTCTTGCCGTGCTTCACGTACGGGCCATAGCGGCCGGAATGCAGCGTCACCGCCTTGCCGTCGTCGGGATGGTTGCCGAGCTCCTTGAGCGCCGTGGCGCCGCCACCGCGCGCGCCCTTCTTTTTGGCTGCCTCGGTGAGCAAGTCCACGGCGCGGTTCATGCCGACGCCCAGCACGTCTTCGTCCGCCGGAATGGACGCGTACAGTTTGCCGAGCTGCAGGTACGGACCGAAGCGTCCGATGCCCGCCTTGATCATCTCTTTGGTCTCTGGGTGCGGCCCGACCTCGCGCGGCAGGGTCAGCAGCCCGAGTGCCTGCTCGAGAGTCAGCTCGGACGCGCTCATGTTGCGCGGGATCGACACGCGTTTGGGCTTGGTGTCGCCCTCGGGCTCGCCGCGCTGTACGTAGTATCCGTACGGGCCCTTCTTCACAGCGATGGGCTGCTTGGTCTCCGGATCCTCGCCGACATTGCGCGGGCCCGCGTCCGCCTCGCCGTTGGCCTCGAGGGCGCGCGTGTATTTGCACTCGGGATAGTTCGAGCAGCCGATGAAGGCGCCGAACTTGCCAAGCTTGATGGATAGGCGCCCCTTGCCGCAGGTCGGACAGACGCGCGGGTCGGTGCCCTTGTCGTCCGTCTTAAAGAAGTACGGTCCGAGGGTCTCGTCGAGCACGTCGAGCACTTCGCGGACACGCAGCTCCTTGGTCTGATTGACCGCGCCGATGAAGGCATCCCAGAACTCGCGCAGCACCGCTTTCCAGTCGGCCTCGCCGGCGGAAATCTCGTCGAGTTGCTCTTCCAGGCGTGCCGTGAAGTCGTACTCGACGTAGCGCTTGAAGAAGTGGGAGAGGAACGCGGTGACCAGGCGGCCGCGGTCCTCGGGATAGAAGCGTCCCTTGTCGAGGCGCACGTAATTGCGATCCTGCAGCACCGACAGGATACTGGCGTAGGTGGAAGGCCGGCCGATGCCGAGCTCCTCCAGCTTCTTGACCAGCGAAGCCTCGGCAAAGCGCGGTGGCGGCTCGGTGAAGTGCTGGCTGGGCCGCACGTCGTCCCGCCCCAGCGCATCGCGCGCGGCGACCATCGGCAGGCGGCGCTCGTCGTCGCGCTCGGTGGTCGCCGAGTCGGTGGCGGCGGCCTCGTCGCGGCCCTCGCGGTAGATGCGCAGGAAACCGTCGAACAGCACGATCTGGCCGGTGGCGCGGAACTCAACTTTGCCGTCGCTGGGCACGATCGTCACCGCCGCCTGCTCGAGGCGCGCCGTCTCCATCTGGCTCGCCAGCGTGCGCTTCCAGACCAGGTCGTAGAGCTTGTACTCGTCGTCGTTCAGGTAGCGGCGGATGCTCTCCGGGGTGCGTCCCGGATCGGTCGGGCGGATCGCTTCGTGGGCTTCCTGGGCGTTCTTCGCCGTCGCCTTGTAGGCGCGCGGCGCGCTCGGCACGTAGGAATCACCGAACTCGCTGGCGATGACGCGTCGCGTCGCCGTCATCGCTTCCGCGGCGATCTGTACGCCGTCGGTGCGCATATAGGTAATAAGACCGGTCGTCTCGCCGCCGAGATCGACGCCCTCGTAGAGGTGCTGGGCGATGTCCATCGTTCGGCGCGCCGCGAAGCGCAGCTTGCGCGAAGACTCCTGCTGCAGGGTGGAGGTCGTGAACGGCGGCGACGGGTTGCGCCGCGTCTCTTTCTTCTCGACGTCGCGTACCGTCCAATCGGCGCCTTTTTGCGCGGTGTCCACGGCCGCCTTGGCGGCCGCCTCGGACCCAAGCGAAAACTTGTCGAGCTTCTCGCCGTGCAAAGCGACCAGCTTGGCGGAGAACACTTCTCCCTTGCCGGTGCGGAAGTCGGCTTCCAGGCTCCAGTACTCGCGCGGGATGAACGCCTCGATCTCGATCTCGCGCTCGCAGATCAGGCGCAGCGCCACCGACTGCACGCGTCCCGCGGAGCGCGAGCCCGGCAGCTTGCGCCACAGCACAGGCGACAGCGTGAAGCCGACCAGGTAGTCGAGAGCGCGCCGCGCCTGCTGCGCGTTGACCAGGTTCATGTCCAGGTCGCGCGGGTTCTCCAGCGCGTGGCGCACGGAGTCCTTGGTGATCTCGTGGAACACCACGCGTCGCACCGGCACCGAGTCGAGCGCCTTCATGTCCTTCAACGCGGCCATGACGTGCCAGCTGATGGCCTCGCCTTCACGATCCGGGTCGGTGGCGAGGAAGAGGTTGTCGGCCTTGCGCAGGGCGTTGGCGATATCGCGGAGGCGGCCGACCGAGCGTGCGTCGGTCTCGTAGGTCATCGCGAAGTCTTCGTCGGGCCGCACCGAGCCGTCCTTGGGCGGCAGATCGCGCACGTGCCCATAGCTCGCCAGTACGATGTACTGATCGCCGAGATACTTGCCGATGGTTTTCGCCTTAGCGGGCGACTCGACGACAACTACGTCCATGTACTCGTGATCCAGTACTCGTCTAGGTCAACGGCGTGGGACAATTTGTGAGAGCGCGAGGAGCAGCGCGCCTACAACAGCGACACTTGATTTCCGGGATGACGCTGCAGGCGGCCTGCTAGCTCAAGCTCCAGCAAAATGGTCAACACGATTGCGGGTGTCAACCTACTCTGCCGAATGAGTTCGTCCACTAAGAGCGGAGACGGGCTCAAAAGCTCCGTTAATCGATCGCGCGCCGCGGCGAGTTCCGCCTCTGGCGTGGCCGCAGTAGTGACGGAGTAACCATCGCCCACCGGCTCGCGCAAGGTGCGCAGACCGGTGAGCGCGCGCACCACATCCTCTGCCTCCTCGACCAGAGTGGCACCCTCGCGCAGCAGGTTGTTGGTGCCGCGGCAGCGCGGGTCGAGAGGCGAGCCGGGCACCGCGAACACTTCGCGGCCCTGCTCCAGCGCCATGCGGGCGGTGATGAGCGAGCCCGAGTGGAGGGCTGCCTCGACCACGACGACGCCGCATGAGACGCCGGAGATGAGCCGGTTGCGGCGCGGGAAGTGGCGGCCATGCGGCTCGGTGCCGACCGGCTGCTCGGCGATCACCAAGCCTTTCTCGACCATCTCGGCGTACAGCGGTTTATTCTCTGGCGGGTAGGGCTGGTCGATGCCGCCCGCCAGCATGGCGACGGTCCCGCTCGTCAATGCGCCGGTGTGCGCCGCCGCGTCGATCCCGCGCGCCAGTCCCGATGCGACCACCAGACCATTCGCTCCAAGGTCGGCCGCCAGCGTGCGCGCGAACCGCACGCCGACGCCGGATGCGTTGCGCGCCCCGACGATGGCGACCACGCGCGCCGGGTCGGCGCCGAGCGGCGCGCGGCCGCGCAAAGAGACGAGCGGCGGCGCGTCATAGATGGTGGTGAACCCGGTCGGATAGTCGGGCTCGCCGCGCGCAACTAGACGCGCGCCAGCCTTGGTCGTTGCCTCCAGCTCGCGCTCCGCGTCGGCGAGGCTCGCAATGCGCAGCGAAGCGCGCCCGCCCTTGCGGGCCAGGTCCGGCAGCGCCGACAGCGCAGCAGCGGCGCTGCCATACCGCTGCAGCAATTGAAGGAAGGTAACGGGTCCGACGTTCTCGCTGCGGATCAGGCGCAGCCAGTCGAGCCGCTCCGCGTCGCTGAGCGAACCGGCGCGCATTTCACGGAGACGGCGCGGACTTGCGCAGGTTGATACGCGGCTCCTCGCCGCGCAATAGCCGGCGGATGTTGTCCGTGTGCCGCAGGATCACCACCAGCGCCAGGAACAGAGCGAAGGCGGCGCGCTGCCAGTCGAACGGTAGCAGCACAGGATTGATGGACAGCGGCAGCAGCAGGCAATAGAACGGCGCCGCAGCGACGGCGCACAGGGCGCCCATCGATGAGCGCTGGGTGACGGTGGCTGCGGCAAGCCATGTCAGAGCCGTCAGCACTCCGACCAACGGCAGCGCGGCGAGGAGGATGCCGAGGGTCGTCGCGACTCCCTTGCCGCCCCACGCCGTCACGGTGACCGCCAACAGCATCACCACGCCGATCAGCTGCAGCGGCACCGACGACTGCGCCAATGCCATCGTGAGTCCACCCGCCAGGATGGCGAGGGTGATCATCCCGCGCCGGTCGCGCTTCAGCCAGATCGGGCACAGGTGTCCGAACAACGCTGCGATGCCCGCAGCGAAGTACACATGCGCCTCGCCGAGTCCGGAAGCGATCAGCACAGCGAGCGCACCCTTGCCGGCGTCGAGCAGCAGCACCGCCAGCGCCAGTTTCTTGGAGCCGGTGCGCAGGACGTTGGTCGCGCCGATGTTGCCGGAGCCGATGGCGCGGATGTCGCCGAGTCCGGCGAAGCGCGGCAAGATCAATCCGAACGGGATCGAGCCGAGCAGGTAGCCGAGCACGATGGCGATCGAGATCGTGCTGTCTTGGGACATCGGCGCTAAGCCGCGGCCGCGTCGAACACCGTGTCGCCCGCAACGACGGTGCGCAGCACGCGACCCTGCACCGGACGTCCGTCGAACGGCGTGTTCTTCGACTTCGAGCGCAGGTCCGTCTCCGAGATGCGCCACGGCACGTCGAGGTCGAACAGAACCAGGTCGGCGGGTGCCCCCTTGGCCAACGTGCCCGCTTCCAGGCCGAGCAGGCGCGCCGGGTTGACGGTGAGCTTGGCCAACAGGTCGAGCAGCGAGATATGACCGCCGTGCACCAGTTCGAGCGCCAGCGGCAGCAGCGTCTGCAATCCCGCAATGCCGGGCTCGGCGGCGGGGAAGGGCAGCCGCTTGCTCTCCTGATCTTGCGGCGAGTGGTCGGAGACGATGACGTCGATGGTGCCGTCCGCCAGTCCGGCGACGACGGCGGCGCGGTCGTCTTCCGAGCGCAGCGGCGGCGTTACCTTGGCGAAGGTGCGGTATTCGCCGACCTCGTTCTCGTTGAGCGCGAAATGATGCGCGGCAGCGCCGCACGTGGCGCGGATGCCGCGCGCCTTGGCGCGGCGCATTGCCTCGATCGCCTCGCCGGTGGAGATGCACGCCGCGTGGTAGCGCCCGCCGGTCATCTCGGCGAGGCGCACGTCGCGCTCGACCATGATGACCTCGGCCATCGCCGGCGCGCCCTTGAGGCCGAGCCGGCTCGCCACTTCGCCGGAGTTCATCGCGCTGCCGCGCGTCAGCGACGGCTCTTCGGCGTGCTGCACGATGAGCAGGTTCCATGCTGTCGCGTACGACAGCGCCCGCCGCATCACCTGCGCGTCGGCGACCGCATGCACGCCGTCGGTGAACGCCACGGCGCCGGCTTCGGCGAGCAGACCCATCTCGGTCATTTCTTGGCCGCGCAGCCCCTTGGTGATCGCCGCCATCGAGACGACGTTGACGGCGCACGTCTGCCGCGCGCGCTGCGCCATGAAGCCGATCAATGCCGGCTCGTCCATGACCGGATCGGTCTGCGGCTGGCTGACCAGCGTCGTCACGCCGCCCGCCGCGGCCGCGCGGCCTGCGGTCGCCAGCGTCTCTTTTTCTTCGAAGCCCGGCTCGCCCAGGAACGCACGCATATCGACCAGGCCGGGCGCCAGGCAGTGGCCGCCGCAATCGATGATCTCGGTGCCCTTGGCCGGGCGTACGTCGCCGCCGATCGCCGCGATCCTGCCGTCGATGACCAGCAACGATCCGCCCTTGGCGTCGAGCCCGGTCGCTGGGTCGAGCAGCCGCGCGTTGACGAACGCGAGCGGCGGCGTGCTGACGACAGGCGAGCTAATTCCCATTGCCGGGCACAAAGTTGGGCAGGCGCTCGCTGAGGGCGTCGAGCACCGCCATGCGCACCGCCACGCCCATCTCGACCTGCTCGGCAATGGCGCTGCGCGAAATGTCGTCGGCGATCTCGGTGTCGATCTCGACGCCGCGGTTCATCGGACCCGGGTGCATGACCATCGCGTCCGGCTTCGCGTACTCGAGCTTCTCGTAGTCGAGGCCGTAGAAGTGGAAGTACTCGCTCACCGACGGCACGAAGCTGCCCTGCATGCGTTCGGACTGCAGGCGCAGCATCATGACGATGTCGCAGCCGGCCAGACCTTTGCGCATGTCGTGGTGCACCTCGACGCCCATGTTGCTGGCACCGGCGGGCACTAGGGTCGGCGGCGCGATGACGCGGACGCGCGCGCCCATGATGTTGAGCAGATGGATATTCGAGCGCGCCACGCGGCTGTGCAGGATGTCGCCGCAGATTGCCACCAGCAGTCCGCGGATGCGGCCCTTGCGCCGGCGGATGGTCACCGCGTCGAGCAGCGCCTGGGTCGGATGCTCATGGCTGCCGTCGCCGGCGTTGATCACGGCGCAGCTGACCTTCTTGGACAGCAGCGCCACGGCTCCCGATTCCTGGTGCCGTACCACCAGCACGTCGGGGTGCATGGCGTTCAGGGTCATGGCGGTGTCGATCAGGGTCTCGCCCTTCTTGATGGACGACCCCTCGGCCGACATGTTGATCACGTCGGCGCCCAGCCGCTTGCCCGCAAGCTCGAAGCTGGTGCGGGTGCGGGTCGAGCTCTCGAAGAACAGATTTACCAGTGTACGACCGCGCAGGATGGCCGAGCGCTTGTCGACCTGGCGGTTCTGGGCGACATAGGATTCGGACTTATCCAGCAGATACGCGATCTGCTCGGCAGTAAGTCCTTCGATTCCCAGCAAATCCCGGTGGGGATAGCGTTCCGGCGTGGCCGCCGTGGCGGCAGGCGCGGGGGCAATCATCAAAGCGCGACTTTATACGCGTGCGCCTGGGGTGCAACAAGCGGCCTGCATTTGCAGCGGCCGAGCGACCACTTGGTGGCTGCGCTTCAGGCTGCCCGCAGACACTTTTCCGCGAGTAACAGTTCGTCACGTGCCACGGCTTGCGTTCCCGTCCCCGAACGTCCCAAATGTCCGTGTTTCTGAGCGCGGAGATGGGGATGCGCGCAAGAGGGCATGACGGTGTTTCCAGGCCAGCGCCGCGCGCGGCCGACCACGAGGTGGGACCGACCCAATGAAGAAGCGACCGCTGTACTCGAGCTCGGTGCGGCAAAGCGCCAGCTATTCCGTGCGGCCCATCGCGCCCCCCGAGGAGCCGATGCGTCGCATCGCGGGACGCGCCTGGACCCGCTTCTACGGCCGCCACGAGAAGAAGGTCCATTTCGCCGGCAGCGCCCTGTTCGCGGTCTTCGCGGTGATGGTCTACGCCTGGATGCAGCCGACTCCGCAGAATCTGACCCAGCGCGACATCACCCAGGCGGTGCGCTACACGCTCGAGCGCACCCCGCCGGCGCCGTCGGTCGCCTCGGTCGCATACGACGTCATCCGCCGCTCCGTGGTGCGCGTCGACGGCGAGGCGCCGGGCGAGGGCGGCGCGATCGACATTGCGCGCGTCCACGAGACGATCGGCACCGGCGTCATCATCGACGACCAGGGCACCATCCTGACCAACCTGCACGTTGCTGCGGCCGCCGAGCACCTCGTCATCACGTTCTGGGACGGCCACACCTCGCCGGCGGTCATCATCGGCGTCCAAGCCCAGGACGATCTCGCCGTCATCAAAGCGACACAGCCGCCCGATGAAATGTTCCCGGCGGTGCTGACCAACACGCGCGGGCTGCAACTCGGCGACGACGTCATCGCCGTCGGTTTCCCGTTCGGCATCGGCCCGTCGGTATCGGCGGGCGTCGTGTCCGGTCTGCGCCGCGACTACGTCCAGAATGGCGAAGTGAAGCTGCGCAACCTCATTCAATTCGACGCGGCCGCCAATCCCGGCAATTCTGGCGGGCCGTTGATCAACCGTGATGGCGAGGTGCTCGGCATCGTCACGGCCATCCTCAACCCGACCAGCGAGCGCTTCTTCGTCGGCATCGGCTTCGCCGTGCCCATCGAGAACGCGGCCGGCGCTGCGGGCATGAATCCCTTCTAGTCCAAACCGGCAGGTCCCATGGCAACCGAACGCAAGGCGAACGCCGAAGTCGCGGCGATGATGGAGCGCATCCTCTACGAACTGAAGAAGGTCGTAGTCGGACAAGATCATTTCCTGGAGCGCGTGCTCGTCGCGTTGCTCGCCCAGGGTCATTTGCTGGTCGAAGGCGTCCCCGGCCTCGCCAAGACGCTGACCGTCAACACGCTGGCGAAGACCGTGCGCGGCAGCTTCAAGCGCATCCAGTTCACGCCCGACCTGGTGCCGGCCGACCTCGTCGGCACGCGCATCTACAACCAGCGCACCGGCGAGTTCACCACTTCGCTCGGCCCCGTGTTCTGCAACCTGCTGCTCGCCGACGAGATCAACCGCGCGCCCGCCAAGGTGCAGAGCGCGCTGCTCGAGGTGATGCAGGAGCACCAGGTGACGATCGCCGGCGAGACCCACAAGGTCCCCGAGCCGTTCCTGGTCATGGCGACGCAGAACCCGATCGAGACCGAAGGCACCTATCCGCTGCCCGAAGCCCAGGTCGATCGCTTCATGATGAAGGTCCTGGTCGGCTACCCGACCCAGGAGCAGGAGTTCGTCATCGTCGAGCGCGTCACCGGCGTCATGGCAACGGTCGCCTCAGTCGCCACGACCGAGGAACTCGCTGCGCTGCAGAAGGAATGCCGCAAGAGCTACGTCGACCCCGACCTCATCACCCACGCGGTGAAGCTGGTCGCCGCGACCCGCGATCCGGCCGCCGTCGGCCTGCCCGACCTCGCGCCGTACATCCACTTCGGCTCCAGCCCGCGCGGCACCATCCACCTGATCGAGGCGTCGCGCGCGCTCGCCTACCTGCGTGGTCGCGACTACGTCCTGCCCCAGGACCTCACCGACCTGGTGCCGGACATCCTGCGCCACCGCGTCGTGCTCTCGTACGAGGCGCTCGCCAAGGGCATGTCGGCGGATCAGATCATCGAACGCCTGATGGAACACCTGCCGGCGCCCGAGAAGCCCATGGAAGCGCATGTCCGAGTCGCGGCGCGGTCCTGATCGCCCAGACACGGATCGCAAAGATCCGGAAGCCGTTCTGCGGCGGCTGGAGTGGACGGTACTGCGCCGTCTCGACGGCTATCTGCAGGGTGACTACCGCACGCTGTTCCGCGGTTTCGGACTCGATCTAGCCGACCTGCGCGAATACCAGACGCACGACGACGTCCGTCACATCGACTGGAACGTCACCGCGCGCCTGCAGATCCCGTACGTGCGGCAGTACAACGAGGACCGCGAGATCACCGCCTGGTTCCTCCTCGACATGAGCCCGTCGATGGACTTCGGCTCCGAGGGCATGACCAAGCGCCAGATCCTCACCGACTTCACGGCGACCCTGGCGCGCGTGCTCACCCGTCACGGCAACCGCGTCGGCGCGCTGCTCTACGGCGGCAACGTCGATACGGTCATCCCGGCATCGACCGGCCGCCGTCACGTCCTGCAGATCGTCAACGAGATGGTGCGCCGGCCCGAGCTGTCGGCGTCGCCGCCGACCGACCTGTCGGAGCTGCTGCGCGCCGCGCTCAACATCGTCCACACCCGTTCGTTCATCTTCCTGGTGTCCGATTTCGTCAGCGCGCCGGGCTGGGACGGCCCGCTCAACATGCTCAGCCAGCGCCACGAGATCCTGGCCGTGCGCCCCTTCGATCCGCTCGAGGTCGAGTTGCCGCCGCTCGGCCTGTTCGTCATGCAGGATTCCGAGACCGGCGAGCAGGTCTTCGTCGACACCGCCGACCGCGGCTTCCGCAAGCGCTTCGCCCAGGCGGCCGAGCAGCGCGAGATTCTGGTGCGCGACGGGCTCACCCGCCCCGGCGTCGACACCCTCGAGATTTCCACGCAGGAAGACCTCGTCGATTCGATCCTGCGCTTCACGGATCTGCGCAAACGCCGCTTCCGGGGCAAGGCTGTCGTGCCGGCTCCCGTGTCCGCCTAAGTAGGAGCCGTTCATGAGCTTCATTTGGCCTTCGATGCTTTGGCTTCTCTTCATCCCGCCGCTCTTGGTGGGCATGTACCTGCTCATCCTGCGGCGCAAGAAGAAGGCGGCGCTGCGCTACGCCAACATCTCGATGGTGCGTGAATCGATCGGACGCGGCTCGCGCTTCCGCCGCCACGCGCCGCCCGCGCTGATGCTCGCGGCCCTGGTCGTCATGCTGATGGCCGTGGCGCGGCCCGAGACCGTGCTCACGCTCGCCTCGCGCACCTCGGACGTCATGCTGTCGATGGACATCTCCGGCAGCATGCGCGCCCCGGACATCGAGCCGACGCGCATCGAGGCGTCCAAGCTCGCCGCCAAAGCCTTCATCGACATGCAGCCGCGCGACGTCAAGATCGGCATCACCGCCTTCGCCGGCGCCGCGTTGCTCGTGCAGGCGCCGACCATCGACCGCGATGCGCTGCTCGCCACCATCGACCGCCTGGAGTTGCAGCGCGGCACCGCCGTGGGGAGCGCCATTCTGGTGTCGCTGAAGACGATCTTCCCCGACGCCCAGATCGATCTCGGCCAGATGAGCCCGCAGGAGCGCGCCGCGCAGCAGCGCCAAGGCGGCCAGGCGCTGGGGCAGGGCACACCCGGCATGCCGGCGCCGCAGCCGCGCCAGCCCGTCATTCCCGGCTCCTACGATAACGCCATCATCATCGTGCTGACCGACGGCAACACCAACACCGGCGTCGATCCGATCGTCGCCGCGCGTCTTGCCGCCGACTACGGCGTCAAGGTGTTCACGGTCGGCTTCGGCGCCCAGCCCGGCGGCGGCGTCGCCGAGTTCGCCGGCCAGCGCCAGCGCACCATGCTCAACGAGGATGCGCTCCGCCAGGTTGCCGAGATCACCCGCGGCGCGTACTTCCACGCGGCAAGCGCCGAAGAGCTCACCGAGGTCTACAAGACCCTCAACCGCGCGTTCTTCCTCGAAACCAAGAAGACCGAGGTCACCGCCTTCTTCGCCGCCGTCGCCGCCGGCCTGACCCTGCTATCGGCTGGCCTCTCCATGCTCTGGTTCAGCCGCGTCTTCTAAACGTTCTCGCCAAGACAAGAGAACCCTCCCCCGCACGGGGGGAGGGCAGGGTGAGGGGCAAGAATCGGGCGCGGGCGCGCATCTTTTCTGCCCCATCACAACGGTTACCCCGCACGAATCCGGTCCAGCGCCCCCTGCAGGATGTAAGCGGCCGCCATCTTGTCCACGACTTCGGTGCGCTTCTTGCGCGACGCGTCCGCGTCGATCAGCGTGCGGGTGACGGCCGCCGTCGATAGCCGCTCGTCCCACAACGCGATGGGGAGTCCCAGCGCCTGCTCCAGGCTGCGCCCGAACGCCCGCGCCGACTGCGCCTTGGGGCCTTCGCTGCCGTCCATGTTGCGCGGCAGCCCAACCACCAGCCCGCCGATGTTCTCCGCCGCGACGATGGCGCGCAGCTCGGTGACCATGGCCGCGAGCTTGCCGCGCTTCAGCGTCGCATAGGACGTGGCCACCGCCAGGCCGGGATCGCAGATCGCCACGCCGACGTTCTTCTCGCCGGGGTCCAGGCCAAGCAGCCGCTGGCCCGGCTTGAGGAGGGCTTTGAGGTCTGTCGGGTTGCGGTCGCTCATGACGGCTGGTAGGTTCCGCCCTTCCTGAAACCAAGGGTTTCCGCCGCTTTTTCGGCCAGGGACCTAGCTCGTTGCAGAAGGTCGCATATGGCTCTCGACAAGGCCACGGTGACGAAGATTGCCCGGCTGGCGCGCGTGCGCGTCGCCGAGTCCGACAAGGACGGCCTCGCCGGCGAGCTCTCCGGCATCCTCGCCTTCATCGAGCAGCTCAACGAGATCGACACCAAGGGCGTCGAGCCGATGACCAGTGTCGTCGCCATGCCGCTGCCGCGCCGCGAGGACAAGGTCACCGACGGCGGCAAGCAGGACGACATCCTCGCCAATGCGCCGGAGAAGACCGCTGGCTTCTTCACCATCCCCAAGGTCATCGAATAGTGACCTCGCTCACCGATCTCACCCTGGCCGAGGCGCGCGACGGTCTGCGCGCCAAGAAGTTCTCGGCCGCAGAGCTCGCCCGCGCCCACGTCGATGCCATGATCGCGGCGCGCCCGCTGAATGCGTTCATCTCGGAAACTCCGGTGATCGCCAAGGCGATGGCGGATGAATCCGACAAACGCATCGCCCGCGGTGACGCGCGCCCGCTCGAAGGCCTGCCGCTCGCCATCAAAGACCTGTTCTGCACCAAGGGCGTACGCACCACTGCCGCGTCGCACATCCTGGAACCGTTCGTGCCGACCTACGAGTCGACCGTCACCCAGAAACTCTGGAACGACGGCGCCGTGATGCTCGGCAAGGTCAACCTCGACGAGTTCGCCATGGGCTCGTCCAACGAGACGAGCTACTTCGGCCCCGTCGAGAACCCGTGGCGCAAGCCCGGCGACAACAAGAGCCGCGTGCCCGGCGGCTCGTCCGGCGGTTCCGCCGCCGCGGTCTCCGCGCGCTTCGCGCTCGCCGCCACCGGCACCGACACCGGCGGCTCCATCCGCCAGCCGGCCGCGTTCTGCGGCATCGTCGGCATCAAGCCGACCTACGGCCGCTGCTCGCGCTTCGGCATCGTCGCGTTCGCCTCGAGCCTCGATCAGGCCGGCCCGATGACGCGCACGGTCAAGGACGCCGCCATCATGCTGCGCTCCATGTGCGGCTTCGATCCGAAGGACTCGACGTCCGTGGACATGGCCGTCCCGGATTTCGAGAAGGCGCTGACCGGCAACATCAGGGGCCTCAAGGTCGGCATCCCCGAGGAGTACCGCGTCGATGGCATGCCCAAGGAGATCGAGGCGATCTGGACCAAGGGCGCCGAGTGGCTCAAGGCCGCGGGCGCCATCCTCAAGCCGGTGAAGCTGCCGCTCACCAAGTACGCGCTGCCGACGTATTACATCGTCGCGCCCGCCGAGTGCTCGTCGAACCTCGCGCGCTACGACGGCGTGCGCTTCGGCCTGCGCGAGAAGGGCGAAGACCTCACCGCCATGTACGAAGGCACGCGCGCCAGCGGCTTCGGCCGCGAGGTGCGCCGGCGCATCCTGATCGGCACCTACGTGCTCTCTGCCGGCTACTACGACGCGTACTACCTGAAGGCCCAGCGCGTACGCACCCTGATCGCGCGCGATTTCGAGAACGCGTTCAAAGAAGTGGACGTGCTGCTGACTCCGACCGCGCCGTCGTCCGCGTTCGCGCGCGGCGAGAAGACCGCGGATCCCATCGCCATGTACCTGAACGACGTATTCACCGTGCCGGCCAGCCTCGCCGGCCTGCCGGGCATCTCGGTGCCCGCCGGCCTCTCCAGCGACGGCCTGCCGCTCGGCCTCCAGCTGATCGGCCGCGCCTACGACGAGGAAACCGTGCTGCGCACCGCCGGCGTCCTCGAGCAGGCCGCCAACTTCACGGCCAAGCCGCAGACGTGGTGGAAGCAGTGACCGCCCCAACCCCTGCGCTGCTGAAGGGCGCCACCGGTGATTGGGAGCTGATCATCGGCCTGGAGGTGCACGCCCAGGTCACCTCGAACTCCAAGCTGTTCTCCGGCGCCTCGACCGAGTTCGGCGCCGAGCCCAATACCCAGGTGTCGCTCATCGACGCCGCGTTCCCCGGCATGCTGCCGGTCATCAACGCGTTCGTCGTCGAGCAGGCCGTGCGCACCGGCCTCGGCCTGAATGCGCAGATCAACCTGCGCTCGGTGTTCGACCGCAAGAACTACTTCTATCCGGACTTGCCCGCCGGCTATCAGATCTCGCAGTACAAGCAGCCGATCGTCGGCGAGGGCATCGTCACTGTCGAGCTGCGCGACGGCAGCGTGCGCGAAGTCGGCATCGAGCGCCTGCACTTGGAACAGGACGCCGGCAAGAGCCTGCACGACCAGCACCCCAAGCTCACGTACGTCGATTTGAACCGCGCCGGCGTCGCGCTGATGGAGATCGTCTCCAAGCCCGACCTGCGTTCGGGCGAGGAAGCGGGTGAGTACGTCAAGAAGCTGCGCACCATTTTGCGCTACCTCGGCACATGCGACGGCAACATGGAGCAGGGCTCATTGCGCTGCGACGTCAACGTCTCCGTGCGCAAACCGGGCGCGCCCCTCGGCACGCGCTGCGAGATCAAGAACGTCAACTCCGTGCGCTTCCTTCAGCAGGCCGTGGACTTCGAGTCGCGCCGCCAGATCGAGGAGCTCGAAGCGGGCAGGGCGATCAAGCAGGAGACGCGCCTCTACGACGCCAACACCGGCGAGACGCGCTCGATGCGCTCCAAGGAAGAGGCGCACGACTACCGCTACTTTCCCGATCCGGACTTGCTTCCGCTCGAGCTCACCCCGGACTTCGTCGCGCGCATCAAGGCCTCCTTGCCCGAGCTGCCTGACGCCAAGGCCGCGCGCCTCGAGAAAGAACTCGGCATCGCGCCCTACCAGGCGCGCGTGCTGGTGATGGAGAAAGAATCCGCCGACTACTTCGAGGCGTTCGTCGCCGCCGTGCAGAAGCGCACCGGCAAGGCGCAGAAGGACATCGGCCAGGACTGCGCCAACGTCGTCGTCACCGAATTGTTCGGCGCGCTGAACAAGGACTCCAAGTCCATTGAGTCCTCGCCCATCTCGCCCACCGCACTCGCCGGCCTGCAGGCGCTCAAGATGGACGGCACCATCTCCGGCCCGACCGCCAAGAAGGTGTTCGAGGAGATGTACGCCACCGGCAAGGACGCCTCGGCCATCGTCGAAGAGAAGGGCCTCCGCCAAGTCTCCGACACCGGCGCTTTGGAAGCGATGGTCGACAAGGTCATCACTGAGAACCCGAAGCAGGTCGAGCAATTCCGCGGCGGCAAGGAGACAGTCATCACCTTCTTCGTCGGCCAGATCATGAAAGCCAGCCGCGGCACCGCCAACCCCGCCATGGTCACCGAGCTCCTCAAGAAGAAGCTCGCGAAGTAACAACCCAAGAACCCTCCCCCGGCGTCGCCGCGGGACGCGCGCAGGCGCGCGGGCGCGCCTTCGGCACGACGCGGGAGGGCAGGGTGAGGGGCAATAAGAATCGCAGTTCTCCGCGGTTCTCCGCTCGTGTGTTGGTATCCCATCACACACCTGCGGATTCTCCGCGGCACCCCCGCCGCGCCAACGCCTCGTTAACCTTCTCGGCCCAAAACTGTTCTCGCCGCGGCACCTAACCTAAGTCGTGGCTACCGGGGTGAGGAACATGGGCGAGCGCATCAATACCTTCGTGGACGACTGTCAGCACAAGGCCGAGAAGGGGGTCGCCGAGTCGCAATACGACCTCGGTCTGCTCTACTCGATCGGCAAGGGCGTGCCCCGCGACTACGTCGCCGCCCACAAGTGGTTCAACCTCGCCGCCATGCGCGGCATGCCGGAAGCGCGCGATCTCCGCGCCGAGCTCGCCGGCCAGATGACGAAAGAAGACGTCGCCGAGGCCCTCCGCCAGGCCCGCGCCTGGCTCGCCACCCACGCCCCGACCAAGATCATCCTCGCGGCCTAGCTCCCGTTTCCCAGCGCGGCACCGCCCCTCCCGCGGGCGCCGCCTGGACCGCCGAGCGGCGCCTCAAGGCACCCAACCAAGGGTGCCAGGGCGCCGTTCGAGCGTTAGGATGCGCCTTCCATTTTGGGAGGTCCCATGTCGTTGCGACAGCTTCGCGCGTTTTTGCTTGCCCTCGGTGCTTCGATGACCTTCCTCGCGCCTTTCGCCCACGCCCAGATCGCGACCGACCCCGAGTACACGGCGCAGATGACGCGCCTGACGATCGGCGCCAACGGCTACGGCGGTCCGCTCACGCTGTCCCGCCAACCCATCACCGTCGCGCCGGCGCCGGTCGCCTACGAGGGCACCTCGACGACGTACTCCTCCACGTTCTCGTCCGCCGTGAAGCTGACCGGTTCGGTGAAGCAGGACGGCGCCAACCTCGTCCACGAGCAGTCGCTCATCGACGCGCGCGTCTCACCGACCCAGCCCGCGGTCACCGTGCGCATCGTCGCCAACGCTCAGGGACAAGAGAGCAACCGCGACCTCACGTACCCCGCGTACGAGCGCGCGCCTGCGGACGGGCAGACCGCCGCCATGAAGACCATGTTCGGCCGCATGGCCGACGGCCTCATCGCCGACAGCACCCGCCCGCACACCGCGACGGGCGGCGAGCCGTGGCAGACCCAGGCCGACATCACCAAGACGATGCTGGCGAGCCTGCCCCCGGGCCTCTCGGTCACCAAGAACACCGTGGTGGAGAAGCTCGAAGGCACGACCCGCGTCGAGGGCCGGCGCGCCGTGCTGCTGACCACCGACGGCACCATGGAGCTCGCGGCCACCGGCGCCACGCTCACGATGACCCTCAAGGGCTACCGGCTGGTCGACACCGAAACCGGCCTCGAACTGGAGAGCCTGCAGGGCCTGACCAGCACCAACGTCGTCGGCGGCCGGGCGCAACCGCCGGCTTCTACCGTCACCTACACCGTGCGCAGCATTCGTTGACACCCGGAAGTCGCCTCTCTATCTAGGCGGCTTCGCGGCGGGCGGACCCAGGCCGCGCCAATGAATGCAAAGGTCTGGACGGGTGGCCGAGTGGTCGAAGGCAACGGTTTGCTAAACCGTCATACGGTCAAAAGCTGTATCGAGGGTTCGAATCCCTCCCCGTCCGCCAAGCATCAAGGGCCCCCCAACGGGGCCCTTTTTGTTTGCCCGCGGAGCGCTACATAGAGGGCATGCCGCAGGACCCAAAACCTCCCGGTGTGAAGGACCCAACGCCTCCCGGCGTGCGGGACCCCAAACCTCCTGTGGTGCGGGATCCAAAGCCTCCCGTCGTGAAGAACCCGCAGCCCCCGGTCGTGCGGGACCCGACAGGCCCCTCTAACGAGCCAGCGCAAGCCCTAGGCTCGGGGCCGTTCGCGCACCATATTCAGGGGGCGTTTCCTTGATTTGAGAATCGGAGAACCTTCCCCATGGCAAACCGCATCTCCCGCGGCGCGTCCTTGTCGGTCCCGGCACTGGCTGCCGCGTCCCTCGCCTTCTTCGCCATTGCCGCGACCGCGCAGAACGCCCCGGCCCCCGCAGTCCCCGGCGCAGCCGCTCCGGCCGCGACCGCACCCGGCGCCTTGGCCGGCAATACGGTCGTCGGCAAGGTCAAGACCGTGGACGAGATGGAGAAGAGCATCATCTTGGAGAACGGCACCAAGTACGTGGCCGCCGGCAACGTCGTGGTCGACGCCTTCACTCCCGGCCAGACCGTGACGATGATCGTAGACGCGACCGCCAACCCGCCGCGCATTCTCAAGATCGACCAAGGCGGGTGAGGTCACTCCTTCGCGGTGATCACCGCGAGGAACGCCGCCCCGTACCGCGTCAGCTTCGCCTGACCCACGCCGTGGATCGCGCTCATCTCCGCCAGCGTCTTCGGCTGGTGCGTCGCCAGCTCGATCAGCGTGCGATCCGGAAACACCACATACGCCGGCACCCGCGCCGCCGAGGCGAGGGTGCGCCGCAGCTGCTTCAACCTGTCCAGCAGCGGCCCATCCGCGTCGCCGGTCGGTAGCGCCGCGCCGCGCTCCTTGCGCTTGCGCTCCCGCGGCCTCAGCACGTCGGCGCGCAAGTCGATCTTGGCGCGCCCGCCCATCACCTCGCGCCCGGCCGGCGTGATGACCCACCGCCCGTAGCCCGCCACGTCCAGCGTCACCAACCCCGCCGCATGAATCTGGCGCAGGATCGAGCGCCACTCGCTCTTGCCGCGCTCCGCGCCGACCCCGAACGTCGGCAGTTTGTCGTGCCCGTACTGCTTGATCGCGTCGGTTGCGTTGCCGAGCAGGATGTTGACGACATGCTCGCTGCCGAAGCGCTCTCCCGTGCGCTTCATCGCCGACATCAGCTTCTGCGCCTCGACCGTGCCGTCGAACGTCTGCACGCCGTCTGCGCACAGATCGCAGTTGCCGCACGGCTCCGTCGTCTCGCCGAAGTACGCGAGCAACGTCTGGCGGCGGCAACGCGGCGCCTCGCACAGCGACAGCAGCGCATTGAGGCGCTGGAACTCGACGCGCTTCTGCTCGTCGCCTGCCTGGCTGTCGTCGATCTGCATGCGGCGCAGCCGGATGTCTTCTTGTCCGTACAGGGTCAGCGTGTCGGCCGGCAGGCCGTCGCGCCCGGCGCGGCCGATCTCCTGGTAGTAGGACTCGATGTTCTTGGGCAGGTCCGCGTGACACACGAACCGCACGTCGGGCTTGTCGATGCCCATGCCGAACGCCACCGTCGCGACGATCACCACCGCGTCGTCGCGCACGAACGTGTCCTGGTTGGCGTCGCGCACGCTCTTGTCGAGGCCAGCGTGGTAGGGCAGGGCGTTCACGCCCGCGCCGGCCAGCGCCGTCGCGAAGTCCTCGGTGCGCGCCCGCGAGCTGCAGTAGATGATGCCGGCCTCGCCCTTGTGCTGCTGCACGAACTCCGCGACCTGCTTCTTGCCGCCCGCCTTGGGCCGGATGGCGAGGCGCAGGTTGGGCCGGTCGAATCCGCCGATGAACAGGCGCGGTTTGCTGGGGAACAGCTGCGCTGCAACATCCGCCCGCGTCGCCGCATCCGCCGTCGCCGTGAACGCCACCGTTTGCTTTGCTCCGACCGCCGCGCGCAGTCCGCCGAGCGCGAGGTACTCCGGCCGGAAGTCGTGCCCCCATTGCGAGACGCAATGCGCCTCGTCGATGGCCACCGTGGTGCAGCCCGCCTCGCGCAGCAGCGCGGTCGTATCACTTCGCGCCAGCCGCTCCGGCGCCGCGTACAGGAGCCGCAACGTACGGCCGCGCAGCGCCTCGGTGGTGCGCCGGTTCTCGTCCGGCTCGTTGCTCGAGTTGAGGGCGGCCGCCGGCACGCCCAGCGCCCGCATCTGCGCCACCTGGTCGCGCATGAGGGCGATGAGCGGCGAGACGACCAGGGTCAGGCCGCCGCCGACGATCGCCGGCAGCTGATAGCAGAGCGATTTGCCACTGCCGGTCGGCATCACCGCCAGCACGTCCTCGCCGCCGAGGACAGCGGAGATGATGGCCTCCTGCCCGGGCCGGAACTCCTGGAAGCCGAAGACGTCACGCAGGATCGTACGCGCGCGGGTCAGTTCATCGGCCATGCGCGGCAATCTTAGCCTCGTGGACGCGTTCGCGCTTGACCCACGCGCGATCCCGACGCAAACAAGGCGGCCTTACGAGAGCCCCCGATGCCGACCATCCTTTCCGTCGCCAACCTGTCGAAGACCTACGCGCCCAGGCCGCCGCGGCAGGCCGCGTTCGAGGCATTGAAGAACGTCAACCTCGACATCCAGCGCGGCGAAATCTTTGCGCTGCTCGGCCCCAACGGCGCCGGCAAGACGACGCTCATCAGCATCGTTTGCGGCATCGTCACCGCAAGCTCCGGCAAGGTCACGGTGGACGGGTTCGACAACGTCACTCAGTACCGCGAGGCGCGCTCGCGCATCGGGCTCGTGCCCCAGGAGCTGCACACCGACGCGTTCGAAAGCGTGTGGAAGACCATCTCGTTCAGCCGCGGCCTGTGGGGCCTGCCCCCCAATCCCGCGCATATCGAAAAGGTCATGCGCGACCTGTCCCTGTGGGACAAGAAGGACAACCGCGTCATGACGCTGTCGGGCGGCATGAAGCGCCGCCTGATGATCGCCAAGGCGCTCGCCCACGAGCCCAACATCCTGTTCCTCGACGAGCCGACCGCCGGCGTCGATGTCGAGCTGCGCAAGGACATGTGGAACCTGGTGCGCGGCTTGCGCGCCAGCGGCGTCACCATCATCCTGACGACGCACTACATCCAGGAGGCCGAGGAGATGGCCGACCGCGTCGGCATCATCACGAAGGGCGAACTCATCCTGGTCGAGCAGAAAGCCGCGCTGATGGAGAAGCTCGGCAGCAAACAGCTCGCGCTGCACCTGGCGAGCAAGCTCGACGCCATCCCCGCGTCGCTCAGCGCCTACAAGCTCTCGCTCGCCGCGGGTGGAACGGACCTCGTCTATGAGTACGACACCAAGGGCGAGCGCACCGGCATCACGGCCCTGCTCCAGGACGTCGCCGCCGCCGGCATTCGCTTCAAGGACGTCGAGACCAAGGAAAGCTCGCTCGAAGAGATCTTTGTGGGCCTGCTGCGGGAGCCGCGCCCATGACCGCCGCCATGAACGTCCAAGCCGTCAAGTCGATCTATAGGTTCGAGATGTCGCGCTGGTTCCGCACCGTCGGCCAGAGCGTGCTGTCGCCGGTGATCTCGACCTCGCTCTACTTCATCGTGTTCGGCGCGGCGATCGGCTCGCTGATGCAGGATATCGGCGGCGTCGCCTACGGCTCTTTCCTGGTCCCGGGGCTGGTCATGCTCATGCTGCTGACCCAGAGCGTTTCCAACGCCTCGTTCGGCATCTACTTCCCGAAGTTCACCGGCACCATCTACGAGATCCTGTCGGCGCCGGTCTCCTTCGTCGAGATCGTGCTCGGCTACGTCGGCGCGGCGGCCACCAAGTCGGTGCTGCTCGGCTTCATCATCATGGCGACGGCGACCTTGTTCGTTCCGGTCGAGATCCAGCATCCCCTCTGGATGCTGACGTTCCTCGTCCTCACCGCGCTCACGTTCAGCCTGCTCGGCTTCATCATCGGCATCTGGGCCGACGGCTTTGAGAAGCTGTCGCTGGTGCCGACGCTGATCATCACGCCGCTGACCTTCCTCGGCGGCAGCTTCTACTCCATCGAGATGCTGCCCGAGCCGTGGCAGACGCTGACCCTGTTCAACCCGGTCGTGTATCTCATCAGCGGCTTCCGCTGGAGCTTCTACGGCATCTCCGACGTCGGCGTCGGCGTCAGCCTCGGCATGACGCTCTTCTTCCTCGGCCTGTGCCTCGCCGTCGTGGCGCGCATCTTCGCCACCGGGTACCGCCTGAAGTCGTAAGATTGGCGCCATGCTGATGATGCGCCGCAACCGCTCCCTGATCCTCGCCGGCGCCAGCGTGCTCATCGTCGGGGCGGCCGTCGCCTGGTACACGAACGACGATAGCGTGCGTGCCGGCGTCGGGCCCTACGCCACCGACATGGCACGCTGCCGCGAGCGCGTCTTCCAGGATCTGCGCTACCCGGAATTCATCGAGTACCTCGAGGACACCGTCTGGCACACGGGCGAGGCGCCGCGCTTCACCCTCGGTGGCCTCGTGCGCCTGCGCGGCGGCAACGCGCTGCCCGTCGTGCATTCCTACGAATGCGAATCCGACGCCGGCCAGTTCGTCCGCATCGAGGTCCGCTAGCCATGACCCGCCGCACCGCAGCCCTGGCCCTGGTGGCCGCCGCGGCGATCGCCGCCGTCGCCGTCTGGGCCCTCTGGTTCCGCGGCGGCGTCCAGGCAGGGGCGGGGGCCTTCGCCGCCGAACTCGAGCTCTGCCGCAGCCGCCTCGAGCAGGACCTCCAGCACGTCCCCATGGAGTACCTGGAGGCCACCGTTTGGCACCGCGGCTCCAAGGACGAGCTGCACATCGGCGGCATGGCCCGCCTGCTGGGCGGCGATCCGCGGCGGCCCCAGGGCTTCGCCTACGAGTGCCTGGCCCGCGCCGGCCGCGTCCTCAACGTCGAGGCCATGTAGTTCGCCCCCAACTACACCGCTGGCTATGTGGTTGGTTGGGAACCCGGAAACCTCGCGTCTCAGGCGTGCGGCGTATTGGCGCACCCTGCCCTTGGGCGTACCGTACCCGTTCAAGCTTCTCGACGGGAGGCCCGCTCCCCGCGGGCCGGGAGGAGCTTTCGCCAATGAGGGAGGGAAACTCATGGCACTAGCGCTCAACGTCAACGGCACGTCCTACACAGTGGACGTGGAACCGGAGACGCCGCTGTTGTGGGTATTGCGCGACAACATCGGCCTCACCGGAACGAAGTACGGCTGCGGCATCGCCCGCTGCGGCTTCTGCACCGTGCACATCGATGGCCAAGCCACGAAGTCCTGCCAGACGAAGGTCTCTGCCGCCGTCGGCACGCGCGTGACGACCATCGAGGGCTTGTCCCCGAACAGCACCCACCCGGTGCAGGTCGCGTGGATCGAGCACAGCGTTCCGCAGTGCGGCTACTGCCAGTCCGGCCAGATCATGGCCGCGGCGGCATTGCTGGCGAAGCGCGCGCGTCCCACCGACGCCGAGATCGACGAAGCGATGGCGGATAACCTGTGCCGTTGCGGAACCTACATCCGCATCCGCCAGGCGATTCATCGCGCCGCCGAACTCAACGCTCGCTAGGGGAGGCCGCCATGAATCAGATCAACGTAACCCGTCGCGAATTCATCATCACCTCGGCCGGCGCGGCCGGCGGCTTGGCGATCGGCGTCTTCCTGGCGCCCGTAGCCAATGCGGCCGTCGTCAACCCGATGCCGTGGCAAAGCCCGAACGACAAGGAAGGCCTGGAGCTCTCCCAGTGGATCGTCATCGATCCGTCGGGAATCATCACGGTGGTGCAGCCGCACGCCGAGATGGGCCAGGGCGCCATGACCTCCACCGCCATGATGCTCAACGAAGAGCTGCAGGCGGATTGGAAAATGATCCGCGTCCAGTACGCCGACGCCAACCGTCACGTGCTCAACAACGAGCTGTGGGTGACCATGGCCTCGGGCGGCTCCAACGTCGTCAAGGCGCGCCACCCGCACATCATGCAGGCCGGTGCTTCGGCGCGTGAGCGTCTGAAGGAAGCCGCCGCCCAGACCTGGGGCGTTCCGCGCACCGAGGTCACGGCGAAGGACTCCATCCTCACCGCCGGCAACCGCCGCGGCACCTATGCCGAGTTTGCCACCCGCGCCGCGGGCATCAAGCTGGCCGAGGAGCCGAAGCGCAAGACCCCCGAGCAGTTCACGTTCCTCGGCACCTCCGTGCCGCGGCTCGACGTGCCGCTCAAGGTCAACGGCGAGGCCAAGTACGCCCACGACATCCGTCTGCCCCGCATGGTCTATGCGGCGGTCTACGCCAACCCGGTTCCCTGGGGCGGCAGCCCGAAGTTTGACTTCAACGCCATCAAGAACCGCCCCGGCGTGCTCGCCGCGGTGGAACTGAAGGCCGTTGCTGGCAAGCGCGGCATCGCCGACCTGCAGAACGGCGTCGCCGTGGTCGCCGACACATACTACCGCGCCAAGACGGCGCTGGATCTCATGCCCATCGAGTGGGACTACGGTCCGAACGCCGCCATGAGCAACCAGACGCTGTTCGACACGGCGTACAAGAAGCTCGGCGAGAAGGGCGCCGTCCGCAAGGACGATCCCGCAGCTCTCGCAGCAATCGCCGCCGCTCCGGCCGACAAAAAGGTCGGCGGCGACTTCCACCGTCCGTACGAGGCGCACGCGCGCGCCGAGCCGATCACCACGACCGTCGACATCAAGGCCGACGGCACCGTGGACGTCTACGTCGGCGCACAGAACCCGCCTGCCGTGATGACCGCGGTGGTCGAGCAGCTCGGCATCGATCCGAAGAACTGCTTCGTCCGCCGTCAGTTCCTCGGCTGCGGCTTCGGCTCCTCGTCGGGCACCTTCGCGGCCAAGCAGGCAGCGCAGGTCGCCAAGGAAGTCGGCCGTCCGGTGAAGCTGATCTGGTCGCGGGAAGAAGACATCCGCAACAGCAAGCACGCTCCCGCCTATGCCGCCCGCTTCGAGGCGGCGATCGGCGCCGACGGCTTGCCGACGGCGATCTTCACCCGCACCTTCGGCGCCAACTCGTCGGACAACACCATCACCGACATGCCGTACGAGATCGCTCTGCGCCACCACGAGCGCCATAGCGACCTCGAGACTGCGCACATCCCGATCACGACCCACCGTGCGCCGGGCACCGGCCTCGTCGGGTTCGCGAGCGAGCAGTTCATCGACGACCTCGCGCGCAAGGGCGGCTGGAACCCGCTCGAATGGCGCTTGGCGATGACCAAGAGCAAGAGGGACTACCAGATCGTCCTCAACGCTCTGAAGGCCAAGGCCGGCTACCGCATGGACTTGCCGCGTGGCGAGGGCATGGGCGTAGCGGTCGTCGAGTCGCACGGCACCATCGCCGGCGCCGTGGCTACCGTGACGGTTTCCCGTCGCGGCCAGCTGCGCGTCGAGAAGATGGTCCTCGCCCTCGACAGCGGCCACGTCATCAACCCGCTCAACGCGACCGAGCAGGTTGAGGGCAGCGTCGTGTTCGGCCTCGCCCACCTGATGGGCGGCGGCCTGGAGTTCCAGAAGGGCATGGTTGCGAACTCCAACTTCGACACCTACCGCCTGCTCCGCATCGGCGACATGCCGACCGTCGAAGTGCACTTCGCGCTCTCCGGCGGCGAGAAGTGGGGCGGCCTCGGCGAACCCGGCGTGCCGCCGACCGCACCGTCGGTCGCCAACGCCATCTTCGCCGCCACCGGGAAGCGCGTCCGCTCGACGCCCTTGACCTTGCACGACCTCAGCTGGGCCTAGCCTAGCGGGCTGCACCAGAACGGCCGGGACGGATCACCGTCCCGGCCGTTTCCGTTTGTTCGTCAGCTTGCAGCAGGGATGGGGATCGGGGACCGCTTCGCACCCTGGTCGGCACGGCGCTCGCGCTCTTCGTAGCGCCCGGCGCGCGCATCCCAGTCGTCGGCGAGACGACGGAGGCAATCCTGCGTGGAGGGATCGCGCATGCGCTCTGCGAGCGTCCGCAGTCCCATCGCGTCGACGCGCAAGCCGGCGGCAGTCTCCATCCGGCGCAGCGGGGTTGGTTCATTGGCCACGGCCCGAGGGTACAGGGAACGGCGTCCCCCGTCAACACGCGCGCGCCTACCTCTTTAGAGCTACGACGCCCAACCCTCTCCCCGCGTCGCACGGGACGCGCGCCGGGCCCGCGTAAGCGCGCCTTCGGCACGACGGGGAGGGCAGGGTGACGCGCGATTCTGCGCGCCCGCTTCTTCCCCTCTCCCCGCATGGGGAGAGGGCAGGGTGAGGGCACGAGAATCAGCGATCCGGACGCTCCTTGACGATATACAGAACGTATCCTATATCACGGCGAATCGAACACATATCGTAACGGAGTCGACCGTGAGACAAGAAGATCCGCAGCCGCTGGACGCGAATGAATCCCGCGTACTTGTCGAAGACACCGCAGTTTCCCAGGACCATCCGGAGGAATCCGCTCTGCCGGATACGCAAATCAACGCGACGGATACGCAGGCCGATACGCAGCCCAAATGCCGCGGCCGCCCCTTTGCCCCCGGCAACCCCGGCCGCCCCCAGGGCGCCCGCAACAAAACCACCGAGCTCGCCGAAGGGATCCTCGCCGGCGACGCCGAGCAGATCATGCGCGTCCTCGTCAAAGACGCCGTGCGCGGCCATACCGGTGCCCTCAAGCAGTGTCTGGAGCGCCTCGTGCCGCGCCCGCGCGAGCGCACCGTGTCCGTGGACCTGCCGGTGGTGGAAACCGTCGAGGACGCGGCGCGTGCCGCCGGCCAGCTCACCGCCCTGGTCGGCAGCGGCGAGCTGACGCCGCGCGAAAGCAAGACCCTCGCCGACGTCATCGAGGCGCAGCGCCGCACCCTCGCCGCGCGCGATACCGATCGCCGCATCCTCGCTCTTGAGGAGGCCGTCGAGGCGCTGCGCGGCCTGGTCAACGAGCTCCTCGCCAGCGAGATCGTCGTGCCCGCCTCGCTCATCGACCCGGGCGACGGCGGCCCGCGCCGGCTGCCGCCGGCACCGTAAGGAACCGTATATAACGGCGCGTCATGGCACCTCCTCGCACCCCGAAGCGGCGCACGCCGGCGAAGCCTCCGCGCCCTCCCGGCCCGCGCGCCCACGGCCCGCGTTCCGGCGACTCGCGTTCCGGCAGCCGCCGCTCCGACGATCGTCGCGCCGACGACCGCCGTTCCGAGCCGCCCCGCCACAAGCCACCGCGCGGCGGCAAGCCCATGCGCCCCTCGGAACAGCGCCGCGCCCGCGCCGCCGAGTCCTACGCCGACCTGCAGCGCGTCGCCGGTCACGCCGCCGTCCAGGCACTGTTCGAGCGTTCGCCCGAGCGCATCCAGCGCCTGTTCTTCGAGGAGCACGCCAAGGCCGCCGCCGGCGAGTGGTGCGCGTATCTCGCCAACGCCCGCCGCCCGTACCGCATGGTGCCGCCCGATGAGCTCGCCAAGGTCGCCGGCACGCCGATGCACGGCGGCGTCGTCGCGCTCGCCACGCCCAAGCCCATCCCGCTGCTCGACGCCTACGCCGCGCGGCGCTGGGCCGACGATGGCAAGCTGCTGCTCGTGCTCGACGGCATCGGCAATCCGCAGAACCTCGGCGCCATCGCGCGCACCGCGGCGTTCTTCGGCGTCACGCGCATGGTGCTGTCCGACAATCCCGCCCAGGCGGCACCGTCGGACGCCGCGTACCGCATAGCCGAGGGGGGCCTCGATCGCATCGACCTCTATCGCTCGGGCGCGTTCCTGCGCGATCTGCGCACCTTGCGCGAGACCTACCGGATCGTCGGCACCGCCGCCGTGCGCGGCGACAGCCTCGCCGCGCTGCCGCGCGACAAGCGCCCCGTGGCGCTGGTGCTCGGCAACGAGGAACGCGGCCTGCAGCCGGCGACGCTCAACGCCTGCGAAGCCGTGGTGACGCTGGCGGGGCAGGGCGCCATCCAGTCCCTCAACGTCTCCGCCACGGCCGCGATCCTCATCCACGCCCTGGTATCCCGCGGCGCAGTTGCGCCGGTGGTTTCAAGCCCCCGCTGAATGGCGGATACTGGCGTCATGTTCCGGAAGCGCGCGCTCACTCTCGTGTTTGCTCCTCTCGCGCTCACGGGATGCGGCGATCCCGAATGGTTCGGCGTCGTCTACCCGAACATCAACAACCGCAACAACTCGCGCACCGTCGGCATGTACAAGACCCTGGCCGAATGCCAGGAGGCGATGCAGCAGGAATTCTTCGAGCTCCGCCTCGGCGGCGCCGGCGGCCCGCGCATGGCGATGGAATGCCAATCCGAATGCGACAAGGGCGCCGACGGCCAAACCGTCTGCAAACGCGTCGAGCCGGGGGTCGTCTAGGCATGACCCGCAAGCACAGGCTCGTCATGGCCATCCATGTCGCGGGCCGGGCGCGCATGGCGGCGTTCGTTGTTGCGTTGGGCCTCTGCTGCGCAGCGCCGCAGGTCATGGCCGCCGCCGCCGACGACTTCAACGCGGCGGGCCGGGCCTTCCAGGCCGATCGTCTTCCGCTCGCCATCGAGCTCTACACCAGCGCCATCGCCTCGCGCGAACTCGCCGGCGAGCCTCTGGCCAACGCCTACTTCAATCGCGCGCTGGTTCATGAGCGCTTGAACGACTTCGCCAAGGCGCTCGCCGACTACCAGAGCTTCCGCGAGTTGGTGCCGGACGACCCGGACGGACCCGACCGCATCGCCATCGTCGCCACCGGCCTGAAGCGCTTCGCCGAGGCGCGGCCGGCGCTCGAATTCCTCATGGAGCGATTCCCGCAGGCGGTGCCGCGCCGCCGTTGGGAGATCATCCAGGTGGCGCGCGCCGACCAGATGGAGGGGCGCTGGGCCGAGGCCGAGGCGCTGCTCGCCCGCTACGCGCGCATCGACAGCCGCGACAATCCCGTGCGTCTCGCGCGCGCCCGTTCCGCCGCGGCGCTCGGCAATTCGCGCCAGGCGCTCGACCTGCTGCGTTCCATCGACAATCAGTACACGCTCGTCCTGGCGCGCGCCGACAAAGGCTTCGAGCGCCTGTGGAACGAGCCCGACTTCATCGTCGCCACCGACCTCGGCACGCACTTCCAGCGCGAGATCGCCCGCCTCGAGCGCGAGACGGCGCGGACGCCCGACCTGCTCGGCTTCGTCGTGCAGTGGATGGGAACCCTGCGCCGCGCCGGCGCCGCCGGTGACGCCGCGCTCCTGGGCGAGGAAGCCGTCGCGTTGCTCGCCCGGTTCGTCGACCGCCAGGACTACGAGCACTGGCTCTACAACGAGATCGCGTTGTCGGCGCGCCTCCTCGGCGACCTCGCCGGCGCCGAGCGCGCCTATCGCTCCGGCATCGACGCCCTCGGCATGACCAGCGTCGATGCCGTCAACCTGCTGCTCAACGGCGGCACGTTCCTGGCGCGCGAGACCGACAAGTATCGCGACGCCGTCGACTTCGCGACCCAGGCCGAGCGCCTCGGCGCCTCGCCCTACGGCCTCATGGTCGCCCGCGGCATCCGCGTCGCCGCCTACCTCGGCCTCAACCGCCCGGCCGACATCGCGCGCACCCTGGCCGAGATGACCGCCCGCGTCACCGACAACGCTGTCGAGGTGATCGAGGCCCTGCTGCTCGCCGATCGCCTCGAGGACGCCGCCACCTTGGCGGCCGCGCAGCTCGCCGATCCCGCCAGCGTCGATGTCGTCCTGATCGCCCTGCAGCGCATCGTCGAGCGCCCGCCTGCCACCAGCCCTGCCGGCCTCACGATCGAGTTCGGCTGGGAACAGTTGCGCGGCCATCCAACGGTCGTTTCAGCTCTGTCTCGCGTCGGCCGTATCACCGAAGTGTCGGCTACGACTGCGTTCTGACGGCGTAGTAAGTCCCCATGTCGAAAGCCTTCACCCGCGAAGACGACGATGCCGACGACGAGCCCGACACCAACGCCGTCGCCACGCCGGCGTCCGCCGTCCGCAACCTCATCACGCCCGCTGGTCTGGAACGTCTGCGCACCGAGCTCAAGGAGCTGCGCACCGTCGAGCGCCCCAAGGTCGTCGAGACCGTGGCCTGGGCCGCCGGCAACGGCGACCGCTCGGAGAATGGCGACTACATCTACGGCAAGCGACGCCTCCGCCAGATCGACTCGCGCATCCATTTCCTCGGCGAGCGCCTGAAGATCGCCGAGCCCGTCGATCCGGCCCTGCAGAAGAACCGCGACCAGGTCTTCTTCGGCGCCACCGTGACCTACGCCGAAGAGGACGGTCCCGAGCGAACCGTGCGCATCGTCGGCGTGGACGAGACGGGTACGGATGAGCGCGATGTGAGCTGGGTGGCGCCCATTGCCAAGGCGCTGATGCGTGCGCGGGTAGGGGACATGGTCAAGATGCACACCCCCGCCGGCCCGCGCACCGTCGAGGTGATCGAGATCGCCTACCCGAAGGGCTAGCTTGCGGCCGCGCGGACGGCTGCGTCCCGTCGATTCGCCGGCGTTGCCGCGAGCGCGCGTCTTCCCCGGCGACGACGAAGCCGTCCGCGGCCAAGCCTCGCCGCAGGATCGACCTGCAGGCGGGTCAGTCTCTTGCCGTTGTCGGAGGTGCCGTTGCCTTTCGCCACGTGCGGAAGACCACGGCCTACAAAGCCGAACGGCCCTCCCCGAGAGGGAGGGCCGTCCAGAGGTCTTGGCCGTTTGGCCTGGCTAGTCGATGGCCAGCGCCGGCTGGCGCATCGGCTCGAAGCGCGGCACGCGCTTGCGCTCGCGTACCTTCACGCCGACCCGCAGCTTGTCGCGCACGTCGGCGCTCAGCAGGAAGTCGAGCGGCTGCGCCACTTGCGAAGCGAGCGGCAGGATGTCGGCGATCTGCGCCGCCCAGCCGGCCTTGAGCCGCTCCGCGTCGGGGAAGTGGACCTCACCGCGGCAGCCCGCCTCATCACGCGCACAGTGGAAGTGCTCGTCGCGCTGCAGGCCGAGGTTGGCGTAGTCGTTGGTCATCTCCTCGCCGGGCAGGATGTCGCGCACGGCGATCTCGAGGCCGAACTCGGTCGCCAGCACGTTCGGCGAGCACGAGTGATTGACGAAGCGCGAGTTGTCCCACGCCAGCGCATAGAGGCCTTCCTTGGTCCTCCAGGTATGGCGGAGCAGGAGTTCCCGCGCGACCCGTCCCGGCATTGCCTTCAGGTCGCCCGGCGTCAGGTACCGGTCGAGCGGGTCGGTGACCCACACGATGGTACCCTTGGGTATCAATGCAGTGGCGAAGACTCCGCAGCCGATCACAGGATCGACCTCGCGAAGCTCCGTACGTGGATGGATCATTTTCCCCCCGCTATGCGTCCGCGCAGCGCCCATGGCCGGTTGCTGACGTCGTCCGCGATTGAAGTTCCGCCCGCGTGGTACGCGCGATGGCTCGGCAGCTTGTCGGTGCCGTGCACCCACGCCCAGAAGCTCTGGGTGTTGCGCGCGAAGCCGAGCATCGGCTGCGCGACCTGCGGGGCATGCTTGAGACATTCGGCGACCCGTTGATCCCAGGTCTGCCAGTGTTGGAGTACGTCGTCCCCCGAGATGGTGCCGCGGCACTTAGGCGAGCCGCAGTAGCACTTCAGGCGGCCGGTCAAGTTGAGCCCGCCGTACTCGCACGTGATCTCCTCACCCGGCTGGATGTCGCGCACGGCCATCTCGATGTCCGGGCCGACGCCCAACGTGGCGGGGTCGCAGCTATGGTTCATGTTGCGCCCGTGGTCCCAGCACAGGACGTACTCGCCGGCGTCATCGACGTAGGCGAAGCGCTCGACGATGGGCTGGTAGGCGGGCGGCAGGGCTTCGACTTCGGCCGCAGTCATGACCTTGTCGAGCTTGCAGAGAACCCAAACGACGGTTCCGCGCGGGATGGGCTTGGTGGCGAAGACGCCATGGCCCACCTCCGGCGATATGAAGCGTAGTTCGGTGTCTGGATGGATCATTTTGTCCTCGGCCCTGAGGCCGGTATGGCTCCGGTAAGTACTGGGCAGCCACCCACGGCGGAGCCTGTCCGCGCGGCGGCATCTCTAGGTTCTCGGAAGAAGAAAAAGGGAGAGGGCGCGGTCCGGAAGATGATTCCCGGGCGCCCTACCGACACCATGACGCCGGCACTCGTGGCGGCAGGGTCCTCGCGCATCGCTATGCCTCGCGGTTTCGGAGGCGCGTCATTGCGCAGTTGCGGAAATTGGTCGAGCCGACCCGGCCGGGGCCCAACGTGGTTGCGTGCAAACGCAAACCTGTGGGCCGGCGGCGGCTCTGAGACGAGAAGACGGAGACGTAAGTGGGCTGCAGACTACAGTGGCACGGCACTGGGTTCGACGCTTCTCCCCGCGGCGAAAAAGTCTCTTCGACTCACTTTTATAACAGCCGTGTCTGAAAGCGAGTCGTTTGTGCATGGGTCCATCAAAAAAGTGATGACCGAACCGGACGCCCCTACGCGCGCCCCGACGCTTCCAGTTCCTCGCGCCGAATTTCCAGTTGCAGCCACTGTTCCTCGGCAGCCGCGAGAGCCGCGCGGGTCTGCCCAAGCTCGGCAGCCGCCGCCTGAAACGCCGTCTGGTCGCGGGCGAATAGTTTGGGGTCCGCAAGCCGTGCTTCAAGGGCAGCAACGCGCGCCGTCAGTTCGGTCATGCGCCCCGGCAACGTCTTCAGCGCATGCTGGTCCTTGAACGTCAGCCGCTGCCGCTCCACCGCCGGCGCGCGCGCCGCCGCGGCCGGGGCAGGGGGCGCCTTCCTTGGCGCCGTTGCGGGTGCCGCGGTAGCGCCCTTGGCGCGCACTCCGTGGCCGCGCTGAGCAACCATGTCCGAGTAGCCGCCGGCATACTCGACCCAGCGGCCGTCGCCCTCGTAGGCCAGGATCGAGGTCGCGACCCTGTCCAGGAAGTCGCGGTCGTGGCTGACCACCAGTGCGGTCCCCGGGTACTCGCCGAGCATCTCCTGCAGAAGGTCGAGGGTCTCGAGGTCGAGATCGTTGGTCGGTTCGTCGAGGACCAGGAGGTTGGACGGCCGCGCCATCGCCTGCGCCAGCATCAGCCGCCCGCGCTCGCCGCCCGACAGCACCCGCAGGGGGGTGCGAGCCTGGTCGGGCTTGAACAGGAAGTCGCTCATGTAGCTGATGACGTGCTTGGTGACGCCCGCCACGGTCACCGTGTCGCCGCGGCCGCCGGTCAGGGTTTCCTGGACGGTCCGGTCGGGATCGAGGCTATCGCGGCGCTGGTCCAGGCTGACCAGCTGCAGAGTGGCGCCGTGCTTGATCCAGCCGGCGTCGGGGGCAAGTGCCCCGGTCAGCATCTTCAGGATGGTGGTCTTGCCCGAGCCGTTCGGCCCGACGATGCCGAGCCGGTCGCCCAGCATCACGCGCAGCGAAAGGTCCTGCACCACTGTGTGCGTCCCCCACGCCTTGGTGAGCTTGCGACCTTCGATGACCAGCTTGCTGGTCGCCTCGAGTTCGTCATCGATGGTGAACTTGACCGCGCCGACGGCGCGCGGTGCCTCGGCCTTGCGCCGGCGCAGGGTGCCGAGATCGCCGAGGCGCTTCTGGTTGCGCTTGCGGCGGCCGCTGACGCCGTAGCGGATCCAGTGCTCCTCGGCGGCGATCTTGCGATCGAGCTTGTGCCGCTCGACTTCCTCCTGGGCGAGCAGGGTGTCGCGCCAGCCCTCGAAGGCGTCGAAGCCCTGGGACAGCCGCCGCGTCACGCCGCGATCGAGCCACACCGTCGCGCGGCACACTTTGCTGAGCAGGCGGCGGTCGTGGCTGACCAGAACCACCGCCGAGCGCCGCGCCGCCAGCTCCTCTTCCAGCCATTCGATGGCGGGGAGGTCGAGGTGGTTGGTCGGCTCGTCGAGCAGCAGAACGTCCGGCGCGGGCGCCAGCACGCGCGCCAGTGCCGCCCGGCGCGCCTCGCCGCCCGAGAGCGTCCCGGGCGCCTCGGCGCCGGTGAATCCGAGCGCCTCGACGATGCGCCGCGCCGTGTATGGATCGTCGTTGGGGGAGAGGCCCGACGTCACGTAGTCCAGGACCGTTGCGTACCCCGACAGGTCCGGCTCCTGGGCGAGGTAGCGGATCGACGCGCCCTTGGTGACGACACGCTCGCCGCCGTCGGCCTCGATCAGGCCGGCGGCGATCTTCATCAGGTTCGACTTGCCCGATCCGTTGCGGCCGACCAGGCAGATCGCGTCGCCAGCGCTGACCGCAAGGTCGGCGCCCGCCAGCAGCGGCGCGCCACCGAAGGTCAGCCGGATGTCGCGGAGAGCGAGGAGTTGGCCGGTGATCGCCACGCCGGTGTCTTTACCTGCAACCCCAGCCTTCGCCAAACCGCGGTTGCGCCGCCCGATATCCGGGACACGCTAAAGGCATCTCTCATGAACTCCTGGTAAGAGCATATAAAAGAAAGAAAAAATGTCCGGCATAGGGTGCCTCGGGTGCTGCCGCAGGCAGCGCAGGGTGCGCGGGTCAGGCCGACACCGGGGGCCCGTCCAAGCTTTTGCGCCAAGCCTCAGGGTAACGACCCGATGCTGGAGCGGGGCGGTACTGAGTCACAGTCCCGACATTAACGACGTCCTTCCCGCCTCCGTTCCGTGGTTGACCTTGGTCTACGCAGTCGAAGAACAAGAAGCCGGATCAACGGCACTCACGACCCGGGCAACCGATGCGGCGCAGGCCGTTCCGTCCCTCCCTCGGACGGCCTGCGCCGCACTGGTTGCTTTGCTCTTCCTCGGTGCGTGCAACGGTGTGCTGCCGCGCAGCGTCGAATCGCGCATGGCGGGTTGGCAGTCCTTCGACCAAGCCAAGGCCGCATTCGACCGCATCGAGCCGAACGCGACCAGCGCGCACGACCTCGCCGCCCTCGGGTTCGACCCCGTGGAGGGCGACAACATCCGCATGCTCAATTACCTCGAGCTGCAACAGCGCTTCCTCCCCAATCCGTCGATCCAGTGGGCCGACCTCGACCCGAATGTGCGGTCGTTCCTGCAGTCGCACGCGCGCTGCCGGGGCCTCGAGGCGCGGCCGACCTTGGTGCGCCGCGATCGCGTCGGTAACCCCGTCCTCGACGTCTTCAACTTCCGCCGCGAGATCGAGGAGACCGGCTGGGCCTTCGATGCCCTCATCCTGCTGCAGGACGACAAGGTTCTTTACAAGACCTGGGGCGGCTCGCCGCGCATCCGTGAGCACGAGCGCAAGGACAACCCGCTCGGTCCGCTCCAGGACCTCGGTGGTTTCGCCGCCGATCGCGCCCAGGCGCAGCTATAGCGGCAGAGATGACCCCGAAGCGGCTGGCCGGAGTGCGTGTCGCCGTTCCGGATACGGCGCGCGGTCGCTCACTCGCGTTCTGTCGCCGCCGAGATAGGGCGTCGTTGCACCTTTCAGCGGGGCATTCCCGCCATATCCAACATCGATGGGCCGGCTGCGGCCCCCAGGCGCGCTAGAGGAGCAGACCATGCAGTGGACGATCGTCGTGCTGTGGCTCTTGGGCGAGGGCACTCTTCCGACCAGCAGCGGGTTTCTCCTGGAGTCGCGCCAGCGCTTTGGCGCCCTGGCCGACTGCCTCATGTCCATTCCAGACTACCAAGGTCGCGTCATCGACGATTTCGGCGAGCGGGGCGTGGTCGTCTGCGTCGCGTCTCCCGAGACCACCCACCTCGCCGGCGCACACTGATTCTCGTCCGCACGCTCTAGCCTACAATCGACTCTGGCTCCGTCGTGGGGCCGCGTCCACAAACCTCGAAACTGGAAGGAACCAGTCATGGACCTCGGCACCATCCTCCTCATCGTCTTGATCCTGATCCTGATCGGCGCGCTGCCGACTTGGCCGCACAGCCGCAGCTGGGGCTACTACCCGGTCGGCGGCATCGGTGTGGTTGTGATCGTCATCGTTGTCCTCCTGCTGATGGGCCGCATCTAGCTGCCCCTCTGCTACGTCCGTCCGGCTGCGGCGCACCCCGGCGCCGCGGCATGGAACTTTTCAATTCGCTCAATCGACTGAGAGTCGCTCTTCGCGCGCGCAACCGAGTCGTTGTCGAGAGAGCGCCGCCAAATCGCCCCGAAGACCCGCCGGAGCGCCCTTAAACCGCCCTGGAGGTGGGGTGCTATCCGGTCGGCGTACGCGGGCACTCAGGGATTCACCCGATGGGGTGATTTGCCGCTGGGGGCCACACTTCGGTCCAACGGTTCAAGGTGCCGTGCGGCCACGGGAGGGGCAGCACGGTAGCCTTGCCGTATGTGAGGCAGTGATCGCCGCACATCGGTTCCTGAGGGGCTTTGTCGCGCGGATGGGCACGCTGCAAGCGGAGCTTGACGGATGAATGAGCGGTTCGGGGCGGATTGCCCCATCAAGTTGCACACGGTGGTTCAATACTGGGGCGAGCGCGCCCTGATCGTCGGTCGCGCCAAGCCCGTCAACAGCGGCTGGCAGTACGATCTGCTGATCAGCCGCGACGGCCGTCTGGTCGTCGTTCCAGGCCTCTTGGCCGAGGAATTTGCCGCGGACGGCGTGCCCTCGCCGGAGCCCGTTGCGGCGCCCCAACCTGCCGCCGCTTCGCCCGGCCTGCACTAGCAACCCCTAACGATTGCGCCGGCCGCGCTTTGTTGCGCGGCTGGCTTTGAATCGTTGGGCGGTCGCCAGCCAACATCCCGACGCAAAAAAAGCCCGGCCACAAGGGCCGGGCTTCAGTTAGCGGGGACGTGCCTTTGACGAGCGCGGGGGCGCTCGCGTTGGTCACCCTCGTTCTAGCCCTGCGATGAGGGATGCGGGGTTATGGATCGCTGGCAAGCGGAGCAGGGGGATGCCTCCGCGAGAGAGCCCGTCATGGGTCGTGCGAGGTTTGCATGCCGGGCCACTGGATGCGGGGGCAGTACCAGTGGCGGGCATCACCGGATCGACGCTACGACCATCCACCGGTGCGGTCACCGCGAGGCGGTGCCGAACAACGGAATGTGGGTCGTACGAAAACGCCATCTCGGTAGTCCCCCGCACGCCTATGCTCCCTGCCAGCACGGCTAAGGTGCCGCCTGGCTTGGACGGAGGCCATCAGGCCCATACCTGAGGCCCCCTGGGGGTAAGTCCGGTTTCGGACTTAGCGATCCTCCGTTACCAGGCCACAGCGGATGGCGAAGCGGACCAGGCCGGTCAACTCGTGGATATCCAATCGCTCCATGATCTGGCTGCGGTGGGTATCGACGGTCTTCACGGAAAGGTTCAACAGTCGCGCGATGGCCTTGTTCGACTTGCCTTCGGCGATCAGCTGCAGGATCTCGCGCTGGCGCGCCGTCAGGCGATCGAGCGGTCCATCGCCCACCGTGACCCCGGACAGGTACTGGTGGATCACGCTTTGCGACACCGCCGGCGACAGGTAGGTCTCGCCCCGGTTTACCGCCGTGATGGCCAGGCGCAGCTCTTCTGCCGGGCCTTCCTTGAGGACATAGCCCGAGGCGCCCGACTTGAGCGCTCGCGCGATGTATTCCTCGCTGCGGTACATCGACAGCACGATGACCCGCGTGGTGGGGAAGCGCTTGCGGATTTGCGCAGTCGCGTCCAGGCCGTTGAGACCGGGCATGGAGACGTCCATCAGGACGATGTCCGGATGCTCGGCCTCGACCAAGTCGAGCACGGCGCGGCCGTCGCCCGTCTCGGCGACAACCTCCACTCCCTCGATATCCTCGAGGAGAATGCGGAATCCCGCCCGTACCAGGGCGTGGTCATCGCAAAGCAGGATGCGAAGTGGCGCCATCGATCCTCTCCCAAGTTCTGCTGGGCTACGTAGTGGTGAGTGCATCTCGAATGGCCCTCGCTAGTTCATCGTCACGATATGGTTTGCGCAGCATTGGCTGCAGTGCGCGCCCTGCAAGCTCTAGAATTCGGTCGCCGGCATGTGCGGACGTGTACAGCACGCGGATGCCGGGCTTGCGTTTCAGCGCCTCGACGGCGAGTTCGTAGCCGTTCATCGTTCCGGGCATGATCAGGTCAGTGAACAGCAACACGATGTCGTGCTTGTCGAGGAGCTCGAGTGCCGCGGGTACGTCGGAGGCCTCGAGGACCTGATAGCCGAGATCGCGCAGCAGCCCGGACGTAGTGTTGCGGACCTGCTCGTCGTCCTCGACAGCCAGCACAAGCTCGTTGGCCTTGGCGCGCGGCACCGGCCGCGCCTCGGGAGGCTGGTATTCCCGATCGGGCTCGACCGGGCCGTCGGCGGTGTTGCGCGGCAGGTAGATGCGCACCACGGTCCCCTCGCCGGGCCCGCTCTCCAGGACCAGTTCGCCGCCCGACTGGCGGACGAAGCCGTATGTGGTGGACAGGCCAAGGCCCGTACCGCGGCCGGCTTCCTTGGTCGTGAAGAAGGGTTCCAGCGCCCGCGCCAGCACGTCCTTGGTCATGCCGGTGCCGGTGTCGGCGACCTCGAGCAGGACATAAGGGCCGGCGGCAAGGCTGTTCACGGCGTCGGCGGTAAGATCGACGTTGGTGGTGCGAACGGTCACGGCACCGCCGTTCGGCATGGCGTCGCGCGCGTTCACCACCAGGTTGACGATCGAGGCCTCGACCTGGGTCGGGTCGGCGGAGACGTGCCACAGATCGCGGCCGAGGTCTTTGCGGATCTCGACACGCTCGCCGAGGGTGCGGTTGAGCAGATCGGTGAGATCGTGGATGAGGTGGTTGAGGTTGAACGCCCGCGGTGTCAGCGGCTGCTGGCGTGCGAACGACAGCAGCTGCTTGAGCATGTCGCGGCAGTGCATGGCGCCGTCGAGGGCGAGATCGACGGACCGCTTGATCGGCCCCTCGAGCTTGCCGATGCGGCGCACGCGATCGAGGTTGAGGATGACGACCGTCAGCATGTTGCCGAAGTCGTGGGCAATGCCGCCCGTGAGCTGGCCGATCGCTTCGATCTTCTGGGCGTGGGCAAGCTGCTGCTCGAGCGTGCGCTGCTCGTGCACGTCGAGCACGGTGCCGAAAACCTTGGGCGAGTCGTAGTCCTCGCCGCCGACCAGGACGCCCTGGTCGAGGAAGTAGCGGTAGCTGCCGTCGGCGCACTTCCAGCGGTACTGCACCGAGTAGTCGCCGTTCTCGTGGATGCGCTCGATGGCACGCGCCACCGCCGGCCAGTCGTCCGGATGGACGCATCTGGTCCACGCGGTGTCGTCCTGGGTCAGTGCGCTGGCGTCGAGACCCAACACGCGCTTGACGCTGTCCTCGATGTAGCTCCGCGCCAGGCCGCCCGAGGTGATTTCGGCCTCGTACAGCACGATCGGCAGCGAACGGATGATGAGCTCCTGGCGCGCGGCCGAGGAACGCAGCTGCTGTTCCGCGTCGAGCTTGGCGGCGCGGATGCGGGTGTTCTCCTCCAGCAGCCAGCGTTCGATCTTGGCGGCGCGGCGGATCTCGTCGGCCTGCT
>CAMEYM010000012.1 GCA_945947575.1 Rhizobium sp. Q54
CAGCCGATCCCGGCGATCCCCGCCGAGACGCTGGTGCAGTTCAGCGACAAGTACATCCGCCTGTTCGAGACGGTGACGGGCCGCAAGTTCGAGCGCCCACCCCTCGACAAACCGGTGCGCGACCGAATCGAGAACGCGCTGCGCAAGGCATTCCCCGAGTACTTCAAGACAGCCTAACGCAGCAGCGAGGCGTTCTGCAGCCGGATAAGGCTGACGAAGCCGAGTTTCTCATCGAGCTTGGTGCCGATGTCCAAGGTGCCGATGACCCGCACCTTGGTGGCGATGTGTGCAGCTTCCTCGCGGAGGTAGACGGCGACGATGTCGATCGGCCAGTCGGCTTCGGCCGCGCAGAAGGGGCACACGTCCACCGGGTAGCGCGTCAGCACCACGAAGTTCCCTTCGGGCTTGAGGGGCGGCGCGAGGTAGCCCTCGATCTCGACGCGCTTGCCAGCGAGCGATTTCAGCTTTTCGGAGAACGTGACCGAGAAGTCGTCGACGTAAAGGTCGGAAAACTTCAGGCTCGCCGTTTGTGCGAACGCCGGCGTTGCCAACAGCGTCGCGAAGGCTAGGAGCAGTACACGCAGCATTGGTGCTTCGCTCCGGCGGCAGCAATGCCACCGCCGGAGCTCCCCCGTGTTCAGTTCGCCTTGGCGGCCATCTCGAGCTTCAGTTGCGCGACGCGCGCGCAGCCTTCCATGGTCTTGAAGTAGCGGGTGACCGCGTCCTGGCCGACCTCGAACGGATGCGGCTGGCCGGCTTTGCGTCCGGGGACCATCTGGGCCTTGCCAACCGCGTTGTCGTACGCGGAGTGGTTGGTCATGATCACGGTCGCTTTGGTGCGTTCCGCCATCTCGGCCATGCGCCGCTGCGACTCGATGTACGTCTGGAAATTGGCGATCGTGTTGACGAAGTTGAACGCGGTGCCGCCCGAGTACGCCACCATGAGCGGCCGGCCCTGGTCCTTCACCTCGAACGACAGAGAGAACGCGCCCTGGGTATGGCCCGGCGTCGCGATCAGCGTCACCGACGTGTCGCCGAGCGTCACCTTCATGCCGTCGGTCGCGACGACATCGCGGCGCGGCTTGATGCTGTTGTCGGCGGTCCCGAAGCGCTCCTTCGATTGCTCGATGAAGTCCCAGTCGGCCGCCCCCATGACGATCTTCGCGCCGAAGCGGTCCTGCATCAGTTTGGCCCCGCCGACATGATCGCCGTGGCCGTGAGTGATGATGACGTACTTCACCAGCTTCGGATCGAGGCCGAGCTTGGTCATGCCGCCGACGATCAACTCCTCGGAGTTGTAGGAGTAGACGGTGTCGATCAGGATGATGCCGTCGCTTGTGTTGAGCGCCCACGCCGAGTGGATGCTCCCACCGACGAAGTAGAGATTGTCGAACACCTTGGCCGGGTCGGCGTACCAGGTACTCCGCGCCGGCGCCGCCCCCGCCAGGTAGGCGGGCAGGGTGTCGGCGCCCGGACCGGTCGCCGGCAGCACGCACAGCGCCGCCAACGTGCCGGTGTGGTCGAGGCCAGCGAACGTCTTGGCCGCGCGCAGCGCCGTTTCGATCGGATCGGCGGGTGCCGCCGCCTGCTGCGCCAGCGCCGCGCCGCCGCCCACGGCGATCGCCAACGCCACCGCCGGAAGAATGCTCTGAGAGAGTCGCATCGGTTTGCCCCTCGTTGCGGTCGCGCCGCGTCGGCCGACCTCTTGCCCTAGTGCAGCAGGAAACGCACAAGGGCGCGGTGCGATTTCCCACGCGGCCGGGACTAGAGCGGTCGTCTATACTGTGCGCAGGCTGCGGGAGACTGCGCATGGCTACCGACAGGAAGCGCGTTGCGAAGAAACTGACGTCGATCGACAAGCGGGTGACGAAGAAGCGCGGCACCAAGACGGCAAAGAAGGTCGTCACCAAGTCCATCGACCTCCGCAAGGAGCGCAAGGCGCTCTACACGGCGCGCGCAGGAAAGCCGACTATCGTCGACTCCGTGCCGACCCAGATCCTCGCCGTCGACGGCGTGGGTCATCCCAGCGTGGCCACGCCGCGCTTCGAGGACGCCATCGCCGGCCTGTTCTGCATCGCCTTCGGCATGAAGTTCGGCCGCAAGAAAGCGGGGAAGGGGCCCGACTTCGCCGTGCCCAACCTCGAAGCCATGTGGTGGGTGAAGGACAACCAGCCGATGACCGCCGCGACCGCTCCCGCCGACTGGCGCTGGACCGCGTTCGTCGCCGTCCCCGACTTTCTTACCAAGGCCGACGTGACCGCCGCGGCGAAGGGGGCCGGCAAGGACGCGCCAGCCCTCGCCAAGAAGGTCGCCCTGCGCAAGTTGAAGGAAGGCAAGAGCGTGCAACTCCTGCACCTCGGCCCCTACGACCAGGAGGGCGGCACCGTCGCCCAGATGCACGCGTTCGCCGCGTCCAATGGCCTCAAGGTGCGCGGCAAGCACCACGAGATCTACCTGAACAACCCGGCCAACACCGCCCCCGAGAAGCTCAAGACCATCCTGCGCCTCGCGGTGAAATAAGGTCGCCTTGTCCGGCGGGCGCGATCCCCGCTAGAACGGTCGGATGACCAACCAATTCGACAAGACCAAGCTCCCCAGCCGCCACGTCTCGGTAGGCCCGGAGCGGGCGCCGCATCGCTCGTACTACTACGCCATGGGCCTTGGGCCCGCGGACATCGCCAAGCCGTTCGTCGGCGTGGCGACCGCGTGGAACGAGGCCGCCCCCTGCAACATCACCCTGCATCGCCAGGCGGAGGCGGTGAAGCGCGGCGTCAATGCCGCCGGCGGCATGCCGCGCGAGTTCACGACCATCACCGTCACCGACGGCATCGCCATGGGCCATGCCGGCATGAAGTCGTCCCTGGTCAGCCGCGACCTCATCGCCGACTCGGTCGAGCTGACCATGCGCGGCCATTGCTACGACGCCCTGGTTGGCTTGGCGGGCTGCGACAAGTCGTTGCCCGGCCTGATGATGGCGATGATCCGCTTGAACGTGCCGTCCGTGTTCATCTACGGCGGCTCGATCATGCCGGGACGTTTTCAAGGCAAGGATGTGACGGTCGTCGATGTGTTCGAGGCGGTCGGCAAGTACTCTGCCGGCACCATGGACCTCAAAACGCTGATCGATCTCGAATCGGTAGCGTGCCCCTCGGCCGGCTCGTGCGGCGGTCAGTTCACCGCCAACACCATGGCCTGCGTGTCCGAGGCGATCGGCTTGGCGCTGCCCGGCTCAGCCGGTGCGCCGGCGCCGTACGAGTCCCGCGACCAGTTCTGCGAGCTGTCCGGCAAGGTCGTCATGGACCTTATCGCCAAGCAGCTGCGCCCGCGCGACATCGTCACCCGGAAGGCGCTCGAGAACGCCGCCGTCGTGGTCGCCGCGTCGGGCGGCTCGACCAACGCCGCTTTGCACTTGCCCGCCATGGCCCACGAGGCCGGCATCGATTTCGATCTCCACGAGGTCGCCAAGATCTTCAAGCGCACGCCGTACATCGCGTCGATGAAACCGGGCGGCAAGTACGTGGCGAAGGACATGTACGATGTCGGTGGCGTGCCGGTGCTGATGAAGGCGCTGCTGGACGGTGGCTTCCTGCACGGCGACTGCATCACGGTCACCGGCAAGACCATCGCCGAGAACCTCAAGGATGTGGTCGTGCCCGAAGGCCAGGACGTCATCGTGCCCACCTCGCGCGCCATCACTAAGACCGGCGGCGTCGTCGGCTTGCGCGGCAACCTGGCCCCGCAGGGAGCCATCGTGAAGGTCGCCGGCCTCAAGCACACAAAGTTCGAGGGCGTGGCGCGGGTATTCGACTCCGAGGAGGAGTGCTTCGCCGCCGTTCAGGCGAAGAAGTACAAGGCCGGCGACGTGCTCGTCATCCGCTACGAGGGCCCGCGCGGCGGTCCCGGCATGCGCGAGATGCTGTCCACGACCGCGGCGATCTACGGCCAGGGTATGGGCGAGCAGGTCGCGCTCATCACCGACGGCCGTTTCTCGGGCGGGACGCGCGGCATCTGCATCGGCCATGTCGGCCCCGAGGCAGCTGTGGGCGGCCCTATCGCTCTCCTCAAGGATGGCGACCGCATCAAGATCGACGCGGATGAAGGCATCCTGACCTTCGACGTTCCAGAGGCCGAGCTCGCCAAGCGCAAGGCCGCGTGGAAGCCGCGTCAAACCGATTTCCGTTCGGGCGCCTTGTGGCGCTATGTTCAGACCGTGGGAGACGCCGAGAAGGGTGCGGTGACGCACCCAGGGGCTCGCGCCGAAAGCCACGTGTACGGGGACATCTAGTACCGCGTAGTCCGTATCGTTTGTTGAGTTGACCCGGGGGCGGGGCTTTGACGTTTTCTTTGCGTACTTCTGACGCGCGTGCCGGTACCGGCGTCGGAGCGAAGTCGCGGTTTGCCGCGCTCCTCGCCAAGGTCCTAGGGCGCGTGCGCAAGCTCCTCGATCCGAACCGCGGCGTGCAAGTGCGCGCCCGGCTCACCTACGCCATCGGCAAGGCGACCATCGCCATGGGTGACGACGCATCCGCCTTCCGCGGATTGCGCGCCCGTCCGCTGACGGCGCCCGGCCTGTGCATTGAGGTCACCAACCACGGCAAGGAAACGATCGTCGTTACCGAGGTTGGCCTGACCCGCGGCGCCGAAGGCCCGCAGATCGCGCTGCGCGACCCGCACTTGCATGACGCCGGTCCGTGGCCCCGCCACCTGCCTCCGGGCGCCTCGGTCGTCGCGCACTTCGGCTCCGGCCTTGCTGGACACAACGTGCTGCCGCAGGTGCGCCGTTCCTACGCTTTGTCCATGGACGGCAAGACCTACCTGGGCGCCGCGCTTGCCTTGCGCCACTACCTCAAGCGAACCGCCGAAGCCAAGGACGCCGAGCTGCGCAGCGCCACCTCCGGCGCCGAATAGCGATCAGCGCGGCCGCTGGAACGAAACCGTCAGCAGGTCCTGTGTACCGACTTCGCCGCCCATCACTAGGGCGTGGCGGAAGGTGATCGTCGTGCTCGGGAAGTTCCACGCCAGCGCGCGCACGATCTCGCGTTGCGCGCCGTCGGTGCGATCCTCGTTGGCCTGGATGGCGGTCGGCTCGCCATAGGTGGCGCGCAGCGCCGCCTCGATGGCGGTGGCTTCGGCGTCGCGCACGCGATTGACGAAGTCGGTGCCGAGGCGCACCTCGGTCAGCCCGCGCCCGGGCGACAGCGTGAGCGGCACCGGCGCGAACCGCACGCCGCCGATCTCCGCCTCGGCGACCGCGAAGTTCATGATCCCGATCTGGTTGCGAGTCGCTACCAGGCGCGGCCCCAGCGCCGCGGCCAGCTGGTCGGCATTCATGCCCCAGCGCGTCATCTCCCAGCCCGGCAGATCATCGGCTGGGCCGGCCGGCAGGCCGAGGGCCTCGCGCACGGCCGGCGGCATCGCCGGTTGCGCGACGGCCCAGGGTGCCGCCAGGAGCAGCACCGCGAGCAGCGCCCGCATCATGGCAGGGCGACGTCCTTGAGCCGGCCGGCAACCACCGTGACGATCTCGTCGGGGATCGTCTCGATCTCGTCTTCCTCGGGATAGAAGTTGCCCGACCAAAGAGTCGCGCCTGTGCCCGTATCGACGAGCTGCAACGCGATCTTGAAGATGTCCGGACCGCCGTCCATTACGCCGGCCAGTACGAAACGCACGCCCAATGCCGCGCCAATCTCGGCCGGTTGTGCAGCAGTCGGCGGCAGTGCCGCAACTGCGGCTTCGTCTGCGATCCGCCAGGCATCCTTGGCCAGCGCCTCCGCGACAGCAGCGCCGATGTGCGCAGCCTCCTCGGCGTGATCGCCCGCCGCGCGGAGGACGACCGCTAGCGAGCGGCCCGCGGCTGGCGGCGCCTGGGCCAGGCTGAGGTTCGTGGAAGAGCCGAGCACGAGGAGAGTGAGGGAGAAGAGAAGGGTCACGGTGCGCATCGCCCTACCTTGCCATCGGCCCTGCCGCGAGGCGAGGCCCGTTGCGCGATCGCCCGCGCCGCACGGCGCGGCGAATCGAGGCGGATAGGGAGGGGCAGGGGCGAACATTCGCACCATGTACGAAATGATACCGTCAACTACTGGGCGTCTTGGGCACTGCTCTCTGGTGGTCAGCACCAAGAAGATAGTGCCGACTATCGCCGAGGGTCTGCGTCGAGTCGAGGGGTACGTCGTGCCGATCGAGGATCAGAATATGCAGTCGCTCTACAGGATGCGGACGCAGCTTTCGAAGATCCTCGTCACGCGGCAGGAACCTCGCATGCTCTGGCCGCAGGGTGACGTTCATGCTGGTCACCGCTGACCTCGGATTCTAAGGTCACCGCTTCGACCTGCAGGAGAAGGTTCCTTGACGATCGACTCGCCCGCGACCGTTGCTCCGGCCAACCGCATGCTCGTGCTCGCGGGCGGCCTCACCGCCATGCTGCTGGCGATGCTGGCGTCGACCATCGTTTCGACTGCGATGCCGCGCATCGCCACCGAGCTCAACGACCTCGCGCACATGTCATGGATCTTCACGGCATACATGCTGAGCTCGACGGTTACGGTGCCGATCATCGGCAAGCTGTCCGACCTTTTCGGCCGCCGCGTCATCTACCTGGCGGCGATCGCCGGGTTCGTCGTGTCGTCGGCGGCGGCGGGCTTCGCCGAATCGATGTTCCAGCTCATCCTGTGCCGCGCCGCCCAGGGCGTCGCCGCCGGCGCGCTGATGGTCAACACCGCCGCCATGATCGGCGACGTCTTCCCGCCGGCTGAACGTGGCAAGTGGCAGGGCGTCATCGGCGCCATCTTCGGTCTTGCTTCCATCGCCGGCCCGCTCGTTGGTGGCTGGATCACGGATTCGCTCAGTTGGCGCTGGGTGTTCTGGGTCAATGTGCCGTTCGGCGTCATGGCCTTCGCTGTCATTCTCGTCACGCTGCCCAAGCTGCCGCCCCGCGCGACCAAGCCGGTCATCGACTATGCCGGCGCGGCGCTGCTGGCGCTCGGCTTGACGCCGCTGCTCCTGTCCCTGGTGTGGGGCGGTAGCACCTACGCTTGGACGTCGGCGCCGATCTGGTCGCTGTTCGGTGTCGGCGTCGTTGCGCTGGTGCTGTTCATCTGGACCGAGGCGCGCGCCAGTGAGCCGGTGCTGCCGCTCGACCTGTTCAAGAGCGGCGTGTTCACCATCTCATCCGCGGTCGTCTTTGCCAGCGCCATGGGCATGTTCGGCGTGCTGTTGTTCATCCCGCTGTACGCCCAGGTCGTGGTCGGCTTCTCCGCCACCAACTCCGGCCTGATCCTGACGCCCATGGTGATGGGCGTCGTCGTCGCCAGCGCCATCGGCGGTCAGCTCGTCTCGCGCACCGGCCGCTATCGTGGCATTGCCGTCGTCGGCATGCTCGTGACGACGCTCGGCATGTGGCTGTTCACGCGCATCACCATCGACACCACGGCGATGCAGTTGATCATCGCCATGTTCGTCACCGGCCTTGGCATGGGCGCCACCATGCCGGTGTTCGGCGTGGTCGTGCAGAATGCATTCCCGCACTCGCGCCTCGGCGTGGTCACCGCCAGCAGCCAGCTGTTCCGCAGCATTGGCGGCACCGTTGGCGCTGCGCTGTTCGGCGGCTTGCTCAATGCCCGCATCGCTGATGGCTTGGCACCCCTCGCCACCGATCCGTTCCTGCAGCGCCTTGGCACGTTGATCCCCGGCGCGGGGCAGGGGCCGCTCAACGCCAACGCCATCCAGGGTGTGCTGGGTCCGCGCGGTCGCGAAGCGATCAACGCCGCTCTGGGGCGCATGCCGGCCGACGTGCAGGCGCAAGTCATGCCGCAGATGGAGCACTTCCTCACCGAGGTGCGTGTCGTCATCAACGACTCGGTCGGCGACGTCTTCGCCGGCGGCGCGCTGCTGATGGCGTTCGCCACCGTGCTGGCGTTCTTCCTGCCGCACGTTCCCATGCAGAAGTCCGAGACGTCGGCGACGCGCAGCGGCAAGGAGCTCGAGGCGGAGCTCGGTCAACTCGACGCCGGCGATGAGCCCGACCTAACGACGGGGACCGCGCCGGCGCGCTAGCTCAGTCCTCGCGACATCCGTACAGAGGCTGGTTACCGGTCGCGCCGTAGTATTTGTACGGCAGGAACTTGCCCGACAGGTTGATCTTCACCCGGTCGCCTTTCGGGTCGGGCTGGCACTCCATCTGAAAGTCGAAGTCGATGGCGACATGATGCCGTCGCCGAACTCCTCCTGGATCAGCTCCTTCCACGTGGTGCCGTACACCAGCACCAGCTCGTAGAATGCAGGGCGCTGCGCGTCTTAGGCATCGGCGCGGTTTTCGCCGCGCCCAATTCGCAGGCAGCGTGCGCGCTAGTAGGGCAACTCATTCGGCGCCGGGCCGAGCTCGATCCACACCGGGGTGTGGTCGGAGGCCTTCTCCTGGGCGCGCGGCTTCTTGTCGATATCGGCTGCGACCAGGCGGTCGGCGAGGGCGGGCGACAGCAGGAAGTGGTCGATGCGCATGCCTTCGCCCTTCCGGAACGATCCGGCGCGATAGTCCCAGTGGCTGTAGGCGCGCGCGTCGTCCGGGTGTAGCGCGCGGAACGCGTCGGTGAGGCCGAGGTACACCAGCTCGCGCCACGCCGCGCGCGACTCGGGCCGGCACACCGCATCCATGGCATTGGCGACCGGGTTGTAGACGTCGAAGTCGGTCGGCGTGACGTTGAAGTCGCCGCCCAGTACGAACGGCTCCTCGCTCTCCAACAACTCGCGCGCGTGGATGGCGAGGCGCTTCATCCAGGCGAGCTTGTAGGAGAACTTCGGGGTGCCGATCGGATTGCCGTTCGGCAGATAAATAGACGCGACGCGGATGCCGTTGGTCTCCGCCTCGATGTAGCGCGCGTGCTCGTCCTCGTCGTCACCGGGCAGGTCGCGGCGAACATCCGCAATCGGGAACTTCGAGAGGATGGCGACGCCGTTGTAGGTCTTCTGTCCCAGCACAGCGGCGTTGTAGCCAAGGTCGCCGATCTCGAGGTGCGGGAAGTCCTCGTCCGCCGCCTTCAGCTCCTGCAGCAGCACGACGTCGGGATTGTTCTCGCGCAGGTACTCGACGACGTTCGGCAGCCGCGCCTTGATCGAGTTGACGTTCCAGGTAGCAATCCTCATGCGGCCACGGCCGGCTTGCGCTGGGCCATCAGCCACAGCGTCGCGGCCGCCGTCAGCACCACGAACGGCGCGACGATCAGGTTCAATCCGCCCCAGCCGACCGCGGCGAGCAGCGGTCCCGAGACATACGTGGCGGCGGTGACGGTGCCGAAGATGACGAAGTCGTTGGCCGCCTGCACTGTCGCCTTCTCGGCCGGCAGATACGTCGAGGTCAGGAGGGCGGTGCCGCCGACGTAAAGGAAGTTCCAGGCCAGCCCGAGCAGGAACAGGCCGGTCCAGAACTGCGAGACGTTGGTACCCGACAGGTTCGCCGCGATGCACCCGGCGAATAGCGCGGCACCCGCCAACAGGATGCGCGGCGCACCGAAGCGCGCGATCAGGCTGCCGGTGAAGAACGACGGCGCGAACATCGCCAGGATGTGCCACTGGATCACGAACGCCGCCGACTCGAACGAATGGTTGTGTCCGGCCATCGCCAGCGGCGTCACCGTCATGACGAACGCCATGCCCGCGTAGCCGACCAATGCCGCGCCCAATGCGACACCGAACGCCGGATTGCGTGCGATGGTGCCGAGCGGCCGCACCGGCGCTGACCGATCCGCCGCCGTCGGCTTAGGGATGCGCACCAGCTGCAGGATCAGCAGGGCGAGCAGTGACACGCCGATCAGCGTCGCGAACGAACCCGCGAACTCCGCCTCCGGAATCAGGTTGCGCGTCCGCTTGGCGAGTTCAGGCCCGAGGATCGCGGCGATGACGCCGCCCGCCAGGGTGAACGAGATGGCGCGGCTCTTCCACGAGTCGATCGACCCGTCCACCGCTGCGAACCGGTAGAACTGCCCGAACCCGCCGTTGATGCCGCTCAGCATGGCGCCGGCGGTGAAGATCCAGAACGAGCCCTGCAGGATGCCCCAGGTGGCGACGGCCGCTCCGGCGACTCCGAACGCTGCGCCGAGGGTGAATCCCGCGCGCCGTCCGATCCGCGCCATCAGCAACGACGCCGGAAACAGCGTCAGCATGACCGCCAGCTGTTGCAGCGCCGTCGGCACGGTCGCCATGCCCGGATCGCCGGCGAGCGCGCTGCCAATCAGCGCCGCCGAGGCGATCATGGTGGACATGACGATGGTGAACAGCCCTTGCGCCACCGCCAGCACAAAGACGTTGCGCTGCGAGGTGCGCAGGTCGAGCGTCATGACGCGGTCATAGCCCCCGCAACCGCCGCGGGGAAGGGGCCGGAGAGCCTAGACCGCGAAACTCGATCCGCAGCTGCAGGACGAGGTCGCGTTCGGGTTGCCGATGGTGAACTGGCTGCCGATCATCTTCTCCTCGAAGTCGATGCGCGAGCCGGCCAGGTACATCAGCGACATCGGGTCGATGGCGACGCGGGCGCCGGCCAGCTCGATGATCTCGTCGTCCTTGGCGATCTTGTCGTCCAGGTTGAAGCTGTACTGGAACCCCGCACAGCCGCCGCCCTTCACCTGAACGCGCAGCGCCGACTTGGCGGCATCCTTGCTCATCAGGAAGGCGATGCGCCGGGCGGCGCTCTCGGTCATGCTGACGGGTGGTTCGCGGGTAGGACGCATCGGTACTCCGTTGGACCGCCGGCAGGGTAGGAGGCCGCGGTTAAGGCTTCTTGAATGTAAGGGCCACGGGCTCCCTGTCAATCAGCCCCAAAAGTGTGGGCTTTCCTTGCCCTGTGGACAGGCGCGGACTAGGTTCCGCGCCAATGTCCAGGCCCAGCGTAGAGCAGGTCGCGGCGGCTCCTTATGCGAGCCGGCCCGAGCAGAGTCGCGGCCGGCTCCATGCCGAGCCGCCCAGCTCGACCCGCACCGAGTTCCAGCGCGACCGCGACCGCATCATCCACGCGGCCGCATTCCGACGCCTGCAGCACAAGACTCAGGTCTTCATCTACAACGTCGGCGACCACTACCGGACGCGCCTGACACACTCCCTCGAGGTCGCCCAGATCGCTCGTTCGGCGGCGCGCGCCCTCGGCCTCGACGAGGATCTCGCCGAAGCGGTGGCGCTCGCCCACGACCTTGGACATCCGCCGTTTGGTCACGCCGGCGAGGACGCCCTCAATGCTGCCATGAAGGACTGGGGTGGCTTCGACCACAACGCCCAGGCCCTGCGCATCGTCACGCACCTCGAGCGTAAGTACGCCACCTTCGACGGCCTCAATCTCAGTTGGGAAGCCCTCGAAGGCATGGTGAAGCACAATGGTCCCCTCGTCGGACCCAACAGCCGCAACAAGCCGCTGCCCGCGGCGCTCGCCGCGTACGCGGAGAGCCATGACTTGGAGCTCGCCACCTTCGCCGGGCCTGAGGCGCAGATTGCCGCACTCGCCGACGACACCGCCTATATCAACCACGACCTCGACGACGGCGTCCGCGCCGAGCTGTTTGGCCTCGGCGACCTTGGGGACGTGCCCCTGGTAGGCCCGCTCCTCGCTGAAGTTGCGCGCCTCTATCCGGGGCTCGACGCGGCCCGCGCCATGCACGAGGCGGTGCGCCGCCTGATCGACCGCATGATTGGCGACATCCTGACGGAGACGGCGGGGCGCGCTGCCGAGGCGAAGCCGCAATCGGCCGCCGACGTGCGCGCCATGGACCGCCCGCTGGTCGCGTTCTCGGCGCCAATGGCGGCCGAGGTGAAGACCCTGCGCGGCTTCCTGTACGAGAACATGTATCGCCACTCGCGCGTCAGCCGCGACGCGGCCGAAGGCGCGACCGTCGTGACCGAGTTGTTCCGCCGCTACATCACCGACCCTGCGGCGCTGCCCGACGATTGGCGCCCCGACCCGAACCTGGTGATGCCCGAGCGGGCGCGGCGAGTTGCCGACTTCATCGCCGGCATGACCGACCGCTTCGCGCTCTATGAACACGAGCGGCTATTCCACTCGCGCGGCCGCCAATTCGCAGTCAGATAAAATGAACTACTTCAATCTGTTACTTACCCGCATTAAGACGGAGATGGAAGATCTCCAGGCCGCCGGAACGCTGCCCCTGGGCCTCGATTTCGGCCCGGTCGGCCTCGATCCGCCCAAGGACCCGAGGCATGGCGACGTCTCCACCAACGCGGCCATGGTTCTCGCCAAGGCGGCCGGCAAGTCGCCGCGCGACATCGCCTCCGCTCTCGTCGCGCGCCTCAAGGCCTACCCCGACACCGAGGCCGCCGAGGTCGCCGGTCCCGGCTTCATCAACCTGCGCCTCAAGGCGCCCTTCTGGTACGAGCGCCTCGGCGAGGCGCTACTGGCCGGCGATGCCTACGGCCGTTCCCAGTTCGGTGCGTCCAAAGGCGCGATCAACGTCGAGTTCGTCTCGGCCAACCCGACCGGTCCCATGCACGTCGGCCACGCCCGCGGCGCCGTGTTCGGCGACGCCCTCGCGACGCTCCTGGAATTCACCGGCCACGACGTGAAGCGCGAGTACTACATCAATGACGCCGGCGCCCAGGTCGAGGTGCTGGCCCGCTCCGCCTACCTGCGCTACCGCGAGGCGCTCGGCGACAAGATCGAGATTCCGTCCGGCCTCTATCCGGGCGAATACCTCAAGGACGTCGGCGAGGGCCTGGTCGAGCTCTACAAGAGCCGCTTCCACAATGCGCCCGAATCCGAGTGGCTGGAGCCGTTCCGCGAGTTCGCCGTCGCCGAGATGATGGGCGAGATCCGTGACGACCTCGAACTGCTCGGCGTGAGGCACGACGTCTTCACCTCCGAGCGCGCCCTGGTGAAGCAGGGCAAGGTCGATGCCGCCCTCGGCGACCTCAAGGCCAAGGGCCTGATCTACGAAGGCGTGCTCGAGCCTCCCAAGGGCAAGGAGCCGGAGGACTGGGAGCCGCGCCAGCAGACGTTGTTCCGCTCGACCCAGTTCGGCGACGACATCGACCGCCCGGTGCAGAAGTCGGACGGCTCGTGGACGTACTTCGCCACCGACATCGCCTATCACGCCGACAAGATCCGCCGCGGCTTCGGCACCCTCGTGGACGTGTGGGGCGCCGATCACGGCGGCTACGTGAAGCGCATGCAGGCCGCCGTGAAGGCGCAATCCGACGGCAAGGTCGCCCTCGACGTGAAGCTCTGCCAGCTGGTCAAGCTGATGGAGCGCGGCGAGCCGGTGAAGATGTCCAAGCGGGCAGGGACATTCGTCACCCTCAAGGACGTGGTGGACCGCGTCGGCCGCGACGTTGTGCGCTTCATCATGCTGACGCGCCGCAACGACGCGCAGCTCGACTTCGACTATGCGCTGGTCACCGAAGAGTCGCGCGAGAACCCGGTGTTCTACGTGCAGTACGCGCACGCGCGCTGCCACTCGGTGCTGCGCAACGCGGCGAAGGAGATGCCCGGCGTCGATCTTTCTGCAGCCGCACTGGCCAAGGTCGAGCTTCCTCGCTTGACCCACCCGGACGAACTCGCTTTGATAAAAGTGCTCGCCAGCTGGCCGCGTTCAGTAGAATCTGCGGCCGAGGCACACGAACCGCATCGTGTCGCCTTTTGGTTGCGCGATCTTGCGGCGACGTTCCACGCACTGTGGAACCGCGGCAAGGAGGAGGAAGCGCTGCGCTTTCTTGTCGATGGCGATCCGTCGTTGACCTTGGCCCGCATGGCACTCGTGCGCGGCTGCGCCCTTGGGCTTGCGGTTGGGCTACGCATCATGGGTGTCACCCCCGTCGAGGAGCTGCGCTGAATGACTCCGCTCGCGCCCGTCCCCGTGCACGCCGACTTCGATCCGCCGCCCGAGGCCAAGAGCGGCATCGGCCGCGTCACCACGGCGCTGCTCGCGGTCGTCACCCTCAGCGCCTTTGCCGGCGGCGTCTGGTTCGCCTACGACTACGGCGTCCGCCGCGGCCAGGAACTGTCGCCGCCGCTGGTGCGCGCGGACACCTCGCCTACCAAGATGGTCCCGATCGAGCCGGGTGGCATGATCGTCGCCAACCAGGACAAGCGCGTCTTCGACACCATCGCCGCTTCCGCGCCACAAGCGCGCGTCGAGCAGTTGCTGCCGCCGCCCGAGACCCCGATGGCGCCGCCGATGCCGGAGCCACGCGTGGTCGCGCCGCTCAACGCCGTGCCACCGACCACGGTCGCGGCGACGCCGGCCCAGACCGTGACCGCCACGGCGATCGTGCCGCCGGTGACTCCGATCCCGGACGCGCCCCTCCGGCTGGCCACGCCCGCTCCGCTCGCCGAAGCGCCGAACGGCGTCCCGGTGCCGCCGCGCGCCGCCGTGCCCGAACCCACTCCTAACGATGGTCGCCCGCTCGCGTTGGTGCCGCCCGCCACCACCACCCCTGCCGCGACTCCACCTGCCGCCGCTCCGCGCCCCGCGACGCAGCAAGCCGCGGTGACTCCGCCCGCCGCGACCGGCGCGGTTTACCGCGTGCAGCTCGGCTCGTATGGCGATGCCAAAGCCGCCATGGACAACTGGACACTCCTGCAGCGCCGCAACGGTCCGGCGCTTGCCGGGCTGACGCCGACGGTGACCGCCGCGACCGTCAACGGCCGCACCTTCCACCGCCTCCAGGCCGGCCCGCTGTCGTCCACCGCCGCCAACGAGCTCTGCACCCGCATCAAAGCCAACGGCACCGACTGCCTCGTCGTCCGCCCGTAGCCTGACTCGGCACCTCACCCTGAGCCTGTCGAAGGGTGAGGCCCCTGGGCCTCATGCTTCGCTCGGCATGAGGCTTCTGCTCGTGAGTCTCCTAACGACGCTGCTTGCGGCGTGCTCCGGCGCCAATCTCGTCGAGGCGCTCACTCCGCGCAGCGGCTACGAGCTCCTATCCGACATCGCGTACGGCGAAGGGCCTCGTCGCACCCTGGACATATACGTCCCGGCGCGCCCGCCGCCGGGCCCCGTCCCGGTCATCGTGTTCTTCTACGGCGGCCGCTGGGACTCCGGGTCGAAGGACATTTACCGGTTCGTGGGCCAGGCCTTCGCGTCGCGCGGCTATGCCGTCGTCATCCCGGACTATCGTCTGTACCCCGAGGTGCGCTTCCCGGAGTTCATCGTGGACGCCGCCGCCGCCGTAACCTGGACCCGCGCCCACGCCGCCGAATACGTGCCGAACGCCGGGCGGCTAGTGCTCGCCGGCCATTCCGCCGGCGCCCACATCGCTGCGCTGCTGCACCTGCACCCGACGTGGCTCTCGCCGGCCGTCCGCGACTCCGTTGCCGCGGCCATCGGCCTTTCCGGCCCCTACGACTTCCTGCCGATCACCGATCCGACCGCACTCGAAGTGTTCGGCCCCGGTCCGGCCGGCCCGGATACGCAGCCGGTCACCTTCGCCGACGGCCGGGCCTCACCCATGCTGCTGATCCACAGCCGCAACGACACCACCGTCCGCCCGCGCAACACAGAAAGTCTGGCGGCGCGCATCCGCGAGGGTGGCGGCATCGCCGAAGAGCGGTACCATGAGCGCCTCGCCCACGTCGGCGTGCTTGCCGCGCTGGCGGTGCCGCTCCGGACCTTCATCCCCATATTGGACGAGATCGACCGCTTCCTGCGCCGCCACACGGCCACCGGCGCCCCGAGGTAACGCCCCATGGATTTCCTACAAGCGCTCTCCGTCTGGGCGCTGCCCGTCCTGTTTGCCATCACCTTGCATGAAGCCGCGCACGGATACGCCGCGTTGCGCTTCGGCGACGACACTGCCTTGCGGGCCGGCCGCATCTCGCTCAACCCGCTGCGCCACGTCGACCCGATCGGCACGGTGATCCTGCCCGGCATGCTGCTGCTGCTGTCCAACGGCGCCATCATGTTCGGCTTCGCCAAGCCGGTGCCGGTGGACTTCAGCCGCCTCCACAACCCGAAGCGCGACATGGTCTGGGTGGCGCTGGCCGGACCCGGCGCCAACTTGTTCATGGCCCTCGTCGCGGCCATCGGTCTGCACGTGTCTGGCCTGATCGGCGGCGACACCGCGTCCGAATGGGTCACCCGCAACCTGCAGAACGCCATCGTCATCAATGCACTCCTGGCGGTCTTCAATATGATCCCGATCCCGCCCCTGGACGGGGGCCGGGTGGCGGTCGGCATCCTGCCCACCCCCGCGGCGATCGCGCTGTCCCGAATCGAGCCGGTCGGCATCTTTATCGTGCTCGGCGGCCTCTTCCTGCTGCCCCAGATTGGGCTCGACCCCTTCGGCGCGATCATTTGGCCGGGTGCCGAATCCCTGATAAGGTTCGTGGCACTCGTGACCGGCCACCGCTTGGCCGATCTGGTTTGACAAGAGTCGCTCGTAACCCCTTGGGGAACTGACAATTTCCGTGAGCGCTGATACTCCCGAGTCGGCTGCGAAGCTGACAGGCGTAGGGTCCGGGTATCCGAATCCCCTGGTCGTGGACCTCGAGGGCTATGAAGGCCCGCTCGATGTTCTGCTGGCGCTCGCCCGCACCCAGAAGGTCGACCTCGCCAAGATCTCGATCTTGAAGCTCGCCGACCAGTACCTCGCGTTCATCAACGAGGCGCGCAAGCTGTCGCTGGAGATCGCCGCCGACTACCTGGTCATGGCGGCGTGGCTGGCGTACCTGAAGTCACGCCTTCTGCTCCCCGAGCCCGAGGAAGACGACGAGCTTTCGGGTCCCGAGCTCGCCGCGAACCTCGCCTGGAAGTTGCAGCGCCTCGAATCCATGCGCGAGGCCGCCGGCCGTCTGATGCAGCGCGACCGCCTCGGTCGCGACGTCTTCCTGCGTGGCATGCCCGAGGGTATCCGCTCCATCCGGCATCCCAAGTGGGAATGCACGATGTTCGAGTTGCTCGAGGCGTACGCCGCCGTCTCGCGCCCTGCGGCACCGCACCCGCTGGTAGTTGGCCGCTTCGACCCGTACACCATCCGCGACGCCATCGAGCGCATCGGTCGCCTGCTCGGCGTCTCCGCCAATTGGGAGCGCATCGAGTCGTTCTTGCCCGGCGGCATGGGCCCAGGGACCACCTCTGGGCTCGGCCAGAAGTCCGCGATGGCATCGACGTTCGCCGCCACCCTCGAGCTGTCCAAGCAGGGCCGCCTGCGCCTGCGCCAGGACCACGCTTTCGGCCCCATCCTCATCCGCGCACAAAGACCGGAATCCACGGAAACATGACACCGTCTCCCGAGCATTCTGCTCCCGCCGAGACTCCCGCGACGTCCGCCAACCCAGAGTTTGTCCGCATGGCCGAAGCGCTGCTCTTCGCCGCCTCCGAGCCGCTGGATGAGGAGAGCATCGCCGCGCGCCTGCCCGAAGGCGCCGACGTGCCGGCGCTGATCGCCGAGCTGGTGTCCACCTACGAGCCGCGCGGCGTCAATCTCGTCCAGGTCGCCGGCAAGTGGCAGTTCCGCACCGCCGCCGACCTGCGCCACCTGCTCGAGCGCCACATCACCCAGACCCGCCGCATGTCGCGCGCGGCCGTGGAGACGCTGGCGATCATCGCCTACCACCAGCCGGTGACTCGCGCCGACATCGAAGACATCCGCGGTGTCTCGCTCAGCACCGGCTCCCTCGAAGTCCTGCTCGAAGCGGGCTGGGTGATCCCCAAGGGCCGCCGCAAGACGCCGGGTCGCCCGGTTCAATACGGGACCTCCGACACATTCCTCGAGCACTTCGGCCTAGAGTCCATGGGCGACCTGCCCGGCCTCGATGAGCTCAAGGCCGCCGGCATGCTCCAGCGCGAGCCGCCGATCCCGACCGCCGCCGAGACCGCCGCGGTCGAGGGCGACCAGGACGACGATGGCGAGGAGGAGGGCGACGATGACGTCGATTCCGCCGAGGACTCGCCCGAGCGCACCGACTCGGTCGTTCCCCTCAAGCCTCGCTGATTCAGGCTATTAGCGGCTGATCTTGCGAAGGCGCCTGCGACGACGATGCCGCACGCCTGCTATTGCAATTCATTCGCAAGTTCGGTAGAGACACTCCTGCGAGTGATTCTCATCCCAGGTCCTGTTCTCATGCACCTCGTTTCCGTCCGCCTTCTCGCGGCCATTGCCTTCGTCGCAGGCTCCCTCGGCGGAGCGCCGGCCATTGCGCAGGGCGAGGTCAACGTCTACTCGGCGCGGCAGGAGGCCCTGATCCGCCCGCAACTCGATGCCTTCACCCGGACGACAGGCATCCGTGTCAACCTTGTTACGGCCAGCGAGGACGCCATCATCGAGCGCATGCGCGCGGAGGGACGCAACAGCCCTGCCGACGTTATGCTCACGGTGGACGTCGCACGCCTCATTCGCGCCACCGACGCCGGTCTGTTCCGCCCCATCAAGTCTCCGGTGCTGGAGCAGGCGATCCCGTCGCAATACCGCGACGAAGGTGGCCGTTGGTACGGTCTCGGCCTGCGCGCCCGAGTGATTTACTACAACCCGGACAAGGTCAACCCGGCCGAGCTATCGACCTACGAGGCGCTCGCCGACGCCAAGTGGCGCGGCCGCGTCTGCATCCGCTCGTCCAACAACACCTACAACCAGTCGCTGCTCGCCTCCCTCATTGCCCACAAGGGCGCGGCAGCCGCGGAGCAATGGGCGCGCGGCATCGTCGCCAACATGGCTCGGCCGCCGACGGGCGGCGACCGGGACCAGATCACCGGCGTGGCTTCGGGCGAGTGCGATATCGGCGTCGCCAACACCTATTACTACGTGCTGATGCAGAGCGGCACCGATGCCGAGAAAGCCGCCGCTGCCAAGGTCAAGGCCTTCTTCCCGCAGCAATCCGGCGGCGGCACCCACGTCAATATCTCGGGCGGTGGCGTCGCGACCAACGCGCCCAACCCGGACAACGCCCAGAAGCTTCTCGAGTTCCTCGCCAGCGCCGAGGCCCAGAAGATCTACGCCGAGGTCGTGTTCGAGTACCCGGTGCGGCCCGGTGTCGCTGTGGCACCGGCGCTGCTGGCGATCGGCCCGCTCAACCCCGACAAGCTGAAACTCTCACGGCTCGCCGCGCACCAGGCCGAAACGATCCGCATCTTCGATCGCGTCGGCTGGAAGTGACTACGGTCCCTGAAAACTCCCTCCCTCGAGGACCGATCGGGGCTGGCACGCCATGGCCAGCCCCGATGTTTGTCTGAGACATGACCAGCCTTGCTGACAACGGACTGCGGATCGAACGGCGCCGCGCTCGCTTCGACGGCTGGACGATCGCCGCACTGCTGATCGCCGCGCTAGCGACTCTCCCGGTCGCCGTGGTGGCCGCATCGATCTTCGTGCCCAGCGGCGATGCCTGGTCGCATCTCGCCGCCACCGTGCTCTTCGACTACTTCGCCAACACATTGTGGTTGATGGCCGGCGTCGCGCTGCTGACCTTCGTCATCGGCGTCTCGACCGCCTGGCTGGTGACGATGTGCACGTTCCCCGGCCGGCGCATCTTGGAGTGGGCACTGGTGCTGCCCCTCGCCATGCCGGCCTACGCGGTGGCGTACACCTACGCCGAGATCCTCGACTACGCCGGCATCGTGCAGACCTGGCTGCGCGCCGCCTTCGGCTGGAGCCACGGCGACTACTGGTTCCCCGAGGTGCGCTCGATCCCGGGCGCCGTGCTCATGCTCGGCCTCGTGCTGTACCCCTACGTGTACATGCTCGCTCGTGCCGCGTTCCTGTCCCAGTCCGTATGCCTGTTGGAGATCAGCCGCACTTTGGGCTCCGGTCCGTGGCGCACCTTCCTGCGCGTCGGTTTGCCGATGGCGCGCCCGGCCATCGTCACCGGTATCGTGCTGGCGCTGATGGAGACGATCGGCGACTACGGCGTCGTCCAGCATTTCTCCGTCAGCACGTTCTCGACCGGCATCTTTCGCACCTGGTACGGCCTCGGCAACCTGACCGCTGCCACCCAGCTCGCCGCGCTGCTGCTCGGAGTCATGTTCCTGCTGCTGGCCGTCGAGCGGCTGGGGCGGGGAGGGGCCGCGTATCACCACACCACCACCCGCTACCGGCCGCTGCCGGCCTTCGCGTTGCGCGGCGCCAAGGCGTGGGGCGCGATCGCGGCGTGTATTGTGCCGTTGCTGCTCGGCTTCGCGGTGCCCGCCGGCCTGTTGGCAACGTGGGCCGTGCAGACGGCGCCGCGCATCGTCGATGGGGGCTTCTGGCGCGCCTCCCTCAACAGCGTCACTGTCGCGGCGCTCGCGGCGGTATTGGCGGTCGCGGTCGCCCTGGTACTCGCCTTCGCCGCGCGGATGCGCCCGGGCGCCACGACGACCTGGGCGACACGCCTCGCCACCCTCGGCTACGCGGTGCCGGGCGCTGTCGTCGCGGTCGGCGTGATGATCCCGTTTGGCTGGTTCGACAACACGGTCGACAGCTGGATGCGTGACCACGTCGGCGTCTCGACCGGCCTGCTGCTGTCGGGCACCTTGGCGGCGATGCTGTTCTGCTACGTCGTGCGCTTCCTGGCGATCTCGTTCAACGCCGTCGAGTCGGGCCTGAGCAGGATCACCCCTAACATGGATCGCGCGGCGCGCTCCCTCGGCGCCGGTCCGTGGGCGGCGTTGCGCCGCATCCACACGCCGCTCCTGCGCGGTAGCCTGCTCACTGCCGCGGTGCTGGTGTTCGTCGACACAATGAAAGAGTTGCCGGCGACCCTCATCCTGCGCCCGTTCAACTTCGACACGCTGGCGATCCGCACCTACGAGCTGGCCGGCGACGAGCGCCTCGCCGACGCCTCCACGTACGCGCTATCGATCGTCCTGTTCGGGCTGCTGCCCGTCATTCTATTGTCGGCCGCCATTGCACGCTCCCGCCCAGGCCACCAGTAAAGTGCTCGGACTCGAGCTCGCCGGAATCAGCCGCTCCTTCGCAGGCACGCGCGCGGTCGATCATGTCGACTTGGCGGTCGCGCCGGGCGAGGTCGTCTGCCTGCTCGGCCCGTCCGGTTGCGGCAAGACGACGACCCTGCGCATCGCCGCCGGCTTGGAGGCGGCCGACAGCGGCCAGGTCCGCATCGGCGGCAGGGTGGTGGACGGCGGCGGCGCCTTCGTCCCGCCGGAGCATCGCCGCGTCGGTCTGGTATTCCAGGACTACGCCCTGTTCCCGCACCTGACCGTCCTCGACAACGTCGCCTTCGGCCTCCCGGCAGGTCCCGACCGTGCCGGGAAGGCGAGGGCGCTCCTGACCCGCGTCAATCTCGCCGACCGCGCCGCCGATCACCCGCACAAGCTTTCGGGAGGCGAGCAGCAGCGCGTCGCGCTCGCCCGGGCGCTCGCCCCGGCGCCTCTGCTGATGCTCCTGGATGAGCCGTTCTCTGGCCTCAATTTTCGCCTGCGCGACCGCATCGGCGAAGAGTCTCTTTCTCTTCTCCGCGCCGCGGGTACGGCGACGCTCATGGTTACCCACGACTCGGACGAGGCTATGCGCCTCGCCGACCGCATAGCCGTGATGCGGGCCGGACGCGTTGTCCAGAGCGGCCGCCCGCTCGACCTCTACGACCGCCCAGCGGACCTATTCGTCGCGGAATTCTTTTCCGAGATCAATAAGATACGGGCCGTTGTTGAGAACGGAGTTGTGGACACCGGGATCGGTCTTTTGCCCGCCACCGGCCTCGCCAACGGCACTTCGGTCATCGCCGCCGTCCGCCCCGAGGCGATCCGCCCCGGCGGGTCCGCGCCCGCCCTGGCTACCGCCGTGCATCCGATGGGCGCCTACGCCCTCGTGAAGTTGAAACATCCCGTGCGCGATATCACATACCTCATGCGGGTAGAGCATGGCGCCACCCCCGAGGTGTCGGCCAAGGTCGGGGCACGGGTAGGGGTGTCGCTCGATCCGCGCGGGTGTTTTGTCTTCGCCAGCGAGGGCGACGCGCCGGGTCACGCAGCCGTCATGGGATCGCGCTAGGGTCCCGACCCGGATCGTTGGCCTCGATGGTTGGCCGCCAAGCACGCGGTGGCCAAGGCGGGGAGCCTGTCGTGACGCCTCATTGCGCTGCGACTAGGCATTCTGCGATGATGCGTGGAATTTCCATAGGTTTCGTAGGGTCCAGGCTGGGCCTGGAAGCCTCGGCGTTTAGAGAGGGGCCATCCAAGAGGGTGGAGTACGATTTATGTTCGGACCAGGATCCTTCAGCATTTGGCACTGGCTCATCGTCCTCGCGGTCGTCGTCCTTCTGTTCGGCGGCGGCGGCAAGATCTCGCGCATCATGGGTGACTTCGGCAGCGGCCTGAAGGCCTTCAAGAAGAGCGTGAAGGATCCCGAGGAGCAGGAAGCCGAGAAGCGCAAGCTCGAGAGCGAGCGTCTGGCGAACGAAACCGCCAAGGAAGAGACCGTCAAGGGCTAGCGGTCGGGCCCGAACCGGGGTCGCGCGCGATCTGGCACCGGGCGGAGATCAACAAACATGCTGGGAGTCGGCTGGCCTGAGCTGATGGTCGTCGCCGTGGTCACCGTGCTGGTGGTCGGGCCGAAGGAGTTGCCGCGCGTCCTGCGCACCTTCACCATGTACGTGCGCAAGGCCCAGGGCCTCGCCCGCGAGTTCACCTCCGGCATGGAGGATCTGGCGCGCCAGGCCGACCTCGACGACCTCACCAAAGAGACGACGGCGCTCCAGAACCTCAGCCAGAAGCAGTTCGAGGGTCTCGATAGCGCCCTCGACCCGAACAACACCGTCGCCGGCATGTTCACCGGCACCGCCATTGGCGGCCCGCCGCCCGGCACCCAGCCGATCGGCACGCCGACCGCCGGCTCCAACCAGGTCACCGGCGGCGGCAGCGCGCCCGTTGTCAGCGCTGCAAACTCGACTCCCGTCGCGTCGCCCGCCAGCAACGTGAAGACTCTCGAAAAGCCGGCCGCGGCCCCGGAGGCCGAGCCTCGCATCGCGGGGGTACAGCCCGCTGCGGAGCCGATCCCGCTCGAAAAGCGCCGCGCCGGCGCTTAAGCCCCACGACGATCGATGGCGACGCGCACCCCGGATGACGCTCAGGTCGACCAGGCCAAGATGCCCTTGCTGGAGCATCTCGCCGAGCTGCGTCGCCGGCTGCTCTATTCGATGGTCGCGTTCCTGGTCTGCTTCTTCTTCTGCTTCTATTTCGCCAACGACCTGTTCAACTTCCTCGTCGCCCCGCTGGAGAAGGTCCTGCGGGCGCGCGGCGAAGCCGGCCAGCCCGGCGAATACAAGCTGATCTACACCGCTCTGACCGAGAAGTTCTTCGTCAACGTGAAGGTCGCCTTCTTCGCCGCCGCGATGGTGGCGTTCCCGGTCATCGCCTCGCAGATTTGGATGTTCGTGGCGCCGGGCCTCTATCGCAGTGAACGCAAGGCTTTCCTGCCGTTCCTGTACGCGACGCCAGTGCTGTTTATGCTCGGCTCGGCGCTCGTCTACTACTTCCTCATGCCGGTGGCGTGGAAGTTCTTCGTCGATTTCCAGGATGCCGGCACCGACGGCGGCGCGCCCATCGAGCTGTTGCCGCGCGTCTCCGAGTACCTGAGCTTGTCGATGCGTCTCATCTTCGCCTTCGGCCTGGCCTTCGAGCTCCCCGTGGCGCTCACCCTGATGGTGCGCGCCGGCTTGACCAGCTCCGACGGTCTCGCCGCCAAGCGCCGTTACGCTATCGTCATCGCCTTCATCGCCGCGGCCGTGCTGACGCCGCCGGACCCGCTCAGCCAGATCAGCTTGGCGATCCCGATCATCGTCCTCTACGAGATCTCGATCTGGACCGGCCGCTTCATCGAGCGCCAACGCGCTCGCGAAACCGCCGCCGTCACCGGCGCCGCCGAGTAAGAACCCTCCCCCTGTCCAGGGGGAGGGTTGCGCAGCCTTGCCCGAGCGCAGCGAGGCTAGGCGGAGCTGGGTGATGGTCGAACAGATCGCGCCAGCGCTGCACTAGCCAACTCCGCCAACTCCGGCTACCACACCGCCCCATGCTGGATATCAAGTCGATCCGTGAGCAGCCGCAGGCGCTCGATACCGCGCTCGCCCGCCGCGGTCAGCCGCCGCGCGCCGGCGTCGTGCAGGAGATGGACAAGGCGCGCCGCGACCTGCAAACGCGCCTCCAGGAACTGCAGTCCGCGCGCAACCGCCTGTCCAAGGAGATCGGCGCGGCCAAAGCGAAGAAGCTCGATGCCGCCGACCTGATGGCCAAGGTCGCCGCGCTCAAGGACGACACGGCGCGCCTCGAAGAGCAGGAGCGCGCCAAGGCCGCCGAGCTCGACTCGCTGCTCGCCGTTCTGCCGAACGTCCCCGACGCGTCCGTCCCTGACGGCAAGGACGAGACGGCGAACGTCGAGGTGCGCCGCCACGGCACGCCGAAGAAGTTTGCCTTCGCCCCCAAGGAGCACGCCCCGATCGGCACCGCCCTCGGCTTGATGGACTTCGACGCCGCCGCCCGCATGTCCGGCGCCCGCTTCGTTGTCTTGAAGGGCGCCCTCGCACGCCTCGAACGCGCCCTCGGCTCCTTCATGCTCGACCTGCAGACCGGCGAGCACGGCTACTCCGAGACCAACGTCCCGCACCTGGTGCGCGACGAGGCAGTGTTCGGCACCGGCCAGCTGCCCAAGTTCAAGGACGACCTTTTCCGGACGTCCTATTACGGGGCTGAAGAGCTGAGGCGCCTTACGGAACACCTGGAGCGCAAGCTGAACGAAGGTGGTTTTCCGGACATGATGATTGGTTCGGTGAATCGGGTGCCGGACGGCGTCCTTCGGGCGGAGAATGAGCGGCGCCTTCGGGAACTGGTACAGCGCGAACTCGAAGTCGGCGAATTCGCCGCTCATCGCTGGCTCATCCCGACCGCCGAGGTGTCGCTCACCAACCTCGTGCGCGAACAGATCGTCGATGACGCGGCGCTGCCGATGCGCCTCACGGCCTACACCCCGTGCTACCGCTCCGAGGCGGGCGCGGCGGGCAAGGACACGACGGGCATGATCCGCCAGCACCAGTTCACCAAGGTCGAGCTGGTCTCCATCACTCGGCCCGAGGACTCGAACGAAGAACACGAGCGCATGACCCGCTGCGCCGAGACCGTGCTGCAGCGCCTGGAGCTCCCGTACCGCACCATGCTGTTGTGCACCGGCGACATGGGCTTCTCCTCGCGCAAGACCTACGACATCGAGGTCTGGCTGCCGGGCCAGGACCGCTACCGCGAAATTTCCTCGTGCTCCAATTGCGGCGACTTCCAGGCTCGGCGCATGAATGCTCGCTTCCGTCGTGGCGAAGGCAAGCCGGAGTTCGTGCACACCTTGAATGGATCGGGATTGGCCGTCGGCCGCACCCTCGTCGCGGTGCTGGAGAACTACCAGAACGCCGACGGCTCGGTGACCGTGCCCGCGCCCCTGCGCCCGTACATGGGCGGCATGGAGAAGATCGTTCGTGGCTAACAGCGCCGCCGGCATACGTACCGCGGCTTTGGGTCCACGCATCCTGCTCGCCAACGACGACGGCATCTCCTCGCCCGGCCTCGCCGTGCTGGAAGAGATCGCCCGCGGCATCTCCGACGACGTCTGGATCGTCGCCACCGACGACGAGCAATCCGGTGCCGCCCACTCGCTCACTATCAACGAGCCGCTGCGCCTGCGCACGGTCGGCGAGCGCCGCTACGCCGTGCGTGGCACGCCCACCGACTGCGTCATGCTCGCCGTGCACCACATCCTGCGCGGCCAGAAGCGCCCGGACCTGCTGCTGTCCGGCATCAACATGGGCGCCAACCTCGGCGAGGACGTCACCTACTCGGGCACCGTCGCCGCCGCCATGGAAGGATGCCTGCTCGGTATCCGCTCCATTGCCTTCAGCCAGCTCATGCGCCTGTCGCACCCGGTGCACTGGGGCACGCCGCGCAAGTTCGCGCCCGGCATCATCCAGCGCCTGCTGGCGGCAAACTGGTCGCCCGGCGTGCTGATGAACGTCAACTTTCCCGACCTGCCGCCCGAGGCGATCACCGGCGTCCAAGCCGTCTACCAGGGCGTGCGCGACCCGGCCGACCTCATCATCGACGAGCGCACCGACGTGCGCGGCGTACCGTACTTCTGGATCGGTTTCCGAAGAAACCCGTTCAAGCCTTTGGAAAACACGGATTTTGCGGTGATCGACCAGGGCGCGATCTCGGTCACGCCGCTGCGCATCAACCTGTCCGACGACGCGACCCTGGCCCAGATCAAGCCCCTGCTGGCCGGCCTCACGTGACAGCAAGCTCCTCCGGTGGGGATCAGATCCGCCTAGTGATGGAGCTGCGGCGCGCCGGGATCGAAGACACCGCCGTCCTCTCCGCCATCGAGCGCCTGCCGCGCGCCGCCTTCGTCAGCGACGCCGAGCAGCCGCGCGCCTGGGACGACGTGGCGCTCGCCGGGCTGCCGCGCCCGCTGCACGCCGCCACCTACCTGCGCGCCCTGGCCCTCGGCGGCCGCGACCGCGTCCTGCAGGTGCCCACCGGCAGCGGCTATCTCGCCGCGCTCGTCGCCGGCTCCTGCCGCATGCTCTACACCGTCGATGAGCGCCGCCTGCGCCAGGCCGCCGAGGCGCGCATCCGCGCCCTCAAGGTGCGCAACGTGGTCGGCAAGGACGGCGACCCGCTCGCCGGCTGGCCCGATCAGGCGCCCTTCGATCGCATCCTGCTCGACGGAGTCGTTCCAACAATTCCAACGGCTTTGCTGTCGCAGCTGCGCGACGGCGGCAGCATGGTCCTCGCACTCGGCGACGACCGCCTCGCCACCATCACGCGCATCGCGCGCACCGGCGACGAGTACGAATCCGAATCGATTCTGCGCACATCTTTCGCGTTGTCAGCGCGTCACTGAGAGCCGTCATTACACTCTGGCGCGCACACGCGCCGATTTGACAGCGCGACTCCTCCTGACTCATTGTCGTCCGCCATGAGAGCAGGGGGAATACTCGCGCTCGCGGGATTGTTCACGCTGACTGCGTGCGCGATGGACGCTCCCGCTGCGTTCGTCATCGAGCGCGCCGCACAACCGCCGCCGCCCCGCGCGACCCTCGTCAACGCCGGAACGGATTCACCGCGCGGCGGCACCTATGTCGTGCGCTACGGCGACACGCTCTCCGAGATCGCCGAGCGCACCCGCATCGACATGGGCCAGCTCGCCCGCCTCAACGGCATCATCGCGCCCTACAACATCCGCGCCGGCCAGACCCTCGTGCTGCCCGGCGCGCTGACCGCCAGCCTGGCGCCCACCGGCCAGCTACCGCTCCTGCCGACCACCATCCAGGGCCAGATCGAGGTCCTCAGCCGCTCGCCCCAAGGCTTCGCTACGAGGACGGCGGCGCCGACCCCGGTCACGCAGGTCGCGACGCGCGCCGATACCGCGCCCACGCTTCGCAACGCCACGCCGCTGCCGTCGCCGCCCGCGCGCTCCGCCGGTGGCCTCACGTGGCCCCTCAAGGGCCAGGTAGTCTCGACGTTCGGCAGCAAGGGCGGTGGCGTTGCCAATGACGGCATCGACATCCGCGCGCCGCTCGGCACGCCGGTGGTTGCCATCGACAACGGCGTCGTCGCCTACGCCAGCGACGAGCTGAAAGCGCTCGGCAACCTCGTGCTCATCCAGCACACCGGCGGCTGGGTCAGCGCCTATGCCAACGCCGGCAGTCTCAGCGTGAAGCGCGGCGACACTGTCAGCCGCGGTCAGCAGGTCGCCACCGCAGGCCAAACCGGCAACGCGAAAGCACCCGGTATCCACTTCGAGCTCCGCCGCGGCACCACCGCCGTGGACCCGATCCCGTACCTCAACGGCGGCGGCGTCGCGCTCGCCGCGCGCTGACTAGCTCAGCTTGACGCCCAGCCGCCCGGCCAGGTCCTGAATGAACTGCCAGGCGACGCGTCCTGAGCGCGCGCCGCGGAGTTGCGACCACTCGATGGCCTGGGCGTGCAAGTCGTCCGCGCGCAGGGCGTAGCGCTGGGCGTAGCCGTCCACCATGGCGAGGAAATCGTCCTGGCTGGCGGGATGGAAGCCGAGCCACAGGCCGAAGCGATCGGACAGCGACACCTTCTCGTCCACGGCCTCGCCGGGGCGGATGGCGCCAAGGGATTTGTCGCGCGCCTCCGGCGCGACCGCCTCGTTCTCGATCATCTGGCGGGGGATCATGTGGCGGCGGTTCGACGTCGCGTAGAACAGCACGTTGTCCGGCCGCCCCTCGATGCCGCCTTCCAGGATCGCCTTGAGCGAGCGATAGCTTTCGCCGCCGTCGCGCGAAGAGCGCGCATCATCAACTCCTCCGAACGACAGGTCATCGCAGAACACCAACCACCGCCGCGCGCCGCTCGCCAGCGCTGCCAGCAGGGCGGGCAGGGTGCCGATGTCGTCGCGATGCAGCTCCACGAGCGCGAGTGCGCCGGCCCGGTCGACGTTCACCGCCGCATGCACCGCCTTTACCAACGAACTCTTGCCCATGCCCTTGGCGCCCCACAGCAGGGCGTTGTTCGCCGGCAGGCCGCCCGCGAAACGCTGGGTATTGGCGAGCAGGGTGTCGCGTTGATTGTCGATGCCCTTGAGCAACGCGAGCTCCGTGCGCGACATCCGCGTCGCCGCGCGCAGGTGCGTGCTTTCCCACACGAACGCATCGGCCGCGCTCAAGTCAGGCGCGGCGGGGGCAGGGGGCGCCAGGCGCTCCAGCGCCGCGGCGATGCGCCGCAGCGCGTCCGCCTGGTTCGCCTCGGCGGTGTCCACAGCCGCAGCCTGGGGCTTGAATTCGGATGGGCGCGCCATACGTGGGGAACTACCTCCGACTGGCTGAATCACCCGGATTTCCGGCGCGAACGGCCTGGGTCGCCGTAGGCAAAGCAGGTGCCGGGGGTTATAGTCCCCCCCTCGTTTCCGTTCCATCCAGAGCACCGCATGTTCGTCACACCCGCCTATGCCCAGGCACAAGGCGCGACCGGCATTGAGACCCTGTGGTCCTTTCTGCCGATCATCCTGATCTTCTTCGTTCTCTACTTCCTGCTGTTCCGGCCCCAGCAGAAGAAGCAGCGCGAACATCAGGCCATGGTCGATGCCGTCAAGCGCGGCGACCAGGTCGTCACCGCTGGTGGCATCGTCGGCAAGGTCGTCAAAGTCGGCGAGGAGGGCCGCATCTCCGTCGAGATTGCCCCCAACGTGAAGGTCGAGGTGCTCAAGTCGACCCTCGCCGACGTGCTGTCCAAGCCGATTCCGGCCGACGCCGGTAAGGGTAAAGGCAAGGACAAGGCGCCGCCCAAAGCAGAGCCCGAGGCTGCGGCGGACGACACCCAGAAGGCGAACCCCTAGGCCGCACGCTCATGTTGTATTTTGCGCGCTGGAAGGTTCTCGCGATCATTGCCACGCTGGTCGCCGGGTTTGTGTACCTGGCGCCGAACTTCCTGTCCGTCGAGACCCGGGCCGCGCTGCCCGAATGGTTCCCGCACAAAGCTATCAATCTGGGCTTGGACTTACGGGGCGGGTCTCAGCTTTTGCTTGAAGTCGATACCCGTGCCGTCGTGCGCGAGCGTCTCACCGCTGTCGTCGACGACACCCGCATGGCTCTCCGCGAGGTCGGTATCGGCTACGCGCCGGCGCCGGCAGTCGGGGCCGACAACGTCATCCGCTTCAGTCTTGTGAGGCCGGAGCAGATCGCCGAGGCGCGCACCAAGATCGAGGCGCTCGCCCTCGCCGTGCAGACCGGCGCGTTCGGCACAAACCAGCCCGACATCGCCGTCACGAATAACGGCGTCGACTTCGAGGTCCGCTTGTCCGACGCGGCCGCCACCCAACGCGCCCTCAACGCGGTGCAGCAGTCGATCGAGGTCGTGCGCCGCCGCATCGACGAGACCGGCACCGCCGAGCCCTCGATCCAGCGCCAGGGCACCGGCCGCATCCTCGTCCAGCTGCCCGGCGTCGACGACCCGGACCGTATCAAGCGCCTGCTCGGCCGCACCGCCAAGCTGACCTTCCAGATGGTGGACAACGACACCGTCCTCGCCGACGCCGTCGCCGGCCGTCTGCCGCCGGGCTCCGAGATCGTCCTGTCCGAGAACGAGTTCAACCTCGATGGCACGCCCATGCGCTATGTCCTGCGCAGCCGCGCCATCATCACCGGCGAGATGCTGGTGGATGCCCACCCCACCACCGACGGCCGCACCGGCCAGCCGGTGGTGTCGATGCGCTTCGACCCGACCGGCTCGCGCCGCTTCGGCGATACCACCAGCGAGAACGTCGGCAAGCGCTTCGCCATTGTCCTCGACGGCAAGGTCATCAGCGCGCCCGTCATCCAGGAGCCGATTCTGGGCGGCGTCGGTCAGATCTCCGGCAACTTCACCATCGCCTCGGCCAACGAGTTGGCCGTGCTGCTGCGCGCCGGCGCTTTGCCTGCCCCCCTCGTCGTGCTGGAAGAGCGCACTGTCGGCCCGGGCCTCGGCGCCGACTCGGTGCGCGCCGGCCAGATCGCCTCGATCATCGGCCTGGTCGGAATGATCGCGTACATGTTCGCTACCTATGGCCCGTTCGGCTTCTTCGCCAACGCCGCGCTGGTGGTGAACATCGTACTCATCATGTCCGTTATGACGGCGCTGCAGCAGGCCCTGACGCTGCCCGGCATCGCCGGCATCGTGCTCACCATGGGCATGGCGGTGGACGCCAACGTGCTCATCAACGAACGCATCCGCGAAGAAATGGCAGCGGGGCGCACTGTGCTGTCGGCGCTCGAAGCCGGCTACAAGCGCGCCATGACGACGATCATCGACTCCAACCTGACCGCGTTCATCACCGGCGTGATCCTGTATCTGCTCGGCACGGGCCTGGTGAAGGGCTTCGCCGTGACCCTGTGCATCGGCATCATCACCTCGATGTTCACCGCGGTGACGTTCTCGCGCTGGCTCACCTCGATGTGGGTGAAGCGCGTGCGCCCCCGCACCATCGAGGTCTGAGCCATGGCCTTCCGCCTCAAGCTCGTCCCTGACCGCTCCAACTTCAACTTCATGAAGTGGCGCGCGGTCGGCTTCCTGTTTTCGGCGCTGCTGACCTACATCTCGCTCGGTATTCTGTTCACCAGCGGCCTCAACCTCGGCATCGACCTCAAGGGCGGCCTCATGATCGAGGTGCGCACCCTGGAGACGCCCGACATCGGCGCCATGCGCGCCGCCGTCGACCGCCTCAACCTCGGCGAAGCCGGCATGCAGCAGCTCGGCGACGACAACGACGTTCTGCTGCGCCTGCCGCAGCAGCCCGGCGGCGAGCAGGCTAACCAGGAGCTCGCGACGCGCGTGAAGGTCGCGCTGGAGGAAGTCGTCGGCGCCGTCGAGTATCGCCGCGTCGAGTTCGTCGGCCCGCAGGTGTCGGGCGAGCTCATCGTCAACGGCGCGCTCGCCGTCGGCCTGGCGATTACCGCGATGCTCGCCTACATCTGGATTCGTTTCGAATGGCAGTTCGGCATCGGCACGACCATGGCCTTGGTCTTCGACGCCGTGACGACGCTCGGACTCTTTTCCTTGCTGCAGCTCGAGTTCAACCTGCCGATCATCGCGGCCATCCTCACTACCATCGGCTACTCGATGAACGATAAGGTCGTGATCTTCGACCGCGTCCGCGAGAACCTGCGCAAGTACCGCTCGATGCCGCTGATCGACCTGCTCAACCGCTCGATCAACGACACGCTGGCGCGCACCATCAACACCAGCTTCACCACGCTGATCGCGGTGCTGGCGCTGCTCTTCTTCGGCGGCGACGTGCTGCGCGAGTTCAACCTGGCCATGACCTGGGGCGTGTTCATCGGCACGTTCTCGTCGATGTACATCGCCGCTCCGGCGCTGCTGTACTTGAGCCTCAACCGAGGCGCGATGGCGAAGAGCGAATCCACCGCCGCCACGCCGGCCGCTTCGCCGGCCGAGTAGGGTGGCCGTCGAGGCCATCCCGCTCGTTCCGCGCGGCCATCAGCAAGTCATCCAGAGCTACGGCGGTGGTGGCTTTACCGTCGCCGGCCAGCGCTATCGCGGCGATGTGCTGGTCTTTCCCGAACGCACCGTCGCCTGGTCCGGCACGGCGGACCCTTCGCTCGAGTCGCTCGCCGATGTGGCCGCGGCCGGCGCCGATGTGGCGCTCCTCCTGCTCGGCTTGGGTATCAACGGCGGGCTCGCGGCGCCGGCGTTGCGCGCCGCGCTCAAGAAGTCGGGTATCGCGGTCGAGGCCATGACGACCGCCGCTGCCTGCCGTACCTTCAATGTGTTGCTGGCCGAAGAGCGCCGCGTCGCCGCCGCGCTCCTGGCCATCGAGTAGGGACCGATGAACAAATCCAAGCTCGCCGTGATCGTCGTCTTGGCCGCCGCCCTGGCGCTCGTCGTCGCCACGGTCGCCGTCACGAACTACCTCGCCAGCACGGTCGTGATGCCGGGCGAGGAGATCGACCCGCACGCGCCATAAGAGGCCGCATCACAACGTTCGGTTGCGGTTTTCCCACCGCCGCTTGTTGAATGCTACACTTTGCTCCCTCGGGTTGTGCGCCTCCGGCGCGCTGGGAGACCTGGGTCGAGCGGCGCGCTCGCAAGGCGCGCGCAGGGAGTGTCGCGCCGCAAGGCGCGCGCAGGAATTGGGTATGAACAGCCGCGGCAGGACGTGGCGGCGCGGATTCGTCTGCGCGGCGGTGATGGCCGCCTGTGCCGTCCCACATTCCGCGTCTGCCCGGGACATCACCGACACGCGCCTCGTCAACGCCGATGCCGAGCCCGACAACTGGCTGCATCATCACCAGAACTACGCCGGCCATCGCTTCGGCAACCTCACCCAGATCAACGCCGGCAACGTCCGCGGCCTCAAGCTCGCGGCGATGGTCCTGCTGGGCGGCCAGACGCGCGCTGAGGGTGGCCGCCAAGGCATGACGCGCTTGGAAGGCACGCCGCTCGCCGAAGACGGGTACGTCTACGTCACCGACGGCTGGGGCTCGCTCTACAAGCTCGACTTGCGCAGCGGCAACCGCGCCGACTTCGTCTGGAAGATGGACCCGCGCATCGACAAGGTCTGGGCGGGCGACGTCGCCTGCTGCGGCGTCAACAACCGCGGCGCCGCGCTGTGGAAGGACCAGGTCATCTCCATCGCCCTGGATGGCCGCCTGTTCGCCGTCCACAAGGAGTCCGGCCAGATCACTTGGGAGCGCAAGGTCGCCGATCCCGGCGTCGCCGAGACGCTGACCACCGCGCCGCTCGTCATCCGCGACATGGCGATCGTCGGCCCCGCCGGCGCCGAGTACGGCATCCGCGGCTGGCTCGAGGCGACGGACCTCGTCAACGGCACCGCGCTGTGGCGCACCTACACGGTCCCGGCCAAGGGCGAGAAGTTCAACGACACCTGGGCGGACAACTACAACGCCTGGGAAACCGGCGGCGGCTCGATCTGGGTGACCGGCACCTACGACCCGCAGCTCAATCTGATGTACTGGGGCACCGGCAATCCGGCGCCGCAGATCGACGCCGAGTACCGGCCGGGCGACAACCTCTACACCGACAGCCTGCTGGCGATGGATCCCAACACCGGCTCTATTAAGTGGTTCTTCCAGTACACGCCCAACGACCCGTTCGATTACGACGAGGTCGCCGAGCATCCGCTCATCGACCTCGAGATCGGCGGCGCCACGCGCCGGCTGGTGACCCACGCGGGGCGCAACGGCTTCTTCTACGGCTTCGATCGCGTCTCCGGCGAGTTCCTCTACGGCCGCCAGTACCCAAACCTGGTGACGTGGACCAACGGCCTCGATCCCAAGACGGGGCGCCCGCTCGCCTACAATCCCAACACGGCCGTGCAGCAGTACAACCTCGGCACGGTGCCGCGCCGTGGCGTCGTCGGCGTGTTCTGCCCGGCGCTCGCCGGTGGCAAGAACTGGGAGCCGTCATCGTATAGCCGTACCCTGCGCATGGTGTTTACGCCCAGCACCGAGGGCTGCTCGGCCTACGTCGCCGAGAACGACGGCCACTTCGAGGGCAAGCTCGGCGGCACCTTCCGCAAGCGCACCATGTGGGACGGCCGCGCCCCGGCGCCGCCCGACACGCCGCTGCCGCTGGCGCAAACCGCGTTCTCGCTCAACGCCATCGACCCGCGCAGCGGCGAGGTGCGCTTCAAGCTGATGCAGGACGCCAAGACCTGGGGCGTGCTCGCCACCGCTGGTGGCATCGTGTTCGGCGGCAACCAGCTCGGCGATGTCTTCGCGGTGGATGCGCGTACGCTCAACACTCTCTGGACCTTCAACGTCGGCACCGCTATCCAGGCGCCACCGATGACGTTCGCGGTCGGCGGCCGCCAGTACGTCGCCATCATGGCCGGCGGTGCCGCGGGTGCCGCCCAGCGTGTGCTGCGCAACTCCACGGCGCTCTTCACGCCGTCCAACTACGTGTTCTTCTTCGCCCTGTGAGGCAACCATGAACGTCATTGCGCGCGTCGCGGTCGTGGCCTTGGCGCTGACCGCTCCCTGGTCCGCTGGCGCCCAGAACCTTGCTCTCGACGACTACGCCGAGCTCGTGCGTCTGTGCGGCACCCAGGCTTACGCGATGGTCGAGTCGATCATCACCTTTCGCGACGGCATCACCGTCGCGGTCGAGGCCACCGCCGCGCTGCCCGGACCTGCCGACCAGCGCTTGATGGCCACCGTCGCGCAAGCCACTGGCGCGGGTGCGGGGCGCATGTTCGACACGCTGAGCGACTGCCTGATCGAGTTGCGCGAAGGCCTGGAGCAGTCGGCGCTCGCCTTCCTCTACGCGCAGGAGATCGGCCTCGAGGTCGACTTCGCCATCGACGAGGTCAACGGCGCCTTCGCCGTCATCGACGAGGCCGAGGCCGCTTTGCGCGCCAAGTGGGGTACCGCCGGCACCGCCCAAGCCGCGACCGCCCTGCAGCCGTTCCGCGACTTCGCCTTCGATCTCGAAGGCTACCTGGAGGAAGCCCGCGATTTCGTCGCCGTCCTCGTGGAGCGCACCGCGCCCGCGACTACGCCCGGCGCCGTTCCCCCCGCGATCACACCACCGGGCGCCGCGCAGCCTCCTGCGGCTCCGCGCCCCGCGCCGCTGTAGCGCGCGACAGCGCGCTTACGGCGCGACGCGCACCTCGCCATCCGGCATCACCGTATCCACCATCGTCGCGCCGTCGAACACCGTGTCGATCGTCGTCGCTCCTTGCAGGCGCGCGTTGGTGAGATTGGTGCGCGCCAGGTTCGCCCCCGTCAGGTCCGCTCCGTAGAGGTCGGCGTCCTTCAGGTTGGCGCCCTCCAGGTTGGTCCCGCGCATCGTCGCGAACGGCAGGTCGGCGACCTCCAGGTTGGCGCCGCGCATGTCGAGCCTTCCCAGGTTCACCTGATCGAACCGCGACCCGCCCAGGTATGCGTTGCGGAACACCGTGCCGCCCACCGACGCGTTGCGGAAGTCGCTGTCGATGAGCTTGGCGTCCTCGAACGTCGCACGCTGCAGCCGCGCGCGAATCAGAATCGTCTCGACTCCGTACGCCCCGCGGAAGTTCGCGCCGGTGCCGTCGGTGAGATACAGGTTGGCGCGAGTCAGCGTCGCCTCCGATAGGTCGGTGCCCCGCACATTGGCGCGCGACAGGTTGGCGCCTTCCAGGTCCGCGCCCTTCAGGTTGGCGCCCTCCAGATTGGCGAGATACAGATTCGCCGCGCCCAGGATGGCGCGCTCCAGATTGGCGCCCTTCAGTTCGCGCCGCTGCAGGTCGGCGCCTTCCAACATGCAGCCGGCGCAATCGTTGACGCGCCCTGACAGGAACGCGGTCTCGCGCTCGCCAGGCGCCGGTGGGGCAGGGGTCTGCGCTTGCGCAAAGCCCGCGGCCATCACCGCCGCCAGTATCCCTGCCGCAATCCGACCCGCCACCATCGCCCCATCCTACCCGCAAAGGCGGGCCACTGGCGTCTGGCGCCCTTGGGCCCAGTGCTATAATCGCAGCAATGAACCGGGCGACTCTCACCTCCACCGTCGCGGCGCTGGCGCTCGCGGTTGCGTTCCCCGCCGCCGCGCGCGACATGACCCAGGCGCGCCTCGAGAACGCCCACACCGAGCCCGACAACTGGCTGGTGGTCAACGGCACCTATGCCGCGCACCGCTACGCCAACCTCGGCCAGATCACCAAGGCCAACATCCAGGACCTCACGCCGCGCATGATGGTGCTGCTCGGCGGCCAGACGCCAGCGCAGGGTGGCCGCTATGCGGTGACCCGCCTCGAAGGCACGCCGCTCGCCGAAGACGGATTCCTGTTCGTCTCCGACGGCTGGGGCGCGATCTACAAGATCGACGTGCGTTCCGGCACGCGCGCCGACTTCGTCTGGAAGTACGAACCGCAGGTCGACAAGGTGTGGGCCGGCGACGTCGCCTGCTGCGGCATCAACAACCGCGGCGTCGGTCTCTGGAAAGACAGCGTCATCTCCGTCTCCCTCGACGGCCGCTTGCATCGCATCCACAAAGAGTCGGGGCAGGTGCTCTGGGAGCGCAAGATCTACGACCCCAGCATCGCCGAGACGCTCACCGTGGCGCCGCTCGTCATCCGCGATCTCGCCATCGTCGGCTCAGCCGGCGGCGAGTACGGCATCCGCGGCTCCCTCGACGCCACCGATCTCAACACCGGCAAGCAGGTGTGGCGCACCCACACCGCCGGCGGCAACGATCGCGACCCGAATGAGAAGGCCAAGGCCACCTGGCTCGACACCTACAACGCGTGGGAAACCGGCGGCGGCTCGATCTGGCAGACCGGCACATTCGATCCGAAACTCAACCTCACGTACTGGGGCACCGGCAACGCAGGCCCCGACTACGATCAGGAGTACCGCCCCGGCGACAACCTCTACGTGGCCTCGCTGTTGGCGCTCAATCCGGACGACGGCTTCATCAAGTGGTTCTTCCAGTACACGCCCGGTGACCCGTTCGACTTCGACGAGATCGCCGAGCATCCCCTCATCGACATCGACGGCCGCAGCCTCGTCGTGCACGCGGCGCGCAACGGTCACTTCTACGGCTTCGATCGCGCCACCGGCGCGTTCCAGTACGGCAAGCAGTACCCGACCGTGGTGACGTGGTCGGGCGGCATCGATCCCAAGACCGGCCGCCCCATGACCTACGTGCCGGGCGCGCCGCTGCAGAAGTACGCGCCGGGCACGGTCGCCGACCGGGGCGGCGCCGTCGGCATGTTCTGTCCCGCCATCGCCGGCGGCAAGAACTGGGAGCCGACGTCCTACAACCCGCAGCGCCGCACCATCTTCGTCACCTCGAACGAGGGCTGCGCCGGCATGCGCACGGTGACGCGCCTCAACCACTTCGAGGGGAAGCTCGACGGCACCACCAAGAAGCGATCGATGTGGACCGGCGGCGCCACGCTGAACAACCAGCAGATGCTGGCGCGCGGCGTCACCGACACGCGCCCGATCACCATGGCCGGCAACTCGCTCAACGCCATCGACGTCACCAACGGCGAGGTGAAGACCAAGATCAGCCTCAAGGCAAAGATATGGGGCACGGTCTCCACCGCCGGCGGCCTGACCTTCGGCTGCGACCAGTTCGGCGACCTGTTGGCTTACGACAGCACCAACCTGGCGCCGCTGTGGTCGTTCAACCTGGGCAGTCCGTGCGGCGCGCCGCCCATGTCGTTCGCGTTCGCCGGCAAGCAGTACGTCGCCGTGCTCGTCGGCTACTCGCCGCCCAACACCCAGACCGCAACCCAAGCCGGCCGCCCCGGCGCCAACCTGATGACTCCATCCAACTTCTTGGTGGTGTTCGGGCTCTGATAGGCAAGGACCGTCTCCCGCGCGCGGTCGCACGGGACGCGCGCAATGGGCGCGCAGCGCCCCTTCGGGGTGCCAGAGGGCAGGGTGAGGGTGCGCAGGTCGTGGTGCTCGCCGTCGGGCGAGCCACCGGGCCGGGTTCGGCCAGCGCGCCGCGATGATACCGTTCTGGTCGATGACCGCCGTGAAGGTGCCCGGAGGAAACGGCGGATCGTCGAGCGTCGCCGACAGAGTCTCGGCCAGGACCGGCAGGATCAGGACGGCCTCGACGTTGCCGCCGCAACGAGCGCCGGATGGTCGAAGGCCACCGTGCCGGCGCCCGGGTCTCGTCCAATGACGTAGCCGCTGTCGACGGACATCCCGGTCTTGAGCGCTTGCAGCGCGGGGAAGAAGGCACGCCTCACGCGTTGGCGCTAGCGCCACTCTCCCAAAGCCTCACCCCAGCCATAGACCGGCAGCTTCCCGCGGCAGAGGAACCTCCGTGGCGAAGGAGGACCGGGTAGGATGAACCATGAAGATGAAGCCAGGTGTAATCGCCGCCGTGGCACTCGCCGCGGCGAGCGCGACATTCGCCCTTGCACCAGGCGCTCGTGCCCAAAATTCCGCCGCGCCTCCGCTGGTGCGTGGGCCCGATGCGGCGCGCCCCCTAGGCGACCTGCGTGAGCTCACCGTCGGCAAGCACGCGCGCGAGTTCCCGCTCGAAGGCTACTACGCCTTCGCGTGCGGCTCGAACGGCGGCACGCCCCTGGAGCAGATCGATGACTGGACCGGGTTCGGCGCCTGCGCGCGCGACCGCGCCACCGGCCTCCATGAGGTCTACGTCGAGTACGACGATGAGGGCGAGTACACCGCCCGCATGCTGCTCGAGTTGTTCGGTGAGCAGGAAGGGCGCCTCGGGCTGCGCAAGTACTACGGCACCAAGGTCGCCGGCCATCCTGTCGTGCTCTCGGTGCTGTTCGACGGACGCGGCATCGCCCAGGCGATCCGGGCCGTCACCGACCAGCGTGCAGACCTCGAGTACCGCCGCAACGCCTACCTGCTGCGCGTGCCGCTGATGAATGCGTTCGGCGCCGAAGGCTGGGGATGCGAGCATCCGCCGCTCGCCAGCGGCGAAACTGCCGTCGGCGCGTTCTCGGTGAAGATGCGTTGCGAGAAGATCGCGCCCACCGGCCGCCGCATGATCGTCGAGGCGCACCTCTATCGGAAGCCGGGACAGACCGGATACGACCGCGCCGGCGCCCCGCTCGAAGGCGACTTCTTCAGCCAGGGCCGCTGGGAGATTTGGAACCCGGACTACCGCCCCGCGCCTTAGGCGCGCGCGGCGAGGGCGTCTTCCAGCACCGCGATCAGGCGCGGATCATCGGGAGTGACATCGGGCTGGAATCGCGCCACCACGGCACCATCGCGCCCGACTACGAACTTCTCGAAGTTCCACAGGACATCCGATGCCGATGCGGGCCCGCGTCCGTGCGCGCTCAGCTTCTCGCGCAGCTTGCTGCTGCCCTCGTGCTGCGGCCGCGCCGCGACCAACGCGCTGTACAGCGGGTGCCGTTCGGGCCCGACGACGGTGATCTTCTTGAACATCGGAAACTCGACGCCGTAATTGGTGCTGCAGAAGGCAACGATTTCCGATTCGGTGCCCGGCTCCTGGCGGCCGAAATCATTCGCCGGAAAACCGAGGATCTCGAGCCCGAGTCCGCGCTTCTCCGCGTACAGGCGCTGCAGCGCCTCGTATTGCGGCGTCAGTCCGCACTTCGAGGCGACGTTGACGACGAGCAGTACCTTGCCGCGGTACTCGCCGAGGGTCGCCGCCCGCCCGTCGATGCGGGCGACGGGGATGGAATAGAGGTTATCGGTCATCTTGATTGGCGATTGGCGAGGGCTTTCACCGCCACCACAAGGAGGTAAACGGGCGTAGGTGGAAGCCGCCCCGGCGCGCGCTAGCAGTTCTGGAAGTTGGCCTTCTTGCAGGCCGCCGCCAAGTCACGGGCCTTCTGCTGGTCCGGGCGCGTGAGCTTCGGCTCGAGTGCGACGCGGTCGATCTCGCGCTCCTCGTCCTTCTCGGCCGCCAGCGTGTACCACATGAGTGCCTTGACGAGGTCCTCCGCGACGCCCGCGCCGCGCTCGTACATTACGCCGACCAGCGACATGGCCTGGACTTCGCCCCGCGCGGCGGCAAGTCCATAGAGCCGCGCCGCCTCGGTGAGGTTGCGCTCGACGCCGCGCCCAAAGGCATACTGCAGGCCGAGCGCGATCTGGGCGCCCGGATGCCCTGCTTCGACGGCCACCTTGAACAGCCGCTCGGCGTTGGCGTAGTCGCCCTTGTCGTAGGCGTCGAGCCCGTCCTCGTACGGACCGGCGAGGGCCGGAGCGACCCAGGTCCCGACGAGAAGCAGACCGGCCGCCAGCAATGCACGCAGCCCGGCGCGCATCTCAGGAGATGAATTCGGCGAAGTGGCGCATGCCGAGCATGGCGAACAGCATCGGCAGCGAGAGCATCAAGTTGGTGCGCGAGGCGAGGAATGCCATGCGCGCCGCTTTCTTCTTCTCGTCGTCGGTGGCGGTGACAATGCCAAGCGCCTTCTTCTGGTTCGGCCAGATGATGAACCAGACGTTGAACGCCATAATCAGCGCGAACCAGATGCCGAAGCCGATGATCGACGTATCGGCGCCGCGGTCGGTCAGGCCGAGGGCGAATGCATCGACGATATAGCGGCCTGCGCCAGCCAGGATCACTCCGAACAGCACCGTCGACGCGGCCGCCCAGCGGAACCACCACAACGCGCGCGGCGCGATGAACTTGCTCACCGCCGGTTTCAGCTCGGCGGGGATCTCCGCCATGCTCGGCACCTGCACGAAGTTGAAGTACCAGAGCAGGCCGATCCACATGATGCCCGACACCACGTGCGCCCACCGCGCCACGAAGATGGCGATGCTCATGCCGCCCCCGCCGCCTTCGCCTTCCGGCAAGGAGGCGCCGACGCCGTGGTCGGCGATACCCATGACGGCCAGCACCATCACGACGGTGAGCACCAGGCCGAGCACCACGGTGGTTTGCAGCGAATCGAATGGACTCTTCATGATGGGACACCTCGTTGCGCGGGCGCGCGCGCGCCGCGATGGTCGCGGACGCGCGCAGGCCGCAATGGTAGTCACAAAATGTAGTGCCCCGCAAGGATAGGGCCGCCGCTATGTGGTATGCAGAGGCGTCATGTCCGAGTTCGTCCGCGACGCCGATCGCGACCGCTTCTGGTGCGTACAGTTCGCGCCGCCCGCCGCCCGTCCCGCCATGCTGGCCGTACTCGCGTTCGCCCTCGAAGTGAACGCGGTGCAATCGCGCACCACGCGCGAGCCGCTGATGGGCGCCCTGCGCTTCGCCTGGTGGCGCGAGGGCCTCGACAAGATCTTCGCCCAGGGGCACCTGCCGACGCACCCCGTGCTGGAAGCGCTCGCCGCCGCCGTGCGCACCCACGGCCTGGCGCGCGAGCTTCTCGATCAGCTGATCGACTCCGCCGAGATGACCGCCGGCGGTGGCGCCCAGGATTTCGAAGGCTTGGTCGCTCGCTGCACCACCGAAGGCGCGGCGCCGCTCAGCCTGTGGCTGCGGATCCTCGACGCCGAAAGCCGCGCCACCCAAGCGGCCGTCACCGCCGCCGGTACCGCCTGGTCCCTGACGCGCCACGCCCACGGCCGCGCCGACCGCGACGCCGTCCTCGCACTCGCCGCCGAGACCATCGCCCGCGGCCGCGCCCAGCGCCCCGATGTCTTGGATGCCGCGATCCCGGCGCTGCTGCCGATGCCGCTCGCCGCGCGCTCCCTGCGCCTCCTGAAGAAGGGCAGGGACCCCGCGACCGACTTCCGCGTCCTGCGCCAGCTGTCGCTGCTCGGCTACGCGCTATTCAGCAGCTACTGAGGTCTCGCCCGCCGCGAGCCACGCGCCGAAGTCCGCGCGCGCGCGCTTGACCATCGCGCTCTTGCGGTCGTCCTTGCGTCCTGCCCCCGGCACCTCCGGGAACAGCCCGAAGTTCGCGTTCATCGGCTGGAAATCGCCGATCGATCCGCCCGTGATGTGGTTGACCAGCGCGCCCATCGACGTCGTCGCCGGCGGCGCCAGCGGCGCCAAACCGCGCCGCTCGGCCGCCGCAAAGCGTCCGGTCAGCAATCCCATCGCCGCGCTCTCGACGTAGCCCTCGACGCCCGTGATCTGCCCGGCAAAGCGAATGCTCGGCCGCGCCTTCAGCCGCAGCGTCCCGTCGAGCAGCTTGGGGCTGTTCAGGAACGTATTGCGATGGATGCCGCCCAGCCGCGCGAAGTTCGCGTCCGCCAGTCCCGGAATCGTGCGGAACACCCGCACCTGGTCGCCATACTTCATCTTGGTCTGGAAGCCGACGATGTTGAACAGCGTTCCGAGCGCGTTGTCCTGGCGCAGCTGCACCACCGCCCACGGCCGCCGTCCGGTGCGCGGATCGTCGAGTCCGACCGGCTTCATCGGCCCGAAGCGCAGCGTCTCGCGCCCGCGCTCGGCCATCACCTCGATGGGCAGGCAGCCGTTGAAGTACGGCGTATCCTTCTCCCACTCCTTGAACTCGGTCTTCTCGGCGGCGAGTAGCGCGTCGATGAACGCCTCATACTCGTCCTTGTTCATCGGGCAGTTCAGGTAGTCCTTGCCGCCGCCCTTGTCGTAGCGCGACTGCATCCACGCGATGCTGCGATCGACGCTCTCGCCATGCACGATCGGCGCGATCGCGTCGAAGAACGCGAGTGAATCCTCGCCCGTCAGCGAGCGAATGCCGTACGCCAGGGCAGGGGAGGTGAGCGGGCCCGTCGCGATGATCACCGAGTCCCACTCCGCCGGCGGCAGCCCGGGGACTTCCGTGCGCTCGACCGTGACACGCGGATGGTTCACCAGCGCACTCTCGACCGCCTCCGCGAACCCGACGCGATCCACCGCCAGCGCCGCACCCGCCGGCACCCGATGCGCGTCCGCCGCGCGCAGGATCAGCGACCCCGCCCGCCGCAGCTCCTCGTGCAGCAGCCCGACCGCATTGGTGTCCGCATCGTCCGAGCGGAACGAATTCGAGCACACCAGCTCGGCCAGGCTCGATGTCACATGCGCCTCGGTCTTTTTCACCGGCCGCATCTCATGGATCACCACCGGCAGCCCCGCCTCGGCGATCTGCCACGCGGCCTCCGAGCCGGCGAGTCCGCCGCCGACGATGTGCACCGGTTGGATGGTCACGACGCCTTCCGCCGCTTGCCCTGGATGTCGGTCTTCAGATGTGTGCGCGTGCCCGCGCCGCGTGCCAGCACCGGCGCCAGGTACTGCCCGGTGTAGCTGCCGCTCGTCGCCGCCACTTCCTCCGGCGTGCCGACCGCGACGATGTGGCCGCCCTTGTTGCCGCCCTCCGGCCCCAAGTCGATCAGCCAGTCGGCGATCTTGATGATGTCGAGGTTGTGCTCGATCACCACCACCGTGTTGCCGGTCTCGACCAGCGCCTGGATCACCTCGATCAGCTTGCGCACGTCCTCGAAGTGCAAACCCGTCGTCGGTTCATCCAGGATGTACAGCGTCTGTCCGGTGCTGCGTCGCGACAATTCGCGCGACAGCTTGATGCGCTGCGCCTCGCCGCCCGACAGCGTCGTCGCCTGCTGGCCGACGTGGATGTAGCCGAGCCCGACTTTCTGCAGCATCTCCATCTTGTCGCGGATGCTCGGCACCGCGGCGAAGAACTCCGTTGCCTCGTCGATGGTCATGTCGAGCACGTCGGCGATCGACTTGTCCTTGAAGGTGATCTCCAGCGTCTCGCGGTTGAAGCGCCGGCCCTTGCACACGTCGCACTGCACGTACACGTCGGGCAGGAAGTGCATCTCGATCTTGATGAGGCCGTCGCCCTGGCATGCTTCACAGCGCCCGCCCTGCACGTTGAACGAGAAGCGCCCCGCCTTGTAGCCGCGCGCCGTCGATTCGGGCAGCTGCGCGAACCAATCGCGCATCGGCGTGAATGCGCCGGTGTAGGTGGCGGGATTGGAGCGCGGCGTGCGCCCGATCGGCGACTGGTCGATGTCCACGACCTTGTCGAGGAACTCCATGCCCTCGATCGCCTGGTGCGCGCCCGGCGCGTCGCGCGTACCCATGAGGCGCCGCGCCACCGCCTTGTAGAGCGTCTCGATGACCAGCGTGCTCTTGCCGCTGCCCGATACTCCCGTGACGCACGTCAGCGTCCCCAGCGGAATCGCCGCCGTGACGTTGGCGAGGTTGTTCTCCTTCGCGCCGATCACCTTCAGGAATTGTCCCGGCTTGCCCGGCCGCCGGTGCGCCGGCAGCGGCACCTGGCGCACGCGGCTCAGGTACTGCCCGGTCAGCGACTCCGGCGATTTCAGGATCTTGGCCGGCGGCCCTTCCGCGATGATGCGCCCGCCGTGGATTCCGGCGCCCGGTCCCATGTCGATGACATGATCCGCGGCCATGATCGCATCCTCGTCGTGCTCCACCACGATCACGGTGTTGCCGATGTCGCGCAGGCGTACCAGCGTCGTCAGCAGCCGCGCATTGTCGCGCTGGTGCAGTCCGATCGACGGCTCGTCCAGTACGTACAGCACGCCGGTCAGCCCGGAGCCGATCTGCGAGGCGAGCCGGATGCGCTGGCTCTCGCCGCCCGACAGCGTCCCGGACTGCCGCGCCAGGGTCAGGTAGCCCAAGCCAACATTCAGCAGGAATCCCAACCGCTCGTTGATCTCCTTCAGCACCCGCTCGGCGATCTCGTTGTGCTTGGCCGACAGCTTCTTGGGCATCTCCGCGAACCACTTCACCGCCGCCTCGATCGACATCGCCGACGCATCGGCGATGTTCATGTTGGCGATCTTCACCGCCAGCGCTTCCGCCTTCAGGCGGTCGCCGTGGCACGCCTCGCACGGTGCGGTGTTCTGGAAGCGCGACATATCCTCGCGCGCCCAGTTCGACTCGGTCGTGCGGAAGCGCCGTTCCATGTTGGGGATGATCCCCTCGAACGGCTTCTTCGAGCTGTACTTGTGGTTGCCCTCGTTGAAGCTGATGGTGATCGGGTCCTCGCCCGAGCCATGCAGGATCACGTGCTGCGCTTCCTCGGGCAGCTCGGCCCACGGCGTGCGCATGCTGATCTTCAAATGCCGCGCCAGGCTCTGCAGCGTCTGCAGATAGAAGTGCGAGCTCGAGCGCTGCCACGGCGCGATCGCGCCTTCCTCCAGGCTGAGGCGCGTATCCGGCACCACCATGTTCGGATCGAAGAAGATGCGCGTCCCCAACCCGTCGCACACCGGGCACGCGCCGAACGGATTGTTGAACGAGAACAGCCGCGGCTCGATTTCCTCGATGGTGAATCCCGACACTGGGCAGGCGAACTTCGCCGAGAACACGGTGCGCTCGCCGCTGTCCGCGTTTTCCGCAAAGATGATGCCGTCGCTCAGCCCCAGTGCCTGCTCGACCGAGTCCGCCAGCCGGTTGCCGAGGTCCGGTTTCACCACGACGCGGTCCACCACGACCTCGATGTCGTGCTTCACCTTCTTGTTGAGGGCGGGCACCTCGTCGATCTCATAGACCTTGCCGTCGACCTTCACGCGCTGGTATCCGCGCTTCTGCAGGATCGCCAGCTCTTTGCGGTACTCGCCCTTGCGTCCGCGCACCAGCGGCGCCAACAGCAACAGCTTCGTTCCCGCCGGCATCGCGTTGATGCGGTCCACCATCTGGCTCACCGTCTGGCTCTCGATGGGCAGGCCGGTGGCGGGCGAGTAGGGGATGCCGATGCGCGCGTACAAGAGGCGCAGGTAGTCGTGGATCTCGGTGACCGTGCCCACCGTCGAGCGCGGATTCTTCGACGTCGTCTTCTGCTCGATGGCGATGGCCGGCGACAGTCCCTCAATCGACTCGACGTCCGGCTTCTGCATCAGCTCCAGGAACTGCCGCGCATACGCCGACAAGCTCTCGACGTAGCGCCGCTGCCCCTCGGCATAGATCGTGTCGAACGCCAGGGTGGACTTCCCCGACCCCGACAGCCCGGTGATGACGACCAGCCGGTCGCGCGGAATCACCACGTCGATGTTCTTGAGGTTGTGCTCTTTGGCACCGCGGATGGTGATCGACTGCATGGGGCCCCAAACGGACTTTTTCGACCGCGCTGAGCTAGGCCGAAACGGGCCATTGTAAAGGCTCGCGCCCGCGAATTGCGAATCTGGGAGCACCCCGCTAGGGTGACCAAAATTCAGCACTGGGGGTCACATGGCCGGCAGCGTCAACAAGGTCATTCTTGTGGGTAACTTGGGAAAGGATCCCGAGGTGCGCCGTACCCAGGAAGGCTCGCCCATCGTTCACCTGAGCGTCGCCACGTCCGAGTCCTGGCGCGACAAGAACAGCGGCGAGCGCAAAGAGAAGACCGAGTGGCACCGCGTGGTGATCTTCAACGAGAACATCGCCAAAGTCGCCGAGCAGTACCTGAAGAAGGGCGCCAAGGTGTACATTGAGGGCCAGATCCAGACCCGCAAGTGGCAGGACCAGTCCGGCGTCGACAAGTACACGACCGAGGTCGTCGTCCCGCGCTTCAACGGAGTCCTCACCATGCTCGATAGCCGCGCCGGCGGCTCGGGCGGCGGCGGCGGCGGCCGTGACTTCGGCGGCCCACCCGACGACATGGGCGGCGGAGGTGGTGGCGGCAGCGGGCCCAAAGGCCAAGCCCCCGACCTCGACGACGAGATTCCGTTCTAAGAGCATCCCTCCCCCATACCTTGGGGGAGGGCTACGCAGGCTTGGCGCGCAGCGCCCAGCCGAAGTTGGGTGAGGGGAGAGCAACCGCCGCATGGCCAAAGTCGGCAACATCGTCATCTACCGCCCGAAGGACGGTCGCGAGAACGACCTCCTCGAGCTGGTGAAGAAGCACTGGCCCGCCGCGCGCAAGGCCGGCCTCGCCACCGACGACCCGGCTCGCCTCTGGAAGGCGACCGACAAACGCACCGGCAAGGTCTCCATCCTCGAACGCTTCTTCTGGGCCGACGCGGATTCGTCGTCGCGCGCCCACCATACCCCCGCCGTGCAGGCCGTGTGGGGCCCGATGGACGAAGTCCTCGAAGACATGACGATCCTCGTCATCGAAGAGGTCGCCAGCCACCCGCCCGCCAAGAAGGCGTCGCGCGGGACGAGCGCATCTATGCAACCGCGCACCAAAGCCGGCGCCAAGCCGAAGCGCGCCACGAAGCCGAAAAAGAAGGTGGCCCCGAAGCCCGCCAAACCCCGCCGCAAAGCGAAGCCCGCCAAGCCCCTCGCCAAACGCCGCGCCCCCTCCGCCCGCGGCCGCGGCCGCCGCGCAACGCGCACCGTGCGCAAAGGCACGCGTCGCCGCTAGGCTGCACCCGCCAGCGCTCGCACGTTTTCTAGGACGTCATGGCCGGGCCTGACCCGGCCATCCAGCTGGCGGCAGCTACGCAATCAGCGCCCGTTGAGCCGCTGCTCCGCGCTCGTCTTCTGCACGGGCGTGAGCCGCGCTCCCACCAGCGCCTGCATCTGGCGAGCACCTTCGTGCCCCTGGGCGCTGGCGCGCGTCAGCCAGATGTAGGCTTCGACGTCGTCCGGAGGAATTCCGTTGCCGCCGCGCTCGTAAAGCGAGCCGAGATTGTATTGCGCGTCGGCGAGCCCCTGGCGCGCCGCTTCGCGGAACCACCGCGCCGCCTCGTCGCCGGTCACCACCGGAATGCGTCCATCGGCGAACAGCACGCCGAGATTGTTTTGCGCGCGCGCATTGCCGGCCGCTGCCGCCGACTCGTACGCGCTGCGCGCCGCGGCGAAATCACCGGCGCGCTCGTGCAGCACGCCCGCCGCTGCGGTCGCGTCGGGAAACTTCTGCGCCGCAGCCGCGGTGTACCAGCGCAGAGCCTCGCCGTTACGCCCCGCAAGCTCCAGCGCGCGCCCGTACCAGTACTGCCCTTCGGCGTGTCCGTGATCCGCAGGCTCGCGCAGAAACGCGATTGCCTGCGCGGTCTGCGGCGCACCCGCCGCGCCACTCAGCAACAGCTCGGCAAGCAGGTACTGCAAGCGGTGCGGCGCCACCGCGGCGGCCGGCGCCCACGCTTTCGCAGCACCGGCCAGATCGCCACGCCGGTAGAACTCGTATCCATCGAGGATCGCTTGCAGAGCGGAGTTGGGAAGGCGGCGCGCCCGGTCGGCGTCTGCGTCGGCCCACGCGGTGCTCATCGGCACCACAGCCGTCCACAGCAGAAGCAGCGCCCCGCGCAAGGACGTACGCATACTAAATGCTGAGCCCCCGAAGCTCCGTAGCTCAGCCTGTAGCGTAGCCCCCGGCCCCTCGCAAGCGGTTTTGGGCACCGCTGTTCGCGGCGCGCACCCGATGGGGCGCGGCGGGCCAGGGGAGTAGGCTTCCCCGCAATGCTCTTCCCCGTTCTCCCGCCCGACGACGAGGGCCTCGAAGGTGGCGCGATCTCTGCCCGTCACGCCGGAGGCGTGCTAACCGCACGACGCGCGCTGCGCTCCGCGTACCGCATGGACGAGGCCGCGTGCGTGCGCGATCGCGCCGCACGCGCCGCTCTCACCGCTGCCGAAAAAAGCGCCACCGCCCACCTGGCGCGCGAGCTCGTCACGGCGGTGCGTTCCCGCCGCACCTTCGGCATCGAGGCGTTCCTGCGCGAGTACGGTCTCGATACGCGCGAAGGCGTCGTAATGCTGTGCGTCGCCGAAGCGCTGCTGCGCATCCCCGACACTGCCACCGCCGACCGCCTGATCCGCGACAAGATCGGCGGCGCCGAATGGGATCGCCACTTCGGCCAATCGCCGTCGCTGTTCGTCAACGCCTCGACCTGGGGCCTGATGCTTACCGGCCGCGTCGTTCGCTTCGAACCCGAGGATGGCGCCGTGCGCCGCGTCATCGGCCGCGCCGGCGAGCCCGTCGTGCGTGCCGCGCTGCTCCAGGCGATGAAGATTCTCGGCCACCAATTGGTGCTCGGCCGCACCATCGCCGAGGCGATGTCCCACGCCGCCGCCGACGAGAAGAAGGGCGTCCGCTTCTCCTACGACATGCTCGGCGAAGGCGCGCGCACCGACGACGACGCCCGGCGCTATCTGCAGCGCTACGCCGAAGCGATCGCCGCGCTCGGCGCAACCAAACGCGGCACCACCATCGCCGACCGCCCCGGCATCTCCGTCAAACTCTCCGCGCTGCACCCGCGCTGCGAGTTCGCCAAGCGCCGCCGTCTGCACAACGAGCTGTTGCCGCGCATCGTCGAACTCGCCGCCCTCGCGCGCACCCACAACGTCGGCTTGTGCATCGATGCCGAGGAAGCCGACCGCCTCGAGCCGTCTCTCGACCTCATCGAACGCCTCGCCTGGGACCGGGCGCTCGCCGGTTGGGACGGCCTCGGCCTCGCCGTGCAGGCCTACCAGAAGCGCGGACTGCCGCTCATCGCCTGGCTCGACGATCTCGCCCGCGCTACCCGCCGCCGCCTCATGGTGCGCCTGGTGAAGGGCGCCTACTGGGACACCGAGATCAAGCGCGCCCAGGAGTCCGGCGTCGAAGGCTATCCCGTGTTCACTCGCAAGGGGGCGACCGACGTTTCCTATCTCGGCTGCGCGCGAGCGTTGTTCGCCGCCGGCGAGCGCCTCTATCCGCAGTTTGCCACGCACAACGCGCACACCGTCGCCGCTGTTCTGGCAATCGCCGGAACCCGCACCGATTTCGAGTTCCAACGCCTGCACGGCATGGGCGAAGCGCTCTACGAGGAGCTGCGCGGCCGCCGCAACGTCTCTGTGCGCGTCTACGCGCCGGTGGGCGCCCACGAGGACCTGCTGCCGTACCTCGTGCGCCGCCTGCTGGAGAACGGCGCCAACACTTCGTTCGTGAATCGCATCCACGACGAGTCGATCCCGATCGAGAAGCTGATCGCCGATCCCGTCGACCACGTCGCGCAGTTGAGATCGATTCCGCACCCGCGCATTCCGTTGCCGCGCGACCTCTACGCCCCCGAGCGCGCCAACGCCCGCGGTCTCGACCTCACCGACCCCGAGCACATCGCCATGCTGCGCAAGCAACTCCCCGCGAAGCATGACTGGCGCTCTGCTCCCATCGTCGCCGGCAAGCGCGTGGACGGGCAGGGCAGACCGGTCAAGAACCCCGCCACCGGCGAAGCCATTGGCACCGCGGTCCCTGCGACCGCCGCAACCGTCGACCGCGCCATCACCGTCGCCCACGGCGCCGCGCACGACTGGGATCGCACGCCCGCGTCCGAGCGCGCCGCCGCCCTGCGCCGCGCCGCCGACGCGATGGAAACGGCGATGCCGGAGCTGCTGACGCTGTGCGTGCTCGAAGGCGGCCGCATCTTCCCCGACGCCGTCGCCGAGGTACGCGAGGCCGTGGACTTCCTGCGCTACTACGCCGCGCGCGCCGAGGAGTTGTTTGCGCGCCCTCGATCGCTGCCCGGTCCCACTGGCGAGAAGAACGAACTCTGGCTGCACGGCCGCGGCGTCTTCGCCTGCATCAGCCCGTGGAATTTCCCCCTGTCGATCTTCATCGGCCAGGTTGCCGCCGCACTTGCCGCCGGCAACGCCGTGCTCGCCAAGCCCGCCGAGCAGACGACTCTCGTCGCCTGCCGCGCCGTCGAGTTGCTGCACGCCGCCGGCATTCCGACCGACGTCCTGCACTTCGTCCCCGGCCCCGGCAGCGAGGTCGGCGCGCGCCTCGTCGCCGACCCGCGCGTCGCCGGCGTCAACCTGACTGGCTCCACCGAAACCGCCGCCAGCATCCACAAGGCGCTCGCGGCGCGTGTCGCGCCGGAGGCGCGCCCCAACCAAAGCGTCCCGATCGGCGTCCTGCTCGCTGAGACCGGCGGTCTCAACGCCATGATCGCCGACTCGTCCGCCCTCACCGAGCAGCTGGTGGACGACGCGGTCCTGTCGGCCTTCGACTCCGCCGGCCAGCGCTGCTCCGCGCTGCGGCTCCTGTTCATCCAGGACGAGGTCGCCGACAAGACCATCACGATGCTCGCTGGCGCCATGGCCGAGCTTGCCGTGGGCGACCCGCGCTGGCTCGCAACCGATGTCGGTCCCGTCATCGACGCCCGCGCCCGCGACCAGCTCCTGCGGCACATCGAAGACATGCGCCGCACGCAGCGCGTCGTCTATCAAACACCCGTCGCCACCGAACGCGGCTCGTTCGTCCCACCGACGCTCGTGGAGCTCGACTCCGCGCGTGCCCTGACGAAAGAAGTCTTCGGCCCCATCCTCCACGTCGTGCGCTTCGCCGCCGGCCGCCTCGACGAGGTATGCGCCGCCATCAATGCCAGCGGCTACGGCCTCACCCTCGGCGTCCACAGCCGCATCGACGACGTGGTGAACGAGGTCCGCTCGCGCACGAGGGTCGGCAACCTCTACGTCAACCGCTCCATCATCGGCGCGGTCGTCGGCGTACAGCCGTTCGGTGGCGAGGGCCTTTCCGGCACTGGGCCGAAGGCCGGCGGACCCTATACGCTGCTGCGCTACGCCACCGAGCGCGTCACCAGCACCGACACGACCGCAGCGGGCGGCAACGCCACCCTGTTCGCCGTCGCAGGAGAAGAACAAGAATGATCGACCCCCGCGACATCTCCCTCATTGGAGTGCCGACCGACGTCGGCGGCGCCCATCCCGGCTGCTCGATGGCGCCCGAAGCCCTGCGCGTCGCCGGCATCGACGTGGCGCTGCGCCGCCTCGGCCATCGCGTCACCGACATGGGTAACGTCGCCGGACCGCCCAATCCGAAGGCCGCGCCCGTCGACGGCTACCGCCATCTCGACGAGGTGCGCCAGTGGTGCCGCGCCACGCGCGACCTCGTCTACGAGAGTCTCGCCGCGGGCCGCCTGCCCATCACCATGGGGGGCGATCATTCCGTCACCATCGGCTCCATCGCCGGCATCGCGCGCTGGTGCGCCAAGCAGCAAAGACCGCTGTCGCTGCTCTGGCTCGACGCCCACGCCGACTTCAACACGCCCGACACGAGCCCCAGCGGCAACATCCACGGCATGCCGGTCGCTATTGTAGCGGGGCAGGGGCCGCGCACGCTCGTCAGCCTCGCCGCGGTCGTGCCGATGGTGCAGCCGTCGCGCATCCTGCAGGTCGGCCTGCGCTCCATCGACCAGAGCGAGAAGCCCCTGGTGCAGGCCAGCGGCGTCCAGATCTTCGACATGCGCCAAGTCGACGAGAGCGGCATTCGCCACGTCATGGACACCGTGCTCGATCAGCTCTCCGGCCTCGGCGGCCACGTGCACGTCAGCCTCGACGCCGACTTCCTCGATCCCGCCGTCGCGCCCGGCGTCGCCGTTGCGGTGCCCGGCGGCCCGACCTACCGCGAAGCGCAGCTGTGCATGGAGATGATCTACGACTCCGGCCTGATGGGTTCCCTCGATCTCATGGAGGTGAACCCCGCCTACGACGACCGCAACCGCACCGCCACCGTCATGGTCGAATTGGTGGCGAGCCTGTTCGGCCAGCAAATCCTGTCGCGCCGCCAAGTCGTCTACTGATGCGCTCGGCCCAAGACCTGATCGACCTCGAATATCGCCTCGGCGCGCGCAACTACAAGCCGCTCGACGTGGTGCTGACGCGCGGCGAGGGCGTGTGGGTCTGGGACGTTGACGGCAAGCGCTACCTCGATTGCCTGTCGGCGTACTCCGCCGTCAACCAGGGTCACTGCCATCCGAAGATTCGCGCGGCGCTCGTCGAGCAGGCCGGCAAGCTCGCGCTCACCAGCCGCGCCTTCCGCAACGACCAGCTGCCGCTATTCTACGAAGAGATCTGCGCGCTCACCAACTCGCACAAAGTCCTGCCGATGAACTCCGGCGCCGAGGCGGTCGAGACCGCCATCAAAGCCGTGCGCAAGTGGGCCTACGAAGTGAAGGGCGTGCCCGAGGGCAAGGCCGACGTCATCGTCTGCGCCAACGCCTTCCACGGCCGCACCATCACCATCGTCGGCTTCTCCACCGACCCGCTGGCGCGCACGTCCTTCGGCCCGTTCACGCCGGGCTTCACCGTCGTGCCATTCGGCGACGCCGCGGCTCTCGAGAAGGCGATCACCCCGCATACCGCCGCCTTCCTGGTCGAGCCCATCCAGGGCGAAGCCGGCGTCATCCTGCCGCCGCCCGGCTACTTCCGGCGCGTGCGCGAGCTGTGCACGCGCCACAACGTCGTGCTCGTCCTCGACGAAATCCAAACCGGCTTGGGCCGCACGGGCAAGCTGCTCGCCGAGGAGCACGACGGCATCGAGGCCGACGTGACGCTGATCGGCAAGGCCCTCGCCGGCGGCTTCTATCCGATGTCGGCGGTGCTCTCGAACCTCGAAGTCCTCGGCGTGCTCAAACCCGGCGAGCACGGCTCGACCTTCGGCGGCAACCCGCTCGCCTGCGCCATCGCCCGCACCGCGCTGCGCGTGCTCGTCGAAGAAGGAATGATTGAGAACGCGGCGGAGCAGGGCGCGTACTTCCTGTCCGAGTTGCGCAAGCTGCGCTCCCCTGTCATCCAGGAAGTGCGCGGCCGCGGCCTGATGATTGCGCTGCAGCTGGTCCCCGACGCCGGCGGCGCCCGCCGCTTCTCCGAGGCACTGAAAGACGCCGGCGTCCTGTGCAAGGAAACCCACACCGACACCCTGCGCCTCGCCCCGCCGCTGGTGATCCAGCGCGCCGAAGTCGACTACGCCATGGAGGCCATCTCCAGGGTCCTGAGAGCGGCCTGAATCGAGCCGAATCGGCCTTCGATTCCAACGGCTTGGTGGCGCTTGGGTGCTGGCCCTGAACCCCAAACTCTGGTAGTCTGGCGCCAGCAGATTCCCAACATCTGGCGCGTCCCGCGCGCCGCCTCTTCTTAGGCTCCGAACCGTTTGACCGACACCCCGCCGCCCCCCGCCGCCCGCGACGTTTTCCCGATCAGCGTCGAGGAGGAGATGCGGCGCTCGTACCTCGATTACGCCATGAGCGTCATCGTGTCGCGCGCGCTCCCCGACGTCCGCGACGGCCTCAAGCCGGTGCACCGCCGCGTCCTCTACGGCATGCGCGAGGGCGGCTACACCTCGGACAAGCACTACCGCAAGTGCGCGCGCGTCGTCGGCGACATCATCGGTAAGTACCATCCGCACGGCGAGCAGTCGGTCTACGACGCCCTCGTGCGCATGACCCAGGACTTCTCGATGCGCCTGCCGCTGCTCGACGGCCAGGGCAACTTCGGCTCCATGGACGGCGATCCGCCCGCGGCCATGCGCTACACCGAGGTGCGCCTGCACCAGGCCGGCGAGGCGCTGCTTGCCGACATCGACCTCGACACCGTCGACTTCCAGCCGAACTACGACGAGACCGAGCGCGAGCCGCTCGTGCTGCCGTCGCGCATTCCGAATTTGCTCGTCAACGGCGCTGGCGGCATCGCCGTCGGCATGGCGACCAACATCCCAACGCACAACCTCGGCGAGGTGATCGACGCCATCTTCGCCTACATGGAGAAGCCCGAGATCACCATCGAAGAATTGATGGTGCACATCCCGGGTCCGGACTTTCCGACCGGCGGCGTCATCCTCGGCAACGCCGGCGCGCGCAACGCCTACCACACCGGACGCGGCTCCATCACCATCCGTGGCCGCGTCCACATGGAGGAGCTCGCCAAGGAACGCACTGCCATCGTCATCGATGACATTCCGTTCCAGGTGAACAAGGCCAAGATGATCGAGGCGATCGCGCTCGCCTCGCGCGAGAAGCGCATCGAGGGAATCTCCGAGATCCGCGACGAGTCCTCGCGCGAAGGCGTCCGCGTCGTCATCGAGGTGCGCAAGGATTCGACGCCCGAGATCGTGCTGAATCAGGTCTACCGCCTGTCCGATCTGCAGACGAACTTCAGCTTCAACATGGTGGCCCTCACCGAAGGCCGCCCGTCGATCCTCGACCTCAAGGCGTTCATCTCCGCCTTCGTCGCGTTCCGCGAAGTCGTCATCACGCGGCGCACGCGGCATTTGCTCGACAAGGCGCGCGAACGCGCCCAGATCCTGGTCGGCCTCGCCATCGCCGTCGCCAACATCGACGAGGTCGTCAAGCTCATCCGCAAGTCGCCCGACCCGGCGGAAGCGCGCAAGCTGCTCATGGAGCGCGACTGGCCGGCCGCCGACGTCACCGGGCTGCTGGAGCTCATCGACGACCCGACCCAGCGCGTCAGTCCCAAGGGCACCTATCGACTGAACGACGGCCAGGCGCGCGCCATCCTCGATCTGCGCCTGCAGCGCCTTACCGGGCTCGAGCGCACCAAGATCGACGAAGAGCTGAAAGAGCTCGCCGACAAGATCCGCGGCTACCTCGACATCCTCGCCAGCCGCGCGCGCCTGCGCACGGTGATGCGCGAGGAGCTGATCGAGGTGAAGAAGAAGTTCGCGACCCCGCGCCGCACCGAGATCGGCCAGGCGGTCGGCGAGACGGTGGACGAAGACCTCATCGAGCGCGAGGACATGGTCATCACGGTGACCCAGTCCGGTTACATCAAGCGCACGCCGCTCTCGGTCTACCGCGCCCAGCGCCGTGGCGGCAAAGGCCGCACCGGCATGGCGACGCGCGAGGAAGACGTCGTCACCGAGGTGTTCGTCGCCAACACCCACACCGAGGTGCTGTTCTTCTCGACCATCGGCAAGGTCTACAAGACCAAGGTCTACAAGCTGCCGCTCGCCAGCCCGCAGGCCAAGGGCAAGGCGATGATCAACCTGCTGCCGCTCACCGAGGGCGAGATGATCGCCGCGGTCATGCCGTGGCCGGGTGGCGCTGTCGCCGGCGGCGAAACCATCGCCGACCGCGTCGGCGGCATGGGCCTGTTCTTCGCCACCGCCAAGGGCAACGTGCGCCGCAACGCGCTCGCCGACTTCGCCAACATCCGCCCCTCGGGCGTCATCGCCATCGACACGCGCGAAGGCGACCGCCTCATCGGCGTGCGCCCGTGCAACTCGGACCAGGACATCCTGTTGGCGGCGCGCAACGGCAAGTGCGTGCGCTTCCCCGTGGCGAGCATGCGCGTCGCGCGCCGCGGCCGCTCGTTCGGCGTGCGCGGCATGCGCCTCGCCGAGGGCGACGAGGTCATCTCCGTGTCCGTGCTCAGCCACGTCAAGGCCGAGACCGAGCAGCGCGACGAGTACCTGAAGGCCGTCAGCGCGCGCCGCCGCCTCGCCGGCGGCGACTACACCGGCCGCGAGGACGACCGCGCCCGCGACCAGGAAGCCGCGGCCAAGCTCGACTCCCCCGAGATGCAGGCGATGGGCGAGAAGGAAGAGTTCGTCCTCTCCGTCACCCAGAACGGATTCGGCAAGCGCACGTCCGCCTACGAGTACCGCATCACCAGCCGCGGCGGCTCCGGCATCACCAACATCGACACCAGCGCGCGCAACGGCAAGGTCGCCGCGTCGTTCCCGGTGGAAGACGGCGACCACGTCGTCATGATGTCCGACGGCGGCCGCATCATCCGCATGTCGGTGGACGACATCCGCGTCGCCGGCCGCAACACCCAGGGCGTCACGTTGTTCACGACGGCCGAGGGCGAAAAGGTCGTCTCCGTCGCCCACCTGTCGCGCCCGGGCGAGGACGAAGCCGCCGCCACCGAGAAGCCGCCCGAGAGCGCCGCGCCCGAAGAAGGAGCGGTGGAAGAAGAGATCGTCGAAGAGGAGATCGAGGAAGACGTCCCCGACTCCGAGGTCGAGGAGGAAGACACGTAGTGGCTGGCCCGAAGGTCGTCCGCGCCGAAACGTCGCGCGGAACGCGCGCTGGGCGCGCGGAGCGCGCCTTCGGTGCGACTCGCGCCGCCGGCTCCCGGCGCGGCAAGCGCGTCGCCGTCTATCCCGGCACCTTCGACCCGATCACCAACGGCCACATGGATATCATCAGCCGCGCCACCAAGGTCGCGGACCACCTGATCATCGGCCTCAGCGAACACTCGTCCAAGACGCCGCTGTTCAGCCGCGATGAACGCCTGGAGATGATCGCCGCCGAGATCGAGCCGTTGAACGGCCTCAACGGCACCACCATCGAAGTCCGCATCCTCGATCGTCTGTTGATGACGTTCGTACAGGACGTCGGCGCCAGCTTCGTCATTCGCGGCCTGCGCGCCGTCTCCGACTTCGACTACGAGCTGCAGATGGCCGGCATCAACGCCCGCCTCAACCCCGAAGCCGAAACCATCTTCCTGATGGCGTCCGAACATAATCTGTTCATCGCCTCCAGCCTGGTGCGCGAGATCGCCGCCCTCGGCGGCGACGTCTCCAGCTTCGTCTCGCCGCGCGTCGCCAAGCGCCTGATCGCCCGCTTCACCGAGAACCGGAATCGCGCGCTGACGGCGCGATAGGCTCTCGCCTCGTGTCATTGCGAGCGCAGCGAAGCAATCCATTGCTGCCGGTGCACCGCCCCTCACGCTGGGCGTAGTCACGACACTGCCCGCAGTGGATCGGGCGCACCGTCACCTGTGCCGCAGCGCGCTTCTCTAGGTCACGGCCATAACACGCCCGCGCACGCCGCACTGTCGGTACTGTGCCGCATCGAGGTTCGGCCGTCCGAGGGGGCCGCACCGCTTCCGACGAGTTTGAATGCGTGGCGTGGCCGCCATCGGTCGCGCGCAACCGTCGGTGCTGTTGTGCAACCAAAAGACCCAATAGGAGCCAGCATGACCATCAACGCTGTACCGCCCACCGCTCCCGAAATCATCAAGACCCCGCCCATCAACCCGAACGTCAACCGCAATCCGGGCGACGACCTGAAGCTGCCGTCCGACAAGCCGATGGGCGAAGTGCGCGGCGGCGAAGCCTCCCCGTCGCCGGACGACGACGAAGAGCCCGAGGACACGGACGCCGCGGACGATGACTCCGCCGGCAAGTCCGAAGACGAGGCCGACGACGAGAGCCAACCGGCCCAATAACGGCGTCGTTGACCCCGCATCCAGCCGCCGTCCAGCGGCTGGATGCGTCGATGCGCCCACGGAGCTCTCAGAGAAATCCCGGCCCTGCCTAGATTTTCGATCCCTCGCCCGGAACGGGCGCTAGGCGCGCCCGGCGCGCCTCCGGCACGACGCTTGGCGCCTGAGCGCCTGGCGCAGGCTGGGTGAGGGTGCTGTTGTCTTGTTGTCTGGTCGGACCGCTGTCTAAGAGTCCGCTGCTCCCGCCCCCAGAGCACCCCGCACCTTCGCCGCGTTGACGACGCAATCCCCCAGCGCCCTCGCGCCCGCCGCCATCCCGGCCTCCGCGCACGCCGCCCGATCCGCCACGAATCTCTCCATGGCCACAGCATCCCGTGCGCCGAGGACGTTCGACCACGCGAATCCGATCACCGTTCCAACGAGCGACGTGACGAGCAGCAGGCGGGGTGGGGTCATGGGAGGCTCCGGCAAAGACACCGGCATATGTTCACTATATGTTCACTCTGTCAAATCCATCGCATAACGTATTGACGTAGATACGTGTCGTACCACATGCAGGCGTGAAACCAGCGCCTACGGAGCCAATCGCCATGCTTACCGAACACGAAATGTCACGTGCCGGTGATCTGCATATTTCGCGCATATCCAATGCAAACGGCGCCCCGCCCAACCGCAATCCGCGCGGCAAACCCTTCGGCACCGACGGCCATAGGGGCGGCCGCCCGCCCGGTTCGCGCAACAAGGCGACGCTGCTCGGCGAGGCGCTGCTCGACGGCGAGCTGGACAATGTTATCCGTCGCACCATCGACCACGCCGTGGCCGGCCATCCCACCGCCATGCGCCTGGTGGTGGAGCGCCTCGTGCCACGCCGCGGTCGCCGTGCCCCGTTCGAGCTGCCGCCAATCGACACCATCGCCGACGCCCTCGCGGCCATGAAGCGCATTCCGGCCCTCGTCGCCGACGGCGAGCTCGATCCGCGCGAGGGCGCTGCCATGGTCGCGATGCTCGACCAGACGTATCGCACGCTGCAGGACGCGCAGAACAACGCCGAAGCCGCCGCGCTGGTCCGCGGCCTGAGGTTCGGACGCCCCGCACCGGCGCCGGCCGCCGAGCCGCCGCCGGTGCGCGACGCAGCCCGAGAGCCGGCCCCGGAAACCGCAGCGGAGGCCCCGACAGAGGCCGCAACGGAGCCGGCGACCGAGGCCGCGACAGAGGCCGCATGGGAGGAACCGCCGGCCGCCGCGCCGGACGAAGTCGTCACCAGCGTCGCCGATGCTGACGCCATCGAGCTCCCGAGCAGCTACATGGACGGTGATGGCCCCGAGCGCGCCGGCCGCGAGCTCGGCCTCGACCCCTGCGCCCACGGCACGCTCGCCGTCTTCGAGAACCCCGACCTCGTCGCGCCCCGGCTCATTTCCTGGAAACGGAACCGGGGCGCCGCCGGCACCAGTTGATCGCCGCCCGCTGCCGCCTGTGTGCTAGAAGCGCCCGCCCATGGACGTTTCGCAGTTCGACTTCGATCTGCCGCGCGAGCGCATCGCCCAGCGCCCGGCGCGGCCGCGTGATTCCGCGCGCCTGCTCGAAGTACGTGCCGACTCGCTCGCCGACCGCCGCATCCCCGACCTCGCGTCCTGCCTGCGCCCTGGCGACCTGCTCGTCTTTAACGACACCCGCGTCCTGCCCGCGCGCCTCACCGGCACCCGGACGTCGCCCAGCGTCGCGCCGGAGGCGCGCAACCAACGCACGACCGCCACCATCGAAGTGACCTTGAACCGCGCGCTGGGAGGAGGGCAGTGGAGCGTCCTCGCCCGCCCCGCCAAACGCCTGCGCCCGGGCGACACCATTCAATTTGAAGACCTTCGCGCCGAAGTCATCGATCGCCACGAAGGCGAAGTCATCCTCGCCTTCGCGGGCGGGGATACCGCCCTGTTCGCCGCCGTCGAGCGCATCGGCACCATGCCGCTGCCGCCCTACATGGGCCGCGACGCCGACGCCGCCGACCGCGACGACTACCAGACTATGTTCGCGCACGTGCGCGGGGCCGTCGCCGCGCCCACTGCCGCGCTGCACTTCACGCCGCGCGTCATCGCGGCGCTGGACTCCGCCGGCATCGCTCGCACCTTCGTGACGCTCCACATCGGCGCCGGTACATTCCTGCCGGTGACCGCCCCCGACACCGACCAGCACCGCATGCACCCCGAGTGGGGTGAGGTGCCCGTCGCCTGCGTCGACGCCGTGCGCGCCACCCGCCAGCGCGGCGGCCGCGTCGTCGCCGTCGGCACAACTGCGTTGCGCCTCCTCGAAACCGCGGCCTTGGACGACCGCACCGTGCGCCCCTTCCAGGGCGACACCTCGATCTTCATCACGCCCGGCTACCGGTTCCGCGCCGTGGACTTGCTCCTGACGAACTTCCACCTGCCGCGCTCGACCCTGTTCATGCTGGTCTGCGCCTTCGCCGGCACCGCCCGCATGCAGTCCGCCTACGCCCACGCGATGAACAGTGACTACCGCTTCTACTCCTACGGCGACGCCACTCTGCTTCACCCGGCTCCGTCCCCTCCCCCTGCGTCGCGCGGGGCGCGCGGAGCGCACCTCCGGCACGACGGGGGAGGGCTAGGGTGAGGGTCAATAAGATGCCTAACCTGACTCCGCTCGCCCGTCGCCTCCGCCGCGACTCAACCAACGCCGAGAGACTCCTCTGGTCCCGCCTCCGCGCCGGCCAACTCAACGGCCTCGTCTTCCGCCGTCAGGAACCGGTCGGCCCGTACGTGGTGGATTTCATCTGCACTCGCGCGAACCTCGTGGTGGAACTCGACGGCGGCCAACACGCGGACAGTACTGCCGACATCGAACGCGACACCTACCTGCGCGAACACGGCTACCGTGTCCTCCGCATCTGGAACAACGACCTCATGAGCAACCTCGATGGCGTCCTGCAGCGCATCGCCGAGATCGCTTCCGAATGATGCATTCTCTTGCCCCTCTCCCTAACCCTCTCCCCATGCGGGGAGAGGGGACTCACGTCCAACTCCCTCCCCCTGCCAAGGGGGAGGGTGGGGTGAGGGTCAATCAACTTCGCGCGCAGCGCGTCCTATGACCGTCTTCCACTTCACCGTCCACAAGACCGACGGCGCCGCCCGCCTCGGCACGCTGCACACCGCCCACGGCGCCGTGCAGACGCCGACCTTCATGCCCGTCGGCACCGCCGCCACCGTGAAGGCGATGGCGCCCGACGACATCAGCGCCACCGGCGCCGAGATGATTCTCGCCAACACCTACCACCTCATGCTGCGCCCGACCGCTGAGCGCATCGATCGCCTCGGCGGTTTGCACACTTTCATGGGCTGGTCCGGGCCGATCCTCACCGACTCCGGCGGCTATCAGGTGATGTCGCTCAGCGAACTGCGCACCCTGTCGGAGTCCGGCGTCACCTTCCGCTCCCACATCGACGGCAGCGAGCACCAGCTCACGCCCGAGCGCGCCGTCGAGATCCAGCGCCTGCTCGATTCCGACGTCACCATGGTGCTCGACGAGTGCCCGCCCTTCGGCGTCTCCAAGGACGAGCACGCCGCTTCCATGCGCCGTTCCATGCGCTGGGCCGAGCGCTGTCGCACCACCTGGGTGCCGCGCGACGGCTACGGCCTGTTCGGCATCGTTCAGGGTGGCACCTTCCCCGACCTGCGCGCGGAGTCGGCCGCTGCCCTCCATGCCATCGGCTTCGAGGGCTACGCCCTCGGCGGCCTCGCCGTGGGCGAGGACGCAGAGACCATGATGGCCACTGTCGCGGCCACCACGCCCCACCTTCCGGCCGGCCGGCCGCGCTACCTTATGGGCGTGGGCAAGCCCGATCAGCTGGTAGGTGCGGTTTTGCGCGGCGTGGACATGTTCGACTGCGTACTGCCGACCCGGTCCGGACGCACCGGTCAGGCGTTCACGCGCAATGGCACCTTGAACCTGCGCAACGCCCGTCATGTGGACGACACGAGTCCGCTGGATGCTGACTGTCGGTGCGTCGCCTGCACGCAATTCACGCGCGCCTACCTCAGTCACCTGACACGCACAGGGGAGATTCTTGGAGCGATGCTGCTAACCCGTCACAACATCACGTTCTATGAGGATGTGATGGCCGAACTTCGCACCGCCATCGCCGCGGGCGATGCTGCGCCGTGGTCGGAGAATTTCTTGGCGCGCTACCGTGAGACGCCTCGATGACGGATGCAGCAGAGTTCCGTCGGCATTCGCAGGACGCCTTGGCGCGCGGGAACCTCGATCTCGCCGTCGCGTACCTGCAGACCGCCCTGCGGCAGGATCCCGCCGATCGGGAGTCCTACCACACACTGGGGCGCCTACTGCGGTTGGCAGGACGCGGTGAAAGTGCGGCTGCTTGGTACAAGGCGTGCTTGCATCGCTACCCGGACGACTCGGTAGCGCGCATGGGTCTTGCTGCGTTGGGTCAGGGACCCGCCCCCGACCGTCTGCCCGATGATGTCGTCCTATACATCTTCGATCGCAACGCCAACGTGTACGAGTCCAACATGGAAGGGTTGGCGTATCGGATTCCCGAAACGCTCACCCCCATGTTGGCGGCGGAGAAGGGCACCGCGCGCGGCGAGCTCGACATCCTCGATTTGGGCTGCGGCAGCGGCTGGTGCGGACCGCTGCTGCGTCCGTTCGCGCGCCGCCTGGTCGGCCTCGATCTGTCGCCTGCCATGCTCGATCTCGCCCGCGCCAAGAACGTCTACGACGAGCTCGTCGAGGGTGAGATCCTCGGCGCGCTCGCCAGCGGCCGCCTCGGCATGTTCGACGCCATCGTCGCCGCCAACGTCGTCCTCTACTTCGGCAAGCTCGATCCCCTCGCCGAAGCCATCACCCAGAGCCTGAAGCCTTCCGGCGTCTTCATCTTCGACGTCGAAAAGGGCGCCGCCGACCGCGCCGAGTTCCACTCCGCCGGCCGCTTCACCCATGGCCGCCAGCTGGTGGAACGGGTCTTCGCGCCGCCGCTCTACGCCCGCTCCCGCATCCAGGAAACCGTCATGCGCACCGAGGCCGGCCGCCCGGTGCACGCCCTCTGCTGCGTCGCAACCACGCCGGGCAGCTAGCGGAACTGCCTCAGGCCGAGCCCGTCGAAGTAGGGGGCCCGATACGCTAGAATGAGTCCCCAGTTTCTGGAGTTTTGATGCGCACGACTATTGCTGACGTCCTGCGTCGCCGTACCGCCAAGGTGATCACGACGACGCCCGGCGTCCTCCTCGGTGACGCCGCCCGCGAGCTTGCCGCGCGCGACATCGGCTTCCTGCCGGTCTGCGACGCCAAGGGCACCCTGGTCGGCGTCCTGTCCGAGCGCGACATCGTCAAGGTGCTGGCCAAGGACGGCGCCAAGGTCGCCACCGTCAAAGTCGAAGAGGTCTTCACCCGCGAGGCCGTCACCTGCGGACCGGGCACCGACGTGCACGGCGCCATTGCCGTGATGCACGAGAAGCGCATCCGCCACCTGCCGGTCATCGACGACGGCAAGCTGATGGGCGTCGTCAGCCTCAATGACCTCGTCATCCACCTGCTGCGCGAGGCGGAGCAGGTGGTCGAGCCGTTCGTATTGTAGTGGAGGAGGGAATGCCAGGCATGAAGAGCAACGTCATGTCCGCCGATGTGGCGCGCCGCTGGTCCGATGACCTGCAGCGCCGCGTCTTCGCCGGCACCCTGAACCGCCTGTCGGTCGAGGACTGGAACGAGCTGCTGTGGCGCGCGCGCGTGCGCGAGTACAAGTACAACGACCAGCTCTTCAAGCAGGGCCAGGTGCCCGACGGCCTCTACATCGTCACCGACGGCGAGGTGCGCATCGAGCGCACCGACCACCAGCGCTCCGCCCACCTGGCGCGGCTCGGTCCCGGCAGCGTGCTCGGCGAGATGTCGTTCCTCGACCAGTCCGGCGCCTCCGCCTCGGTCGCCGCCGACGGCAAGGTCGAGATCCTGTTCGTCGAGTCCAAGGACCTCACCTCGCTCCTGGAGGCCGACCAGGGCTTCGCCGCGCGCTTCTACCACTCGCTGGCCACCACCCTGTCGCGCCGCCTGCGCGCCACCAACGAGTTGATCCTGGGGCGGTTCTAGGGCTATCAGACACCAACGGGCGCGTAGCTCAGTGGTAGAGCGGCAGACTTTTAATCTGTAGGTCCCGGGTTCGAACCCCGGCGCGCTCACCAAATTTCCAACGAAAACAATACGTTGCGGTGAGGCGTGCTGGCGCCTCATGGTGGCAGCCTTTTCCAGGTATCGCACAGGTATCGCGCGCCGCGCTTTGGAGCGTTTCACAGTCTGCGGCAAGCGCATAAGCTCAAGCTGTCCGCCCGGGGTCCGGGCTGCTTGATGGGGGAGTGCGATGCGGGGTCTAGCTACAGGACTCGCGGCGCTACTTGTTGCGGCGTGGAGCGCGTCTGTTGACGCTGCCCCGTTCGGTATTGCAGCAGGAACCAAGTTCACCGACGCAGAGATTTCCCGAGACCTCGGGAGGTTCAACTTGGTCTTGAAGGGTGTTCCAACTCCCCACCCAGCTTTCGAAAGTTTCGTAGCCTGGAGCCCGCCAGGGGTAGGGACCTGCCAAATCAAAGCTATCGGCGTTACTCGCAGTAACGACGCCTTCGGCACTGGCGTCCGAGCTGATTTCGCAACACTGAAAGCGCAACTTGAGCAGGTCTACGGCGCGGGACGTGTGAATGACTTCCTTAGGCCCGGCGCCCTCTGGGACGAACCTCGCGAGTGGGTAATGGCTATCCGTCAGAATGAACGAACGCTGCAAGCGGTTTGGGGCTCACTCCAAGACAATGCGCCGCAACTCAAGGACGCAGTGGCAATATTCTAGTTGCCGTACCCAGTCGCTAGGGGTAGAGTCAGTCTCAGATTGGAGATTGACCATGACTTCCGTCCTTTCCGCCGCCCACTTCCATAACGAGGCCGCCGCCTACGAGTTCGTCGAGGCGCGGGTTTGGCCGAACGGTCCGACCTGCCCGAAGTGCGGCGCGACCGAAGATCACGTTGGCAAGCTGAGCGGCGCGAGCACCCGGATCGGGGTCTACAAGTGCTACGCCTGCCGCAAGCCCTTCACTGTGAAGGTTGGGACCATCTTCGAGTCCAGCCACGTCAAGCTGCACGTCTGGTTGCAGGCGATGCACCTGCTTTGCGCCAGCAAGAAGGGCATGAGCACCAACCAGTTGCAGCGCACCCTCGGTGTCAGCATGCAAACCGCGTGGTTCCTCTCGCATCGCATCCGCGAAGCGATGGCCGATCTTCCGGGCGGCAGCGGGCCGCTCGGTGGCGACAACAAGGTGGTCGAGGCCGACGAAACCTATGTCGGCGGGAAGGCCAAGAACCGCAAGAACCACGTTCCGCCCAAGGCGGCGGTGTTCGCACTGGTAGAGCGGGACGGTCGCGTGCGCTCGCGCCACGTCCCGAACGTCAACGCCAAGACCTTGCGGCCGATCCTCAAGGCGCATCTGGACGGCCGCTCGTTCCTCATGACCGACGAAGCGCCGGTCTATAAGAACCTCGGCCGCGAAGTCGCCAAGGGCCACGGCACCGTCAACCACTCGATTGAGGAATACGTGCGCGGCGGCGGTTTCTTCCACACCAACACCGCAGAAAATTACTTCTCGATCTTGAAGCGCGGCATCATCGGCACCTACCACCACGTCAGCGAGCAGCACCTGCACCGCTACCTTGCCGAGTTCGATTTCCGCCACAACGCGCGCACCGCGCTCGGGGTTGACGACGTGGCGCGTACCGACCGCGTAGTGCGCGGTGTCGTCGGCAAGCGGTTGACCTATCGCACGTCTCGTCGGGCGGTGAGCCATGCCCCGCAAGCCTGAGCCAAAGCCCGACGATCCCGAGCAATCCGCGCGGTTTGTTGAGGCCGCCAAAGAGGCCGGAACCGACGAGTCGGGCAAGGCGTTTGAGCGCGTGTTCAAGAAGCTCGTCCCGCCGAAGCGTTCGCCCAAGCGAGCGGCGAGCCGAGGGGTGGGCAAATGATTCGGCTCGGCGTCGCGTTGGCAATCACCGTTGCGCTGGCCGGCTGCGCTACACCGCCAGACCGCATCGCGGCAACGCCCGTGTCGGCGTTCCAATACCAAAGCTATTCGTGTGACCAGTTGGGCATCGACATGGGGTGGAACGACATTCACACGGCCGCGCTCCGCGACAAGCTCCAAGGGCGCGCGAACCTTGACACCGCGACCATCGCCATGGGCGCCGTGCTGTGGCCCATGCTGCTGATGGCCGGCGGAGATGGGCCGGACGCGGCGGCGTACGCGAGGCTTAAGGGTGAGCGCGACGCGATGCAGCAGGTGGCCCGTCAGAAGGGGTGCCGCCTCTAGGCCGCTCACGTAAGTGGCCAGCCTGGCGGCGCATCGTCGGGCGGGTCCCGATCAAGGCGATAGACGGCATTGACCATGCCGTGAATGCCGATCCTGCTGGGGTCGAGCGGCGTCACATAGAGCGGCTGCTTTCCGCCCGCATGCATGATCTTCATCAGGTCGGTGATCTGCTGATCCGTCTTGAGGATGTGCCGCCGCATTCCCGTTGCCAGGAAGTCGGCTGCCAATAGAGCCGCTGTGTCGTTCTTAGGGATGAACGTATGGCGGCCGAGGCGGAAACGGTTCCGCAGCGTCGGGTTTTTCTCAACGCGGAACACAAAGTCACGCGCGGTCTTTTCGCCAGCGGTGCCGTTCTCAAACCAGAAATCAACGCCATCCGCGTGACCCGCCTTGTCGGCCCATTGTCCGACGGTGGTTAGGCAACTCATCACGCATAGCGCGAACTGGTTCCCAAGGTACTTCTCCGCCTTTGGGTTTGCGGCAATGTAGGCGTTGAACGCGGGGGGCTCTACGCACGAGAAGAAGGCCGGGCCGCGCGTCTCGCCTATCAGCCGCGCGAGGCCGCGCAGGAGCGCATCCCGCTTGGTGTCATCCCAGGTCGCAAACTGCCCCCACCCAAGAAGGCATTCACGCGTCTTGAATGGCGCGACTAGGTCGCCCGAAAGGGCGGCCCACCCCGCCGTTAGACGGCTCAGCCCATCATCATCGAAAAGAAACCCGGCAACGGCGGCAAGTTCAGCCGTTGCACCGTGTGTGCCTGCATCATCGAAGTATCCGCCCAGCGCCACCACAAGCCCATCAAACCTCGGGAAGGTGGCCTTCCAGGCCAAGTAGAAATCCCGCCCTATCATCGGGCGGCCCCATCATAGCCATGGGGCCTGGGTACGCTAAGTGGAATATTGCCGACGCAGTCATAGAGATAATACTGACCATATCTGCGTTGGACTCCGATAGCGCGTACATCCTCTTGCAATATCGCTTTTCGAATTACAAAGCGTGCCAGGCTGCTGATGCTGCGGCAGGAGCTGGGGCGCTCTAGCTTGTCGATTTGGGGGTCGCTGTGTCCCTAGAAGCACCAAATAGGTCGCCACTTGTACCGATGCAATCCCGGTCATTCGTGCGCCAAGCGACCCCGTGGGCCGTGGTCGCCGCAGTGTTACTCGCCGCGACTTTTGCGCGTTATGGAAATCTGAATCCTTGCCGTTGGTATGCGGTGGAACTCCGTTCCGCTCAGATGTTCCGGACCACGCCAGCGCGCACGCAGGACCAAGCCGCGCTTCTGCGACAACTGACCGGGCTTTTCGATGCTCCCGATATCTCCGCGATGAATGTGCCGCAGTGCTTTGGCAATTGGTTTGGGGGGCTTTGGGGCCGCTAATGCCAGCGGTCATGAAAGGTGTGCTGGGAGCACTGCTGTTTCTGGTCGGCATCTTCGCTGTCACGGTGATCGTTGTCCGCGCCTACGAGACCAGCGACAGCTTCAGGTAGCCCTTCCACGTTGCCCGCGCCGCCATGCGTTCACCTCTGCTGACTCCCCGCAGGGAGCAAACGGACTTAACCCAGAGACTCTACTCTAGTCCGCATGTCTTTGTGAATCCCGGTTCCCTACCGTTTCGGCTTGAGGAGAGCCTCGAACATCGCCTTGGACAGGCGAACCGCGGTTGCCTCGATTCCGGCCCACGGGTCGTTCTCCAACGAGCGGAGGCGCTGGGGCAGCGTGCGCCAGTCGAAGACCTTCGGGTCGTCGAGGTCGGCGAGCTCGTCCCACGTCAGGTTGGCAGAGGCCGGGCACCCCTCGCGCGCCCGCAAGGTGTAGGAGGTTGCCGCCGTGGCGCTGCGACCGTTGCGCAGGTAGTCGATGAAGATGCGGCCGCGCCGCTCCTTCTTGGACATGTTGGCGGTGTAGCGCTGCGGTGCGCGCGCCGCGAGCGCCTGCACGACGGCCTGCGAGAAGCCCTTGAACTCGTCCCATTCGGAGTGGCGTTCGATCTCGATGACGATGTGCAGGCCCTTGCCGCCGGTCGTGCGCGCGAACGGCGTGAACCCGAGCTCGCCGAGGAAGTCGCGCACCTCGAAGCCGGCTTCGACCACCTTGCGCCAATCGAGCCCTTCGTCCGGGTCGAGATCGAACACCATCCGATCGGGGCGCTCCGGCTTATCGACCTTGCAGCCCCACGTATGGAACTCGACCACGCCGAACTGGGCGAGCGCCAGCAGGCCCGCGGCATCCTTGATGTACAGGTAGTCCTCGCGAACCTTGGGGTCGTCTTCCTTGGGGATCGGAACGCGATGGATGTCGGCCGGCATGCCCGCCATGGCGTGGCGCTGATAGAAGCGGTCGCTGACCTTGCCGGACGGTGAACGCACCAGCGTCACGGGCCGGTCGGCGACGTGCGGCAGCATCCAGTCGCCGACCTGGGCGTAGTACATGGCGACGTCGAGCTTGGTCGGGCCATCGGCACTGAACATGCGCCGATCGGGATTGGTGATGAAGATCTGCGCGAGGTGCGCGTCGGTCACCTGCTTGACCGGACGGGATCCCGCCGTGCCGGTTACCGGCGACGCCTCTGCCTTGCCGCGCAGGCCTTTGTAGCGGGCGGCGCGCAGGTGGCCGGCGTCGGTCTTGTTGGCGAACTCGACCTCGGCGATCAGCTTCGGCTCGACCCAACGTACCCCCGGCACCTTCTCATCCATGGTCAGGGTGAAGACCGGCCTGTCGATCTGCAGCGCCGCCAGCTTTTTCTTCAGGTCGCGCGCGGTCGCTTCGGTGAAGCCGGTACCAACCTTGCCGACGTACGTCAGGCCTTGGCCCTGCGGCTCTGCCACGAGCAGCGCCGACAGGCCACCGGCCGCCTTGCTTTCGGTGTAGCCGACGATGCTGAACTCGGCCGCCGTCGCGCCCTTGATCTTCAGCCACGTCTTGGAGCGGCCCGAATCGTAGGGCGCGTCGGCACGCTTCGAGGTGATGCCTTCCAGGCGCATGCGCATCGCCTGCGCGAAGAATTCGTCGCCTTCGCCCTCGAAGTGCTCGCTGTAATGGAGGGCGCCGTCCTCCTTGGCGATGGCAGCGATCAGCGGCTCGAGGGCGCGTTTGCGATCGGCGAGTGGGGTGCGGCGCAGGTCGTAGCCGTCCAGGTGTAACAGGTCGAACACGAAGTACACGAGCTTGCTCGACGCGCCGGTCGCGAGCGCATCCTGCAGCGCAGCGAAGCTGGTGGCGCCATTGGGCAGCTGCACACAGATCTCGCCGTCGACGATGGCGTTCTTCACCGGCAGGTTGGCGAGCGCCTTGGCGATCGGCTTGTAGTGATCGGTCCAGTCGTGGCCGTTGCGGGTGATCATCTGGACGGCACCATCTTCGATGCGCGCGAGCGTGCGGTACCCGTCGTACTTGATCTCGTGTACCCAACCCTCGCCGTGCGGCGGGTGGCTGGCGAGGGACGCGAGCTGCGGCTCCGGCACCTTGCCGAGCGGCGCTGCCTTGGCCTTCGGCAGGTCGGCCGGCTTGATCTTCTTCGGCTTCTTGCGCGGCATCTCCTTGCTGTGGGCGATGGCGTCGTGCGCCTTCATCTCCTCCAGGGTGAGGCCAGACACGACGCTCTTGTTCTGCGCGGCGAGCGCATCCCCCGATCCTGGTTGCGCGTACTCGTCCTTCTCTTTGATGAGCAGCCAGTTCTTGCCGCCGTCCTTGGGCAGCTTGTCGCGCAGGCGCACGAGCGCGAATCCGCCCTTGAGCTTCTTTCCGACCAGGCGGAACTTGAGCGAGCCCTTGTGATAGCCCGCCTCGACGTCGCCCATCGGCGCCCAGGTGCCGCGATCCCAGATGATGACCGTGCCGGCGCCGTATTGGCCTGCGGGAATGGTGCCCTCGAAGTCGCCGTACGAGATCGGATGATCCTCGGTGTGTACGGCGAGGCGCTTCACGCTCGGATCGAGGGTCGGCACTTTGGTCACCGCCCAGCTGCGGTGCACGCCTCCCATCTCGAGGCGAAAGTCCCAGTGGAGCCGAGTCGCAGCGTGGTTCTGAATGACGAAGGAGTTTCCTTCGGCAGTAGTGCGCGATTCGGTCGGCTCTGGCGTGACCTCGAAGTCGCGCTTCTGGCGATAGGGCTCGAGGCGGCCGCCCTTGAGCGGCTTCACCTTTGCGTCAGGGTTCTTTGCTTTCGCCTTTGTTGCCACGTCGGCCCCGCTTCAGCAGCGCTTCTGAGATGGGCGCGCGCGCGGGCAGCGTCGAGGCAGGTAGGGACCTGAGGGCGCGGGGAGAGCGGGCTTCACGCGCAGCAAATGTGCCACGGCCACGCTTGCGGCGGTATAGGCCAACCCTTGTAGGCGCTCGCCGCACCGCGTAGTTTCGAACCATCGGCGCCGACCGGCTCGGCCAGGGCAAGACCTTGGGCGGGCGGCGGGTTCAACGGGCCATGTGCGGCCGTGCCGAGTCGCACCCCGGGGATGGGCACACCGGATGAACATGAGCCGCTTGCGCAGCCACGAGGCTCCGCGGCTTGTTGAGGCGCCCATCGACCCCGCCGGTGCCGACATCGCGTCGCCTGCCGGCCAGCGCGCGCCCGCGCTGTCGGTTGTGGTGCCGGTGCATGACGAGCAGGACAACATCGGGCCGCTGATCGAGGAGATCCGCGCGGCCCTCGACGGCATGACGGGCGGCTACGAGATCGTCGTGGTCGACGATGGCAGCCGCGACGGCACCGCCGAGGAGCTGCGCAAGCTCGCGCGCCCGGGGCTGGTCGTGGTGCGCCACCGCACCAATTGCGGCCAGAGCGCCGCGCTGTTTTCGGGCGTCCGCATGGCGCGCGGCGCGTGGATCGCGACGCTCGACGGCGACGGCCAGAACGACCCTGCCGACATCCCGCGCTTGTGGCGGTTCCTCGGCGAGACCGGCGACCCCGACCTCAAGATGGTCGCCGGCCACCGCAAGCGCCGCCGCGACACCTGGATCAAGCGCGCCTCGTCGCGCGTCGCGAACCGCGTGCGCGGCTGGCTGCTGGGCGATCGCACGCCGGACACCGGCTGCGGCCTCAAGCTGTTCGAGCGCGATGCCTTCCTGCGCATGCCGCACTTCGATCACTTCCACCGCTTCCTGCCGGCACTGATGCAGCAGCAGGGCGGGCGCGTCACCTCCGTGGAGGTGACGCACCGCGAGCGCCGCAGCGGGCGCTCGCACTACGGCCTCAACAACCGGCTGTGGGTCGGCATCGTCGACCTGGTCGGCGTACTTTGGCTGAAGCGCCGGTCGGGACGCTGGCACCCGAGCGTCGTCGAGATTGCAGAAACAAGAGGAGACGAGTGAATGCACGTTGATATCGGCGGGTTGTCCTTCGACCTGACGACGTGGGTTCTGATCGGATTCTTTGGTCAGCTCCTGTTCTCGGCGCGCTTCATCATCCAGTGGATCTCGAGCGAGCGGCGCGGCGCCAGCCACATGCCCATCGTGTTCTGGTACCTGAGCATCGGCGGCGGCGCGACGCTGCTTGCCTACGCACTGCACCGCGAGGATCCGGTGTTCATCGTGGGTCAGGCATTCGGGGTGTTCATCTACCTGCGCAACCTGCAGCTCATCATGCGGCAGCGCCGGTCGGAAGGCGCCGGCGCGTGACGATCACCCCCGACCAGGCGGTCGCCAGGCTGCGCGGCTTGGCCGACTCGGAGCGCATGTTGCGTCTGCGCGCCTCCGTTTGGGCCTGGCGCGATGAGATCGCCCTGGTTGGCACGTGGCTGACGCTGGTCGTTGTCGCGCTCAACACGCGGCCGCTCCTGCCCATCGACGAAACCCGCTACTTGGCGGTGGCGTGGGAGATGTGGATCCGCGACTCCTATCTGGTACCGCTGCTCAACGGCGAGCCGTACAGCCACAAGCCGCCGCTCCTGTTCTGGATGATCCACGCCGGCTGGTCCCTGTTCGGGGTGCAGGAGTGGTGGGGGCGCATGGTGGCGCCGCTGTTCGGTCTCGCCAGCCTGTTCGTGGCGCGCGGCCTGGCGCGCTCGCTGTGGCCCGACGCGCCGGAGCGCGCCCGCCTAGTGCCGTGGCTGCTGATCGGCTGCCTGGCGTGGGCGGTGTTCACCACCGTGACCATGTTCGACATGCTCATGGTGACGTTCACGGTCGTCGCCATGCTCGGCATGGTGCAGGTGTGGCGCGGACGCGGCTGGCGCGGCTGGACGATCGTCGCCGCCGCGATCGGCCTCGGTGCCCTGGCAAAGGGCCCAGTCATCGCAGTGTACGTGTTGCCGGTCATCGTGCTGGCGCCGGTGTGGATGCGGCCGCGCCCGGCGTCATGGGCGCGGTACGCCGCTGCCGCGGTGGTCGCCGTCGTCGCGGGCGCGTTCATCGGCATCGCCTGGGCGCTGCCGGCCGCCGAGGTCGGCGGCTATTCCTACGGCCGTGCGATTCTGTGGGGACAGACCGCCGGCCGCATCGCCGAGGCGTTCGCCCACGAGCGGCCGTGGTGGTGGTACCTGCCGGTGCTGCCGGCGCTCCTCTTTCCATGGATCGTCTGGCCGCCTGCGTGGCGCGCGCTGCCATCGGTGCTGCGCAACATGGACGGCGGCGTCCGGCTGGCGTTGGTATGGCTGCTCGGAAGCTTCGTGGTTCTGTCGCTGATCAGCGGCAAGCAGCCGCACTATCTGCTGCCGTTGCTACCGGCCGCGGCGCTGTTGCTCGCCGTGGGCTTGGAGCGCGTGCCGCTCGGCCGTTGGAATTCCGCGCTGCCCGGCCTTGCCGTTGTTGGGCTCGGCGTCGCACTCGCGGGATTCTCGTACTTGCTGCGCAACGGCGTCGATGCGATCGAGATCAGTGGGCTGCCCGGCTACGCCGCCAATATCTCGCCCCTGTTCGGTCTGTCCGTTGCGGCAGTCGGTCTTGTCGTCGTGCGATATAGCCGCAGCAGCGCGCCGCTGGCGGTTGCCGGGCTGGCGCTGCAGAGCGCCGCAGTCGTTGTCCTGGTCCATGTGCTGGCCTTCAGCCAGATCGCCCATGCCTTCGACCTGCGCCCGATTTCGCGCTACGTCGCTTCGGCGCAGCGTTCGGGGCGGCCGATCTCGATCCTGGGCGAGTATCACGGTCAGTTCACGTTCCTCGGCCGCATGCAGCGGCCGCTGCGTATTCAACCGGCGGACGGCGCGTTGGGCTGGCTGCAGGGGGACTTCCGGCGCGTGCTGGTCATGACCATGCCGGACATTCCCGACCGGTGGATGCTGACGGAGTACGTCCAGCCCTATCGCGGGCGCACGCTGGCGATCGTCAACAAGGACACGTACGACGCGTGGCTGATCATCCAGCGAATGCAGGAGAACGGGGTGACTATTGTTCGCGAACGAGACCGGCGCGCACCGGACGCCAACGTGCGGCGACCCGGTCAGCACGACTGATCTCGTCAGCCGTCATCAAGGTGGCGGTTACCCCGAGCAGCGCGGTCGCCTGACGCGCGACGTCCGGCGAGTTGGAGCGCGCGCAGATGGCGAGCCACTTGCGCGCCTCGATCAGGTTCTGGAACACTCCGATGCCGCGGATGTGCAACGAGCCGAAGGCCAGTTGCGCGCCCGGCTCGCCTTGCTCGGCGGCCTGGCGGAAGTAGATGGCGGCGACGACCTCGTCGCGATCGACGCCGAAGCCGTTGAAGTGCATTACGCCGAGCATGAACTCGGCGCCGGGATGGCCGCGGCGGGCGAGGGTGCGGAATTCCCTCAAGGCATGTTCGAAGCGGCCGTGCTCATAGGCGGTGAGGCCATCTTCGTAGGTGGCGTGCGCGAGTCCGGGCGCCGCAATGACGCACAAGAGCACCGCCGCCGCGAGCAACCGCTTCATGAGTCGCGAACAATCCCCCGACGCATCAAAAAAGCTCGGCTCCGTTTCGTGATGGCGCGGACTATAGACCTCGCCGCGCACGGCCTGCCAGAGACAAGTCAGGCTTAACCGGAGCGGATCAGAGCCGTCGCCGCGTCGCGCTCGAACAGGTAGAGCAAGGTACGCAGGGCCTCGCCGCGCGCCGAGCGCAACTCGGGGTCCAGCTGCAGGAAGGCCTGGGCGTCGTCGCGCGCGACGGCCAGCAAGTCCTGATGGGCGGCCAGGTCCGCTATGCGGAACTGCGGCATGCCGCTTTGGCGCACGCCCAGGATCTCGCCGGCGCCACGCAGCCGCAGGTCCTCCTCGGCGATGCGGAAGCCGTCCTCGGTCTCGCGCAGGATGTTGATGCGCGCCCGTGCCACCTCCCCAATGGGTGGCGCGTAGAGCAGGAGGCACGACGACTCGGCGCCGCCGCGGCCGACGCGGCCGCGCAACTGGTGCAGTTGCGCGAGGCCGAAGCGCTCGGCGTGCTCGATGACCATGATGGTCGCCTCTGGAACATCGACGCCGACTTCGATCACCGTGGTTGCTACCAGGATGCGGACCTCGCCCGCCGCGAAGCGCGCCATGACCTGGTCGCGCTCCGCGCTCTTCTGGCGGCCGTGGGCGAGTCCGACCTGATCGCCGAACTTCTCGGCGAGAGCGGCGAAACGCTCCTCCGCCGCCGCCGCATCAAGCACTTCGGATTCGGACACCAGCGGGCACACCCAGTAGGCGCGCTCGCCTTGGGCGACGCGGCGGCCGATGGCGGCGACTACTTCCTCGAGACGGGAGAGCGGCAGCGCCCGGGTTGCGATGGCGCGGCGGCCCGGTGGCTTTTCGTCGAGGCGCGAGACGTCCATGTCGCCGTACACGGTGAGCGTCAGAGTGCGCGGGATCGGCGTCGCTGACATCACCAGGACGTCCGCGGCTGTGCCGACTTGGTCGGTCAGGGCAAGCCGCTGGTGCACGCCGAAGCGGTGCTGCTCGTCCACGACCACGAACGCGAGGTCGCGGAACTCGATGCCTTCCTGGAACAGGGCGTGGGTGCCGATGACGAGGTCGATGTCGCCAGCCGCGACCCGCGCGATCATTTCGGTGCGCTCCCTGCTGCGGCCACCGGTCAGCAGCCCGACGCGGACGCCGGCGGGCTCGGCGAGCGCGGTGATGGTGCGCAGGTGTTGGCGGGCCAGCAGCTCGGTCGGCGCCATCAGCGCCGCTTGTGCGCCGCTTTCCACCGTCGCGAGCATCGCCAGCAGCGCGACCACGGTCTTGCCACTGCCGACGTCGCCCTGCAGCAGCCGCAGCATGCGGTTGGGGCGCTCCATGTCGGCGAGGATCTCGCGCAAGGAGCGGTCCTGCGCTGTGGTGAGCTGATAGGGCAGCGCGTGCATCACAACCCTGCGCAGGCGGCCGTTGCCTTTGATGGAGCGGCCGGGGCGGAGGCGCATGCGGCGGCGCACCAGGAGCAGCGCCAGCTGGTTGGCGAGCAGCTCGTCGTAGGCAAGTCGGCGGCGGGCAAGGGTGGTCGGTGAAAGCTCGCTCTCGGACTGCGGCGTGTGCGCCGCTTCGAGTGCCTCGCGCCAGCCAATCCAACCTTCGCGGGCGAGCAGAGGGCCGTCGTGCCACTCCGGCAGGACCGGGGCACGGTCCAACGCAGCGCGCGCGCTCTTTTGCACGGTCGACTGCGGCAGGCCCGCGGTCAGGCCGTAAGTCGGCTCGACCGTTCGCACGCGATCGATCTCCTCAAGCGCGGCGATGTGATCCGGGTGGGTCATCTGCAGATCGCCGCCGAAGCGCTCGGCCTTGCCACTGACGACCCGGACCTGGCCGATGGGCAGTGCCCGTTCCAGGTACTCGGGCCGCGCGTGGAAGAACACCAAGCTGATGCGCCCCGTCTGGTCCGAGGCCCATACTTTGTAGGGCTGGCGCCGGTTGTGGGGTGCGGCGTGAGACGCGATCTTCACGATCAGTGTGACCAGAACCCCTTCGGGGGTCTCGCTGATCGTGGGCGAGAAGCGGCGGTCGATGATCCCCGTTGGCAGGTGCCACAGCAGGTCGACGACGTGCGGGCCGCCCGCGACTGCCTCCAGCAGGGCGCCGAGCTTCTTGCCGATGCCGGGCAGGCTAGTCGCCGGGGCGAACAGGGGGAATAGGATTTCCGGCCGCACGCGCCCATATAAAACGTCCCCGTGCGTCCTGTCGCGCTGCTGACACCGGCGCGACAAGCCCGTATAGGGGAATGATGGCAACGGCCGACGACCGCGCGCCGGGGGACCCCCTCGCGGAACAGCGGAAGCGATTGCGATTCCGCAGCTGGCACCGCGGCACCAAGGAGATCGACCACCTGTTGGGCACGTTCGCCGACGCCTGGCTCGACCGCCTCGATGGCCCGCAGCTCGCGCGCTACGAATCGCTGCTGGAGAACAGCGATCCCGACCTCTATGCGTGGATTCTGGGGCTGGAAGACGTGCCGCCGGCCTTCGACAACGACATCCTGGCACTTCTACGAAGCCCGCAATATAGTCCTGTAACGAATTGAAATACCTTCATGATGCGTTCCTAGAACCGGCCCCGCAGGGCGGCCGGCTGCGCATTGCCGGCGCCCCCGAAGGCCTCGACGCGCTGGCGTTGGCGACGATCGCGCAAGGCCGGCCGGGCGGCGTCCTGCATGTCGCCGCGAGCGACATGAGCCTGACCGCCATGGCCCAGGCGCTCGCCTTCTTCGCGCCGGACCTCGATGTCGTGACAGTACCGGCGTGGGACTGCATGCCCTACGACCGCGTCTCGCCCAGCAGCCTGGTATTGAGCCAGCGCATGGCGGCGTTGTCGCGCCTGGCAACCGGGTCCAACGGCGGGCGCGTCGTACTTACCACCGCGAACGCGGCGGCGCAGCGCCTGCCGGCGCGCAGTACGGTGACGGCCGCAAGCTTCCGCGCCAAGCCCGGCGAGCGGATCGACGTCGAGGCGCTGACCATCTACTTGGTGCGCGACGGCTACAACCGGGCCGGCACGGTCCGGGAGCCCGGCGAGTACGCGGTGCGCGGCGGCATCATCGATGTGTTTCCGCCCGGACGCGCGGATCCGGTGCGCCTCGATTTGTTCGGCGACACGCTCGAATCGATTCGCGCGTTCGATGCGCTCACCCAGCGCACTTCTGGGACCGCAACCGAGCTCGCCCTGCAGCCGGTGTCGGAGATTCTGCTCGACCCGGCCGCCATTGCGCGCTTCCGCGCCGGGTACGCGGCGCGCTTTGGCGCCGTCGGCGATGAAGACCCGTTGTACGAGTCGATCAGCGCCGGCCGCCGCCATCCGGGCGCGGAGCACTGGTTGCCATTGTTCCACGAACGGCTCGAAACGATCTTCGACTATGTGCCCGGCGCGGCGATCACCCTGGATTTCCGCGCCGAGGACGCGCGCGCCGAGCGCGACCAGTCGATCGCGGAGAACTTCCAGGCGCGGCAAGAGGCGTGGGAGGGCGAGGGGGCCGTGTACCGGCCGCTGCCGCCAGATGGCCTGTACTTGTCCGCCGACGAGTGGAAGGCCGCGCTGCGCGGCCGCGCCGTCGGCGCGTTCTCGCCGTTCAGCGGTGGCGGCGGCGAGACCTCCGAGGGCTCCGAGATCGACCTCGGCGGCACGCTCGGCAGGGACTTCGCCGCGGAACGAGTCCGGGGCGGGCCCTCGACCACGGGCGGCATCGTCCTGGACGCGGTGCGCGACTACGTCAACGAGCAGCGCACCGGCGGCAAGCGCATTCTGGTGGCGGCGATCTCGGCGGGTGCCCGCGACCGTCTTGGCAGTCTCCTGCACGACCACGGTATCGAGGATCTGACGGCCGTCACCAACTGGCAGGAAGCCGAAGCGCTGGGGCCGAAGACGATCGGCCTCGTCATCCTGGGCCTCGACCACGGCTTCGAGGCCGCCGGCCTCACGGTTCTCGCCGAGCCCGACCTGCTCGGCGAACGCATCTCGCGCGCGCCGCGCCGTTCGCGCCGGGCCGAGGATTTCATCCGCGAGCTGTCCAGCTTGTCGTCGGGCGACGTCATCGTGCACGTCGACCACGGCATCGGCCGCTTCATGGGCCTGGAGACGCTGACCATCCAGGATCGCCCGCACGACTGCGTGACGCTGGTCTACGACGGCGGCGACCGGCTCTACATCCCGGTCGAGAACATCGAGGTCATCTCGCGCTACGGCGGTGACGCCGCCGAGGTCACCCTGGACAAGCTGGGTGGCCAGGCGTGGCAGGCGCGCAAGGCCCGCGCCAAGCAGCGCATCACCGAGATCGCCGGCCAGTTGATGAAGGTCGCGGCCGAGCGCCAGCTCAAGGAAGCGCCCAAACTCACCATCCCGCCCGGGTTGTACGCCGAGTTCTGCTCGCGCTTTCCGTACCAGGAGACCGAGGACCAGGAACGCACCATCGGCGAGGTGCTCGGCGACCTCGCGTCGGGGCGCCCCATGGATCGCCTCGTCTGCGGCGACGTCGGCTTCGGCAAGACCGAGGTCGCGCTGCGCTCCGCATTCGTCGCCGCGATGGCCGGCAAGCAGGTCGCCGTCGTGGCGCCGACGACGTTGCTGGTGCGTCAGCACGTCAAGCTCTTCAAAAAGCGCTTCGCCGACTGGCCGGTGCGCGTCGCACAGCTGTCGCGCCTCAACAAGCCGGCCGAAGCCGCCGAGGCCAAGAAGGGCCTCGCCAGTGGCGAGGTCGACATCGTCATCGGCACCCACGCGCTGCTGGCGAAGGGCATCGAGTTCAAGGATCTCGGGTTGCTGATCATCGACGAGGAGCAGCGCTTCGGCGTCACCCACAAGGAGCGCCTGAAGGAGCTGCGCGCCGACGTCCATGTGCTGACCCTGACTGCCACGCCGATCCCGCGCACTCTGCAGATGGCCATGGCCGGCATCCGCGAGCTGTCGTTGATCGCGACGCCACCCGTGGATCGCCTGGCGGTGCGCACGTTCATCTCGCCGTTCGATCCGGTCGTGGTGCGCGAGGCCATCCAGCGCGAGCGCAATCGCGGCGGGCAGGTCTTCTACGTCTGCCCGCGCATCTCGGACCTCGATTGGGTCGCGGACTTCGTTCGCAGCCAGGTGAAGGACGCCAAGATCGCGGTCGCCCACGGCCGCCTGTCGCCGACGGAGCTCGAGAAGGTGATGGTCGACTTCTACGACGGCGCCGCCGACATTCTGGTCGCCACCAACATCATCGAGTCGGGCCTCGACATTCCGACCGCCAACACCCTCATCATTCACCGCGCCGACATGTTCGGCCTGGCCGAGCTCTATCAGCTGCGCGGGCGCGTCGGACGGTCGAAGGCGCGCGCCTACGCCTACCTGACGATCCCCGACACGCGCACACCCACCGAGACGGCCGAGCGCCGCCTCAAGGTCATGCAGTCCCTCGACGAGCTCGGTGCCGGTTTCTCCCTCGCCAGCCACGACCTCGACATCCGCGGCGCCGGCAACCTGTTGGGCGCCGAGCAGTCCGGCCACATCAAGGAGGTCGGTTTCGAGCTGTACCAGCGCATGCTGGAGGAGGCGATCGCTGCCGCCCGCGCCGGTGCGGCGGGCACGCCGGTCGCGCAGGAGACGTGGTCGCCACAGATCGACGTCGGCGCGGCGGTCCTCATCCCGGAGAGCTACGTCACCGATCTGGACGTCCGCCTCGGACTCTATCGCCGCATCGCCGAACTCAAGACGGACACCGAGGCCGAGGGATTCGCTGCCGAGATGATCGACCGCTTTGGCCCGTTGCCCGAGGAAGCCGAGCAGCTCTTGAAGATCGTTGCGATCAAGCGCGCACTGCGCATCGCCAGCGTGGCGCGGCTGACCGCCGGCCCCAAGGGCGCGACCTTGTCGTTCCGCGACACCTTTCCCAATCCGGCAGGGCTCATCGAGTTCATCGAGTCGCGCCGTGGGCAGGCCAAGTTGCGCCCAGACCAGACCATGGTCGTGTTGGCCGACTGGGCATTCGAGCGCGATCGCATCGACGGGGTGCGCTGGCTCGCGGACCGGCTTGCGCAGATCGCATCCACCAAGCAAGGTGCGGGCACAAACGGCACCGCATCCAAGGAGCCTGCGTCGATGGCCTTCCGGCCACCGCCGCCGCCCAAACCGCAGCGGCCGTTCCGCCCGGGCACGCAATGGCGGCCGGGCAACGTCACGGGCAAACGCTAGGAAGGAACGTGCATGCAGTCGAACGGGGCCATCTCGAAGATCGAACGCACGCTCGAAGCCGGCATCTTCGCCAGCCGCTGGCTGATGGCACCGTTCTTCGTCGGGCTTGTCGTCGCCCTGGCGCTGCTGCTTGTGAAGTTCATGCAGGAGCTGTGGCACACCCTGCCGTTGATGCTGTCGCTCTCGAGCAGCGAAACCATCCTGGTGATGCTGAGCTTGATCGACCTGACCCTCGTCGGCAGCCTCGTGCTGATGATCATCCTCGCCGGCTACGAGAACTTCGTCTCCAAGATCGACACCGGCGAGACGAGCGACCGCCCTGACTGGATGGGCAAGATCGACTTCAGCGACTTGAAGCTGAAGGTCGTCGCCTCGATCGTCGCGATCTCGGCGATTCAGTTGTTGGCGGCGTTCCTGGATATCGATCGGTTCGAGCCGATGCAGCTCGGCTGGTTGGTTGGCCTGCACCTGACGTTCGTGGTCAGCGGCGTCCTGCTGGCCCTGATGGACCGCATCGGCGGCAAGCACTAGCCGCAAGCGGAAGCGTGCGCTTGCGGCTAGTGAAGGGTTGAGCTGCCGCCGCTGCCCGGCCTGGCGTCCCCGATCATCTGAGAGATCGCCTCGAGCAGGTCGGCGAAATCGAACGGCTTGCGGATGAAATTCCAGCCGTGGGCGGGCAGAGCTTCGGCGCCCTTTGTGGCGACGGAGCGCGGCACCGCACTCATGAGCAGGACTGGCACGTCTCTTTGCTCCGGTTTCGCGCGCATAGCCCGCAGCATCTCGACACCGTTCATGACCGGCATCATGACATCGACGACGGCGAGGTCCGGGCGCAAGGTAGCTAGGCGCGCCAACGCGTCCTTGCCGTTGGCCGCGCACACCACCTTGAAGCCCTCACTTTCGAGGAGCTCCTTCAACGTCTCGACGATCTCGAGCTCGTCGTCAACGAGCAGGATGGTCTTGAGCGTGTCTGTCGCTTCATCGCCCCGCGCACCAGGCATCTTCTCACCCGGCGAGCGATGGGCATGCCCGTCCGTGGCGGGTTGATTGGAGGGCAGAGCGGGGGCGGCGCTGTGGCGGGCCATGCTCGAAGCCGTTCTGTCCAATCGAATACCCATGCGTCCCATCGCCTGGCTGATGGCGCCCCATGCTGAATGCGACTCTGCGGTCGAGTCAGTCGGCGCCCTTGGTACAGGAGAAATGAGATCGAGGCGCACAGGTCCAACGTGCCCGGCCGGAGCATCCGAGGCAGCCCCAATTAGGTCCGGCCTCTCCTTGACTTACGGTCGCGGGCGCGTGACTCCGCCGGGCGGAGCGCGCCGCATGCCGTCACCCAATACCGGTGCCAGGAAATCTTCGCGGCGCTACCGGGTCATTTCCCGATAGCTCGCGGGCGTGCATCCACGCTGTAGTGGGCGCCACGGTCAAACCCCGCGTCAGGAGGTCGAACCTATGTCGAGCGCGCGCGCTTTTTACTCGCCCCGCCAAAAGGTTCACCATCGCGATCGTGGCTGCGGTGCCGGCCAGACTCTTGCGCCCGAGGAGTTGCGCGCCGGCACGGGTGGCAAGGACCTGTGCCCGGAGTGCGCCGAGTTGGCGCGCGCCAAGAACGGCGGGCTCTTCGAGCATGTGTGCCTCGAACCTCAGCAGACCGTTAGGTAAGGATCGCCCGGACCGGACGGTGGGGACGGACGCGGCGTGGGCGAAGCCTAGTTGGGCTTCGTCTTCACGCGGCCGGCGGTGGCAATCGTCGCTTCGACGACCTCGCGCAGCAGGTTGGCCGCCTGCACGTCGCGTGCATCGCGCGAATCGTGGGCGCGATCTTCGACGATGGCGGCCAGTTGCCGCAGGCGGCGGGGTGCAAGGCGCCCGCTCTCGAGTTCATGCTCGATCAGGATGCGCACCAGCTTATAGGTGACGTTGACCGCTGTGCCGACGTCAATGCGCTCGCTGCGCGCCATCCCAACCTCCAACTGCCGCGGCCCCGAGGCCGCTACGGCATTGATGGTGGCGTGGGAGAGGCGTGTCGCTGCCGCAAAGGGGGAAGCTGCTCTCGCAGACGGAAGAGGTCGTGCTGGACGAGGTAGGTCCTCCCTACTTCGCCAGCTTGGTCACGGTGTTGACATTGTCTGCCGTCGTGTAGCTGATGCTCACCATCACGCCCGGCGACAGCCAGCCCATATCGACGGTAGTGGGCACTTGGTAGGTGACCGCGTTGCAGATGCAATCACCCGGCATGGTCACCTGAATGGTCCGCTTCTGGCGGTCCACGCCTTGGACCTCTCCGGTCAGGTCGGCGGCCAGCGCCACCCCGCTCACGGCCAAGACCAGGCCCGCAACCGCCGCCATCATCCGCTTCATCGATTTCTCCTAGTGAGTATCTCCGTTCCGGTCACCTTACCACGCTCCTTCCCCGGCGTGGCGAGAGGGGCGGAGGCCGTGCCCAGTGGCGGCACGGTCATGTCACACGGAGATCGACGGGCGACCGATAGCTACGGCAGCCACCCACGCGATGCGGGCGGCTGCACCTTCGGCGGCGGCGTGGCGCCCCCGCCGCGACGGCGCAGCATCGAGACGGCCTTCACCTGCGCATAGACCAGCTGTCCCTGGGTGAGTCCGAGCAACTCGAGCGAGCGCCGCGTCACCCGCGCCAGCAGGCGCGCGCCGTCGCCTTCGTGTCCGAGCAACAACACGACGTTCACCTGGGCGTCGTCCAGCGGTCGCACTTCGACGATCCGCGCCGCTAGCACGTTGGTGATGGTCGTTTCCGAGGGGCGCGTCGCCGCCAAACTGACGTCCGCCGCGGCGATGCGCACGCGCCGGATGGTTCCGGGGTCGCCGATGCGGCCCGGCACCATCAACGTGGCGCCCGCGACGTTGACTTGGGTCAGCGAGTAGCGTGTGTCGAAGCTGCCGACCTCGGCGTCCAACATGGCGGAAGCGTCCGGTCGGCGCGCGCTCGGCAGGTTGACGTCCGTGAGCACCTCCTGCAGTGGGCCGCTCGCGGCGACCTTGCCGCGCTCCAACAGCACGATCGAGTCGGCGAGCCGCTGCACCTCGGACATGTCGTGGCTGACATACAGCATCGGGATAGACAGTCGTTCGTGCAGGGTCTCGAGGTACGGGAGGATCTCGTCCTTGCTGTTGAGGTCCAATGCCGCGAGTGGCTCGTCCATCAGCAGGAGCTGCGGTTGCGACAGCAGCGCGCGACCGATCGCGACGCGCTGGCGCTCGCCGCCGGATAGGTTGGCCGGTGCGCGGTCCATCAGCCGGTCGAGTCCGAGGAAGGACACCACATCGGACTCGCTGATGATCTCGCGCGTCCCGGCGTTGCGCGCGCGTTGCTGGCCGTAGCGCAGATTGTCGCGCACGGACAGATGCGCGAACAGGCTTGCCTCCTGGAAGACGTAGCCGATGGGGCGTTCGTGGGTACGGCGGAAGGTGCGCGTCGCATCGTCTTGCCAGACGCTGCCGCCCACCGACAGCCTGCCGGGCAGCCGCTGCAGCCCTGCGATGCAACGCAGGATCGTCGTCTTGCCGCTGCCGGACGCTCCGAACAGCGCAGTCAGACCATGCATGGGCGCCGTGAAGGCGACGTCCAGGTGGAACGCGCCGACATTGCCGGTGTAGCGCGCGACGATGGCTTCCTCGGCGCCGCTCATCCGCCGCGCAGGCGGCCGATCCGCTTCTCCAGCACGAACATCGTCAGGATGACGACGAACGAGAACACCACCATGCCGCCTGCGATCCAGTGCGCCTCGGACCAGCGCAGGGTGTTGACGTAGTCGAAGATGGCCACCGACAGCGTGCGCGTGCGTCCTGGGATGTTGCCGCCGAGCATGAGGACGACGCCGAACTCACCGACGGTGTGGGCGAATCCGAGCACGGCGCCCGTAAGAAAGCCGGGGCGGGCGAGGGGCACCGCCACCGACCAGAACGTGTCCCACGGCGACGCGCGCAAGGTCGCAGCCACCTCGAGCGGACGGTTGCCGAATGCCTCGAAGGCGTTCCGGATCGGCTGGACGACGAACGGCATCGAGAAGAGTACCGAGCCGAACAACAGGCCGAAGAAGGTGAAGGCGAACGTGCGCAGTCCGAACAGGGGCGCCACCGCGCCGCCCGGTCCGAACGGTCCTAGGAAGAGGAGAAGGTAGAAGCCGAGCACGGTCGGGGGCAGGACCAGCGGCAGCGCGACGACGGCGGCGACCGCCTCCTTCCAGCGAGCGCGCGAGCGCGCCAGCCACCAGGCGATCGGCGTGCCCACCACCAACAGCACCAAGGTGGTGGTGGCAGACAGCTCCAGCGTCAGCCGGATCGCCGGCCACAACTCGCTCCACAATGGCACGCGCTAGACCCCCTGGGCGCCTGAGCGAATGGTACAGGCGGGCGCCGGCGAGTTACATGCCCTTGGCATAGCCGTACTTCTCCATCACGGCGATCGCCTCCGGCGACTTCAGGAAATCCAGGAACGCGCGCGCGGCGGTGGAATTGGCGCCAGCGCGGGTCAGCACGGCGTCCTGGCGGATCGGAGTGTACAGGTTGTCCGGCACGACCCAACGCGAGCCGCCGGACACGGCGACGACCTGCGACATGCCCACGAAACCAAGCTCGGCGTTGCCGGTGTCGATGAACTGATACGTCTGCGCGATGTTGTCGCCCTGCACGATCTTCGGCTGCAGCGCCGCCAGTACGTTCAGGCTGCGCAGGACCTCCATCGCCGCCGCGCCGTACGGCGCTGCCGTGGGATTGGCGAGGGCGATCTTCTGAAAGGTTCCCGCGCGCAGGCCCGCTTCGCTCGCGACGTTTGCCGCCTTGGAGAACAGGACCAGCCTGCCGACCGCGTAGGTGAATTGCGTCCCGGCGACCGCGTTCCTCTCGTCGATGGCGCGCTTGGCGGTGACTTGGTCCGCCGACAGGAACACTTGGAACGGAGCTCCTTGGGTGATCTGCGTGTACAGGGCTCCGGTCGCGCCGAAGCTGAAGAGGGGCTTGTGGCCCGTGCGCTGTTCGAAGGCGCGCCCGATCTCATTGGCCGCGTCGGTGAAGTTGGCGGCCACCGCGACCGGAACGTCCACCGCCCGGGCGGAGGTTGCACCGAGCCCAAGAACTGCGGCGAGTGCCGCGCCAGCAATCGCTCTCCACATTGTCGTTCCCCACCGATATGTTTCTCGTGACATAACGGTACGGTATGCGCGCCGGCGGACCGCGGCAAGCGATATTTTCAGTTGGACATATCGGAAAGCAGGCGCTTGAGGCCGCGCAACTCGGCGGCGATCGCCTTGGCGCTGAGCGCCTCCATGCGCCGATAGCGGCGCAGCACCTCCTCGCCGACCGGTGTGAGCACGGCGCCGCCGTGACTCTTGCCGCCGCGACTGGCGGCCACCAGAGGCTCCTTGAAGCAGGCGTTCATCGTCTCGACGAGCAGCCAGGCGCGCTTGTAGCTCATGCCCATGCGCCGTCCGGCCGCCGCGATCGAGCCCGTGTCGCGCACGCCTTCGAGGATGTCGGCCTTGCCGGGCCCGATGGCGATGTCGGGCTCGAGCACGATGCGCAGCCGGGACTGGGTCTTGGAGGGCATGGTCGCTACCGCATTGGCGGATGGGGTGTCTGCCGCCGGTCAATCAAAACCGCAGCAATCCAGCCGATTTTGGACGCGGCGATCCGGCCAACCCACGTCCTGACCCACGTGACGCGCCGCGTCGTCTCGATTGATGTACCGTACGCGCCGGAACGAGTCTGTACCTACATGGCGGGGCCGGCGAGTCCACACAAGACGGGGCGACGTGCATCGGGGACCCGGTACACGGATGCCCAGCTAGGGCGCATTGGCGCGCTGGTGGCGTCGCCACCTACGCCGAAATTGGTGCGGCGCCTACGCGCCCAACTCATCGCTCTGATCAAAGCCACCGGCGCCGGGCACTTCGGCGACGTGCGCACGCGGCTCTTTCTTGAGTTCGCCGATGAGGAGGCAAAGACCTCGCCCGCCTCGAAACGCGCGCGCGGCCGGCCGGCGAAAGACCTGCCGACGACCCTGTTGTGGGCGCTCGCTGACATCTACGCCAGTAACTCGCGCTGGCGGTGGGCGTCGAACGAGTTGCCGCACGCCGCCAACTCCAAGTTCATTCGCTTTTGTGCGGGCGCGCTGGAGCCGTTCTTCGGTCTCGGCGACGTGACGCCGTCGGCACTGGGGAAGCGGTGGGCGAGGCTCAAGCAGTGCGAGCGCGACGCAGAAAATGAGGTTGTCGCCAAGGTCCCATAATTCAGCGGGAGCCACCGACGACACCGGCAGCGTCAGTTCTTAGTGCCCGAATTATGGGACCATGACGTTGTCCGCCTGCGCGCGTATTCCACCCCGAGTGAACCTCGGTGGATGGAGCGAGCCAATGACGAACACCGACAGCATCCTGCGCGAGCCGGATGTGAAGCGCCGCACGGGCCTGAGCCGCACGACGCGCTGGGCAATGGTGCGCAAGGGCACGTTCCCTAAGCCCGTGAAGCTGACGGCCAAGGCGATCGGCTGGCGCGAGAGCGAGATCGACGCCTGGGTCGCCTCGCGCGCCGCCGCTCCGCATACCGCCACACGAACCAAGGCATCCTCATGAGCGGTGTTTCGGTGTCCCCCTACGCCGCAGTCGGCCAGCGCTACATCGAGCGCGGCTTCTCTGCCATCCCCATCGTCCCCGGCGAGAAGCGGCCCGGAGAATTCAAGGGCGGTGAATGGCGCGGGATGTATGATTGGGCGCGGTTCTGCGACCGCATGCCGTCGCACTTCGAGACCGATATTTGGAGCGGATGGCCGGACGCAGGTGTGTGCGTCGCGCTCGGCAAGATCAGCAACCTCACCGCGATCGACTTCGACTACGGCAGCGACTCGGTGCGCGCCGCGTTGGAGGCGCTTTTTCCGCCGTCGCCGGTGCGCAAGACCGGCGCCAAGGGGTACACCGCGTTCTACCAAGGTCACGCACTCGAGTCGCGGAAGTTCATCGTCGACAAGCAGTCAGTCATCGAGGTGCTGGCACACGGCAAGCAAACAGTCCTGCCGCCGACGGTCCACCCCGACGGCATGCCGTACCGCTGGATCACCCAAGAGACGCTGGAGAGCATGACGGCCGGCGAGCTTCCGACGCTGCCGCTAGACCTGCACGAGCAGATCGCGCGCACGCTGTCACCGTTTCAGACCGACGAAGACCGCGGCGCGCCTACGCCGCGCGCGTTTCAACAGGCGGCGGAGGGCTCCTATTGGCGCGAGGTGAACGACCGCGCCATGGCCGACTTCTCGACATGGGTGCAGGAGCTATTTCCGTACGCCAAGCCGAGTTCGCGGGGCACCTACCGCGTCATCGCGCATTGGCGAGACTGCGAGAAGCCAAACGTGTCGATCCATGTCGAAGGGATCACCGATTGGGGCCTCGGCAAGGACATGACGCCTATCGATCTCGTCATGGCCGCAACGCACAGCGATCTCGAAGCAGCAACAATGTGGCTCAAGGATAGGGTGGGAATGCCAACGCTGGCCGCATTGCCGATTATGGCGATGAAGTCGATGACGCAGGAGAAACCAGCGCCAGCCGAGAAGGCTGACGACAACGCGACGGTCGGTGAGGCCCCACCGCCGCCGCCTGAGCGTCCGGCTTCGCCGGCACCGGCTGGCTTCTTTAAGATCGAGGGCGCGCTCGGACAGCTTGTTGACTACATCAACAAGACGTCGCGCCGGCCGCAGCCGGTTCTCGCGGTCGGCGCCGCGCTCTGCGCTATCGGCGCACTCATGGGGCGCAAGTACAGCAGCCCGACCAACCTACGCTCCAACCTCTATGCGATCTCGGTGGCCGACTCGGGCGCCGGTAAGAACCATGCCCGCGAGGTGATCGACCGCGTTCTGCGCACGGCTGGGCTAAGCGCCTACATCGGGGGCAACAAGATCGCCTCAGGCGCCGGATTGTTGAGCGCGTGCACGCGCCATCCGGCGATCTTGTTCATGCAGGATGAGTTCGGCCAATTCCTATCGGCGATCACTGATCGTAAGCGCAGTCCAAAGCACGTTGTCGAAATTGTGGACTTGCTGACCGAACTCTTCACGACGGCCGCCTCAACCTTTCGCGGGACTGAGTACGCCGACCAACGCGAACGCCCTCGGCAAGACATCATCAATCCATGCGTCTGCGTTTACGGAACGACTACTCCGCAATCACTGTGGCCCTCATTGTCATCCGCCAATGCCATTGATGGATCGCTGGCGCGCTTCTTGTTGTTTGAGACCGATGACAGCTATCCCGCTTCGCGCACCTCGGAAAACGGACCGCCGCCGCGGGATCTTGTCGATCTTCTGAAACGCATTGCGTCTCGCGAGGGAAACGTTGCGGACGTCCTCGCTGGTGACGCTGAGCCGCCCGCGCCGATTGTGGTGCCGTATACGAGCGACGCCGACCAGCAAATTAGGGAGTTCGAGGACGCTTGCGTCCAAAGGCTTCGAGGGGCCGCAGGCTCCAAATTCTCCGCGGTCCTCGCGCGGCAGCTCGAACTGACAATCAAGGTCGCATTGATCAGCGCTGTCGGTCGCAATCCAGAACAGCCGCAAATCGACGCCACTGATCTTGGGTGGGCGCGAATTGTTGTTGAGCGCAGCGTTGACCGCATGGTGGACGGGATCGACCGCTTCGTTGCGGACAATGACGATGAAAGCAAGGTCAAGGTCGTTCTTGAGATCATCCGAGCCGCAGGTCCGCGAGGAATAGATGGCACTGCACTTTCCCGGAAGACGCAAAGCGTAGCGCGTCACAGAGCTTGGATACTGAAAGAACTCATTGATTCCAAACAGGTCCAAGAGGACAAACTACCCGGCAAAACGTGCCCCACGAAAATCTATACGGCGACCGCATCATGAATATTCAGGGGCTCGGACGAGCGCCGACGAACCAGAAGAATTCAACTCTTCAAGTGAAACGCCCCTCTATTGCGGTCCAGACAAGGGCGCTCTCCTGTTGGGCAGGGTACACAGGGGAAGAATTCAACTCTTCAAGTGAAGAACCCCTTCTTTTGCGTTCCGGACACAAAGGGGCTCTCGTGTTGGGTCGGAGACACAGAGGAAGAGTTGAATTCTTGAAGAGTTCCCTTTCAACCTCCCCTTGGCGGCGAGGCAGATGATCAGCATGACCTGCGAATGGTGCGGCCAGATGTTCCAACCCCGGCTGGCGGGTGGCGCGCCGGCGCGATTTCTGTTGCGGCGCGCATCGCACTGCGCATTTCGCAGCGGCGAGGCGCTACGGCGATTCGCGGTCCGGGAGGGGCGGATCACCGTCAGGGACTTGAAATCGGCCGCCACCCAGCGTGCACGCTGCTCTGAGGGCGCTCCGGTGCGTGACAAACTACATGCCGGGGACCGGCGATCGCGCCAGAGGTGAGATAGATCAATCACCCCCCCTGATATCCTGCGTCTCGAAGAACAGCTGCGTTGATCATCGTCTGCTGCGCCACCTTAGCAATGTGGTTCGCGTCGCCAGGCACCCCCTTTACCGCCAGGTCCAGCACGGACTCGAGCAGCCGCGTGCTGCTGTCGAGTTCAGCTGCTAGTCGTACCGCCCGCGCCAAGAATTCCGCCTTGCCAGGTGCACTCTGACTTAGCTCCATGATCAGCTGCAACATTCCGGGCCAGCGGCTGGCCCAGTCAGGTAGCTGATCCCCGCCCGCCTCGTCAGTGGTTTCTCTTTCGCTACTCATTGCATAGAACCTCTTGCGAACTTCAGCGCGGCGGGCCGGAGCCCCAAGGCCCCCGATCGAGGCAGAAAACGGAGACCGAGGCGGGTAGAGGTGCGTATATGTCCCGCTCGATAGGATACCGCCCACGATCGCGCAGCCGGGGGCAGCATCTTGCCACGTAGATGTCGAGCGCTTAGCCCGTGAACATGTCGCGAAGAGCGAAGACGCCCACTGCGCCCAGCAGTCCAGCCCCAAGCACGAGTTTGGAGGGCACGACGTCCGCAAAGAAGAGCAGGTCCACCACAAGCCATCCCGCCGCGCCAAGTGCAGCAGAGCCCATCGCACCCATCAGAGCGCGGCGCCAGACAGGCATCCTCGGCGGGGCTTTCATTCCTTCTCGAATCCGTGGCTCGTGAATTTCAGAGCGCGGCTGTTTTCGGTGACGGTGCGGACCGTTTGATCGGAGGCGCCATCGGGAAGGGTCGCTTCAATCTCCAGTGTCACGGTGACTTGTGCTCCGACCTGGCCCGTTAGGTGCGCGATCACCTCATCGGCGATGCGGCTGGCGTCGCGGCCGACGCGGGCGGGATCCAGGACGACCGTTCCGTGGAACCGGCGCTGGCGGGGAGCAGGGCTTCCGATTGTGCCGCCGCGGGCATCGCCGGGCGGAACTGATGGGGTGCCAGTGCCAGTAAGGACAGTGCCGCCTGGCTGAGCGGGGGTGGCAGCGGCTGTTTCGGCGTCAATCTGGGGGCGCGCAACCGATGAATTCACCAGGAGCGCGGTACTCTCGGGCGACAGCGACACGTTCTGCCCGCCGCGCAGGCCGCGATACCGTCCGCCGGCGTCGTCGTAGCTCTCGGCAAATGCAAAGGTGTCGGACGACCAGGTGAGCAAGGACACGCCGTCGCGGATCGCTTGCAGGAGAACCTCGGGGCCGGCGATGCGCGGCAGGTAGAGGTAGCGGGCGAAGTCTTCGACGAGTTGCTTGACCTCGACATGATTGCCCCGCCACAGGGGCACGTCGTCCAGGTGCTTGCGCAGGATGGTTGAGCCAAGGGCCATCACTAGCGCCTCGTCGCTGCGCAGCTTCTTGCTGGCGCGTACCGCAAGGGCGTCGCCCCCAGAAACCCGGATCGCCTGCCACGTGATGGCGGCCTGAGGGTTCGTTTGCTCCGGAACCAACAGCCACTGATAGGCTTCTGGCAGGCGCGCGGTCACGGCGCCATCGGCGGCCTGTAGCTGCGTCTC
>CAMEYM010000013.1 GCA_945947575.1 Rhizobium sp. Q54
GGCCTGCTTGCGCAGCTCGATGAACGCCGCGACCTTGGCGCGCAGGATGACCGGCTCGACCGGCTTGAAGACATAGTCGACCGCTCCCGCCGAGTAGCCGCGGAAGATGTGCGCTTCGTCGCGGTCCATCGCGGTCAGGAAGATCAGCGGGATGCGCCGCGAGCGCTCGCGCTGGCGAATCAACGTCGCCGTCTCGTAGCCGTCGATCCCCGGCATGCGCACGTCGAGGAGGATGGCAGCGAAGTCGCGCTCCAGGACGAGCCGGAGCGCTTCCTTGCCGGACGAGGCACACACCAGGTCGGCGTCGAGGTCTGTGAGGATTTCGGTGACCGCCTTCAAGTTGTGAACGTCGTCGTCCACCAGCAGGACCGACGGGCGCCGCGCCGCGGCCATCGACCCCAGCGAGGTCTCGTCGTTGGCAGGCGGGCTGGCCGATCGCTGCTTGTTGACGATCTCGTTCACTGCGGCCTCTTGTGGACGGGGCTCATTCACGCTGCGTTACGCGTCGGATAGAGGCGGGCGCGCAGCATGGCGGTGAGCTGGTCGGGATCGACCGGCTTCGGGATGTAGTCGGAAGCGCCCGCGTCGAGGCATTTCTGGCGATCCTCCTTCATGGCCTTCGCGCTCACTGCGATCAGCGGCAGCGTGCGGTACTGCTTCATCTTGGAGATACGGCGCATCGTCTCATACCCGTCCATCTCCGGCATCATGATATCGACCAGCACGGCGTCGATCCCCGGGGTCGACTTGATCAATTTGATGCCGTTTCTGCCGTTCTCGGCATAGACGACTTCGACGTTGTACTGCTCGAGCAGGCTCGAGAGCGCAAAGATGTTGCGGATGTCGTCGTCGATGATGGCGATCTTGGCGCCCGCCAGGATCGGATCCTCGCGCTCGGCGCGGCGCACCGCATCCTGCAGCGGCACCGGCAACTCGGTGACGCGCTGATGCAGGTTCATGCTGGCCTTGGCGAGCAGGTGATGCTCGCTGCGCGCGACGGTGATGCGTCCCGGCATGCGCTCGCGCAGGCCGGCGAGCTGCCGCTCTGAGACGCCCTCCGGCGAGTAGAACACCACCAGCGCCGAAGTCGCGAGCCCGTCGGTGAGCAGCTGCTCGACCTGGGCGATGGCGCCGGCCGCGTTGGCGCTCGCATCGACGACGATGCAGTCGAACATCTGATCGACCACGTCGGCAGTCGATGCGCCGGGCGAAGACGTCGTGATGGTGACCGCGAAGGTCGCGAACAGCTGCGCCACGTCGTGGCCGTTGCCGGCGCTGCCACGCACCAGCAACAGGTTGCGGTCGTGGCGCGCTGCGAACGACTTGAGGCCCATGAACGCCTGGGCGATCTGGGCGGGTTCGGCGGCGGTGGGGGTGAGGCCGATGGCGCCCATGCCGAGCGCGCGCGCCCGCTGCCCTTCGGCGGCGAACACATGGATCGGGATGTGGCGCAAATCGACCGCGTGCTTGCAACGATCGAGGATCGCCCAGCCGTCGCTGTCGGCCATGTCTGCGTTGAGCACGGCGGCATGGATGCGGTGTTTGCGCAACAGCGGCACGACATCCTTGCCCGCCGAGGTGACGATGCCCTTGAAGCCCGAGTCGCGCGCGATCTTCAGAAGGTTGGCGGCACGCAGCGGATCCGGCTCGATGATGAGCACGGCCGAGCCGGAGCCCTTGAGGTTGTTGCGGTCGTCGATGACCACCGCGGTGGTCTCGGCGCCGGCGGCGATCTCCATCTCCTCGGCGGTCGCCTCGGTGCGCACCGACAGGCCGCGTTCTTTGTGCTGCACGGTCTGCTTCTGCACCTGCTCGGCATTGAGCGGCAGGTAGAGGGTGAAGGTCGATCCCTTATCGACTTCCGACGACACCGCGATCTCGCCGCCCAGCAGGCGCGCGATCTCGCGGCAGATGGACAAACCAAGGCCGGTGCCGCCGTACTTGCGCGTGGTGGAGCCGTCCGCCTGCTGGAACGGCTCGAAGATGATCTTCTGGTTGTCGCGGCTGATGCCGATGCCGGTGTCCGAAACCGCGAAGGCGATGACCGGGTCGGCGTGGCTCAGCACCGGATGGTCCTCGGCCCAGCCGCTCTTGGCGACCATGGCGCGCATGGACACCGTGCCCTCGTGCGTGAACTTGAAGGCGTTCGACAACAGGTTGAGCAGAACCTGCTGCAGCCGCATCTGGTCGGTGTAGAGGCTGGCGGGCAGGGCAGGATCGAACTCGACGTCGAACGTCAGCTTCTTGTTCGCGGCAACCTGCTCGAAGGTGCGCGTGAGCTGGGTGGAGAGGTGGTCGAAGTTGACCTCGTGGAACTGCAGCGTCATCGCGCCCGACTCGATCTTGGATAGATCCAAGATGTCGTTGATGAGCGTCAGCAGGTCTGAGCCGGACGAGTGGATCGTCTCGGCGCACTCGACCTGCTTCTCGGTGAGGTTCTTGCTCGGGTTGTCGGCCAGGAGCTTGGACAGCACCAGCATGCTGTTCAGCGGCGTGCGCACCTCGTGCGACATGTTGGCCAAGAACTCGGATTTGAAGCGCGAGGTGAGAGCGAGCTGCTCGGCCTTCTCTTCGACCGCGCGCTTGGCGCGCTCCACTTCGCGGTTGATCGCCTCCACCTGCTTCTTCTCTTGGGCGAGCAGGCGGGCCTTGTCTTGGAGCTCGTCGTTCTTGCCGCGCAGGGCTTCCTGCTGGGCCTTGAGGAGTTCTTCCGATTCGCGCAGCGAGGCGGCTTGCTGCTCGAGGCGGTCGTTGGTGTTCTTCAACTCCTGCTGCTGGATCTGCAACTCGCCGGTCAGCAACTGCGACTGTTTCAGCAGGTCCTCGGTGCGCATGTTCGCCGAGATCGTGTTCAACACGATACCGATCGATTCCATGAGCTGATCGAGGAACGAAAGGTGCGTCTCGGAGAATCGCGCGAACGACGCGAGCTCGAGCACCGCCTGGATTTCGCCTTCGAACAACACGGGCAGCACGACGATGACCAGCGGCCGCAATTCGCCGAGGCCAGAGTTGATGCGGATGTAGTCCTCCGGCACCTCGGCCAGGATGATGCGCTGCCTCTCGTAGGCGCACTGTCCGACCAGCCCTTCACGGAGGCGGAAGCGGTTGGCGAGGCTCTTGCGCTCCTTGTAGGCGTAGGAGGCGAGGAGCTCGAGCACCTGCTCCTCCTTGTCGCCGCGCGTCTCCTCGGTGCGCGCCACGTAGAACACGCCGTGCTGCGCGCCGACCAGCGGTGCGAGCTCCGACAGGATGAGGTTCGACACCGTGACGAGGTCGCGTTCGCCCTGCAGCAGTCGGGTGAACCGCGCGATGTTCGTCTTCAGCCAGTCCTGCTCGGTGTTTTTCAACGTGGTGTCGCGCAGGTTGCGAATCATCTCGTTGATGTTGTCTTTCAGCGCCGCGACTTCGCCCGACGCGGTCACCGTGATCGACCGGGTGAGGTCACCTTTGGTCACGGCGGTGGCTACCTCGGCGATGGCGCGCACCTGGTTGGTCAGGTTGGCGGCGAGCTGGTTCACGTTGTCCGTGAGGTCGCGCCACAAACCGGCGGCGCCCGGCACCTTCGCCTGGCCGCCCAGCTTGCCTTCGACGCCCACTTCGCGGGCCACGTTGGTCACCTGGTCACCGAAGGTGGCCAGCGTGACGATCATTCGGTTAATCGTTTCGGCGAGTGCCGCGATCTCGCCCTTCGCGGCCACCGTCAGGTTGCGCGTCAGGTCGCCTTGCGCCACCGCGGTCACCACGTCGGCGATGTCTCGCACCTGGTTGGTGAGGTTGGCGGCCATCATGTTCACGTTGTCGGTGAGGTCCTTCCACGTGCCACCGACGCCCTTCACCTGGGCCTGACCGCCGAGCTTGCCTTCGGTGCCGACTTCGCGCGCCACGCGGGTCACTTCCGAGGAGAACGAGTTGAGCTGGTCCACCATGGTGTTGACGGTGCCCTTCAGCTCCAAGATTTCGCCCTTGGCGTCGACGGTGATCTTTCTGGAGAGGTCGCCGCGCGCCACGGCGGTGGTCACTTCGGCGATGTTGCGCACCTGGTTGGTCAGGTTCGACGCCATGAAGTTCACGTTGTCGGTGAGGTCCTTCCACGTACCGGCGACGCCCTTCACGACGGCCTGGCCGCCGAGCTTGCCTTCGGTGCCCACTTCGCGGGCCACGCGCGACACTTCCGAGGCGAACGAGGACAGCTGGTCCACCATGGTGTTGATGGTGTTCTTCAGCTCCAAGATTTCGCCGCGCACGTCCACGGTGATCTTCTTGGTCAAGTCGCCGTTGGCGACCGCGGTCGTCACGTCGGCGATGTTACGCACCTGAGACGTCAGGTTCGTCGCCATGGCGTTGACGTTGTCGGTGAGGTCCTTCCACGTGCCGGCGACGCCCTTCACCTGGGCCTGGCCGCCGAGCTTGCCTTCCGTACCCACTTCGCGCGCCACGCGCGTCACTTCCGAAGCGAACGAGGACAGCTGGTCCACCATCGTGTTGATGGTGTTCTTCAGCTCCAAGATTTCGCCCTTCACGTCCACGGTGATCTTCTTGGACAAGTCGCCCATGGCGACCGCCGTCGTCACCTGGGCGATGTTACGCACCTGGTTGGTCAGGTTCGTCGCCATCAGGTTCACGTTGTCGGTGAGGTCCTTCCAGGTGCCGGCGACGCCCTTCACCTGGGCCTGGCCGCCGAGCTTGCCTTCGGTGCCCACTTCGCGCGCCACGCGCGACACTTCCGAGGCGAACGAGCCGAGCTGGTCCACCATCGTGTTGATGGTGTTCTTCAGCTCCAAGATCTCGCCCTTCACGTCCACGGTGATCTTCTTGGTGAGGTTGCCGTTGGCGACTGCCGTGGTGACGTCGGCGATGTTACGCACCTGAGAAGTCAGGTTCGTCGCCATGGCGTTCACGTTGTCGGTGAGGTCCTTCCAGGTGCCGGCGATGCCCTTCACTTGGGCCTGACCGCCGAGTTTGCCTTCGGTGCCCACTTCGCGCGCCACGCGCGTCACTTCCGAGGCGAAGGAGTTGAGCTGGTCCACCATCGTGTTGATGGTGTTCTTCAGCTCCAAGATTTCGCCCTTCACGTCCACGGTGATCTTCTTGGACAAGTCGCCGCGGGCCACGGCGGTGGTCACGTCGGCGATGTTACGCACCTGAGAGGTCAGGTTCGTCGCCATGGCGTTCACGTTGTCGGTGAGGTCCTTCCACGTACCGGCGACGCCGCGCACGTTTGCCTGACCGCCGAGCTTGCCTTCGGTACCCACTTCGCGGGCCACGCGCGTCACTTCCGAGGCGAAGGACGAGAGCTGGTCCACCATCGTGTTGATGGTGTTCTTCAGTTCGAGCACCTCGCCCTTGACGTCCACGGTGATCTTCTTGGTGAGGTTGCCGTTGGCGACCGCGGTCGTTACGTCGGCGATGTTACGCACCTGAGTCGTCAGGTTCGTCGCCATGGCGTTCACGTTGTCGGTGAGGTCCTTCCACGTGCCGCCGACGCCCTTCACGTGCGCCTGGCCGCCCAGCTTGCCTTCGGTGCCTACTTCGCGCGCGACGCGCGTCACTTCCGAGGCGAACGAGGACAGCTGGTCCACCATCGTGTTGATGGTGTTCTTGAGGGCGAGAATTTCGCCCTTCACGTCCACAGTGATCTTTTTGGTCAGGTCGCCGCGCGCCACGGCGGTGGTCACCTCGGCGATGTTACGCACCTGATTGGTCAGGTTCGTCGCCATGAGGTTCACGTTGTCGGTGAGATCCTTCCAGGTGCCGGCGACGCCCTTCACTTTGGCCTGGCCGCCGAGCTTGCCTTCGGTACCCACCTCGCGAGCCACGCGCGTCACTTCCGCGGCGAACGAGCCGAGCTGCGCCACCATCGAGTTCACGAGCTTGCCGATGCGCAGAAATTCGCCGCGCAGCGGCTTGTCGTCGACCTCGAGCACGACGGTCTGCGACAGGTCGCCCTTGGCGACCGAGCCGATCACGCGCGCGACTTCGGCCACCGGGTATGCGAGGTCCGAGATCAGCGAATTGATCGCGTCGATCTTGGTGCGCCAGCCGCCGGTCGCGTTCGCGAGCTTGCCGCGCTGGTTGATCTTGCCTTCCTTGCCGACGACCTGGGCGAGGCGCTCGAACTCCGCCATCGCGTCGCGGTTGAGGTCCACGACGTCGTTGAACGCCTCGGCGATCATTCCGTCGATGCCGCCGCTATCCACCGGCAGACGCACCGAAAAGTCGCCTTTCCGCAGCGCGCGCAGGGCCTTCAACAGGTCCTGGCCGCGCAGGTTGCTCATCGTCACGACTTCATGCATGGCGAGCCTCAAGATTCAGAAAACAGGGAAGCAAAGCGCCCAAACATGGTTCCGGAGACACGAACTCAACGGACCACGCAGTCCCAACGCTCGGGATAGGGGCGGGGCCGGGGCTGCTCCCGGGGTGGCTGACAGCGGGCACTGGACCAATGTGCGGGATGCGAGCGCGGCGGATCGTTTGCGGCGCCGATGCAGTGGACCTGACGAGGAATCTCGTTCCGTCCGCAGGCCACCTACCCATCGTGCTCCCTTATTACTTTCGGGCCGCGAATCTCGGCCGGTTTGTTTCGTTCGGCCTACCTCCTTGGAGATAAGCCGACGAAAGACGCTGCCTCGGCCGCAACCCTCGACCCGACGTTCGCCGCTTGATGGTCCCCGGAGCACTCCTTCCGAGGGGCACCGCGGCCGGAGAGCCCTACTTTTGGGGTAGGGCCTGTTCCGGCCATGCTCCGGAGAATCCCTTGTGCTGTCGTCAGGAGGTATCGGGTGAAGACCTGAGAGAGCCGGGCCTAGGATTCCCTAGGCCCTACCGCGCTCCCGACAATTTGTGGCAGTGCGCCACGCCGCAACCGTGGCCTTTGCCGCTAGGCTCGGGGCGGCCACGTGCTCTGCGGTGTAAGGGCCAGACCCTATTGCTGGCTTGGACGTAGCACCGTCACTGTGACGGTGAAGGTTTGAACGTGCGGGACATGAGGAGCGACGCTGTGAGCTCTAGCGCTGCTGCCAGGACGACGGGGCGGACCATCGCCGCCGCTGCGCTGCTGGCCGCTTCCTGGCTTCCGGCGAGCGCCGCTGGTCAGGCGTACCAGGCCGAGGCTGCGCCGGACGGGTGGCGGGCTTGGCTGTTCTCGACGGCCCCCGCAACGCCGGAGCGCCGCCTCGACCTTGGCGTCCTGCCCGACGACCGGTCCTCCCGTGTCGCCGCATTTGTCACCTATCCGGTCGTGAGCGGCCTGCATGCCGGCCTGCGGCTCGACGGCACCATCGACGGCGCCGGCGCCCACGCCAACACCGCCCTTCTGGTGCTGCGCCTGCCCTTGTTCGGATCGCCCGAGGCGCCGGCGCGCGCCGCCGCCATGGGCGGAACTGCGACGTACGCGCCGCGCCGGGCCGTGCGGTCCGAGAACTCAACCTCGGCGAGCGCTGTTCCCGACAGCCTGCTCGGACGTCTGCTCGACCCGTCCTTCTACTGGCAGGCCCTGCGCCTCGACGTGCCGGCGCGCTGGCTCACCGGCGACGACGAGGCCCCGTCCGCCGTGATGCTGCCACCGGTGCGGGTGTCTCAGCCCGGCGTCTAGGCCGCGGCGCGCTGACATCCGCGTGCGAGCAGCACGCGGAGCGAGTAGGGTGGCGGTCCGCATGACCGCCCTGTCTGCCCAACCGCTGCTGTCCGCGCGCCCAGGCGCGCGCCCCGTCGTTCGGCTGCGCGACGCCAAGCAGCTGCGCGTCCTCAATGGCCACCCCTGGATCTTCTCGAATGAGATCGAGATGGATGCGGCCACCAGTGCTCTTGAGCCGGGCGCCGTCGTGCGGGTGCAGCGTCACAACGGCGGCCCGGTCGGCACGGCGATCTTCAATCCGCACACCCTGATCGCTGCACGCATGCTGGCGCGCGACTCAGACCTCGAGGTGGACCAGGCCTGGCTCGCCGGGCGACTCGCGCGCGCCATCGACGTCCGCTCGCGCCTGTTCGACCGGCCGTACTACCGGCTGGTGCATGCGGAGGCCGACGACTTGCCCGGCCTCGTCGTCGACCGCTACGGCGACGTGCTGGTCGTGCAAGCCAACACCGCCGGCATGGACCGGCTGCTACCCATGCTGTTGCCGGCCCTCACCGACCTGGTGCGGCCGCGCGCCATCGCGTTGCGCAACGACTCGTCGGCACGCGCGCTCGAAGGACTTGCCGAGGAGGTGCGCTGGGCGACGGAACCCGTCGTGGGCCCGATCCGCATCGAGGAGGCCGGCGCCACGTTCTTTGCCGACGTCATGGCCGGGCAGAAGACGGGCTGGTTCTACGACCAACGCGACAACCGCGAATTCCTCGCCGGGCTCAGCTCCGGCATGCGCGTGCTCGATGCCTATACCCACACCGGCGGGTTCGCGGTGCGCTGCGCGCGCGCCGGGGCGACCGCCGTGGTCGCCCTCGATCGCTCCGAGCCCGCACTTGCGTTGGCGGCGCAGGCCGCTGAAGCCTCCGGCGTCGGTACGAAGTGCACGTTCCAGCGTGCCGAGGTGTTCGAGGAACTCGAGCGCAAGGCGACTGCTGGTGAGCGCTTCGACCTCGTGATTGCCGACCCGCCCGCGTTCGTCAAATCGAAGCGCGACCTGGACACCGGCCTGCGCGGCTACCGCAAGCTCGCCCGCCTCGCGGCCGCGGTCACCGCGCCGCAAGGCTTCTTGGCGATCGCCTCGTGCAGCCACAACGTGCCGGCGGAGGTGTTCCAGGAGCAGGTCGCGCGCGGCATCCACGATGCCCGCCGCGCCGGCCGTATCGTGCGCAGCGCCGGCGCCGCCCCGGACCACCCGGTGCACCCGCTGCTGCCGGAGTCGGCGTACCTCAAGATGCTGGTGTTGGCGCTCGACTAGGCCTTGTGCAGGGTCTTCGCCGCTGCCGCGATCAGGATCGCGCCCAGGATCAATTTGAGCGTCGTGTCGGGAGCCACGGACGCCAGCATGCCGCCGGGAATCGCCGCGGCGATCGACGCCAGGCCCATCGGCAGGGCGATGCGGCGCAGATCGTCGCGCGACGGCAGCATCTTCATCGCGCGATAGCGCATCAGGCCAGCTGTGACGGCGACGACGGAGATCGCTAGGCTGGCGGTGCCGGCGGTCGCTGCGCTGGCGCCGTACACCAGAATGAGCGTCGGGATGAGGAGCTCGCCACCGGCGACGCCGAGGAGGGCGGCGATAGCGCCGATGATGGCGCCGAACGCCACGCCGCTCAGCAATCCCGCCCAGGTCTCGCCGCCCAGGAAGCCGACCGGCACGACGGGCATGAACGCCTCGAGGATCAGGATCGCGGCGATCCCCAACAGCAGCGCGGCCAGGGCACGCTCGAAGCGGCGGTCACTGAATCGCCGCAACACGCCGGGCGCCAGGAATGCGCCGATCAACGCGCCGATCATGAGTCCGTGGATGGCCATGTCGAAGTCGCGCAGCGACTCGGTGCTCAAGGTCGTCGCACGCACCGCGAACGCGCCGACCAGGGTGATCAGGCTGACGACGAGGTTCATCGGAACCGCGGCGCGCGCCGACATGCCGAACAGGAGAAGAAGGAGCGGCAGCCGGAACTCGCCGCCGCCGACGCCGATCAACCCGGCAACGAAGCCGATCAGCGCCCCCGCGATGAGGGCGCCGGAAGTTTGTCGGCTCAGACGAGAATCCAGGACGTGTCGCGGTGTCCCAGGCCGGTGCGCTCCGCCAGCAGCGCGCGATGGACCGAAAGCAGGTTCCAGTGCACGGCCTCGAGCAACTTGAACGACAAGCGCGAGCCCTCGCGGAACAGGCGGGCGAACTCGCCGGCGCCGATCTCGAGCAGGACCGAATCCTTGAGCACGCGGCAGTTGGCGCTGCGCGGACCCTGATCGAGCAAAGAGATCTCGCCAAAGATTCGTCCCGGCCCGAGGTCGGCGAGCGTCAGCAAGTGACCGTTGCGCTCGACGGTGACCTCGACGAGGCCGCGCGCCATGACAAAGCAACTCGCCGCCGGTTCACCCTCGGTGAACAGCACCTGATCCTTGGCGACCTCCCACTGGCGCATACTGACGCACATCGCGTTGATCTCGGCGTCGGTGAACGCCTCGAAGAACGGCATGCGGCGCAGGAAGCCGACGCAGTCTTGCGACAGCCCGTGCACGCGGCCGGCCAGGCCGGGCCGCTGCGCGATCGGCGGTGCAGCCAACTTGGCGGGACGCGATCCGATCTCGGCATCGAGGTTGCGGATGGCGCTGCACAGTCCGAGGGCGAGGCGGTACAAAACCTTGAACGCCGGCGGCGCATATTGGCGGCGCAGCTCGCGGAAGCGTTCGAGGTTGATCTCGAAACCGGTGGCGTCTTCGGCCACACGCGCCGTGCCCAGATACCCGGGCGAATCGCCGGGCGCCGATTCGCCGATCGACTCTCCGGCCGTGATGGAGATGTGCAGGCCGGTGCTGCCGTCGACCAGCGTGGTGGACAGGTCCACGCGGCCGCTGGTCAGCAAGAAGGTGCGGTCCTGCGGCATGTCCTGCCGGAACAGCAGGGTGCCTGCCTTGCTGGCAAAGGGCGTTACAAAGGTGTCGATTTCGCTGCGTTCTTGGGCGGTCAGATCGTCGAACGCCCGCACCACTTTTGCGGACCCGTGCACTCCAGCCATACCTACCCTATGCCCCCGTGCGCTCCGGCGCCCCTCCGGATCACGCGCGCTTGCCCCATAGGCTGGGCACCATACAAAGGCGAGGTCGAAAAGACCATCGCATGGTTGCGTGAATGTGACGGGAAAGGAGTGCGGCCGCGCCGCCCGCGTTTCTCAGGCCGCGCGGGCGCTGCTAAAGATATCCACAGGTCACGCCAACGTTCCAGCGGCGTGACGTTCCCGAAAAGCGAGTCATGCCCGCCGTCATCCTGGTCGTCTTCGCGCTGACATACGTCGGCATGGCCTTCGGCCGCGTGCCCGGCCTCAAGCTCGATCGCACCGGCATCGCCCTGCTCGCGGTGGCGGTGCTGCTCGCTTCGACCGCGGTCGATCCCGCATTCGTCGGCGCGGCCGTCGATCCGCCCACGCTGCTGGTGCTGTTCGGCCTGATGGTGGTGTCGGCCCAGCTCGGCCACTCGGGTTTCTACGCGGAGTGCGCGGCGCGCATCGTCCGCTCCCAGCTCACGCCACCGCGCCTGCTCGGACTCACAATCCTGGTGGCGGGCGGCCTGTCGGCGGTGCTCGTCAACGACATCGTCGTCTTTGCGATGACGCCGCTACTGATTGCGGGCCTCGGCCGCCGTGGCCTCGATCCGCGCCCGTTCCTGCTCGGCCTTGCCGCCGCCAGCAACGCCGGCTCGGCGGCTACCATCATCGGCAACCCGCAGAACATCCTGATCGCCACCGTCGCCGATATCGGCTTCTGGCAGTTCTTCTTCGTGTGTGCGCCGCCGGCGGCGGTGGCGTTGCTCGTCACCTACGTCGTGATCGCGCGTCTGTGGCACATCGAGCTGTCTGCCGGCATCCGCCCGACCGAGCCCGAGGCGGTGAACAGCGACCGCGAGCAGATCATCAAAGGTCTCGCCGCCGTCGCGGCGCTCGTCTTTTGGTTCAGCGCCGGCCTGCCGCGCGAGGTGGGCGCCCTCGTGGTTGCAGCGCTGCTGTTAGCGAGCCGCAAGGTCGCCAGCCGCGCCACCCTCGCCGAGGTGGACTGGCACCTGCTCGTGCTGTTCGCGTGCCTGTTCGTGGTGACGGGCGCGGTCGCTGCAATCGGCACAGCCGGCGTCGTGGTGGACTGGCTCGCCGGCCACGGCGTTCTGCCCGACCGGCTGGCGGTGCTCGCGCCTTTGGCACTCGTGCTCAGCAACACCATCGGCAACGTGCCGGCGGTGGTGCTGCTGACGACATTCTGGACCGAGGCCGGAGAAAACGTCCTCATCGCGCTCGGTCTGCTCTCGACGCTCGCCGGCAACCTGCTCATCGTTGGCAGCATCGCCAACCTGATCGTCACCGAGCGTGCTGCGGCGTTGGGCGTGCGGCTGACGTTCCGAGATTTCGCGCGCGCGGGCGTGCCGATCACCGCCATCACCATGGTGTTCGCCGTGGCGTGGCTCGCGTTCGTCGGAGTGTTGCCGCTCTAGTCTAGAAGCGGCCGCCGGCCAGGGTCTGGTACGCGCCCGCCAGTGCGCAGAACTGCTCTACCGTCAGCTCCTCACCGCGCGCCTGACCGTTGACGCCGGCCATGCTGATCATTTGGTCGGAATTGACGTTGAGGGTCTTCAACGCGACGCGCAGCATTTTGCGGCGTTGCCCGAAGGCGGCCGCAACGACCTTCTCCAGATGATCCCAGCGCGCCGGCGCGAGCGGCTGGGCGCGCGGCACCAGCTGCACCACCGACGACGTCACCTTGGGTGGCGGCACGAACGAGCCGGCCTCGACGTCGAATAGCCGTTTCACGTCGCACAGCCACTGCGTCATTACCGACAGGCGGCCGTAGTCGGCGGTTGAGGGTGTCGCCACCAGGCGCAGCGCGACTTCCTTCTGGAACATCAGCGTCAACGACGCGTAGCGCTTGGCGTCCTTCAACCACTTGATCAGCAGCGGCGTAGAGATGTTGTAGGGCAGGTTGGCGACGATCTTCGTGCCGACCGGGGCGTACTGCGCCTCGTTGACGATCATCGCGTCGGCCTGAAGGATGCGCATGCGCCCCGGCACGGCCTTCGACAGCTCTTCCAGGGCCGCAAAGCAGCGCTGGTCGTTCTCGACGACGATCAGCTTGCGCGCGCCGGCGTTGAGCAGTGAGCGCGTCAGCCCGCCCGGACCCGGCCCGACTTCGTAGACTGCGCCGCTTTGCACGTCGCCGGCGGCGGCGGCGATCTTGTCGGTGATGTTTGCGTCGAACAGGAAATGCTGGCCGAGCGCACGCGCCGGCGCGATGCCGTGGCGCGCCACCACGTCCTTGAGCGTCGGGAGATTAGGCAACACTGCGGCGTGCGCTGGCAGGAGAGTTGCGCCGCGCGGCGAAATCGGCGGCGGCGGCGATGGCGGCAATCAAACTCTCGGGGCGGGCGAGACCGCGCCCGGCGAGGTCGAAGGCGACGCCGTGATCTGGCGACGTGCGCACGAACGGCAGGCCGAGCGTCACATTGATGCCGTCCCAGAAGCCGAGTGCCTTGAGCGGGATCAACGCCTGGTCATGATACATGCAGATGGCCGCATCGTAGCGCAGCCGCGCCTCGTCGTGGAACATTCCGTCCGGCGGCAGCGGGCCGACGACGTTGATGCCCTGCTTGCGCAGGCGTTCGATGGCCGGCGCGATGATGCGCTTCTCCTCGTCGCCGATCGATCCACCCTCGCCCGCATGCGGGTTCAGTCCGGCGACCGCCAGGCGCGGTTCGGCGATGCCGAAATCCTGCACCAGCGCGCGCGCCGTGATCTCCGCGTTCGCGACGATCTCGTCGGTGGTCAGCGAGTCCACGGCCTGGCGCAGGGAGACGTGCACCGTGACCGGCACCACCCGCAGGGTTGGGCAGGCCAGCATCATCACCGGCCGCACTCCCGGCCCGGCCAGCTGCGCCAGGTACTCGGTATGGCCCGGAGCCTTGAAGCCGGCGGCGTAGAGGCTGTGCTTGTGAATCGGATTGGTCACCACCGCCGCGGCCTCGCCGCGCCGCACCAGGGCCACGGCGCGATCGATGGCAGCGATCACCGCCGGCGCGTTGGCGGGGTTGGGCTTGCCAAGCTGGACGGGCGCCGGCAGCGCCAGCGGCAGCACGGGGAGGGCGCGCGGGAACGCCGCCGTCGCTTCGGCCGCCGACTGCACCGCGCGCATCGGCACGTCCAGGCCGACGTCCTGGGCCAGGCGCTGCAGGCGCGCCGGATCGTCGAGCACGAAAAACGCCGGCAGGTTCTTCTCGCGGCGAGCGCGCCACGCCATCAGGGTGATCTCGCCGCCGATCCCGGCGGGGTCACCCATGGTGACGGCAATGGGTTGCATCAAGCTAGCGGACCCGGATGTCGATGTTGGCATTGCGCCGCAGGTCGCGCATGTGGCGCCGCTCGATCGCGTCGAGGCGCTGCTGGCCGATCGTCTGGGCGGCCTCGGCGCGGGTGGGAAGTTCGGCGGCGGCCACGTCCCGTTGGCACACCATGAAGACGTGCACGCCGAAATCGGAGCGCACCTGCTCCGAGACGCGGCCGATCTCGATGTTCGCCACCGCGCCGCGGAACCGCTCCGGCAGGTCGCCGACGCGCACGGTGCCTAGGTCGCCGGACTGCGGGTTGCCAACCTCGCGGATCATGCTGTCCATCTGCTCGCAGCCGCGCACCGTGCCGGCGATCGATTGCGCGCGCGCTTCGGTGCGGGCGACCTCGGCGGCAGGGGCGGTCGGCGGCAGAGGGAGTGCGATCTGTTTCAGGTGCAGCTTGGTTTCGTTCGGATCGCTCACGCCGATCTGGCGTTTGTCGCGCACCTGCAACACGTAGTAGCCGCCGCCGGCGTTGATGGGGGCCGACACGGCGCCAACGTTGAGCGTGCGCACGACGTTCGCCAATTCGGGGGCCATCTGCTCTTCCATGACCCAGCCGATGTCACCCCCGGCGAACGCCGAGGAGCCACGCGAGAACTGGCGCGCCACCGCCGCGAACTGGGCGCCGCCGCGAATGTCGTCGCCGAGGCGCTGCGCCTGGGCGCGCAAGTCGGCGTCACGCTGGGTGGTCTCGGCGGGCAGGAAGATCTCGGACAGCAGATAACGGAACTTGCCGTTGCTCTGGGCGAGACGCGCCATCTCGGCATCGATCTCCTGCTCGGAAACCTTCACCTGCGGCACCAGCACCGCCTGGACGACGCGGTTCCAGGACAGCTCGGCGCGGATCTGCCGCAGAACAGACTGTTCGTTCAGCCCCTGGCCGGCGAGGAACGTGGCAAGTCCGCCGCGCGGGATGTTGTTGCGAGTCTCGATGACGCGCTTGGCGTCCTCGACGTTGGCGGTTGTAATGGACAGATTGAGGCGGCGCGCCTCGGCGATCTGCAGTGTCTCATCGATCAGGGTGCGCAGCACCTGCGGCCGCAGGCGATTGCGCAGGTCGGCGCTGTCGCGTAGTCCCGCGCTGCCGATCGCTACAGCGATGCGCTGTTCGAGGTCGAACAGGGTGACGATCTGGTCGTTGACCACCGCGGCAATGCCTTGCGCGGGTGTCTGAGCGAATGCCGCGGGGGTGGTCAGCGCGAGCAGCCCGAGGAGGGCGAGACCAGCAATCCGGTGCAGAGCCTTCATATGGCGATACGGTTCCCAGTTCTAACCGAGGTTACGCAGGTTGAAGCGCAGCGAGATCGAAGTCGACGGCGGCACGTCGCGATCCCCGGTCAAGCGGCGCACACCCTCGAGGCTCACCCGCATGCAGTCGCATTCATAGACGAGGCCAAGCCCGAGCAGCCGCGGGCCACCGTCGTCGCGCAGGTCGTGACGCGAGCGCCCCGTCAGGGCCCAGCCGCGGCCGATGCCAAGCCGGCCGGACAAGTTGAGCTCCTCGCGTTCGCCCAGTTCGTCGGTCACGAGCCCTTCGCTGAGGAAAACATACCCCGCCGAGAGTTGGGCGTCATCGGGACCGAGAGTGAGGTCGACCTCGTTGCGCCGCAAGGAGAACGACTCCCGGTCCATGCGAAAGCGCTGCTGGAGGTCCACGTTCGGCCACTGCACGTTGATCCGGCCGACGTAGTCGGACGGGCTCTTCTCCAGGCCGCTACCCAGGGCGAAAGCGTCGTCGCGGGCCCGGATGGTCTGGCCGATCATGGCGTAAGCGGCCGTCCCGATCGAATAGGTGCCGATCTTGACGCCGTAGTTCATGCGCGGCCCACCCTCCCAGCGGTCGCGGCCGGGGAAGCGTGACGGGCTGAACAGGTTGGTGTCGTCGAACTCGAACGACAGCGAATCCTCATTCGGGATCAGGCGCGGGTTGCCGCCGTACGGCGCCAGGATGAACGAGGCGATCGGCTCGATCAGGAAGTCGTAGCGCGCGCCGGCGCGGATCAGCGGGTACCGCCAGTCGAGGGCGAGCCGCGGCAACAGGCGCGCCTCGACCCCGTCCACCACCAGCTCGTCCGGGTCGCCGGCCATGCGGGCGCCATCCACGGCATAGCCGTCGGCCCGCACGCGGGCGCTGAGCAGATAGACCTCGCCGCGCGGCGACGTGTACGGCAGCTTCCAGGTGCCGCCGGCGCTCAGCCGCAACACATCAAGGCCCTCGGTGCGCTGCAAGGCCAGGGCATTGGCGTCGATGGTCAGGTACTGGCCGTAGATGCCGGGCGGTCCGTACAGGACGTAATCGACCATCGGCAGTACCAGCGGCGTCTGGCCGGGATCGTCGTCCTCGCGCAGGCTCTGGAATGCCCATGCGTTGGCGGCGGCGTAGTTGCGTCCGTCGATGCCCTCGATGTACGCGTTGGTGACGAGGACGTTCTGGTCCGAGATCTCGTAGCGGCGCAGGTAGGTGTCGTCGGACGCGCGCGCTCCCGTGAAGCCCCAGCGGAACACGTCGTCGATGGCGAACCTGCCGTTCGCCTCGATGTGGCTGCGGGTATCGCGGCCGTCGGCGAGCGCGAGGCCGTCGCGGGCGCGCGGACGGGTGATGCTGCCGCGCGTCTCGAAGCGTCCGTTCTGCGCCACCTGCCGGTACTCGCCCTTGAGCACCGTGCCTTCCTTGCTTGTGAACAGGGGAGTGATGGTCGCGTCGTAGTGCGGCGACAGGGCGATGTAGTAGGGAGTCTCGATCATCGCGCCGAGCTGGTTGTTGGTGCCGTAGGTCGGCGCCAGGAAGCCGCTCAGGCGCTTCACCGTCGGGTCGGGGTGCGAGAAGTAGGGCGTGTACAGCACCGGTACGCCGAAGAGCTCGAGCCGCGCGTGCTCGTAGCGCACCGTGCGCGCGACCTTGTCATGGACGACGCGGGACGCCTTCACCTGCCAGGCAGGCGGGTTGGGATCGCCGGCGCAGGTGACGCACGCCGTGAACACCGCGTTGAGCATCTCGATGCGGTTGCCGTCGGTGAGGGTGCCGCCCGCCGCGGCAAAACGGCTCTGGTCGGCGAGCAGCACGCGCAGCCCCGACACGTAGCCGTTGCGGAACTGGTTGGTGAGCTCGGTTTCGTCGGCGAAGATCACTTCGCCGTCCGGCTGCAGTACGGCGACATTGCCGACGGCGCGCACGCGGTCGCTGCGCGGATCCCAGACGACCTGGTCGGCTAGCATCGTTTGCGTGTCGGTGGTGATCTCGACGTGGCCGGCGGCGGTGACGATGCCGGTCGCCTGGTCGTGCACAATGGTGTCGGCGGCGATCATCACCGGCCGCTCCGGCGTGGCGAGCTGGGCGGAGGCCGGCGCGGCGACCGCGGTCAGCGCCACGAGCAGCGCGAACGCCAACTCCCTGGGCCACCGGCGCCAGAGCAATTTCCCCCGTCGCATGGGTCTAGCCGTCCTCGAGGTGGAACAGCGTTGCCGCTCCCAGCAAGGTCGATACTCCGGCCGGCGTCCACGCCGCCAGGGCTGCCGGCACGTTGCCGGCGAGGCCGAGCGCCAGCACGATGTCGCCGGCCACGTATAAGACGAGACCGACGAACACGCCGCCGACGATCAGCAGCCCGGCATAGCCGTGGCGTGTTAGGCGCAACGAGAAGGTCGCCGCGATCAGCACCATCGCCAGCAGCAGCAGCGGCGAGGACAGCAGCGTATGCCAGTGCAGACGGTGATTGAGGGCCGAGAAGCCGGCCTCGCGCAGCGTGTCGATAAACGCAGGAAGTTCCCAGAACGAGAGGGTCTCGGGCGGCGCAAAGCTGTCCTGGATGCGCGCCAGGGTCAGCGTGGTCGGCACGATGTAGCGGTCGAGGCGCTGCGGCGCGCGATCCGGTCCGGACAGCAGGACGTTGAACAGCTCCCAGTGCCCTTCGCGGAGGACTGCGGTTGCCGCGTCGATGCGCCCGGCGAACCGGTCTGCGCCCTCATAGAAGTAGATCGTGACCTCGCCGAGCTCCTCGCCCTGCTGGCCGACATGCTCGGAATGGATCACGGACTGGCCTTCGGGCCCTGCCTGGCGCAGCCACAGGCCGTTCTGCGACACCGCCAGCGAGCTCGTCTGGCCGCGGAAGTAGCGCGCCTCGAGCTGCTCGAAGCGCGCCGCTGCCGCCGAGGCGAAGGGATCGAACACGGTGATCGAGAAGATGCCGAGGCCGCCCGCCAGCAACAAGGCAGGCATGATGAACTGCCACACCGACACGCCGGCGCCGCGCGCCACGACCAGTTGCTGGCTGCGGGTCAGCCAATAGAACGCCAGCATCGATCCGAACAGCGCTGCAATCGGCAATATCTTCTGGGTGAGTAGCGGCACGTGCAACAAGCCCATCTGGAAGACGAGGACCGCGTCCATCTCTTCGCGATTGGCGGCGCGGCGCATCAGCTCGGCAAGCTCGAACAGGAAGGCAACCGAGACCAGCGCCGCCAGCACGATGCCGAGGCCCAGTAGGAACTGGCGCCCGAAATAAAGCGTAAGCGTGTAGGACATCCGCATCAGGCGGACCTCAGCCGACGCGGCCACGCCAAGTGCAGCTGCGGCCAGCGGCGCACGCGCAGCACGAACAGGGCCGCAAACATCGCGACGATCGGCGCCAAGTACAGGAACGGCGTCAGCTCCGAGCGCCGCACGATGATCGAGTGCAGGCCGAGTCCCATCGCTTCAATGAGAACCGCCGCGACCGACGCCAGGATGATGCGGCCCCATTCGCCGCGCCGGTTGAACTCGCCCGACAGCAGCGCGGCGATGGCGATCGCCGCCAGCACCAGGGCGTAGAGCGGCGCTACCAGGCGGTTGTGACCTTCGGCGCGCAGCTCGTTGGCGTAGGCGCGGTCGTTGCGGGTGTCCTCCGGCCACAAGAGGGTCGCAAGGTAGCGCTCGGCCGGCTCGCGCCAACGCGTGCCGGGCGTCTCGCCAAGAATGTCGAGGTCGAGCGCGTTGCGCTCGAAGGTCATCAGCGTGACCTGCTGCTCTTTGACGCGCAGCTCCTGGCGATTGCCCTCGAACAGCACGAAGCGGGGCACGCCGTTCTCGCCCATCAGCAGCAGGCCGCGCTCGGCCATCAGCGTCACCGCGACCTCGGGGTCGCGGCGGTAGTGCACCAGGATGCCGCGCAGCTCGCCGTTGGGTCCGCGCTCGCGAATGAAGGCGGTGACGCCCTTCGTGATGGCGTTGAACTCGCCGTCCTGCAGGAGCACCGCCGCCTGGTTGCTGCGGATGACGAACTGCAGGTCCTTGAATGTGCGGAAGCCGAGCGGCATCAGATACAGCGAGATGACGAAGCCGATCAGGGTGACGATGCCGGCCAGCGCCAGTGCCGGCACGGCCAGGGCGTTTGGGCTAAACCCCGCCGCCCGCATCACCACAAGCTCACTGTCGTAGGTAAGGCGGTGGTAGGTGTAGACGATGGTCGCGAACAGCGCGATCGGCAGGATCAGCAGCAGGAACCCTGGCGTCAGCAGCAGCAACAGGTACAGGAACCGCGTCCCCGACAGGCCGCGGTTGATGATCATGTCGACGAACGTCAGGCTCTGGGTCAGCCACACCACCGCCGCCAGGGCGACCGTGGTGAACACGAGCGGCCCCGCCAGCTGGCGCAGGATGTAGCGCGACACATGATTCACCGGGCCAGTATACGCAGGTCGGAAGCCAAGGGAATCTGCCAAGTGGCGACCCAGTATAGGCCGGACACCGCAGGAGGTTGCGCGTGCGCGTAGCCGTGCTCGGCGCCACGGGCAAGACCGGCCGCTACCTCGTCGCGCGCCTGTGCCACGACGGTCACGCGGTGGTAGCGCTGTCTCGCAAGCTCGACCGGCTCGACGCCGTCGACGGGTGCGCCACCCGGCGGCAAGCCGACATCCTGCAACGCGACACCATCGTGGCGGCGCTTGCGGACGCCGAGTGCGTCGTCAGCCTCGCCCACGCCAGCCTCGCCGAGCCGCTGCTCGCCGCGCTGCCGCCGCTCTGTCGCTGGGTTGTGCTGACCGGGTCCGTGCGCCGATCGACGGCGCTGCCCGACCCCGGCGCCGACGGGGTGCGCCGCGGCGAAGCCGCGTTCCGTGCCTGGATCGCCGCCGGCGGCCGCGGCGTCATGCTGCATCCCTCGATGATCTTCGGCGCTCCCGACGACCGCAACGTCGGACGCCTGCTGCGGTTCATGCGACGCTGGCCGCGCGCGCTGCCCCTCGTGGTGCCGTTGCCGGGCGGCGGCCGCCACACGGTGCAGCCGGTCTACTTCGAAGACCTTGTCGCGGCGTTTGCCGCCGCCGTGACACCGTCGCGCGCCTTGCCGCTCGACATCGAGATCGTCGGACCGCAGCCGATGCAGTACTGCGACCTGGTGCGTGCGACCGCCGCTGCGCTCGGTCGCCGCGCGTGGATCGTGCCGTTGCCGCTGTCGCTACTTGTCGGCGTCGCGTACGTCGCCGCCACCCTCGGATTCAAAGTCCCGTTCACCGCCGCCGAGCTCCGTCGCGGCACGGAGAGCAAACGTTTCGCCGTCGAGCCGATGCAGACCCTGTTGGGCGTCCGACCGCGCGCCTTCGACGTCGGCGTGCGCGAGAAAGTGACGCGCGGCTGGTTCTGAGACAGCGAGATCACATCGCCGGGACTGGCTTGATCGTATCCGCAGCCGCACTACATGGCGGGGGTCTGGCGCAGTGCGGAAGGTTTGTGCCCATAGATCGCCCATATTGTTGGTGAGCGCCCTACGCCGGATCGCTTGCCGGCATGTTTTTTCCGGGAGGCGCGCCCGGTAAGATGCACCGCCCATTGCGGTTTGCGCGGGGCTCTTGTCCACGATCCGTCGAGGAGCATTCATGAAGGTCTCTTTTGCTGGCACCACGATTCCGTCCGACGGTGCTTTGGCGCTCGGTGTGGCGAAGGGCGGCAAGCTCGGAGCCCTCGCGGCCTCCGTGGATAAGAAGAGCAAGGGCGGCGTGCGCCGCGCCATCAAGGCGGCCAGTCGCTTCGAAGGCGACAAGGGTCAATCGCTCGAGATCCTCGCCCCGTCCGGCACGCGTCTTTCGCGTCTCATCCTGGTCGGCCTCGGCAAGCCGGAGGACTTCGATACCCGCGCCGCCGAGGTGCTCGGCGCCAACGTCGCGCGGCGCGTGTCGGCCACCGGCGACACCAAGGTCGCCATCGCGCTCGACGTGACCAAGGGTTTCAAGATCGATGAGGACAAGCTGTCGGCGCGGATCGCCTTCGGCGCGCGTCTCGGCAGCTACCGCTTCGATCGCTACCGGACCAAGGAGAAGCCGGACAAAAAGCCGAGCCTCAAGCAGCTGACGGTACTCACGGCCGGCAACACGTCTGCGCAGAAGCGGTTCGCCATCCTCGACAAACTTGCCGAAAGCGTCTCCTTCACGCGCGATCTCGTCACCGAGCCGCCCAACGTCCTGTTCCCGAAGTCACTTGCGGCCCACGCCGAGAGTCTCGCCAGCCTCGGCGTGAAGGTCGAAGTGCTCGGCATCGCCAAGCTGCAGAAACTCGGCATGGGTTCCCTCATCGGTGTCGCGCAGGGGTCGAGCCACGAGCCCTACGTCGTCGTCATGCAGTGGAACGGCGGCAAGCCCAAAGCTCCGCCGGTCGCATTCATCGGCAAGGGCGTCACCTTCGACTCCGGTGGCCTTTCTTTGAAGCCGGCTTCCGGCATGGAAGAGATGAAGTTCGACATGGCCGGCTCGGCCGCGGTGATTGGCACGATGCGTGCGCTCGCCGCGCGTAAGGCGAAGGTCAACGCCGTGGGCGTCGTCGGCCTCGTCGAGAACATGCCGTCCGCCAACGCGCAACGGCCCGGCGACGTCGTCACGTCCATGTCCGGGCAGACCATCGAGGTGCTCAACACCGACGCCGAGGGCCGCCTCGTGCTCGCCGACGTGCTCTGGTACGCCAAGGACCGCTTCAAGCCGGTGTTCATGGTGGATCTCGCCACGCTGACCGGCGCGATCATCGTTGCCCTCGGCCACAACCAGGCCGGTTTGTTCTCCAACAACGACGAGCTCGCCACGCGCCTGGTCTCTGCCGGCGACGCCGAAGGCGAGAAGATGTGGCGCATGCCGCTTGGTGAGGACTACGACAAGGACATCGACTCCGACATCGCCGACATGAAGAACATCGGCACCGGCGGCAAGGCTGGCTCGATCATCGGCGCCCAGTTCCTGCAGCGCTTCGTCGGCGACACGCCGTGGGCGCACCTGGACATCGCCGGCACCGCCTGGCTGAACAAGGACAACCCGACGGCGCCCAAGGGCGCCACCGGCTACGGCGTGCGCCTCCTCAATCGCCTCGTCGCCGATCACTACGAAGAGAAGTGACCGAAGTCTCGTTCTATCACCTGCAGCGCGTCGGCCTGGACCGCGCGCTGCCCAAGCTTCTCGAGAAGGCGCTGGAACGCGGCCTGCGCGTTCTCGTGCGCGCCGGCTCCGACGATCGCGTCGAAGCGCTCAACGCGGCGTTGTGGACCTACGACCCCGACTCGTTCCTGCCCCACGGCAGCAAAGCCGACGGCAACTCTGCCCAGCAGCCGATCTACCTGACGGCAGACGCCGCAGAGAACCCCAACGCCGCCACCATGCTGGTGCTGGTGGATGGCATGGAGGCCGAGGACGTCGGCACCTTCGCCCGCGTCCTCGACATGTTCGACGGCAATGACGCCGAGGCGGTGGAGGCGGCCCGCGCCCGCTGGCGCACCCTCCAGGCCGGTGGCCACGCGCTCACCTACTGGCAGCAGACCGACTCTGGCGGCTGGGAGAAGAAGACCTAGTGCCTTGCGGGCGCCACAACGCGCCAGTATAAGCCGCGCCACACTTTAGATATTGGAGGCGACCATGGCGCGCGAGCGCACCTTTTCGATCATCAAGCCCGACGCGACCGCGCGCAACCTGACCGGTTCGATCAACCAGCGTCTCGAGACGGCGGGCCTGCGTATCGTCGCCCAGCGTCGCGCCCGTCTCACCCGGGCCCAGGCCGAGGGCTTCTACGCCGAGCACAAGGCGCGGCCGTTCTTCGACTCCCTGTGCGCGTTCATGACCTCCGGTCCGGTCGTGCTGCAGGTGCTGGAAGGCGAGGGCGCCATCGCCAAGAACCGCGAGACCATGGGCGCCACCAATCCGGCCAACGCCAACCCCGGCACCATCCGCAAGGACTTCGCCGAGAGCGTCGAGCGCAACTCGGTGCACGGCTCCGACTCGCCGACGTCCGCTGCCCGCGAGATCTCCTACTTCTTTGCTGAGACCGAGATCGTTGGCTGAGGATTGAAATACACGGCGGCAGGTGCCGCCGCTCCGTCGATCGTCACGCGGGCGCCTTGAACGTGCACGCGACCCTCGGCGATCCAGCGCACCACCTGCGGATAGATGTGGTGCTCTGAGCTCGTGACGCGAGTCGCAAGCGTGTCGGCCGTGTCGCCGATCTGCACCGGCACCGCCACTTGGGCGATGATTGGTCCGACATCTACCTCGCTGCGCACGTAGTGCACGGTGCAGCCGGCGAAGCGCACACCTGAGGCGATCGCCCGTTCATGGGTGTGCAGGCCTGGGAACGCGGGCAGCAGCGACGGATGGATGTTGATCAGGCGGTCGCGGAACGCCGCCACGAACCCCGGCGTCAGGATGCGCATGAAGCCGGCGAGGCATACGAGTTCGGCGCCCGCAGCGACCAGCTGTTCCTGCGCCGCCTTGTCGAAGGCCTCGCGCGAGCCAATCTGCTTATGGTCGATGACCGCGGTGGCGAGCCCGGCCTGCTCGGCGCGCCGCAGCGCCTGGGCGCCGGGTACGTTCGACAGGACCAGCACGATGCGCGCCGGGAAATCCAGCTTAGCGCACGCATCGATGAGTGCCTGCAGGTTGGAGCCGCGGCCGGAAGCGAGGACCGCGACGGCCATGCGCGGGCTGGCTTGGTTGCTGGTTTTCCCGCTCATCCAGTATGCTGCCCGACGGAGCGTTCACCATACTTGAACCAGTTGGCGATGCAATGCCGCCCAGGGCCCGTGGCGCCGCGCGAGGCATGTCGCACGGGCGCGTGCGCAACGGGGCCATATGGCGCGCGCGCGTGCGCGCGTTGGGAGCGGCGTTAGCCGTTCTGCTGACGCTGTGGCTCGCCGTCGCTGCAGCTCCGGCTGTGGCGCAGGGCGTATTCGTTGTGGACGGCATCCGCGTGGACGCGACCGCCGCCGACGCCAACGCCGCGCGCGAGGTCGCCCTGGCCACCGGTACCCGCGAGGCCTACCGCAAGCTCTTGGAGCAGATCGTGCCGCGCGAGTTCCACGCGCGCCTGCCCGATCCGCGCGCGCCCGACCTTACCGGCATGGTGTTCAGCCTGCAGGTTGAGAACGAGCGCACTTCGCCGACGCGCTACCTCGCCAACCTGACGGTAAGTTTTAGGCGCGACGCCATCCGCGCGCTGTTGCAGCGCTCGCAAGTGCCATTCGCCGAGACCGCCAGCCGCCCGGTGCTGATCGTGCCGGTCTACAACGCCGCCGGCGCAACCCTGTTGTGGGATGACCCGAACCCGTGGCGCCAGGCGTGGGGCTTCGCCCGCGACCGCAACAGCCTCTCGCCGATGGTGCTCGCCAACGGCGACCTTACCGACGTCGGCCTGATTAGCGCCGCCCAAGCCGCCGGTGGGGACCGCAGCCGCTTGTCGGCCATCGCCCAGCGCTATGGCGTCGAGGATGTCTTGGTCGCTCAGGCCAATCTGCGCTTCGAGATCGGCAGCCGCATTCCGTCCATCGACATCGTCCTGCGCCGCTTCGGCCCGTCCGGCGAGGGCACCACCATTGAGGGCTTCCGGGGCGAAGCCGCTGAACCGGTGCAGGCGCTGCTGGCGCGCGCCGTCGCGTCCATCGTCACCGGCATCGAGGAGCGCTGGAAGCGGGAGCACTTGCTCGCATTCGGCAATGAAGCGGTTCTTTCCGCCAACGTTCCGCTCGCCACGCTTGGCGACTGGATCGGCATTCGCCAGCGCCTGGAACGCGCTCCGGAGATCAAGGCCGTCGAGCTCGCCGAGATCTCCACCACCGGTGCCCAGGTGATGCTGCGCTACTTCGGCCAGGCCGGCAGCCTTGTCACGGCGTTGGCCCAACGTGGCATGATACTGTCCGAAAGCGGCGGCTACTGGACGCTCACCCTGCGGCCAGGCGCTCCCGCCCTCAATTGAGCCCCGCGCGTGAACATTGCCAACTTCATCACTCTCGGGCGCTTGTTCGCGGTACCGGTGACGATTTGGCTGATCCTCGGCGATCGCCTGGCGGTAGCTTTCTGGGTATTCGTCATCGCGGGCATCTCGGATGCGCTCGATGGCTGGGTCGCGAAGCGCTACAACCTCGTCACCGAGCTCGGCAGCACCCTCGATCCGGTCGCCGACAAGGCGCTGCTCGTGGCGGTCTACGTGACGCTCGGTTCCGCGGGGCATTTGCCCGACTGGTTGGTGATCCTGGTGGTGTTCCGCGACTTCGCCATCCTTGGGGGTGCCCTCTTGGCGCGCACTCTGCGCCTCGAGGTGCAGTTCGAGCCGATGCGCATCAGCAAGATCAATACTGTCGCGCAAATCGCACTGGCAGCCGCGGTGCTCGGCCAGTACGCGTCGGCGTTCCTCCAGACCTGGACCACCGGTATCGGCACCTGGTTGCTGATGGCGTTGGTCACCATCACCACGCTGTGGTCCGGCACCAGCTACCTCATCCGCTTCAGCGAGCAGGCTCGCTCGACCAAGCCCGGCGCCTGACATGAACGCGCGCCAGCAGGTTCTTTTTTGGCTGATCAGCCTGCTGCTGTTCGGCGCCGTCGTTTATGTGCTGCGCCCAGTTCTGTTGCCGTTCGTGGCGGCCATGGCCGTCGCCTACCTGCTCGATCCGGCGGCCGACCGATTGGAGCGTTGGAACTTCTCGCGCAACGCCGCGACCTGGATGCTGACGGTCGGGTTCTTCTCGATCATCGTGCTGGGGCTGCTGCTGCTGGCGCCGCTGCTCTACAGCCAGATCATCGGCTTCATCGACCGGCTGCCGGAATACATTGAGAGCGCGCGTGCCTGGCTGCTGCCTCTCATCGACCGCCTAGTCGAGCGCATCCCCATGCTCGGTGATCCCAACGCGCTGTGGCAAAACACCGCAGGTCTCGCAACGGGGTGGACCTCGTGGGTTGGCGTTGGCGTGGCCGGCCTGTGGAACCGCGGCCTCGCGCTGTTCAATCTGCTGTCGCTGCTGCTCATCACGCCGGTGGTGTCGTTCTACCTGCTGCGTGATTGGCATAGCTTCGTCGCCGTACTCGACTCGTTGCTGCCGCGTCAGCACGCGGACACCATCCGCGAGCAGGCGCGCCGCATCGACGAAGTCCTCGCCGCCTTCGTGCGCGGCCAAGGCCTGGTGGCGCTCGCCGACGGCGTCGTCTACGGGCTCGGCCTGTCGTTCGTCGGCCTCGAGTTCGGATTGGTGATCGGGCTAGGGGCGGGGCTGCTGTCGTTCGTGCCGTACCTCGGCGCGCTGCTCGGCTCGTTCACCGCCATGATGGTCGCACTGCTGCAATGGGGTCTCGACCCGATCCAGTTGGTGCTGGTCGCGGCAGTATTCGTCATCGGCCAGCTGCTCGAGAACGCCGTGTGGCAGCCACGCCTGCTCGGCAGCCGCGTCGGCTTGCACCCGGTGTGGATCATCTTCGGCGTACTTACCGGCGCATCGCTGTTCGGCTTTGTCGGTGTGCTCCTCGCCGTGCCGACCGCCGCGGCGATCGGTGTGCTGATCCGGTTCGGCCTCGATCGCTACCGGCAGAGTCGCATATATCGCGGACCCGATGCGGCGTGAGCGGCCAGGGCAAGGGACCCGGTACCGGCGTACAGCTGCCGCTCGACCTCGGCCATCGCCGTGCCATGGGGCGCGACGATTTCCTCGTCTCGGTCGCCAACGAGGAAGCCGTCCGTTGGATCGACCGTTGGCCTGACTGGCCGCCGCCCGGCATCGTCATCGCTGGCCCGCCGGGCTCCGGCAAGACCCACCTCGCGCACGTCTGGGCGGCGCGGTCCGGAGCGACCTTTGCGGCGCCCGACCTGAATGCGGTACCCGCGCGGGGGCCGATCGTCGTTGATGACGCCGACCGCGCGCCGGAGCGCGAACTCCTGTTCCTCTTCAACGCGGCACGCGCCAACGCCGCGACCTTGCTCCTCATCGCGGGGCGCCCGCCGGCGCAGTGGGCCATCAAGCTGCCGGACCTGCGCTCGCGTCTCGGCACTCTAACGGTGGCTGAGATCGCCGCCCCCGACGACGCGCTGCTCGCCGCCGTCTTGATGAAGCACTTCGCCGACCGCCAGATGCAGGTGCCGCCGGAAGTCCTGTCCTTCCTGTTGGCGCGGCTGGAGCGCTCGTTCGAGGCGGCGGCGCGCGCGGCCGCTGCCCTAGACCGGGCGGCCCTGGCCCGCCGGCGTCCGCTCACCCTCCCGCTGGCGCGCGAGGTCCTTACCGAGCTTGAGATTTGATCGGCGCGGCATCAATTCTTTGGGATTCCGGCCGGGGGCGCCGGCCAGTCCTGCACGGCGCGCAGCGCTTGTGCTTCTATGCGCGCGGGGCGGGGGTGTGAGGTACGTACCAATGTCTATGAAGGCTCGGGTTCGCTGGATCGAGAAGCGCCTGTTCATGGGCGAGTCGGGGACGGGCCATACGGTCGTGCTCGGCACGACCGCCAGCGCGGACGGCCACAAGTTGGCACCAAGCGCCCTCGAACTGATGCTAATCGGCGCCGGCGGCTGCACGGCATGGGACGTCGTCGACATCCTCGAGAAGGGGCGTCAGGCAGTGGCGGATTGCGTCGTCGACCTCGATGCCGAGCGCGCCGAGACCGAGCCCAAGGTCTTCACGCGCATCCATATCCATTTCACGGTGTCCGGACGCGGCCTTGATCGCTCGAAGGTCGAGCGTGCCATCCAGCTGTCGGCTGACAAGTACTGCTCGGCGACCGCCATGCTCGCCAAGACCGCTGCCATCACCCACGACTTCGAGATCGTCGAGACCGAGACCGTCGCTGTCGCGTCGTAGCTAGTAGCGGTCCGGGTCGGGGTACTGGAACAGCAGGAAGCCACCGCGCTTTCCAGTCTTCTTCACGTCCAGGGCAATCCACCGATTGCCTTCGACGATGTAAGTGAGCTCGACCTCGTCCCCGCGATGCACCTCGTACAGCGGCGAGGCCGTGTTGCCGCGTACCAGGTATGTCTCGGCCCCCACAGTCAGCGTCCGTGAGTCCGGATTGACGGCACGGACGATGCCCTCCGTGAATCCCGCGGGCTTGATCTGTGCGATGCCGACTGCAGGGACTGCCGCCATCGTCAGTCCGGCGAAGAGGGCCGCGGTGCGCATGGTCTTCCAGGAAGAGTTCATTGTCGACCTCCTGAGTTCAGTCTACATCGACAAAGGCAGGACCACGCGCTCGCGCGGTCTCGCGTCCTGCTGCTTGATCGACAGGACCCGGAGGAAATGGGGCGGAACCTGTGATCGCAGGGTGGCAAGGCTGTGGCATTCGGCGAACATAAGAAGGGGCGCGGCTTGCGCCGCGCCCCCATGCGTGTGCTGGTCCGGCGAATTACGGCGCCGGCAGCTCGCGCACCTCGATCTTGCGAACATCGAGCGCGACGCGGCGTCCGTCTTCGACGACGTACGTCACCTCGATCTGCTCCCCAGGTCTGACCTGTCCGATCAGGTCGGCGTTGGCGCTGCGCACCAGATAGGTGTTCGCGCCCATGGTCATGGTGCGCGTCACCGGGTCGATGCGATCGACTATGCCGGTCTGGAACTGGGCCACCTCGATCATATCGACGCCCTCGGGTCTGGTCGGGTCGGTGGCCAGGATCAGCCGCTCGGCCGTGCGCGCGGCGAACTGGGCGCCGCCCAGCGAATCGATGGCAAGCGCGGTCTTGGCGATCTGGGCGGCGAGGCGATAGCTGACCGACGCCATGCCGTCCGCCATGTTGATGGCGCCGTCGGGGACCGAGCAATGGGTCGACAGTCCGGCGACGAAGTCCTCGTGGCCGGGTCCAACCAGGCAGTTCAACGTCAGGCGCATGTTGCGATGCACCTCCTCGATCGTTGTCGCCTCGGCCGCCAGCTGGGCATAGCGCGCCGCGGTGGTGGCGAATGGGTTGGCGGCGAACGCGGGCGGACCCATGAACGCGATGCCCGCAAGGCCAAGGCTGGCGATAGTCACCAGACCGGGGAACTTCGGTCGAATTGCAGCTGTTCCGGAACGCATGATTCTCTCCCTGCTGCCGAGTAGTCTTCTACTGAAGCGCCGCGCCGGCCTGCCAGTGGGCGCGCGCCTCGTCGATGTCGTGGACGCCGAGCAGCATTGAGGCCGTCTTTTCCTCGTGCCAAAGGCGGACACCGCAGTCGGGGCAGCTGATCCACACGGCGGAAACGCCTAACGGCGGATCGCCGACATGCAGATCAACGCTGCACCGCGCGCACCGGGCGCCGGAGATCGGAGGGGGAGGAAGGATCGAGGCCATCGCGGACTCCTTGCCGTGACGAAGACGGGAACTGCTAGCTAGATCACTCTGCTGCGGTTGCGACCGTGCGGCCCGCAAGCGGATCGATGGCGGCGACCGTGATCGCGTCGAGGTGGTGAAACGCGTTGTGACGGATGATGGTCACCAGCGTGGACGCGTACTTGGCGCGTTCCTCGGAATAGAGGTTGAGCGTTGACGCCAGCGCCTGGCCGTCGAGCGGCAGGCCCTTGGCGCGCATCTCGGCGCGCTTGATGCGGAACTGAACGTACGCCGGGTGCGTGTTGAGGTTCCCGGCGTACTGCACGACCGAGTCGTAGAGAGTCTCGAACGAGCGAACGCGGAACGCCGTGCGACCCGCGACCTTCATGCCCGCGATCGATATGTCGTACGTGCGCTCGCCAAAAAGGGCGTTGCCTTCGCGCGCGAAGCGCGACGTGCCCCATGCGCTCTCGATCGCTGCTTGGGCGGCGGCCACCGAAAGCGGCAGCACGTCGATGCGCGCGAGCAGGTCGTCGAGCTTGTCGGGCGAGCCGCGATAGGCGGCGGCGATTTCCTCGACCCAGCTCCGCTCCTCGCTGCGCAACTCGCAGCCGCGCTGCACGACTCGTTGCAGATCGAGAAGGTCGGCACGTTCCTCGGCGATACGCGTGTTGACCTCGTGCAGGAGGGGCAACACCGTGTTGAGGAACGCGGTCTTGCGCGTCTGCGTATCGGAGGTCGCGAGTCCTTGCGGCAAGCGCATGGCGCGCAGTTGATCGGCGCTGGCGTAGGGCGCGGCGAGCGCATGCGTGAAAGCCGAGTCCGCCGGTCCTTCGTAGGCGACCGGGATGAGGTGCCCGCGCACGCCAATGGTCGTGCGTTCGCACTGCGCTGCATCGGCGCGCGCCGGCGCCCACGTCGCAACCGCCGCAACTAAAAAACCGCCTACCACTACCCTGACCAAACCTGGCGTTGAGTGGGAGCTGGGACTCCGCATCGCACCCTCCGTCGGTGGGACCACCGCTTCGCTAGCGGTATGGGCAACCTAGGAGGCAGGACTGCGGTGAGGGCGGGGCCTTACTGTGTTATGGCTGTGACACCGCGACACAAGCGTTGCCGGGGCATTAACGCGGCCCCGTGGCATTAACCAAGCGTGGCGGTATTCCTAGGCTTGAGGCAGGCGGATGGTGACCCGCAGGCCGCCATCGCGCTCGTTGTCGGCGGCAATCGTGCCGCCCATCGACTCGATGTTGCGGTGGGCGATCCACAGGCCGACGCCGAAGTTCGCGGCGCCTTCGCTGGCGGCAGCGCGTAGCGAAAAATACCGCTCGAAGATGCGCGCCAAATGCTCCTCGGGCACGCCGGGTCCCTGGTCGGCGATGGCGATCGCCGCCTCATGGCCCTCGGCGCTGCAGCTGACGCGGATCTCCTTGCCGGCCGGGGTGAACGACACCGCGTTGTCGAGGATGTTCTCGAGCACCGTTTCCAGGTGCTGCGGATCGGCGCGCACGATGCTGCGGCCGGAGCAGATGATGTTGATGCGCGGCGCGTTCTCACCGAGCTGGGTGCGGTAGTTGCCGACGAACTCCTGGACGAAGTTCATGAGCTGAATGGGGTCGCGTTTGCCGCCGATCGACTCGGCCGCCGCGACGTCCATGCGGCGCACTGCGGTGACCAGCGCGTCGAGGCGCTCGACCGCTTTCTCGATGCGCTCCAACGCCTTGCGCGACTTGTCGTCGCGGCCGGCGACTACCGCACGCAGTGGCTCGACCGACTGGGCGATGACGCCGAGCGGGCCCTTGAACGCGTGGACGTTGTCCTCGGCGGCGCGCCGCACCGCCTCCGCGGAGGAGCGCAGCTCGCGCACCAGTAGGTCGAATTCCTCGGCCACGGGGGCGAGTTCCGGCACGTGGTTGCGGTGCACGAAGGCGCCCTCGCCGCGATAGGTGCGGATGTGGCGCGATAGCTTGGCGAAGCCGCGCAGATCGTTCCAGATGCCGGTGAAAATGGCGAACACCAGTCCCGCCATCGTCAGGTAGATGAGCAGCGCGAAGCGGATTTCCGGCGACTTCCAATACGGCTGCGACAGGAGTGTGCCCACGAGTTCCGTGGTCGCTGCCGACGTCACGACGATCCAGCAGCCGGACTCGGTCATCAGCGGCGTCGCGGAGGTCAGGAGCTCCTCGATGCCGGCCGGGTTGGTATAGCGGTAGGAGAGGGGCTGGGTGCGCTCGCAGCTGGGTACGAGATCATTCAGCACGCCCGACGCGGCCAGCTGGCGCCGCTCCTGATCGATCTGCGCGCCGCTCACGGGCGGGGAAGCGGCCACCAGGAAGAATCCGGCGTCAGCTCCCGCATTGGCGCGCGGCCGGAACAACAGGCGGATGCGCACGCGTCCCGCGCTCATGCGGTCGAGCGCAGCGGCGAGTGCTGTGGCGCGTGCTGTGTCGAGGGGGCCGACCAACGGCCGCAGACCTTCCGCGATGATCTGCCCCTGGCGGACCATGGTGTCGCGCAGCAGTTCCGTCCGCTGCTGGTCGACGGCCTGGAACTGCAAATACAACAGGATCGGCACCGCGACGAAGATCGCGGCCAATAGGGCGACCCTGGAGCGCAGCGATCTCGATGCGAGCTTCGCCTTGTCGGCGAGGCTACGGAGTCTTTGGATCGTCGCGCCGCCAGCGATAGCCAAAACCTGGGTAGTTCTCAATCTGATCAAAGCGCTCGTCCGCTGCCCGGAACTTCTGCCGGATGCGTTTCATGAAGGTGCGCATGTTGGCACGATAGCCTTCGCCGCCGTCGCCGGCGATGAAGCCCTTGCCGTGCACGAGGTCGTAGAGCTCGCGGTAGCGCACGTTCTTGCCCGCGCGCTCCGCCAGAGTGCACACCATCTGGAATTCGGTGACCGTCAGGTCGATCTCGCGGCCGCGCCACAGCGCTTTGCCCGCCGCGGGCTGCAGCTCCAGCTCACCGACCGCGAGCGGCGGTGGATCGTTGCTGTCGTCGCCGTCGGCGTTGGTGCCGGGCAACTTGCCGCTGCCCCGGATCAGATTGATGCGAGCCAGCAGGATGCCGAACGAACGCGACTTCTCCACGTAGTCGACCGCGCCGGTCGACAGTGCGGTCTCCTCGTAGATTTGGTCCTGTAGCGCCGTGAGGAAGATTACCGGGAACTCAAGGCCCTCTTCGCGCAGGCGGCGCAGCACCTCGATTCCGTTCATTCCGGGCATGCGCCAGTCGAGCAGCAACAGGTCCGGGCGATATGTCTCCGCTTCCATGCCGGCGAGAAACGCCTCGCCGTCGGCGAACTCGCGCACCTCGAAGCCGGCGTCGCCGAGATTGGCGGCGAGGGACTCGCGGAACAGCGGATCGTCATCGACTAGCGCAAGGCGCGACTTGCCCTCGGCGCTCGTCACGTCGGCGCCGGCGCCGCGCGGTTGCGGATCACTTTCGGGCAGCGCGGAGTGCGGCGATGCATCGGGCCCGCGCTTCGGGCGCGATGAGGCTGGGCGAGAAATCGTATCCAAGGGCACGACTCCGATCGTTGTTAAGGTCGCGATAGAACAGCACGCTCAGGCTGCAGGTGGTCGCCGCGTACTCCCAGACGGTTGCCGGCGGCCGTTCGGCGACGGTCGTCGGCGTGCCGAGCAGCGCCGCGACCTGGTCGGGTTCGAGGCCGACGAGCACTTCCGGCCCCAGTTCCGCCAACGGTCCGATTTCTCCGAGCGTCAGCGGCGCCGGTCGCGGTAGCTCCGCCACGGCCGGTGGCGGGGGAGGCGTTTCGACGACTGGTGCGACGATCTCGGGCACTGGGGCCGGCGGCGGTTGGGGCGCAGGTATGGCCGCAGGCGGCGGGCGCCGCGTCAACGTGGCGATGTCGGCGCCGAGAGTCGCGATGTCGCTCCCAAGGTCCGCGCATCCCGCCAAACCCATGGCTGCTGCAAAGGTCACGCAACGAATCACCAGCGCGCGTCGCTTGTGCGCCGGGACTGCCACGTTGTGAGTGGCGCTTTGCACCGTCCCGACACGCTCCTCTAGCGCTTCTCCGACCGCGACCTTAACGCAGAAAATACCCCGGAAACTGCCATCGGGTATCAACCCTAGAGGGCGCCCACGGTTCGGTCACAGGGATGACACGGGCAATGCCACGGTCTCGGCTGGAAAGTTCGGGTCGTCGCCAACGCCGGCCAGCCTGCCCCGCAGTCGCGGCAGGAAGGCGGCGCGGCGAAGGGCCTCTCCCCCAAATTGGAGGCCGTTGGATTGCTCCGTGGGATGGAAGTTTGGGTGACGATGATCACAACGCGCGCTTTCCTCGGCCTGCTGTTCCTGTCGTGTGCGCTGAGCGTCGGTTCCGTCGTCCTTACGTTCACCGCCACCGCGGCTCCAAGCCCTCACGGGCACCCGACCGGCGTGACTCCCCTGATCACGCCCGTTGCCGCGCCGTTCAACGAGGAGGCGCGGCGTCTGTTGGAGCGCACCCTCGACGCGATTGCCAATCAACCGTTTGGAGCCGACCGGGAAGCTGCGCTTCGCACCCTGCGTGGCCTCATGGACGGAATTCGTACTCCGATCGCCGACGGTACCTGGACTCCCCCGCAGAGTATTCGCGGCGCAGTGCCATCGGTCGATCGGGAACCCGGCGTAGCGGCGCCGGGTTTCGGGATCGTCAACTCGCCCTGACGTCCCGGCTGCAGGGGAGGGCAGGGGAAGTTGCGACCGCATCCCCGACCCCCAAAGTCCGCTTCTCCCCTGCATACCAGGGCTCCGCCCCGCTCCCCCGGGGCGGAGCCCTCATTTTGTGAAGGTAGAATGCGGCGGAGGATTCCGATGTCCGCGTTCGCAAGCAAGACACTCTCTCCAACACTCGACTCCGCGCGCCCGACAGCTCCGATGTGCGCATCCTGCTCGCGCTCGCCGGTGGCAGCATGGCGCACTTCGAGTTCGCGCCCGGCAGCACCTCGCGCGCCGGCGTCCATCGCACGGTCGAAGAGATCTGGTACGTGCTGGGTGGCGAGGCGGAGGATGTGGCGCCGTCAGGGCACGCGCGCCGAGATCGTGTCGCTGCGCGCCGGTGGTTGCCTGAAAATTCCCCTCGGCACCGCGTTTCAGCTTCGGGTGACCGGCAGCGTTGCGCTGACGGCTGTGGCAATCACCATGCCGCCGTGGCCGGGCGAGGGCGAAGCGGAGTTCGTCGAAGGCGCCTGGCGGGCCGACTAGCGAACGGTGCCGTTGGTGGTAGCGTGCACCAGCATGCGCAGGGCCTGCAGGGTTTCGTAGGTAACGGGACCCTTCTCGTCGCCTATGCGCGCGCGGAATTCCTCCAACGCCATTTGGGTGCGGGCGCCGAATAGGCCGTCCGGCGCGCCCGGGTCGTAACCGAGCCGCGTCAGGTTCTGCTGCAGGAACTGGATCGCGGCGCGGTCGGTGGCGCCGCCGTCGCTGCTGCGCGACCAGGCGGCGGCCGTGCGCGTTAGCGCGGCGCGCTCGGCCTCATTGAGTGTGGCGCTCACAGACGTGGCGGCGGCGCGCCCGGCCGCGTCCCCGGAGCGCGCGCCGATCAAAAACCATTGCAGCGCCGTCATATGGTCCTCCGGTACGCCCAGGCCGCTGAGGTACATCAGGCCGAGCATCGACTGTGCCGCAGCCACACCCTGGCGCGCCGCCTTGCCGTACCACAGCGCCGCCCACACGTGATCCTGCGGAACTCCGCGCCCGTTGGTGAGCAGCGTCGCCAAGACGTACTGCGCCTCGGCGTGGCCCTGCATCGCCGCGGATTCGAGGAACGATGCGGCCGCCGTCTCGTCGAGCGGCACCTCGGTTCCGCGCAGGTAGGAGAGCCCCATATGGAGTTGCGCGGCCGCGTGGCGCGCGTTCGCGGCTCGCTGGATCCACTGCAGCGCCGCCTTCTCGTCTGCCGCCGTGCCGATGCCGCGATAGTGTGCCATGCCGATGGTGAACTGTGCCTCCGCGTCACCGTTTTCGGCAGCGCGCAGGGTCGGCTCCCAGGCGAACGTGCGCGGCGGAGTTTGCGCGATCGCGCCTGCAGCGAGCACCATCGCGCTGGCAAAGGGGACCAGGAGATGCCGCGTGCGCGCCATCGTTCAGCCGCCGGCGCCCAGTTCGGTCGGCGTCACGAACAGGGCGAGGGTGCCGCCGCCGGGTGTCAGTTGGCTCCAGCGTTCCGCGTCGAAATCGATACGAGCGACGCTGCCGGGTGAAAAGCCCTGCGCCATCGCCGCGAGTTGCTCGAGGTCGCCGGCGCCGGCGAGCGCGATGGCGAGCTCGGCCATGGCGGGGTTGTGGCCGACCACCGTCGCGGTGCGCTCGCCGTCATCGATAGTGCGCACGAGGGTCAGCAGCTGCTTGGCGTTCGCTTCGTAGATGCGCTCGTCGAGGTTTGCCTCCAGGCCAGGGTACGAGCGCGCGGCGTTCTCGTATGTCTCGACCGTACGCCGCGACGTCGAGCACAGCACCTGGCCGAGATCGAGACCGAGCCCCTTGAGGTGGGCACCCATGCGGCTGGCCGCCGTGACACCCTCCTGGGTCAGGGGCCTCGCATGATCGGTGGCCCCACCGGCCGGCTGGCTCGCCTTGGCGTGCCGAAATAGATACAATGTCCGCACTTTTCTGAGCCCTCGTCGCGTCGGGCGGGTGCCAGCGTCCCCCAAGGTTTCGGCCCTGGGGCGGCTCCGGAATCCGAGGGTGAATCCTCAGGGTTTGGGCGGCCTTTGTCTAGCGCGGGCAGGTGCTAGGAAGGGGGCGCGGCAGATAGCGAGGGCTTTGGTTCGTTGGTACGGGGCAGGAAAGGACACCCATGACCACGGCAGACGAGCAGGCCGCCCGCCATCGCGCGGATCAGGCCCTGCAGGACGCCACGCCCCCGAGACAGCCCCGGCCTTCCCCCGAGGCGGTCGCATCCCTGGCCAAGTCGCCGGAGCGCTTCCTGAACCGCGAGCTTTCGTGGCTGGCATTCAACGAGCGTGTCCTCGAAGAGGCAGGCAATCCGCGTCATCCGCTCCTGGAGCGGTTGCGGTTCCTGTCGATCTCGGCGACCAACCTCGACGAGTTCTTCACGGTCCGCGTCGCCGGCCTGTGGGGTCAGGTCAAGGCGGGGGTCAAGCAGACCTCCGACGACGGCCTCACGCCGGCGCAGCAGCTCGAGCGCATCAACGAGCGCGCCAACGTCCTGATGGCCGAGCAGCAGCGCACGTGGGGACTGCTGCGCGGTCTGTTGCGCGAGGCCGGCATCTCCGTGGTCGACTCGTCCGAGCTCACGTCCTCGGACCGCGACTGGCTCGAGAGCTATTTCCTCGAGCAGGTGTTCCCCCTGCTGACACCGATCGCCGCCGACCCGGCGCACCCGTTCCCGTTCCTGCCGAACCTCGGCTTCGCCTTGGTGCTGCAGCTGCGCCGGCGCCAGGACAACCAGGGGCTCACTGCGGTGTTGCCGCTGCCGCCGCAGGTGCGCCGCTTCTTGCGCCTGCCCGGCGAGGCGATCCGCTTCCTCTCGCTGGAAAACCTCGTCGAGCAGTTCCTCGACCGGTTGTTCCCCGGCTACGAGATGGTTGGCCGCGGCTTGCTGCGCATCCTGCGCGACTCCGATATTGAAGTCGAAGAAGAAGCCGAAGATCTGGTGCGCTACTTCGAGCTCGCCATCAAGCGGCGCCGGCGCGGCAACGTTATCCGCCTCAAGGTCGATGCGGCGATGCCGCCGGACCTGCGCCGCTTCGTCGCCCATGAGCTCGGCATCGCCGAGGAGTCCGTCACGGTCACCGACGGCATCTTGGGTCTCGGCGACACCTCGCAGCTGATCATCGAGGATCGCCCCGACCTGCTGTTCGAGCCCTACACGCCGCGCTACCCGGAACGCGTGAAGGAATCCGGCGGCGACGTTGCCCGTGCCATCCAGCAGAAGGACATCCTCGTCCACCACCCGTACGAGACGTTCCGCACGGTGGTCGATTTCATCGTGCAGGCCGCGGCCGATCCCGCCGTCATCGCCATCAAGCAGACGCTTTATCGCATCGGCAAGGATTCGGCGATCGTCGCCGCCCTCATCGAGGCGGCCGAGGCGGGCAAGAACGTCACCGCGCTGGTCGAGCTCAAAGCGCGCTTCGACGAAGCGGCCAACATCAAGTGGGCGCGCGACCTGGAGCGCGCGGGCGTGCACGTCGTCTACGGCTTCGTCACGCTCAAGACTCACGCCAAGGTCTCGCTGGTGGTGCGCCAGGAAGGCGGCGCGCTGGTCAGCTACGTTCACCTCGGCACCGGCAACTATCATCCGACGACGGCGAAGATCTATACGGACCTGTCGCTATTCACGTCGGATCCCGCCATCGGCCGCGATGCCGCGCACGTGTTCAACTACATGACCGGCACAGCGCCGCCGCCCAAGCTGGAGAAGCTCGTCATCGCGCCGCGCGACTTGCGCAACACGATTCTGCGGCTGATCGAGAACGAGATCGCCCACGCGCGGGCAGGGCGCCCGGCCGCGATCTGGGCCAAGCTCAACGCCCTCGTCGATCCGCAGACCATCGATGCGCTGTACCGCGCCAGTCAGGCCGACGTCTCCATTGACCTCGTCGTGCGCGGCATCTGCTGCCTGCGTCCGGGCATCGCCGGCTTCTCCGACAACATCCGGGTGAAGAGCATCGTCGGCCGCTTCCTGGAGCACGGCCGCATCGTTTGCTTCGGCGACGGCCACGGCCTGCCGCATCCGGAGGCGAAGGTGTTCATCGAGTCGGCCGACTGGATGCCGCGCAACTTCGACCGCCGAGTCGAGGTGCTGGCGCCGATCGAGAACGCCACCGTGCATCGCCAGGTGCTCGACGAGATCATGGGTGCGCTGCTGCGAGACCAAGCCCAGTCGTGGATCGAGGGGCCGGACGGCAACTACACGCGCGTCGCGTCGGGACCAAACGCCTTCTCGGCGCACTCGTACTTCATGACCAACCCGAGCCTGTCCGGTCGCGGCAAGGCATTGCGCGCCAAACCGAGTGCCAAGCTTGTCCCTGACAACCGCTGAGATCCCACGCTCGGCGGCGCGCCAGCCCGCCGCCACCGGCGAGCGGCGCTTGGCCGTGATCGACGTCGGCTCGAACTCGGTGCGTCTCGTCGTCTACGAGGGCCTAGTGCGCGCGCCCCTGTCGATCTTCAACGAGAAGGTCCTGGCCGGCCTCGGCCGCGGCCTGCGCGAGTCCCAGCGCCTCAATCCCGAGGGGCGCAAGCGCGCGCTCGCCGCCATCGACCGGTTCGTGGCGCTGGCGGGTGCGCTCGGCGCGGGCTTGCCGGAGATCGTTGCCACGGCCGCGGTGCGCGACGCCACCGACGGCGCCGAGTTCGTCGCGCTCATCGAAAAGCGCACTGGGCATGCGGTGCAAGTGCTGCGCGGCCAGGAGGAGGCGCGCCTCTCTGCGCTCGGCGTGTGCGCCGCCATCTTGGAAGCCGACGGCATCATGGGCGACCTCGGCGGCGGCAGCCTCGAACTCATGCAGATCGGCCAGGGCAAGCCGGGCGAGGGCGTCACCCTGCCGCTGGGCACCCTCATGCTCGCCGGCAGCACGCGCCCGAAAGCGGCCGAGACCGTTACGGCGGCGCTCGGTCAGCTGGAATGGTTGTGGAAGCAGAACGGCGGCCGCACGTTCTACGCGGTCGGCGGCGCCTGGCGCAGCTTCGCGCGCCTCGACATGACGCGGAAGAACTACCCGCTGCACATCGTCCACCACTACCGCATGGGCGCCACCGAGGCGATGAAGCTCGCCGAGGCGATCGCCGGCCTGTCGGAGAAGTCCGTGCAGGGCCTGCAAGGCATCGACAAGGGCCGCGCCGACACCATGCCGCTCGCTGCGCTGGTGCTGGGACGCATCCTCTATATGTCGAACGCCAAGGACGTGGTGTTCTCGGCCAACGGCGTGCGCGAGGGCGTGATGCACGACCGCCTGTCGCCGCGCGCCCGCAACAGCGATCCGCTGCTCGAGGTGGTGGCGCGCATGGTCAATCGCACCGGTCGCGGCGCCGCGGTCGGCGAGGAATTGCGCCGCTGGACCGATCCGCTGTTCGCCGACGAATCCCTCCCCGACGGTCGCATGCGCAGCGCCGCATGCTTGTTGTCCGACATCGCCTGGATGGTGCACCCGGACTATCGCACCGCCGAGGCGGTCAGCACGATCCTGCACGCGCCATTCGTCGGCATTGACCACCCCGGCCGCGCGTTCGTTGCCCTCTCGGTCGGCGCGCGCTACGACGATGAAGAGGCACCCGACCGCATCGAGCAGGCGCGTTCCATCCTCGATGACAAGGACCAGCAGCGCGCCGAGCGCCTCGGCCGCGCTCTGCGCCTCGGCCATACGCTGTGCGGTGGCGCCGCCGGCGTGCTACCGGCGACGAAGCTGACGCTGTCGTCCGACTCCCTCAAGCTCAGCGTGCCGCCGCGTCACGCGACATTGCTCGGTGAGAAGATCGAGAAGCGTCTCGAGTCGCTCGCCAAGGCCTTCAGCCGCAAGCCCGAGGTTAGCGTCGAGGGCTGACGCGCGTGCAGTGCGTTCCGTTCGACTCTCCGCTGACGGTTCAACTCCGTCGCTAGCCGGCGGCTTTGACGCGCGGCGGCGCTTCCTCGGCCATGCGAGGCAACGTCACCAGTTCGACGCCTTTGCCCTTGCGCGCCGCCAATGCGACCTGGCCATTTACCAGGCGCACGGCGTCCTCGCCGAACACTTCGTTGCGCCAGCCGTGCAGGCAGCGCGACTCGTCGCTCGTGCCGGCGGCGATGTCCTCGAGCTCCTCGCTCGAAGCGACCAGTTGCTGGGCGACGTCGTGCTCCTCGCACTTCATCTTGAGCAGCACCTTGAGCAGCGCCACCATCGGGCCGATGCCCGATGGCACGCGGCGCATCTTGTCGCGCTTGGGCAGGCTGGATTCGGGCAGCGCCAGCGCCGTCTGCACCGACTCGAGCAGGGTGCCGCCTGAGGAACCTTCGGCGAGGCCCTTCGAGATGCCGCGGATACGGGCGAGCTCGGCGCGGTCGCGCGGCGGATGCGCAGCCACCGCGATCAGCGTCTCGTCGCGCAGCACGCGGCTGCGTGCCAGGTCGCGCGTCTGTGCCTCGCGCTCGCGCCAAGCCGCGACTTCGCGCAGCACGACCAGGAAGCGCGGATCGGTCGAGCGCACCTTGAGGCGCTCCCACGCCTCATGCGGCTCCGTCACATAGGTCGCCGGTTCGGTGATGGCCGCCATCTCCTCGGCCACCCAGGCGGTGCGGTCGGTGTCGTCGAGGCGCTTGTTCAGCTTCTCGTACACCGTGCGCAGATGCACCACGTCGTCGAGCGCATAGCGCAGTTGGCGGTCGGTGAGAGGACGCCGGCGCCAATCGGTGAAGCGCGAGTGCTTGTCCAGGCGCGCGTTGGCGAGACGAGTCACCAAGGTTTCGTAGCTCACCGACTCGCCGAAGCCGCACACCATCGCCGCGATCTGCGTGTCGAACACCGGCGTCGGCGCCTTGCCCGACAGGTGCAGGAAAATCTCGATGTCCTGCCGTCCGGCATGGAACACCTTGAGCGTCTCCTTGCGTGCCAGCAGATCCAGCAGCGGCGACAGGTCGATGCCGGGCGCCAGCGCGTCCACTGCGACGGCGTCCTCGGCGTCGGCAATCTGTGCCAGGCACAACTGCGGCCAGTACGTCGTCTCGCGGATGAACTCGGTGTCGATGGTGACGTAGGGCGCCGCCGCAAAGCGCTTGCAAACTGCCGCCAGCGAGGCCGTATCGGTTACTAAGGTCATGGCGCCGTGTTCTACACGAAAGCCCGGGCCAGGGGGTAGCTGAACCGCCCGGCACGGTGCGGCCTCGAGGGGCTGCGCGGCCTTGACAATGCCACTCGGGACGTGCGGCACTCCGGCCGCTTCCGGCCAGCCCGGCCATCGCTTCAGGCCAACCCCGGAAGCGGCACCCAATCACGGTTCGCTGAACGTCGCGCGGAACGCGCGCGGCGCCTGGCGCCACTGAAGGAAGAGCCACCCTATGGCCCTGCACCCCTATCGTACCCACACTGCCGGCGACCTGCGCGCGTCGCACGTCGGGCAGGTGGTGAAGCTCTCGGGCTGGGTCCATCGCAAGCGCGACCACGGCAACCTCCTGTTCATCGACCTGCGCGACCATTACGGCATCACCCAGTGCGTGGTGGAGCAGGGGGAGCCCACCTTTGTGGGTGCGGATTCCCTCCGGGCCGAAAGCGTGGTCACGGTGCTGGGCCGGGTCGTGGCCCGCAGTCCAGAAACGATCAACCCCACGCTGCCCACCGGCGCCGTCGAGGTTCGCATCGGCGCCTTGGACGTCTTGTCGGCCGCCGAGGAGTTGCCGATCCAGGTGTTCGGTGACCACGACTATCCGGAAGACTTGCGCCTGCGCTATCGCTACCTCGATCTGCGCCGCGACAAGCTGCACCAGAACATCATCCTGCGCAGCAAGGTGATCACCTCAATCCGCCGCCGCATGGTGGAGCAGGGCTTCACGGAATATCAGACGCCGATTTTGACGGCATCGAGCCCGGAAGGCGCGCGCGACTACCTCGTGCCGAGCCGTATCCACCCCGGCAAGTTCTACGCCCTGCCGCAGGCGCCGCAGCAGTTCAAGCAGCTCTACATGGTGGCGGGCTTCGATCGCTACTTCCAGATCGCGCCGTGTTTCCGCGACGAGGACGCGCGCGCCGACCGCTCGCCCGGCGAGTTCTACCAGCTCGATGTCGAGATGAGCTTCGTCGAGCAGGAAGACGTCTTCAAGGCGATCGAGCCGGTGATGCACGGCATCTTCACGGAGTTCGCTCCCACCAAGAAGGTGACGCCGAACCCGTTCCCGCGCATCGCGTATCGCGAGTCGATGCTCAAGTACGGCAACGACAAGCCCGACCTGCGCAACCCGATCGTCATCGCCGACGTCACCGACGCCTTCAAGGGCTCCGGCTTCGGCATCTTCGCCAAGGCCATCGACGCAGGCTCGGTCGTGCGCGCCATTCCGGCGCCCGGCTCGGCCGGCCAGCCGCGCTCGTTCTTCGACAAGATGAACGACTGGGCCAAGGAAGAGGGATGGCCGGGTCTCGGCTACATCATTTTCGAGGGTGATGCCGCCAAGGGACCTATCGCCGGCAAGCTCGATGCCGCGCGCCTCGACGCGATCAAGAAGGCCGCGAACCTCAAATCGGGCGACGCCGTGTTCTTCGCCGCCGACAAGCCCAACAAGGCCGCGCAGCTCGCCGGCTTGGCGCGCACGCGGCTCGGCAACGAGCTCGGCCTGATCGAGAAGGACGCGTTCCGCTTCTGCTGGATCGTCGACTTCCCGATGTTCGAGTTCAGCGAGACCGACCAAAAGATCGACTTCTCGCACAACCCGTTCTCGATGCCCCAGGGCGGCGGGGAGGCCCTGACGACGCAGGACCCGCTCGACATCCTCGCCTACCAGTACGACATCGTCTGCAACGGCGTGGAGCTGTCCTCCGGCGCCATCCGCAATCACTTGCCCGAGGTGATGGTCAAGGCGTTCGAGATCGCCGGCTACACCCGCAAGGACGTCGAGGAACGCTTCGGCGGCATGTTCTCCGCGTTCCACTACGGCGCACCACCGCACGGCGGCACGGCTCCGGGCATCGACCGCATCGTCATGCTCCTCGCCGAGGAACCGAACCTGCGCGAGGTCGTCGCCTTCCCGATGACTCAGAGAGCCGAAGACCTGCTCATGGGCGCCCCCGCGCCGGTCAGCGAGAAGCAGCTGCGCGAAGTCCACATCCGCGTCCAGCTGCCCGCGGCGATGCAAAAAAAGGCAGCGACGTAGCGCGAAGCCGGCGGCTGGCCAGGGTTTCTGCGGCTTTCGCGAACGCGAGAGCCCGCAACTCGCCCGTATCGCCACCGAATCTACGCCGTTCTTCTCCCGTATCTTTCCCGTAGCTGCCGACGCGCGGTATCGCGTGGGCCGAGCAAGTTGGATTGCCATCAGGACGGAATCGCGCATGCCGTCGAAATGGGATCTCAGACAGCGGACGACGAGCGGCGAGCAAAGAATCCGTGTGGCGCTTGACAGCGGATTGGTCAGGAAGAATCCGTCAACTCACACCAAGTTGAGGTGAGCACGGTGCAGAACTACTTCGCTTCGGCGGACGTCGGTGAACTTGAACAGCGGGCCGCCCCTGAGCGCCAGGAACTCGACGCCGTCGAGCACGAAGCTCCCCGACATCACCATGCCCTCGGGCATCGGCCCGCCCGTGGGCGCCCGGTTCATGCCGGTGACATTCGAGTTCTTGAAGATCGAGACATAGAAGTTGATCGCCTCCTCGGCTTGGGAGTCGAACCACAGGAACGGACTGACCTTCAGGATGGCGATGTTCGGTCCTCCGCTGCGTGCGGCGGCTAGCGCTTCTGCGCCGCCGCCAGTTCCTGCACGATCGCGTCCATGCGGTCGAAGCCGGGCCGCAGGCCCTCCTCCATCGGCGATGCGAGCACGCCGTCGCGCGCCGCGCGGGTGACATACTTCATGGTGCTCACCATGATCGTGTTGCCGTTCTTCTCGGTGAGCTCGACCGTGTTGACGGAGTCGCCGGGGTACCACGGCTGGTCGAAGCGCTCGGTCGCGACGAGGCGCTCCGGCGATTTCACCTCGGTGTAGACGCCACCCCAGCCCATCGTGCGGCCGTCGGAGTGCGTCGTGACGAAGCGGTACTTGCCACCGACGCGCAGGTCGATGTCCGCCACGGTGAGCGTCCAGCCCTTTGGCCCGAACAGCCAACGCTTCAACAGCTCCGGCTTGGTCCAGGCGTCGAACACCAGCCGGCGTGGTGCCGAGAAAGTGCGCGTCATGCGGATCTCGGTGTCGCCGTGGGCTTCGACCTTGAGGTCTCCGGTCTTTTGCATGGCGAGTCTCCTACTTCTTGCGGATGCGGGTCTTGGAGGCGGCGCGCGCTTCGGCGGCCTTCAGTTCGTCGAGGAGGGCATCGAGCAGCTGAAACGTGCCCTCCCAATGCTTGCGGTAGTTCTCGATCCACTCGTTGGCGGCGGCGAGGGGCGCCGCCTCGAGTTTGCGTGGCCGCCGCGTCGCGTCGCGCCCGCGCGAGACGAGCCCAGCGCGCTCCAGCACCTTGAGGTGCTTGGAGATCGCCGGCTGGCTCATCGAGAAGGGCTCGGCTAGTTCCGCGACCGAGGCCTCACCGGACGCCAGCCGCGCCAGGATGGCGCGCCGCGTCGGGTCGGCCAGGGCCGCGAACGTAGCGTCGAGGTTCTTCGGCCCGGTGCTCAGCGAAAGCGACATGACTGCGCCAAATCCATAACCAGATGGTTCAGGAACCATACGGTTATGTATTGGGCAGAGTCAAGCGCCCCTCGAATCGAGGGCCTCAGCGATTGGATGCGGTGGACGGTTAGCCGACCGTCTCCGGCCGCGGCTCCCAGCGGAACAGGCGAACGGCCAACAAGCCGCCGCCGATTCCCCAGGCCGCCATCACCGCCAGGTGCGGCAGGATGGCGTAAGTGCCGCCGGCGTCGCTCCAGGCGAAGCCGCTGCCATGCAGCGTCGGGCTGAAGGCGCCCGAGAACGCGCGCGCGAAGTGCTTGAGCGGGAAGAAGTCCGCGACGGTGCCCAGCCACGCAGGCGCCGACGCCGACGGCGGGATGAACACCTCTGAGATGAATCCAAGCGGCAGCAGCGTCGCCGAGGCGATCGGCGGCGTCGCGTTGCTGTTCGGCGACAGCGCCGCCACGAGGCAGCCCAGCGCCGCAAAGCATGCGACTCCCACGACGAACGTCAGCGCCGCCGCCGGCAGCGTGTGCACGTAGATCGTCACGTCGTACAGCCACACGCCGACCACCATCATGATGAGGACCGCCAGCAAGGCGATCCAAGCGGACGACGCCAGGCGGCCGCCGAGAAACATCCACGTCGGCAGCGGCGTGCCACGCATTCGCTTCAGCACGCCGAGCTCGCGCGAGTTGACCATGTGGATGGACAGGTTCCAGTACGACGTCGAGACCGCCCCATACACCGCCAGCGCGGGCGCATAGAACTGTGCCGCGGTGACGCCGAGCGGACCGATGCGGTCGTTGCCGAACAGCGTCGCGAACACCAGCAGCATCAGCAGCGGAAAAATCAGGCTGAAGAACGCCGCCGTCGGCGAGCGCCGGAAGATGCGGTTCTCCAACCCAATCTGGCCGAGCAGCAGGCGCGCGAGCGACGGCTGTTTCATGCCGCCTGCTCCGCGATGAGGTCCAGGTACACGTCTTCGAGAGTCGGAGGCACCACCGTCAGCCCGTCCAGCTCGACGCGGCGCGCCACCGCCCAACCGGTCAGCGCATGCAGCGCGGCGGTGGTGTCCTTCACCTCGGCCTCGATCCAGGCGCCGATCTTGCCGGCAAACGGCGGCGGCATGTCCTGCAGGGAAACGTCCGTCATCACGCGAAATCGCACGCGCGCTCCACGGCGATGGCGATCGCCGAGCGTCGCCGGCGTGCCCTCTGCAACGATGCGCCCGTGGGCGATCACCGCGATCCGGTCGGCCAGCGCCTGCGCCTCATCCATGTAGTGAGTCGTCAGCAGGATGGTCTTGCCAAAGGTGCGGAGCGCGCGCACCAGCTCCCACGCTTGGCGGCGTGCGGACGGATCGAATCCCGTGGTTGGCTCGTCGAGGAAGATCAGGTCCGGGTCGCCGACCAATCCCAGCGCCAGCTCTAGGCGCCGGCGCTGACCTCCCGACAGCGTGCGCACGCGCGCGCGCATCTTCTCCTGCAGCCCCACCAGGGCGATCAGCTCCTCGATCGGCCGCGCTTTGGGAAACAAGGTGGCGGTGTAGCGCACGGTCTCGATCACCGTGAGCTCGCCCTCCAGTCCGCCTTCCTGCAGAACAATGCCGATGCGCTCGCGCAGCGCGCGGCCGCCGGTGGCAGGGTCCATGCCCAGTACCGCGACCGTGCCCGCGTCGCGGTCGCGGTGTCCTTCGAGGATCTCGACTAGGCTGGTCTTTCCGGCACCGTTCGGCCCGAGCAGCGCGAACACCTCGCCCTCGGCGATGGCGAGGCTGACCCCGCTCAGAGCGGTGACGCCGCCATAGCGTTTGACGACCTTATCGACGACGATCGCCGCCACGATGGCTCCCCCAAGTTCGGGCGCAGCATACGGCCAAAACGAAACGGGGAGGACCTTGGTCCTCCCCGTCGAGCTCGCCTCGGAAGCCGGAAGGGCTAGGCCTTCAGGTTCTGGTTGAAGAAGTCGATCGTGCGCGTCCAGGCCTGCTTGGCCGAGGCCTCGTGATAGCGCGCGGCGTTGGTGTCGTTGTTGAAGGCGTGGTTGGCGCCCTCGTAGACGAACACCGTCACGTTCTTGCCCGCAGCCTTCGCCGCGTCGGCGTAGGCGATGTTGCCGGTGTTGGTGCCGGTGTCCAGGGAGCCGAGGTGGACCATGTGCGGCACTTTGACGTTGGCAACGTTGGCATTCCAGCCGCTGCCGCCGCCGTAGTAGGTGACGCCGGCCGCAACGTTCGCCGGAGTGTCGGCGGACGTCATGATGTCGTTGACGCGGCCACCGCCCCAGCAGAAGCCGACCACGCCGACCTTGCCGTTCGAATCGGGGCGCGCCGCAGCGAGCTTGGCGATGTTCTGCAGTTCGGCAACCGCCTTTGGCGCCTGCACCTGGCCGAAGATCTGTGCGGCTGCTTCATCGGTGCCGGGATAGCCGCCCGCCATGCTGAGCAGGTCGGTGCCGAGGGCGAGGAAGCCCTCGACGGCCATGCGCCGAGTCACGTCCTCAATGTGCGGATTCAGACCGCGGTTCTCGTGGATGACGATGACGGTCGGCAGGCGGGTGGTGGCCGTTGCCGCGCGGGGCTTGGCGACCAAGGTCTTCACCTTGACGCCGTCGCCGCCGTCGATCTCCTCGCGCGTCACGGTGATGCGCGCGTCATTCGGCTCGACGATGGCCGCCTTGGCGTAGTTGTTCTCGAGGAGCGGCAGCAGCGCGGACGCCGCAACGGTGCCTCCGGCCATCATGGTGAGGCGGTCGACGAACACGCGGCGCGGCATGATGGCGTGCGTGTAGTCATGGAAGAGATCGATGTACTTCTGGTCGACCTTGATGGGTTGGGTCATTGGCAGGAAGCCTCCCTTTGGTCCTACTGGCCCGAGACAAACGCTCCCCTCCCGGAAACGCGCTCGGCATAGTTAACGGTAGCCGGGGAAGCCTGCGCGTGTCGTTCACAAAATCGCGGCCACGCAGCCGCAAAGGCCAGCAAAACCGCTGTTGGCTAGGGCAGCAGCCGCTCGATGAACCCACCGCGCAGGCAGTGGTCACTCGCCATGCTCGACCCATACGCGCCCGCCGGCAGGATGGCGACCCGGTCGCCCTCGGCGAGCGGCGGCAGCAGCCGCTGCCGGGTGAAAACGTCGCCCGACTCGTTGATGTTGCCGCCGATGCTGACCCGCTCGGTCGCCATTGCCAGCGGCCGGTCGATCACCACGAACTCGAGCTCCAACCCGTAGTGCGCGGCATAGACGTTGGCCGCCTGGCCGACGTTGAGGCCCGCCCAGCGCTCACCATTCTTGGTCCACGTTGCGGTCACCTGCGCCACCAGGATGCCGGCGGCGGCGACCAGATGCGTACCCAACTCACAGGCGATCACCGGTCCGCCGTGTCCGAACACCTCGCCGATCGCCGCGGCCCACCGCTCGGCGCGGAGGGGATCGTCCCCCGGGCGCAGGCGACCGCCAAGACCGCCGCCGACGTTGATGCAGCGCAGGTCTGGGACGCGCGGCGCGAGGTCTGCGAGAACCCCGAGGGCACGGCGGAAATGGACCTCGTCCTTCCCGCGTATGCCCCAGCCGAGGTGCATGTGCAGTGTGTCTACCACGAGCCCCGCGTCCTGTGCCGCGGCCAACGCCGCGCCGGCGTCCGCGGGCGACAGGCCGAGCCTGCTGTCGCCGTAGTCGGTGCGGCTGTTGACGCCGTAGCCGACGTGCACGCCCGGATCGATGCGCAAACCGACGCGCGTGCCGCGCGGCACCAGCTGCGCGTAGCGGCGCAGGGTGGGGGCGTGGTCGAAGTTGACGTGCGGACCCGAGGCGGCGAACGCACGCAGATCCGCCTCGGAGAGGGATGAAGCCGTCACGGAGATCTGCGCGGCCACGAACCCGGCGCCGCGCGCCACCGCGACCTCGCGCGGCGAGCAGGCATCGATGTCCACGCCCTCGCGACGCATCAGATCGAGAAGGGGGCCGAAGCGATTGGCCTTCATCGCGTAACAGATGCGGGTTTCTCGGAACGGTGTGAGTGCCGCGCGCACCTCGGCGATCTGCACGCGGACGCGAGCGCCGTCATAGAGATACAGCGGTCCGTCCACCTCTGCCGCCAGCTCCGCGACGCTCTGGCCTGCCACTTCCAGTCCATTGGCGCCGACGGCGAGGGATCCGCCCATCCACCACGGCACTGTATTGGCTGCGACAGGCCCGACGTCCGGCAGCGGGGCGCTCATGCGACGCGCGCCTGCCGGCGTTGGGATTCTTTCTCGATCTGCGCGCGCAGGTCGGGACGCGTCTGCAGCAGTGCCAGGAACGGGCGGCGGCGCAGCGACAACAGCACGCTCGGCGCCAGGGTCCGCACGGTCGCCGAGCGCGGCTGGTCGTAGAGGAGGGCGGTCTCGCCGAAGTAGTCCCCGTCGCGCAGCGTCGCGATGCGCCGAGGGCCTCCAGCGTCGTCGGCGATCACCTCGAGGTCTCCGCGCGCCACGATGAAGAACCGATCGCCCGGGTCGCCCTGATGCACCACTTCGCGGCCGGCCGGATAGATCTCGGGCTGGAACTGCTGTGCCAGCAATTCAAGGATATCCGGGGCGAGACCGGCAAGCAGCGGTAGCTGCTTCAGGCGCGACGCCTCTACCGTCGCCCAGTCGCCCTCGGCGCTGACGCCGAAGCCGCTCTGCTTCGCCCACAGCTGCGCGTACAGGCTCCCCTTGCGCAGCAGCTCGTCATGGGTGCCGTGCTCGACCAGCTTGCCGCCGTCCAAGACGAAGATGCTGTCGGCGCTCGTCGTGGACGACAGGCGGTGGGTGACGGAGAGCACCGTGCGCGTGCGGCCGACGCGTTGCACCGTCTCGTTCACCGCGGCTTCGGTCGCCGGATCGAGGGCGCTAGTGGCCTCGTCGAGCACCAGTACCGATGGGTTGCGCAGGAGAGCGCGCGCAATGGCGAGGCGTTGGCGCTGGCCGCCCGACAGGCGCACGCCGCCCTCGCCGAGCATGGTGTCGAGGCCGCTGGGCAGCTTGTTGACGAGGTCCAGGAGTTCCGCATCGGCGAGCGCAACGCGCATCTCGTCGTCGGTTGCGTCTGCCTTGCCGACCCGCAGATTGGCCCGAACCGTGTCACGGAAGACGACGTTGTCCTGGAAGACGACCGCCATCTGACCGCGCAGCGACGCTTGCGTCAGTTCGCGGACGTCTCGCCCGTCCCACCGCACCGAACCGTCTTGCGCATCGAAGAAGCGCAGCACCAGGTTGAGGACGGTCGACTTGCCAGACCCGCTCGGTCCGACGAACGCGCAGTAGGAGTTGCGCGGCACGCGCAGGCTGACCTCGCGCAGGTTCGGCCGCTCCGCCGAATATCCGAACGTGACGCGATCGAGCTCGATGCCGTCGGCAAGCGGCGACGCTTCGCCGGAATTGCTGCGGTCGGCGACGGAGACCTCTTCTGCCAGGGCGTCGTCGATGCGCCCCAGGCCGGAGTCTGCTGCGATGAAGTAGGGATGCGACCACGTGATGCCGCCGACCGATGCGCTGAGGCCTGTCGATAGGGCATAGAAAGAGACGAGCGATCCGATGCTCATGTCGCCGCGGAACACCAGCAGCGAGCCCACCACCAGAATCCCCATGTTGAAGGCGAGCATGGTGAGATTCGGCGTACGCTCGACCAGGGCGCCGAGAATCTGCGCTCGCGTCGATAAGGCAAGGTAGTTGCCAAGGTTGCGACGAAAGCGTTCCAGCAGGCTGCCCTGCATGCCGAACGCCAGCACCGTCTGGTGGGCGGCGAGATCCTCGTGGACGCGTGCCGCGAATTGGGCCTGTTCCTCGCGCACGCGCCGGCTCGCCCGCAGAGCGCGGCCGCCGAGTAGCCAGGGTCCGGCGGTCGAGAGCGCCAGTCCTGCCATCGCAAGCAGCGCCAGCTTCCACTCCAGGGTGAAGAGCAACGCGCTGCTGATGCAAAGTCCGAGGGTGCCGGTGAGCGCCCACGGAATGCCGGACGCGAGACTCTGTTCCACCGCACTCAGGTCGGTGGTGAAGTGTGCGACCAGGGTGGGCGTTGCCGTCTTCGCGTGGAACCCGACGCTCTGGCGCTGCAGGCGGACATAAAGACGTTCGCGCACCCCCGCTAACAGCCTCTCGCCCAGGCGCGCGTGCAAGACGTCGCGGCCGATCGCCACGAAGCAGTAGACGACAGCGGCGCCGACCACGCCGCCCAGTAGCGGGAGCAGCAGCGTCGCGTTGCGCGGCGTCAGAACGTCGTCGATCAGTACCTGGATGACGAGCGGCAGCAGCGCGCTTTCGAACGCGCTCGTTGCCAGGAACAACGCCGCGACAAGGAGGAACGCCCCCCAGTGCCCGCGCACAAGCGTCGGCAACCGGCGGATGAACCCAATCATGCCGGGGGGATCGCCGTTCCGGTGCGCCGGAATCTGCGCAGTGGCGCACGCGCCATGTCCGTCGCGGGCGCAGCGAACCGAAGTTTCCTGCGAGGATGGATCATGACGCCAGAGGGAACCATACCGGCGCCCGCCGCCAGATGCCATGGTGGCCGTTCGCGGCAGCCGCCGTGCGCTGCGGGCGGCTTGGCCTGGGCGAGCGCATGGGACTAACATCGCGCCCCGGGACCAGTAGGGGAGGGTTTGAGATGGCGAAGACTCCGAACGAGGCGCAACCGTTCGCGGACGCCGAGCCGGTTGCGGCCAACGGCTTGCTGCATCGCCGGCTGTTCTTGAGCGGCGGCGCATTCTTTGCAGGGGCATCAGCGCTGAGCGGTGTGCTGGGAGCTCGGCCTGCATCCGCGCAGATGGCGACCGTGCCGGATTGGCGCAAGGAGCCAGGCAAGTCGTTCACGCCCTACGGCGTGCCGTCGCGATTCGAGGAGCCGGTGCAGCGCCTCGTCACCGTGCGCGCGCCCAGCTATCCGAGCCCCGGCGCCGGCTCGTCGCGCACTCCGTTGCACCTGCTCGAGGGCATCATCACGCCGAGTGGCTTGCACTTCGAGCGCAGCCACAGCGGCGTGCCCGACATTGATCCCGATCGCCACCGGCTCCTGATCCACGGCCTGGTGCGTCAGCCGCTGGTGTTCGATCTCGAATCGCTGATGCGCTACCCGCGCGTGTCGGCCATCCATTTCATCGAGTGCGCCGGCAACAGCGGCGGCGGCTGGGCCGCCCAACCGCCCGTCGGCTTCGTCGCCACGATGCACGGCCTTCTGTCGTGCTCAGAGTGGACCGGCGTGCCGCTGCACTACCTCTTGGAGGAAGCAGGCATCGATCCCAAGGCAAAGTGGATCCTGGCCGAAGGCATCGACGCCGCGGCCATGAGCCGCAGCGTTCCCCTCGACAAGTGCTTGGGCGACGCGATGGTCGCGCTCTTCCAGAACGGCGAGCGCATCCGGCCCGAGCAGGGCTACCCCATGCGCCTGTTGCTGCCCGGGTGGGAAGGCAACATGAACGTCAAGTGGCTGCACCGCATCAAGGTGACCGAGGGCCCGACCCACACCAAGGACGAGACATCGAAGTACACGGAGCTGATGCCGGACGGAAAGTCGATGCAGTTCACCTTCCCCATGGAGGTGAAGTCGGTCATCACGCGTCCGTCCGAGGGCATCAACATGCAGGGCCCGGGGTTCTACGAGATCTCCGGGTTCGCCTGGTCGGGCAACGGCAAGATCAAGCGCGTCGACGTCTCGGCCGACGGTGGCGCCTCGTGGGCGGAGGCCGCCCTGCAGGAACCGATCGCCAGCCGCGCGCTGACGCGCTTCCGCCTGCCGTGGCAGTGGGATGGCCGTGAGGTCATTCTGCAAAGCCGCGCCACCGACGAAACCGGTGCCGTGCAGCCAACGCGCGCCGAGCTGATCGGCTCGAAGGGCATCAAAAACGCCTACCACTACAACGGCATTACGACCTGGGAGGTCCGTGCGAGCGGACTCGTGAAGAATGTTTGGGCGTAAGGTTTTGCTCGGCGGTATGACCGCCACGGCCCTCGTTGCGGCCAGCACGGCGCTCGCCGTCGATCCGCCGAAGCTCGGCCAGCCGGCGCCGGAGATGCTGATCCGGCTGTTCGACATCAGCATCCCTCCCGACGGCACCGGCCTGCCGCCCGGCCAGGCAACCGCCAAGCAGGGCGAGGCGGTGTTCATCGCGCGCTGTGCCGCGTGTCACGGCGAAAAGGGCGAGGGCGCCACCAACGATCGTCTCGCCAGCGGCGTAGGCACGCTGCAGGACGAGATTCAGACGTTCAAGACGGTCGGCAGCTACTGGCCCTACGCGACAACCCTGTTCGACTACGTGCGCCGGGCGATGCCCTACAACGCACCTCTCTCGCTCACCGATGAGGAGGTGTACGCGGCGACTGCCTACGTCCTGTTCCTGAACCGGATCATCGGCGAGACCGACGTCATCAACGCCCAGTCCCTACCCGCGGTGAAGATGCCGAACCGCGACGCCTTCATCAACGCCTACGCGCCGCGCTGATACATCAAAAAGGGCGGGCCGAGCTTCGTGGGCACCAGCTCGGCCCGCCTAGTCGATCAGGGAGGATTTACCAAAGGACCACACAACGCGCGGACAGGAGAGCCCTCGGCCGTGACGAGGGTCCAGCATCCATCCGCTATCCACCCGCGCGCGACGCCAGGGCTGGCTTCCCACGTGGGTGAATCTCGGAACGGGGTGTGCGTACTCAACCTGCGTGTGTCTCCAGTTCGCGGGCAAATCCCGCGCCGTGCATCACCGCAATCCGTGCGGATCGCACCTGTGCCTGCCATTCGTTGAGGCGGGCGATGAAGGTGGCGAGCCGCGCTTGCGCCTCGCCGTCGTCAAATCCTTGCACGCCGGTGCCCCGGCGCGTCTCGATGGCTCGATGGCGCTCCTGATAGCGCCGCAGCTCGGCTTCGATCTCCGATTCGCAATGCTGGACGGCGCTGAGCGGGGCCATCGCTATGCCGCCCTCGCGCGGCTGCGCGCCAAGACTTGGGCGATGACGGTGCGCAGGTCGGCGACCTGATCCATCAACCCACCAATCTGGTCGGACAGCCGGCGATGTTCGGCGAAGTCCTCGCCGCTGGCCTGATTGCGGGCGATGCGGGAGCTGACCTCTGCCAGCCGGCTTTCTGGTTCGCACATGTCGCGCGTCAACGCATCGACACGATCAAGCAGGCCGGCGAGGGAGTCGCTCCGCATCGGGGTCCTCACGAGCAGCCGGTGGTGCCGCCGCAGGTCACGCACTTCAAGCACGTACCGTTGCGCACCAGGGTGAAGTTGCCGCACTCGCCGCAGGCATCGCCTTCGTAGCCTTTGACCTTGGCTTCTATGCGCCGCAGCGTGACACCGACGGCCTCCGCGGAGCCCGATCCGGCAGCGACGCTCACCGTCTCGGCCACCGTCATGGTGGTGTGGCTGTGCGCGACGGCATGGCCGCCGGCACCAGCCATCGCCAGCATGCGCGGGGCTTCACCGACTGCCGCCGCCGGCATCTTCGCCGTGGAGACCAGGTACGGCTTGTGGCCACGCACGTAGCCGTTGCTGGCGAGATCGACGCGCGGGCTCTCGCCGACCGCCGCCGCTTCGCGCTGGCGCTCGCCGCCGCCCATGGCGTCGGGGCGCAGGTTGTCCGGCGAGACATGCGCAAGGTCGGTGCGGTTCAGGTAGGACACCGCCAGCTCGCGGAATACGTAATCGACGAGCGACGTGGCCATCTTGATGGCCGTGTTGCCTTCGACCATGCCGCTCGGTTCGAAGCGTGTGAACGTGAACGCCTCGACGAACTCGTCGAGCGGCACGCCGTACTGCAGGCCGATCGAGATCGCGATGGCGAAGTTGTTCATCAAGCTGCGGAAGGCGGCGCCTTCCTTGTGCATGTCGATGAAGATCTCGCCCAGCGAACCATCGTCGTATTCGCCGGTGTGCAGGTACACCTTGTGACCGCCGACGGTGGCCTTCTGGGTGTAGCCCTTGCGCCGCTGTGGCAGGCGCTTGCGCCGCGCGACCCAGGCCTCGGCCATCTTCTCGGCGGCCGCCTTCACGCGCTCGGGAACGGCGGGCGCCGGGGCAGGGGGTGTCGCAGCTGCGGCGAGCGGGGTGGCATCCTGCTCGTCGTCGTCGGCGATATCGGCGCCGGCGATGGCGGAGGCCAGCGGCTGCGAGAGCTTGGAGCCGTCGCGGTACAGCGCGTTGGCCTTCAGCGCCTTGGTCCACGACATCTGGTAGGCGTTACGCACGTCCTCCACCGTCGCCGAGTTCGGCATGTTGATGGTCTTGGAGATGGCGCCGGAGACGAACGGCTGCGCCGCCGCCATTGCCAGGATGTGGCTCTGCCACGACAGCGAGCGCGTGCCGCGGGCGCCGCACGGGCTGGCGCAATCGAATACGGCGAGGTGCTCCGGCTTCAGGTGCGGCGCACCTTCGACGGTCATGGCGCCGCAGCAGAACAGGTTCGCCGTCTCGATCTCCTTGGCGGTGAAGCCGAGGTGGGTGAGCACGTCGAAGGTCGGGTCGTTGAGTTTCGCCGGATCGATGGCGAGCGTCTTGGTGAGGAATGCCTCGCCGAGCGTCCACTTGTTGAATGCGAAGCGGATGTCGAAGGCGGTGGACAGCACCTGCTCGACGGCGTCGATCGAGTCGTGCAGGAACCCCCTTGCCATCAGCGCCTTGTGGTCGATGGCCGGCGCACCTTCCAGCGTGCCGTGGCCGACCGCGTAGGTGACGATGGCGTTGGCGCGCTCCTCGTCGTAGCCGAGCGTCTCGAGGGCCAGCGGCACGCAGCGGTTGATGATGCGGAAGTAGCCGCCGCCGGCGAGCTTCTTGAACTTCACCAGGGCGAAGTCCGGCTCGATGCCGGTGGTGTCGCAATCCATGACCAGGCCGATGGTGCCGGTCGGGGCGATGCAGGTGGTCTGGGCGTTGCGGAACCCGTGCTTGGTGCCGAGGGCGAGCGCGCGCTTCCACGCCTCGCGCGCCGCGACGACCAACTCAGTGTCCTCGCAGTTGTCGGCGTCCAGCGCCACCGGCTCGGTGTGCAGGCCTTCGTACTTGCCGCTGAGGGCGCCGGCGGCGCGCGCATGGTTGCGGATGACGCGTAGCATGGCGGCGCGGTTGTCTTCGAAGCCAGCAAACGGTCCGCGCTCGGACGCGATCTCGGCAGAGGTCGCGTACGACACGCCGGTCATCAGCGCGGTGGCGGCGCCGCAGATGGCGCGGCCTTCGTCCGAGTCGTACGGAATGCCCGACGCCATGACGTAGCCGCCGAAGTTGGCGTAGCCGAGACCCAGGGTCCGGTAGCGGTAGGACAGCTCCGCGATCCGGCGCGACGGGAACTGCGCCATCATCACCGAGACCTCCAGCACCAGCGTCCACAGGCGCGTGGCGTGGGCGTAGGACTCGGTGTCGAGGGTGCCGTCGGGACGGCGGAACGTCATCAGGTTGAGCGACGCCAGATTGCACGCCGTGTCGTCCAGGAACATGTACTCGGAGCACGGATTGCTGGCGCGGATGTCGCCGCCCGCCGGGCAGGTGTGCCAGTCGTTGATGGTGGTGTGGAACTGCACGCCGGGGTCGGCCGACTGCCAGGCGGCTTCGGCGACCTTCTCCCACAGCTCGCGGGCCGGCAGTTTCTTGTGCACCTTGCCGTCGGAGCGGCGCGTCAGCGTCCACTCCTTGTCGTCCTTCACGGCGCGGAGGAAGTCGTCGGTGACGCGCACCGTGTTGTTGGCGTTCTGGCCGGAGACGGTGAAATACGCCTCGCCGTCCCAGTCGGTGTCATAGGTCGGGAACTCGAAGTCGGCGTCGGTGTAGCCCTGCCGCGCGAAGTCGATCATGCGCTGGACATAGTTTTCGGGCACTTGCGCCTGGCGCGCGGCGCGGATCGCCTTCTTGAGCTCGGGATTGTCCGAGGGCGTGAAGCGGCGGTCGCCTTCGACGGCGTTGCACGCCTTCAGCACCGCAACGAGATGCTTCTGGTTGACGCGGGAGCCCGTCACCAGGTTGGCGACCTTCTGCTCCTCGACCACCTTCCAGTCGATAAAGCGCTCGATGTCCGGGTGGTCCATGTCCACCACGACCATCTTGGCCGCGCGTCGCGTCGTGCCGCCCGACTTGATGGCGCCCGCGGCGCGGTCTCCGATCTTGAGGAAGCTCATCAGGCCCGACGACTTGCCGCCGCCCGACAGGCGCTCGCCGTCGCCGCGCAGCGCCGAGAAGTTCGAGCCGGTGCCCGAGCCGTACTTGAATAGCCGCGCCTCGCGCAGCCAAAGATCCATGATGCCGCCGTCCTCGACCAGGTTGTCCTCGACCCCCTGGATGAAGCACGCGTGCGGCTGCGGGTGCTCGTACGCGCTGGTCGAGCGCGTCATCTCGCCCGAGCGCCAATCGACGTAGTAGTGGCCCTGGGCCGGCCCATCGATGCCGTACGCCCAGTGCAATCCGGTGTTGAACCACTGCGGCGAGTTGGGCGCGCCCATCTGCGCGGCCAGCATGAAGCGCATCTCGTCGTAGAACGCGCGCGCGTCCGTCTCGGCGTCGGACTCGGCAGTGCCGAAATAGCCACCCTTCCAGCCCCAATAGGTCCAGGTGCCGGCCAGACGATCGAACACCTGGCGCGCATCCTTCTCGCCGGTGTTGCGCTCATTGCCGGGGAGGGACTCGAGCGCGGCAGTGTCCGCCACCTTGCGCCACAGCCACGACGGCACATCGTTCTCTTCGACGGACTTCAGGCGCGACGGCAGTCCGGCGCGGCGGAAATACTTCTGCGCCAAGACGTCGGCGGCGACCTGGCTCCAGGCCGCCGGCACGTCGAACGCGTCGAGCTTGAACACCACCGAGCCGTCGGGATTTCGGATCTCCGACGTCGCCGTGCGGAACGGAATCGACTCGTAAGCATCCCGACCAGCGGTGGTGTAGCGACGCGTAATACGCATTTTTTCTTTCCCCCTAGCGAACCGCGCTGCCTCTGTTGACCGAGGCTGCGGACGACAGAATTCGCCAACCGCTAGTGGTGTGTCAATACACAACCACTAGATACGGTATTCACCTGAGAATAGTCTAAGGTGCTGGCGGCGCTGGGAAAATGGAAGCAGTTGCGCCGCCAATAATGGCGGTGCGCTGTACTTGACGATTACGTTGCGGAGCCCAGAATCGGGGGCTCAATTCCTCAGGGCATCCAGGCGGAAGACCCCGGGATCGATCGCGCTGCTGGCGGACGTCCGGCACCGAGCTGATTTCCTGAAGGAGGCTCGACGCTGAGGAGACGCTGACGATCGACCATGAGGCCTTCCGCTGGTTGCCCTGGGGGCCTTGACCCAACAGAATGGGTTTGGAGCCCCACGAGGCCCAACATCTAGCACCTGGCCGCTGTGGAGCGTCAACCACATTTTGTGACCAGAATGTGACCACCCACACAATATAGTTTCGCCTCGCTTGGGCAGGCCGGTGGCGGCCGTATGGACGCGGGCGGCCCGCCGGGCCATAAAGTCAGCCCATGAGCCTCATTTCCCGTCTGTTCTCGTGGTGGGCCAACGAGCCCCTCGGCACCTCGCTGTTCACGCGCTTTCGCGGCGAGCTGGTAGGCACCGACCAGAACGGCAATCGCTACTTCCAGGAGCGCGGCAAGATCGCTGCCAGCCGCAGCCGCGGCCGCCGCCGTTGGGTTCTCTACAAGGGCGACGTCGAGGCCTCCAAGGTGCCGCCCGAGTGGCACGCCTGGCTGCACCACACCGTCGCCGCGCCGCCCCAGGCCGATCGCCGCCGCCACCGGTGGGAGGCGCCGCATATCGCCAACCTGACCGGCACCGCCAACGCCTGGCGGCCGCCCGGCAGCCTCAGCGCACCGGCCGGCAGCAAGCGTCCGCGCGGCACCGGCGACTACGAGGCCTGGACCCCCGGCGACGACGCCAAGCGGCCGAACTAGGGACCTTCCATGCAGCAGAGCCCGCTCGAAGTCCTGCTCGGCGCCGCGGTCATCGTCATCGCCGCCGGCTTCCTGTTCTTCGCCTTCAACATCACTGACAGCCGCGCCGTCAGCGGCTACGAGATCGCCGCGCGCTTCGAGCGCGTCGATGGCCTCGAGATCGGCGGCGATGTGCGTATGGGCGGCATCAAGATCGGCACCGTGCGCAGCCAGACCCTCGACCCCCAGACCTACGTCGCGGTAGTGCGGTTCTCGATCGACAACGCCATCAAGATCCCGACCGATTCGTCGGCCTCGATCGAATCGGAGGGCCTGCTTGGCGGCCGCTACCTCAACATCGTGCCGGGCGGCGACGACCGCATGCTCGCGCCCGGCGAGGAGATCCGCTTCACCCAGGCTTCCGTCAGCCTCGAGGCTCTGCTCGGCAAGTTCTTGGGCGGCGGCATTACCGCGCCACAGGCGCCCGCACCGGCACCCGCGATGCCGGCGCCTCTGCTCGCCCCCTAGCACGCCGATGCGCAGCATCCTATTCGGCGCCGCCTGCGCGCCGCTGCTGCTATTGGCGGCGGCGGCGACGACGGCCCAGGTCGCCGAGCCCAAGGTCGCCGTCCTGCAGGGCCTTGACAAGGTCACCGCCCGCATCTCGACCCTGCGCGCGCCCATCGACCAGGGCATCCGCTTCGGCACGCTCCTCATCACGGCGCGCTCGTGCAACAAGCGCCCGCCCGAAGAGCCGCCCGAAACCTCCGCCTTCCTGGAAATCTACGACCTGCGCCAAGGCGCCGGTCCGGTGCTGGCGTACTCCGGCTGGATGTTCGCCTCCAGCCCCGCGCTCGCCGCGATGGAGCACGCCGTCTACGACATCTCCGTCATCGACTGCGTCGCCGCCCCGCGCTGATTGCGCGACTCGTCATGGCCGGGCTTGACCCACTGCTGTCCGGTTAAGCATAGGTCAGCTCGCATTGTCGCGAGGTGAGGGTCTGTATGGGCGGTGGTTGGCCGGTCATGATTGCGGCCAGCGGCCGGCGGGCGAAGAGGAGTGCGGGCATCAATCGTGCCAAGGCTTGCAGGCCGAGACCGGCCGGTTGAGCGACGTTGGCGAGGCGCAACAGCAGGTAGGCGATGAGCGCCGCCATGATCTGGATCGTCAGCGCGTTGCGCGATGTGCCGAAGAAGTGGGCCAGCTTGAGGTTCTGCTTGATCCACTTGAAGAACAGCTCGACCTGCCAGCGCGCTTTGTAGAGTTCGGCGATCTCGCCGGCCGACGTCGTCAGGTCATTGGTGAGCAAGGTGATCTCGCGGCCGGCATTGAGCTGTACGCCAATCAGTCGCACCTCACCTTGGAACGGATTGCGCCGCTGGCCACCCAGTCGCTGCGAGAGAGTAACGACGCGATCGAACAGGACGCCGGCATCGCGGACACGGCGACGCCTGACCAACGTCGTAGGCGAGTTGCGCTTGAGCCGGGTGACGAAGCGGCAGCCAGCCGCGTCGAGCGTGGCCCAGAAGGCGAAGTCGTAATAGCCCTTGTCGAAGACATACGTGGCGCCCGCTTCCACGGGCATCGCTTTCGCAGCCGTGATGTCATTCACCCGCTCGCTGGTGACGGCGAACCAAGTTGGGCGTTGCTGGCGTGGGTCCAGCCCGAGATGCAGCTTCACCGCACCCTTGGCCCACGCTTCCACTCGCTTGCCGGCGTAGATGCGGGTGGCGTCGATCAGGCGAAGCGCCTGCGCACCCACCGAGCGGCCGGCAAACGCCGAGCACAGCTTGCCGGCAACTGCTTCGAACAGCGCCACTGGACGGTTGGCGTTGGCATCCGCGAGCGTCGAGCGAGCCGCGCCGACGAAGCCCAGGTGCGCCAGCACGCCCGGGTGACGATCGAGCACCCGCTCCAGGTCACGCAGCGAACGAGCTCCGGTCAGCTGCGCGCCGACCATCGCCACCAGATGGCCCCACTCGTTCAAGGCGTGCTTTCGCCGCCCCACTCGAAGCAACCGCGCCGTCCGATCGAACCAGCCGCGCGGCACGGCTTTGAGCAACTGACCGAACACCGTAGATTGGTAGCGCATGGCTTGGGCTCTCCGAGCTTCAATTCAACCGAGTTCTCAGCAAACCCAGTTGAATCCAAGCCATGCACCTCGTCCACTGCACCGCTAACCGGACAGCAGTGGGCTTGACCAGGCTTGACCCGGCCATCCACGCGGCGCATGACGGAGCCATGCCGCGCACGCTGCAGCAGTGGATCTTCGGCATCGGGTCGTTCGCCGTCGGGTTCGCGCCCATGACGTTCGGCGTTTTCCGCGCCTGGAACAGCGGCGACAATCGCATGTTCTGGATGGCACTTATGGCCACCGTGATGGCCCAGATCATCGCGATGATTGCTCGGGCCAACTTCGGCGTTCCGCGCATCGTGCCACAGGCCCTCGTCACACTGGTGTTCGCGACCCTTGCGGCGGGAGGGTGGGCCTATCTGCTGGGTGCGACCGGGGCGCCGGGTACTTGGTCAGTGGCCTTTGTGTTCGGGCTGTGCCTCGCGGCTCGCCCCCTGTTGGAGGCGCGTTCGCGCCCCGCTCCGGAGGCTTAGTCCTCCGGCATCTCCGCGACGCGCGCCAGCATCAGCACTTCGTCAGGCGAGGCGTTCGCCGTCAGGCGATGGAAGTCCGCGTCCTTCGCCACCGCGCCCTTCAGGCGCTTCAGGTACTCGGCGCGCGAAATCTCCACTGCGCCGAACTTCTGCAGGTGCGTCGTCACGAACTGCGTGTCGAGCAGGGTGAACCCACCCGCCCGCAGCCGCGCCACCAGATATGCGAGCGCGATCTTGCTGGCGTCGCGGTGCAGCGAGAACATGCTCTCGCCGAAGAACGCGGCGCCCAGGGACACGCCGTAGAGTCCGCCGACCAACTCGTCGTTCTCCCAGCACTCAATGCTGTGGGCATGCCCGATCGAATGCAGTCCCGTGAACATCTGGATGATCGAGTCGTTGATCCACGTCGTCCAACGGCCGGGGCGAGGGCTGGCGCAGCCCTCGACCACCGCCTGGAAGGCGGTATCGGTGCGTACCTGATACGGCTGGTCGCGGATGGTGCGGGCGAGACGCTTCGGCACGTGGAACGTCTCCATGGGCAGCACGCCGCGCTTGTGCGGGTCGAACCAGGAGATGTGCGGGTCGTGCCGGCTCTCGGACATCGGGAAGATGCCCTGGGCATAGGCGCGCAACAGCATGTCGAGGGTGATGCGGGTCATGTTGCAGACCCGGTTGTGGGAAGCGCCGGTGTTCCCGTCAGCGCCACGAGCCCATGGACCGCTCGAGCCAATGGACGTCGTACGCTCCATTGACGAAGTCCACGTTGGACACGAGCTTGCGGTGCAGGTCGATGGTCGTATCGATCCCGCCGATCACGAACTCCTCGAGGGCGCGCCGCAGCCGCATCAAGCATTCGTTGCGAGTAGGCCCATGCACGATCAGCTTGGCAATCAGGCTGTCATAGTAGGGCGGCACGCTGTATCCCGCGTACAGCGCCGAGTCGACGCGCACGCCTAAGCCTCCCGGGGGATGGTAGTCGGTCACCCGTCCGGGAGACGCGCGGAACGTCTTGGGGTCCTCGGCGTTGATACGACATTCGATGGCGTGGCCGTGGAAGGTCACGTCTTTTTGCTCGTAGCTGAGCGGGGCGCCGGCGGCGATTTTGATCTGTTCGCGCACGATGTCGATGCCCGTCACCGCCTCGGTGATCGGGTGCTCGACCTGCACGCGCGTGTTCATCTCGATGAAGTAGAACTTGCCGTTCTCGTACAGGAACTCGACCGTGCCGGCGCCCAGGTAGCCGAGCTTGCTAAGACCGCGCACGACGATGTCGCCGATCTTGTCGCGGTCGCCGGCATTGAGGGCGGGCGAGGGGGTCTCTTCCAAGATCTTCTGGTGGCGGCGCTGCAGCGAGCAGTCGCGCTCGCCCAAGTGGATGACGTGGCCCTGGGAGTCGCCCAGCACCTGCACCTCGATGTGGCGCGGCGTCACCAGGTACTTCTCCATGTAAACTTGGTCGTTGCCGAACGCCTTGCCGGCCTCCGAGCGCGCCATGCTCAGCGCCTCGCTCAGCTCAGCCTCGCTGTTGGCTACCTTCATGCCGCGGCCGCCGCCGCCGGCGGTCGCCTTGATTAGTACCGGAAAGCCGATTTCCTTCGCGACGCGCTTGGCGTCCGTATCGTTTCCGACCGATCCGTCCGAGCCCGGCACGCACGGGATGCCGAGGCTCTTGGCAGCTTCCTTGGCGGCGATCTTGTCGCCCATCATGCGGATGTGCTCGGGCGTCGGGCCGATGAACGTGATGCCATGCTCGCCGACGATCTCGGCGAAACGCGCGTTCTCGGACAGGAACCCGTAGCCCGGGTGGATTGCGTCGGCGTTGGTGATCTCCGCCGCCGACAGAATCGCCGGAATGTTCAGGTAGCTGTCCGTCGCCGGCGGCGGCCCGATGCACACCGCCTCGTCGGCCAAACGCACATGCATGGCGTCGGCGTCGGCGGTCGAATGCACCGCGACCGTGTGGATGCCGAGCTCGCGGCAGGCGCGATGGATGCGCAGCGCCACCTCGCCGCGGTTGGCTATGAGAACCTTTTCGAACACGGGCGCGACCTTCCGCGGCCCGCTACTCGACGATCAGCAAGACTTGGCCGTACTCGACCGGCGTGCCGTCCTTGATGAGGACGCGCCGCACCGTGCCGGCGCGCGGCGCAGGGATCGGGTTCATCGTCTTCATCGCTTCGACGATGAGCAGCGTCTGTCCCTGGCGCACCTGGGCGCCTTCCTCGACGAACGGCTTCGCCCCGGGCTCCGGCGCGAGATAGACGGTGCCGACCATCGGCGAAGTGACCGCGCTGGGATGGTCCTTGCCGAATTCTTCCTTGGCTGCCGCCGCGGGAGCGGTCACCGCCGCAGGTGCCGGCGCCGCCGCCATGCTGTGCATCGCCATCATGGTGGGTCCGGCCGAGCGCACGACGCGCACGCGCCGCTCGCCCTCGCTCCACTCGATTTCGGTGAGGTTGTTCTCGGTCAACAGCCCCGCGAGGGCCTTGATGAGATCGCGATCGACCTTGTCGGCCATGTCAGCTCCGCTTCTTCTTGGTGGCGGTCCGCGCTGCGCGCGACGCTTTGTTCGGGGTGCGCGATGGGGCCGCTTTGCGCGATGTCCGGTTCTCACCTTTGCGACCCAACACGTGCGCCATGGCATCGACGGCCAGCACATAGCTCTCGCTGCCGAAGCCGCAGATCACGCCTTCCGCCTGCCGGCTCACGTACGAATGGTGCCGGAAATGCTCACGCCGATAGATGTTGGACAGGTGCACCTCGACCACCGGCAGCGCCACCGCGGCCAGCGCGTCGGCGATCGCCAGGGAGGTGTGGGTGAAGGCTCCTGCATTCAGGATGATGCCCGCGGCCTGGCCCTTGGCGCCCTGGATCCAGCCAATCAGCTCATGCTCGGCGTTCGACTGGCGAAAGTCCACGGCGAGTCCGCGCTCCGCCGCGCGCCCTTCGGTCTTGGCGCGGATGTCGTCGAGCGTCTCGCTGCCGTAGATATCCGGCTCGCGTGTGCCGAGAAGGTTGAGATTCGGACCGTTGAGGACGAGGACAGAGTCCATGCCAGGGCAGGTTGTCGGGGCCGGGGCCGAAAAGACGCAGCCCGCCTCACCGGGGCCTGCGATGTTTATAGCACGCAGGGCGGAAGGTGCAACGAAACCGCCGTTTCCGCGTTCGCCGGAAATGGGATGGTGGTCGCTTGCGGGCGGTCGTCCATCCTGATGCGCGAACGGCGAGTGAGCGCGCGTCGTACATCAGGGGCCAACTTGCCGCTCGTTTGATCGGCCCCCATACTCCCGTTCAATGCACGTACATTTGGCCGTGTCTATTTGTGACCCTATGCGTCTGACCATCAATGGCGAGGCTCGGGACTTCCCGGCCCCCCTCAACGTCGATTCGCTGCTGACCGAGCTCGGCTTCGATGCGCGCCGCGTCGCGTTCGAGCGCAACCTCGAGATCGTGCCGCGCTCCGCCTACGGCTCGACCAAGCTCGCGGAGGGCGATCGTGTCGAGATCGTTCACTTCATCGGCGGGGGAGGCGAGGCGGCTCCGCGGCTCGAAGGAGCGGACGAAGACCCGCTCGTCGTCGCCGGCCGCAAGTTCTCCTCGCGCCTCATTGTCGGCACCGGCAAGTACAAGGACTTCGAGCAGACCCGCGCCGCGGTCGAGGCTTCCGGCGCCGACGTCGTCACCGTCGCCGTGCGCCGCGTCAACATCGCCGAGCCCGGCCAGCCCATGCTTGCCGACTATCTCGATCCGCGCCGCTACACGTATCTGCCGAACACCGCCGGCTGCTACACCGCCGACGAAGCCGTGCGCACCTTGCGCTTGGCGCGCGAAGCGGGCGGCTGGTCGCTGGTGAAGCTGGAAGTGCTTGGCGACAAAAAGACTCTCTACCCCGACATGATCGAGACGCTGAAGGCGGCCGAGGCCCTCATCAAGGATGGCTTCGACGTCATGGTGTATTGCACCGACGATCCGCTGCTGGCGCGCAAGCTGGAAGACGTCGGCTGTGCCGCCATCATGCCGCTCGCGGCGCCCATCGGTTCGGGCCTCGGCATCCAGAATCCGATCAACATCGGCCTGATCGTCGAGGCGGCCAACGTGCCGGTCATCGTCGATGCCGGCGTGGGCACGGCAAGCGACGCCGCCATCGCCATGGAGTTGGGGTGCGACGGCGTCCTCATGAATACCGCCATCGCCGAGGCGCGCGATCCGATCCGCATGGCGCACGCCATGCGCCTCGCGGTCGAGGCGGGGCGCGCGGCGTATCTCGCCGGCCGCATGCTGAAGCGCCGCTACGCCGATCCTTCCTCGCCGCTCTCAGGACTCATCTAGGCGCGCAATGACACGGTGGGGGAGGGTAGCGGCGGCACTCGCCGGCGCGGCGATGGCGCTGACGACTGCGACGGCATCCGCCCAGCCCGCACCCGCCGCGATCGCGACCCACGCCGACAACGTCATCGGCCGCGCCGTGCAGCAGGGCGACGCACCCGGCGTCGTCGTCGCCATCGTTCAGAACGGCGAGATCGTGCTGCTGCGCGGATATGGATTCGCGGACCGGCAGAGCCGCGTCATCGATCCGAACGCCACGTTGATGCGCCTCGGCGGCGTCAGCCACATCGCCACGGCCGCGACGGCGCTGGCGGCGGCCGAGGCGGGCACGGTCCGGCTGCAGCAAGACGTGCACCCGTTGTGGGAACGCGCCGGCCTCACCTTGCGCGGGCCGTCCACGGTCACGCTGCAGGATCTGCTTACGCACTACACCGGCCTCGGCGATCGCATCCTCGGCCAGTTCGCGCCGGCCGAGTCCGGGTGGGAGCCCCTGGTCGCGTACCTGAATCGCGCGATGCCTGCTGCCGCGCTGCGTCCGCAGACGGCGACGCTGCCATCCATGCACGCGCTGTCGCTGGCTGGGGTCACGCTCCAAGCTGCGGGCGGCGTGCCGCTGCCGACGCTCGCCCAGCGCCTTCTATTCGGTCCGCTGGCGATGGATCAGACGACGTTCGAGCCGCTTCTGCCGGCGCCGGTGCAGGCGCGCCTCGCCACCGGCCACCGTTGGGCGCGCGACGGCCTCGAGGCAGTGCCCTACGACTATCCGCAGACCTACCCGGCCGTCGGCGCCGTCACCACCGCCTTGGACATGGGCCGGCTGATGCAGGCGATCCTGCGCGGCGGCGTCTCGCCGCTCGGCCAGCGCGTGTGGAGCGAGGAATCCAACCGCGCACTGCTGACGCGCCGCGCGACCAACGACTCCAGCATGGCGGGCCGCTCGCTCGCCCTGGTCGAAACGCCGCTCGGTGGCCGCACGGTGTGGAAGATCGACGGGCTCGCCAACGGCTTCTCCGCCAGCCTGACGCTGGCGCCGGATCTCGGCCTCGGTGTCTTCGTCGCCGCCAACGCCGGCACCTTCCGTGGCCTCGGCGATCTCAGTCCGGCGGGCGCCCTCGTGCGCGGCTTCAGCCTTGGCCTGATCGAAGCCCTGTATCCGGCCGCGCCCGCGACGCCGGTGCCGCCGCGCAACATCGCGCCCGACGACCGGGCCGACTACGGCGGCACCTATCGCTCCGCCACCATCGACCACGACACGCCGCTGAAGTTCCTGCGCCTCACCACCTCCGTGCGCGTCGCCGACCAGAGCGACGTGCGCATTGTGGTGGCAGGCGAGGTGTTCCAGAAGGTCGGGCTCGACCTCTTCCAGAACGCCGCCGGCTTCGTGAAGTTCCTGCGCGACGAGGATGGCAACGTCACGCACCTGCTGCGTCCCAACGAGGTGCTGGAGCGTGCGCCGCTGTTCGAATCGGACGGCATGCAGCGCGCCTTCATGGGGGTGACCCTGATCCTGTTCGGACTGGGCGCAGCCATTTCGCTGCTCGGCCTGGTGCTGCACTGGCGCGGGGCGCGCGCCAACGTCATTGGGCTGCTCTCGGCTGGCGGCGGCTTGGCGCTGATCGCCTGGTTTGCCTGGCAGGTTGCAAACTTCAGCGTCGGAGTCGCCTTCGTGCACGGCGTCGCGGGGCTGCCGTTCCCCAAGGTCGCGTGGCTGCCACCGCTGCTGCTGGCGCCGGTCGCGTTCCTTTACGCGCTCTTCGGAATCGGCCTCAAGAACTTCAACCGCTACAGCCTGATCGGCATCGCCATCGGCTGGGCAGCGTTCTACCCGGTCCTCGCGACCTGGAACTTCCTGGGTTAGTTCCGCGCTACCAGATCCAGGTGCCCGGATCCGGGATCGGCTCGCGCTTCGACAGGCGGCTGAGGCACAGGATGGTGCGCACCGCCACCCAGATCCAGAAGGCGACCAGGACCAGCACGCCGACGCCAATCAGGAACGTCATCATCGCAACGCACAGGATCAGGAAGCCGATCCAGAAGGTGCGAATCTGGAAGATGTAGTGAGAGTCGAGCCACTTGCCCGCCGTCTTGTCGCGGTTGGCATAGGCGAGGATGACGCCGATCAGTGCCGCGATGCCGGTGGCGAGCCCCACAAGGTACAGCACGTAGACCACCATCGGCATGGTGATGTCGTCGGCGAGGACATCGCCGAGGCGGCTGGCGGCGCGGGTGCCTTCGGTCACGGGGACGCTCGATTGCGGTGGGGCAGGCTCGCCAGGATCAGACATGGGCGGGTCAGAGATGGGAGGCCTCCGCTTGGTTACAAGCCGCGCTCGAACAGGGCGCGAATGTCCTTCTCACGGGTGATTCCAACCGCGCGCCCCACCTCTTCGCCGTTCTTGAAGATGATGAGAGTCGATTGGCTGCGCACCTTGTGGTCGGCGAGGAACGCACGCTCGCTGTCGAAGTCGATGACGTAGCCGACCGCGTCCTCGTACGGCGGCTCTCTTATCAGGCGCGTGATGACAGGCCCCTGCGTGCGGCAATCGCTGCACCAGTCGGCATGCACGGCGACCAGAACCGTCCGTCCGGCCTTCACGTCGGCGGTGAAATCCGCCTGCCGATAGTCGTACCACTGGCCGCCGTCGGCGCCGATCTGGCGCAGAGGCGCCGCGGCGACCGCCGCCTGGAGCTCGTTCGGCACCAGCGATGCCTGGCGTCCCTGCCACAGCACCAGGGCGGCCAGCACGGCGACCGCGGCGAGACCCGGAACGCTGACCCAGCGCATGGAAGGCTGCATGAGGTACCTACGTGGCGAGTAGCCTGCCCCCGCGCAAATGATACACCCGCTTCAACCGGGCCAGTAGGGCAGGGTCGTGGGTGACGATCAGTAGCGTCGCTCCCGTCGCCGCCGCTTGGCTCAGCAACAGGTCGATGACGATGCGCCCGGACTCCGCGTCCAGGCTGGCGGTCGGCTCGTCGGCCGCGATCAGGCCGGGACGGTTAAGAAGGGCGCGGGCGATGCCGACGCGCTGCTGTTCGCCGCGCGACAAGAGGGCGACCGACGTGCGCGCCGCCGGCGCCTTGACCAGTTCCAACAGCTCCTGCGCCCGCCGCCGCATCGCTGGACCGATGAAGAACCCGTCGAAGGTGCGCGGCAGCAGCACGTTCATCATCGGCGTCATGCCGGGGATGAGGTGGAAGTCCTGGAAGACGAAACCGATGTTCTGCCGCCGCCACTTGTCGCGGCCGCGCTCGGTGAGCTTGGTGATGTCCACCTCGCCCCAGCGGATGGCGCCGCGGTCCGGCTTCTCGATGCCGGTGAGGGCATAGAGCAGCGACGTCTTGCCCGATCCCGACGGCCCGGTGATGCCGACCACCGCGCCCGGCTCGATCTCCATGCGCTCGATGTCGAGCACCGTGAAGCGCTCGCTGCCCGCCGACGCATAAGTCAGGCCGAGGTTCTCGACGCGCAGGGTGCCGACGCGAGCGCCGGCCGATGTGTCGACGGCGGTGTCCATACGTGCGCCGGCATCATATGTCAGCGCCCCGCCGCCTGTATTGTCCTCGACAATAGGTGTAGGATCGCGGGTCCATGACCGAATGTTCCGGTGGGCGCGCCGCTTCCGGCCCCACGTTCCGCGAGCTGTTCACGCCCAAGCTGGCCACCGTGCTGCGTGAGGGCTACGGCCTCGCCGCGTTGCGCGCCGACTTCCTCGCTGGCATCACGGTGGCGGTGGTCGCGCTACCGCTGTCCATGGCGATCGCAATCGCTTCCGGCTCGACGCCCGAGCGCGGCCTGCTCGCCGCCATCGTCGGCGGGTTCCTGGTGTCGGCCCTCGGCGGCAGCCGCTTCCAGATCGGCGGCCCCGCGGGCGCCTTCATCGTGCTGGTGGCCGCGGCCGGGCAGCGGCACGGCCTCGATGGCCTGCTACTGGCGACCGCCATGGCCGGCGTGATGCTGGCTGCCGCCGGGTTCCTGCGCCTCGGCACTTACGTGAAGTACATCCCATACCCGGTGACGGTGGGGTTCACCTCCGGCATCGCCGTCATCATCTTCGCCAGCCAGGTGCGTGACCTGTTCGGGTTGAGTTTCCTTGGTCCGGAGCCCGGCGAGCTGGTGCCCAAGCTCTTCGCGCTCGCCGATGCTGCCGGCACCGTCAACGTCGCCGCCTTCGCCCTCGCGGCCGGCACCATCGCCCTGATTGTTCTCGTCAAGCGCTGGCGGCCGCATTGGCCGGCGATGCTCATCGCGGTCGCTGCGGCGGCGATCGCGACCACGCTGCTGGCGCTGCCGGTCGAAACCATCGGGTCGCGCTTCGGCAGCATTCCGGCGGGCATCCCGATCCCGCAGCTGCCCGTCATTTCGTTGGAGTTGGCGCGCGCCGTCCTTCCCGACGCCTTCGCCTTCGCTCTGCTCGGCGCCATCGAGTCGTTGCTGTCGGCGGTCGTCGCCGATGGCATGACCGGCCGCCGGCACCGCTCCAACAGCGAGCTGGTCGCGCAAGGCGTCGCCAACGTCGCCTCGGCGGCCTTCGGTGCGTTGCCCGTCACCGGCAACATCGCGCGCACCGCCACCAATGTCCGCGCCGGCGCGCGCGGCCCCGTCGCCGGCATGCTGCACTCGGTGTTTCTGTTGGTCTTCTTATTGGTGGCCGCGCCGCTCGCCTCGCACATACCGCTGGCGGCGCTCGCCGGCGTGCTGGCGATGGTGGCGTGGACGATGGCCGAGCGGCACGCGTTTGTCGGGCTGTTGCGCGCGTCCCGGGGCGACGCCGTCGTGCTGCTGGCGACCTTCGGCCTGACGATCTTCCGCGACCTCGCCACCGGCATCTTCGTCGGCTTCGCCCTCGGCACGCTGTTGTTCCTGCATCGCATGGCGCAGTCCATCAGCGTCGAGGCGATGCCCTTGGTGGCGGACGATGCGCCGGACGGCGAGGGGCGCGTCCCCTATGACGGCGCCCAGGCGAGCCGGCGCGACGTGCTGGTGGTGCGTGTCAGCGGCGCCTTCTTCTTCGGCGCTGCCGCCGCGATCGGTGCGGCGCTCGATCGGGTCGCCGAGCGGCCGCGCACGCTCATCCTCGACTTCGCGGCCGTGCCGTTCCTCGACTCCACGGCCGCGCGCACCATCGGTCAGACCGCGACGCGCCTGACCCGCAACGGTGCGCAGCTGATCGTCACGGGCGCCTCGGCCGACGTGTGCCGCGTCCTGCTCGCCAACGGCGTCGGCCCGCCGGACGCAAAGCTGGCCGCCTCGATCGAAGCGGCGCTGGCGGCCTCGACGGGCTAGGTGCCCGGCCGCATGCGGCACGACGTGCAGGCGCGGCGCGCCTCGGCGATCAGTCGGCGGATTTCGGCAGCGTCGATGTAGCCGGGGATCACCGCGTCGCCGATCACCAACCCTGGCGTGCCGGTGACCCCGATCGCCGCGGCGAGGGCGCGGGTCTCGGCGAGCGCCCGGTCGATGCGCGGGTCCATCATCTCGAGCATGAGGTCGCCGCCGTCGATGCCGTGCTCCGCGGCAAGGCGCTCGATGGTTGCCTCGTCGAGGCGGCCGTTGAACCGCATCAGGGTCTCGTGAAACGCTGCGAAACGCGCCGGCGCGCGCAGCCAGGCCGCCATCGATGCCCGCGCCGCCAGGGTTGAATCCGGCCCGAGCAGCGGCAGCTCCTTCAGCACCAGGCGCACGTTTGGCTCCGCCGCAAGCAACGGCGCGATCTGCGGATGCAGTTGCCGGCAGTAGGGACAGCGGTAGTCGAAGAACTCGACGACGGTGACGTCGCCGGCCGGATTGCCGAGCACCGGCGAGCGCGGGTCGAAGCGGATTTCCTGCTCGCGCTGCGCGATCAGGGCGCTGCGCCGCTGCTCGGCGTTGCCGGCCTGCTGCAGCTCGTAGCGGTCGAGCGCCTCGACTACCACCTCGGGATGCGCGGCAAGGTAGGAGCGGATGCCGTAGTCGAGCACCGCCGGCCCGAAGGCGACGACCCCGACCAGGATGGCGATCTGAAGGGCAATCGCTCCCGCGACTGCGACGCGCGTGCCCCGGCTCACTCAGCCCTAGCCGTTCTCTGCCGAGCGCTTGATGTCCTGGGCGCGCAGCCAGGCTGGCGTGCCGGAGTCGAGGCGTCGCAGCGCCTGTTCGGCGAAGCGCAGCGCTTCCTTGGCGTTGCTCGCCAGCATGTGCTGCTCGGCGCTTGCCAGCGACGCCTGCCCGATATCGCCGGTGCGCGCGAATGCCTCAGCGAGTAGGCGCCACGCGTCGCCGTTAGTGCGCTCCTGGTCGAGCGCGGTGCGCAGCGCGACGATGGCCGCCGCAGTGCGTGCCGTGTCGTTGGTCGCGATGAGCGCGGTGGCGTATCCCACGCGGATGAGCGGCTGCGTCGGCGCCAGCGCCATGGCGCGTCCATACAGTTCCACCGCGTCGGCGACGCGGCCATGCTCGAGCAGGATCTGTCCGCGCAGCTCAAGCGCGTACACGTCCTTATCGTCGAGCGCGATCACCGCATCCATCTCCCGCAGCGCCTCGTCGAGGCGGCCGAGGCGGTGATTGGCGATGGCGCGCGCATAGCGGGCCGGTACGCTGGTGTCGGTGACCGGATACTTGCGCAGCACAGCGCCGAGCGGCTGGGTGAACCCGAGGATCTTGGCTTGCATGCGGGGGAAGCCGTTGACGATCTCGGTGGGCAGAGGCCGTCCCTCGCCGGTACCAGCGCGCTCGCGCAAGGCACTAGCGCGATCGGGGAACATCGGGTGCGAGCGCACGTACGGGTCCTGGCGCGCCTCCAGCAGTCCCTCCTGCTGACCCATGAGCTCCATGAATGACACCAGGCCCCGCGGCGAGTATCCGGCCTTGACGAGCAGGGTGAGCGCCGCCTGGTCGGCTGCCGACTCTTGCGAGCGGGTGTAGCGCAGCAGCGTGCGCTCGGTCATCTCGCGCCCGCCCAGCATCACGGCGGCGCCGCCATCCGCGCCCGCGCCGCCAACGATCGCTGCGGCGCCAAGCAGGAACGCCAGAATCGATTGCGTCGTCGCCGCCTGCAACGCCTGCTGCGTGCGTGCCAGGTGCCCGCCCGAGATGTGTCCCGTTTCGTGAGCGATGACGCCGGCGATCTCGAGCGGATCACGCACGGCGAGCAGCAGTCCGGTGTTCAGGAACACGCGCTGTCCGCCCGCGACGAATGCGTTGATGCGGTCGTCGGCCACCAGGTGGATTTCCACCGCCGCTGGGTCCAGCCCGGCCGCCACGAAAATTGGCGCCGCCAGAGTCCGGCTGATATGTTCGATCTCGGCGTCGCGGATGAGCGAATAGTCCGCCGCGACCGCGCCGGTGGGCAGCGCGAGCGCTGCGACCAGAAGCGGCGCCAGAGTGGACGCGACAAACTTTGTGCGAAGGCGATGCAGCAACGGCGTCTCCCGTCCGGCCCTGGTGGCTCCCCCCCATGGATCTCCTTGGCGCGCTGACAACATTGTATGAAAGCGCCGGCAAGGCAAGAAATCCGGGCTAGACCGGGTGTGCAATTGAAGTCACGCGGCGAGCGAATCGCGCCGTTCTACGCCATGGAGGTCCTGAAAGCGGCCAATCGCCGCCAGGCAGAGGGCCACGACGTCCTTCACATGGAGGTCGGCGAACCGGGCGGCGGCCCACCGCCGCGCGCTGTCGCTGCCGCCGCCGAGGCGCTCAAGAACGGCACGCGGATCGGCTACACCGAGGCCAACGGCGTGCCGTCCCTGCGCGCCCGCGTCGCGCGCCACTACCGCGACGCCTACGGCGTGACGGTCGATGCCGCTCGCGTCGTGATCACAACGGGATCGTCCGCCGGATTCCTCCTGGGCTTCCTCGCGGCGTTCGGCGACGGTGCCCGCATCGGGGTGTCCGAGCCGGGCTATCCGGCCTACCGCAATGTCATCGAATCACTCGGCATGACGGCGGTCGGCATTCCCACCGACGCTGCGGCGCGCTTCCAGATGACTCCGGCCATGCTCGACGCGGCGTTGCCGCTGGATGGTCTTGTCGTCGCCAGTCCCGCCAATCCGACCGGAACCATGCTCAGCGCGAGCGCGCTCGCCGAGACGGCGCGCTGGTGCGCGGCACACCGGGTGCGCCTCATCTCCGACGAGATCTACCACGGCATCACCTTCGGCACGCCGGCCGAGACCGCGCTCGCGTCGTCGCCCGAGGCGCTCGTCGTCAACGGCTTCTCCAAGTACTACGCCATGACCGGCTGGCGGATAGGGTGGATGGTGGTGCCCACCGATCTGGTCGGCGCCGCCGAGCGCCTGTCGCAGAACCTGTACATCTCGCCGCCGACCCTCTCCCAGATTGCCGCCGAAGCCGCGTTCGACGACACGGCCTTCTTGGACGCCAAGGTCGCCGGCTACGCGCGCACCCGCGCCCATCTGCTGGAGGTGCTTCCGCGCGCCGGCTTCGACCGTCTCGCGCCCGCCGACGGCGCCTTCTACCTCTTCGCCGATGTCAGCGCGCTCACCGGCGACAGCGCGGCGTTCTGCGAGCGCATGCTGCGCGAGACTGGCGTGGCAACCACTCCCGGCATTGACTTCGATCCCGTGCGAGGCAATCGCTTTCTGCGCTTCTCGATCGCCGGTCCGGCAGAAGACATGAAGAAGGCGGCCGACCGACTCATAGACTGGCGCAAACGGCTCTAGCTCCGCGCCGGCGCCAACTCCCGCAGCGCATCCGACACGTCGCCTCGATGCTTCTGCAGCCAGCGGCACAGGCGCGTGCGCCAGTGGGCGAAGCGCAACAACTCCGGCGAGTTGGCGCCTTCGAGCAGGATCTGCCGGTATCCGTAGGTGCTGCGCAGCGCCTGCGCGTAGTAGAGGTCCGCTGCGGCCACTAGGTCCCGCCGCGTCAGCGCTACGAAGTTCATGAACGTGCCGACGTAGCGGCGCGCGCCGTCAATGTCCAGGTGCCCATCGGCGCACGCCGGATCGGCGTAGCTGTACGAGCGCAGCACGTCCCACACGTACGGCTGCCGGCAGGCGCTGCTCCAGTCCACTACCGCGGCGATCTGCTGGCCGTTGAGCAGCACCTGGCGCACCGAATAGTCGCCGTGGGTGGCGCCGCGCGTGAACATGCGCGCCGACAGCTTGATGTTGGCGATCTCCGCCACGGCGGAGCGCTTGAACACGAGATCGTCCGTCACCTCGCGCCGCTGCGCCGCCGTCAGCCGCCGGTTGCGCGACGCGGCGATGATCAACGCGTCGTACTCCAGCGTCTTGCGGCGCGTGTCGAACGCGAACCATTTGGCGGGAAACCCGTCGGGCAGCCCGCGCACGCCGGCCAGCGCCGTGCAGATGCGTCCGAGCATCTCGGCTGACGCCGGCAGCAGCCACGGCGGCGCCCGGTTCTGCTTCACGGTGACGCCGTCCACGTAGGTCTGCAGGTGCGCCGGCTGTCCCTGCGCATCGATAACGAAGCTGCCATCGTTGGCCGTCGTGAAGATCGCCGTCGGGATGCCCATACTGCGCAGATGCGCAGTCAGGCCCGGCTCGCGCAGAGCCGCGCTACGCGCCGACGGCGGAAACCGCTTGAAGGCGAACGAGCCGAAGATGCCGCGCACCTGCCACACCTCGTTGGTGGCGCGCGCCACTGGCTCGGCCTCGGCGGCGTCGAGGGAATAGAACTCGCGCACGAAGCCGCACACCTCGCGCGCCGACAGCCTGCCTCCGTCGCGCCGCACCATGGATGTCGCGCCAGAGGCGCGCCCCGAAGAAAGAAGCGGCCGCCCTGAATCTAAGCCAGGGTCAGCCTACCGCCCAAAGTTCCACCAGCCCTTGCGCCGTGGCTTGTCGTCGGCGGGCGCGGAGGGCGCGGAGGGCGCAGGAGTGGCGCTCTCGGCTACCGGCGGAGGCGGAGGCGGCTCGGGCGCGCGTGTCACCATCGGCGGAGGCGGCGCCTCGTAGCGGTGCGTCACCGGCACGCTGGTGGTGCGCTCGATCGGCTCGGGCGCGCCGCGCGGATCGAATGGTTCGCCGGTGCCCGTGGGCGCACCGTCATCGTGCGGCGCGTTGCCGCTGCCGCTGCTGGCTTGTGCGCCCGGCTGGTCGCCCAGGCCCTCGCTACCGCGACCGCGGCGGCTGCGCCGCCGGCGACGCCGCCGGCCGGTGCCCGGCTCGCCGGGAGCGCGCGGTTGTCCGCGTCCGCCGTCGGTGTCCTGGCCGGCACCGGCGACGTTGCCGATGCTCTCGCCGTCGTCCGGTTCGAAGTCTTCGCCACCGACGCCGTCGAGGTCACGGCCGATCGCCAGGTGCGGAGCCAAAGGAGCTGGTCCGTCGCCGCCCATCGGCTCGCCGCCATCGAACTGCGGTGGCTGACGCGGGTCGTCGGGATCATTCGGGTTGCGGGCTTCTGGCGCAATGCTGCCGTCCTCGCGACGGCGACGGCGGCGTCCGCCGCGTTTGCCGCGTCGGCGGCGCTTGCCACCCGCCTCGCCGCTGTCACCACCCTCGCGATGTTCGCGCGGCGGCCGCGGCTCGCGCGGCGCCTCGGCGGCGATCGGTTCGACCTCGCCTTCGACAACTTCTTCGGGCGTCGAGTCTTCGTCTTCGTCCTCGACGGCGATGATCGGCGCCATCGGCATCATTGCTTCGGCGCGCGGCAGCTGCTCGACCGGCACGACGCGCGCCTCGCGCGTGATGCGATGGGCCGGCGGCACCAGGGCCGCGTCCGGCAGGATCGTCACGATCAGGCCGAAGCGGCGCTCGAAATCGGTCAGCGCCAGGCGTTTCTGGTTGAGCAGGAAGATCGCCACCTGGGGCGGCACTTCCACCGTCAGCAGGGCGCTGCCCTTGATGCCTTCGTCCTCGATGACGCGCAGCACGTGCAGGGCGGCGCTCTCGGTCGAACGGACCAGTCCGGTGCCGCCGCAGGTCGGGCACTGCTCGGTGCTCGTCTCCAGCAGCGACGGGCGCAGACGCTGACGCGACAGCTCCAACAGACCGAACGCGCTGATGCGTCCGACCTGAATGCGCGCGCGGTCGCCCTTGAGCGCATCCTTGATCTTGCGTTCGACGGCGCGATTGTTGCGCCCTTCCTCCATGTCGATGAAATCGATGACGATGAGGCCGGCGAGGTCGCGCAGGCGCAACTGGCGCGCAACTTCTTCAGCGGCCTCGAGATTGGTGCGCGTCGCCGTCTCCTCGATATTGCGCTCGCGCGTCGAGCGGCCCGAGTTGACGTCGATGGCGACCAGCGCTTCGGTCGAGTTGATGACGATGTAGCCGCCCGAGCGCAGCTGCACGCGCGGGCTGTGCATCAGGTCGAGCTGGGCTTCCACCTGGTAGCGGTGGAAGAGGGGGATGCGGTCCTCGTACTTCTGGACGCGCTTGGCGTGGCTCGGCATGAGCATCTTCATGATGCCCTTGGCCTGCTTGTACCCTTCGTCACCCTCGACGAAGACGGCCTCGACTTCCGAGCGGTAGAGGTCGCGGATCGAGCGCTTGATCAGGGACGCTTCCTCGTAGACCAGCGCCGGCGCGACCGACTGCAGGGTCAGTTCGCGAACGTTGTCCCACATGCGCAGCAGATACTCGTAGTCGCGGCGAATGTCGGGCTTGGTGCGCTGCTGGCCGGCAGTGCGCACGATCAGCCCCATGCCGTCCGGCACCTCGAGCGAGTCGATGATCTCGCGCAGGCGTTTGCGGTCGGTCGCCGTGGTGATCTTGCGCGACACGCCGCCACCGCGCGCGGTGTTCGGCATCAGCACGCAGTAACGTCCCGCCAGCGACATGTAGGTGGTGAGCGCCGCACCCTTGCTGCCGCGCTCTTCCTTGACGACCTGCACCAACAGCACCTGGCGGCGCTTGATGACTTCCTGGATCTTGTAGCGGCGAGAATGCCGGCGCGGCTGGAAGGTCTCGGTCTCGTCGCCGCCGACGGTCTCCGGCTGGTCGTCCTGCTCGTGGTGTTCGACCGGCTCGGGTGTGGGCGGCTGTGGCGGCACGATCTCGGCAGATGCCGCGAGCGGGTCGGGATGGCTGACGTCGATCGGCCCATCCGCCACGTCGTCGTCGCTCGGCATGGGCGCTGAAACTTCGCCGCCGATGACTTCCGGCATCGGCTCGGGCGGCGCCGCGTCGGCAGCCGCCTCGGCGGCGTCAGCGTGTTCCGCCGGCGCGTCGGTCGGTCCTTCGTCGCCGCCGTACTCGCGCATGCCGCGCTCGGCGTCCTCGGCGGCACGCTCTTCGAGCAGCGCCTGCCGATCCTCGTAGGGGATCTGATAGTAGTCGGGGTGGATGTCGCCGAAGGCCAGGAAGCCGTGGCGATTGCCGCCGTAATCGACGAACGCGGCCTGCAGCGACGGCTCAACGCGCGTCACCTTAGCGAGGTAGATGTTGCCTTTCAGCTGTTTCCGGCTGGCGGACTCGAAGTCGAATTCTTCGAGGCGGGTTCCATTGACGACAACAACGCGCGTCTCTTCAGGATGCGCCGCGTCGATAAGTAAGCGAGTTGCCATGGGCTGGCAGCTGCCTCCGGGACGGACCGGGCTCCTGCGAACGGCGGAGTCCAGGACGTCTTTGTCTAGGCGAAGCCGTGAAGCGCCCACATCCGACCGCCGCAGCGGTGAGATCGGCAGCCCTTCCCGGGAAATCCGGTCCGGCTTCGAGTTTAATACGCTCCGCGGTGCCCCCAGCGCCCCGGCGCCAACGAAAATCCCTCTTATTTCAGGGACCTAGCTGTCGCGCGCGGCGCCGCCCGCAGACTGGGGCCCAGAGCACCAATCGACGAGCCGGCTGCGAAGGTTCGCGCGTTCATCATACGGTTACCGGTGCGCGATCAACAATGGAATTGAATTGATCGCGTCGCCGACCACAAGGAATCTGGGGGTACCGTTGCCGAATCGCAACGGAATCGCGTATATGTGGTGGGTCCGCGGGAGTGTGGACACTACAGGGCGGGTCCGGCAATCGTCACAAAAGTTCCAAGCGTGACCCGCCTTATGTGTGCCGGACTGCAGCTTCTGGCCGCGTGGTTGTTCACGGCCGGCGCGGCATGGGCGGCGCCGACCGTTGTCGGCGTGCGCATGGGCGACCAGGGCGATGCCACCCGCCTGGTGCTCGATCTCACCGAGTCCGTCCGCTACTCGGTGTCCGTTCTCGACGGCCCCTATCGGGTAGTCCTGGACCTGCCCGTCGTCGATTGGTCCCTGCCGGCGGCCGACGAGGCCCGCAAGCTCGGCGTCATCGACGGCTTCCGCTATGGCCGCTTCGACAACAACACCTCGCGCCTGGTGCTCGACCTCAAAGGACCCGTCGAGATCGCCCGCGCCTTTGTGCTGCCGCCCGAGGGTGGCGCGCGCTACCGCCTCGTCATCGATATCAAGCCGATCGGCACCGCGGCCTTCGCCGCTAACCGCGCCGCCGCGCCCAAGGCCGCGCCGGCACCCCAGCTCGCCATCCGCGCGCCACCCCCGCCGGCCCGCTTCGACAAGCCGGTGATCGTTCTCGATCCCGGCCACGGTGGCGTCGATCCCGGCGCGCTCGGCGCGACGGGCTCGCGCGAGAAAGACATCACCCTGGCGATGGCCAAGGAACTACGCCAGGTCCTGGAGGCGACCGGCCGCTACCGGGTGGTCCTCACGCGCGAGACAGACACCTTCATTCCGCTGCAGCGCCGCGTCGCCATCGCCCGCGAAGTGGGGGCGTCCCTGTTCATGTCCCTGCACGCCGATTCGGTGGGCCAGCCGTCGATTAGCGGCGCCAGCATCTACACCCTCTCCGAGCAGGCATCCGACAAGGAGGCCGAGGCATTGGCCGCGCGCGAGAACCGCGCCGACCTGATCGGCGGTCTCGACCTCGCCGACCAGACCAACGATGTCGCCGCTATCCTCATCAGCTTGGCGCAGCGCGAGACGATGAACCTGTCTGCGACCTTCGCCAGCTACCTGGTGCCCGAGTTCTCCAAGGATTGGCATCTCGTGCGCAACACCCACAGGTTTGCCGGCTTCGCCGTACTCAAAGCACCTGATGTGCCGTCCGTTCTGGTCGAGCTAGGGTACCTCTCGAACCCCAACGACGAACGCTCGCTACGGGCTGCCAACGGCCGCCGGCCGGTCATCGATGCGGTGGCACGGGCCGTGAATCGGTACTTCGACCTGCACCCCGTGTGACTTGGTAAGGCGTCACAAAAGCGTGCAAACCCTTGGTCCGCGTGGCGTTTCGCCGCAGGTCCGGGGTATACGAGCCCAAATTCGGACATAGTATTTCGCGACGTTCGCGCTTTCGGAAGGCTAGTCGGCCGATCCCGTCCCCATGATTCGTTTCCTCGCCGCATTCGTCACCTTGCTGTTCGTCGGCGTTATTGCCGCCGCCGGTGCGGTGCTGTGGGGTTTCGCTCATTTCGGGCGCGACCTGCCGTCCTATGCCCACCTCGCGGCGTGGGAGCCGCCCACCACGACTCACGTCTACGCTGGCGACGGCCGCCTCCTGGTCGAGTACGCGCGCGAGCCGCGCGTGTTCGTGCCCATCACGGCCATCCCGCCGCGGGTCACCCAGGCGTTCGTCGCCATGGAAGACAAGAATTTCTACAAGCACCCCGGCATCGACCCGGTGGCGATCGTCCGCTCGCAGATCACCAATCTGAAGAACATCGCCGATGATCGCCGCCCGATCGGCGGCTCGACCATCACCCAGCAGGTCGCGCGCCTGCCGGGCCTCTCGCTGCTCAACGCCCAGGACGGCTCGCTCACCCGCAAGATCAAGGAATGGATCCTGGCGCTGCGCATCGAGCGCGCGCTGCCCAAGGAGCGCATCCTCGAGATCTACCTGAACGAGATGTATCTCGGTTTCGGCTCGTACGGGCCGGCGCAGGCGGCGCTGAACTACTTCAACAAGCCGATGGACGAGCTGACCATCGCCGAGGCCGCCTACCTCGCGGCACTCGCCCGCGCGCCGTCGAACTACCACCCGATCCGTTACCCGGAGCGCGCCCGCGAGCGCCGCAACCTGGTGATCGCTGCGATGCTGGAGGAGGGCTACATCTCCGCGGCGCAAGCGGCAGAGGCGACCGCCACTCCCTTTGCCATCAATCCGCGCACCGAGACCGAGATCTTCACCGCCGACTACTTCTCCGAAGAAGTCCGGCGTGAGCTAGCCCAGCGCTACGGCACCGAGTCGCTGTACGGCGGCGGCCTCACCGTGCGCACGACGCTCGATCCGCGCCTGCAGGACATCGCTGTCGCCACCCTGCGCGACGGCCTCGAGGACTACGACCGCCGCCACGGCTGGCGCGGACCGATCGCGCGCATCGAGCTGCCCGAGCTCAACTGGATCGAGCGCCTGAGCCGCGTCAAGGTTCCCCCCGGCCTCGGCGAGACGCGCAAGCTCGCGGTCGTGCTCGCGCTCCGCGAGGACGCCGCCGACATCGGCTTCGTTACCGGCGCCAAGGGCGCCATCCCGATGCGCGCCATGACCTGGGCGCGTCCGTGGCGCGAGGATCAGCGCGTCGGCGCAGCACCGCGCCGCCCGTCCGAGGTGCTCGCGGTCGGCGACGTCGTCGCCGTGCAGCCGTTCGAGGGCGAGAGCCTCTATGCCCTGCACCAGATCCCCGACATCGAAGGCGCGCTGGTCGCCCTCGACCCGCACACCGGCCGCGTGCTCGCCATGGTCGGCGGCTACAGTTTCCAGCAGAGCCAGTTCAACCGCGTCACCCAGGCGATGCGCCAACCGGGCTCGGCCTTCAAGCCGTTCGTCTACGTCGCGGCGCTGGAGAACGGCTTCACGCCGGCCAGCCTCGTGCTCGACGCGCCGTTCGTCGTCGATCAGGGCCCGGGTCTCGGCAAGTGGAAGCCGGCCAACTACAGCCAGACCTTCTACGGCCCCAGCACCCTGCGCCTCGGCATCGAGAAGTCGCGCAACCTGATGACCGTGCGTCTCGCCCAGCACATCGGCATGGACAAGGTCGCCGACACCGCCGAACGCGTCGGCATCATCGACAACATGCCCGAGTACCTGTCGAACTCGCTCGGCGCCGCCGAGACCTCGCTCATGCGCCTCACGGCTGCCTACGGCATGCTGGTGAACGGCGGCAAGAAGATCACGCCGACCACAATCGACCGCGTCCAGGATCGCCGCGGCAAGACCATCTTCCAGCACGACGTGCGCACCTGCGTCTCCTGCAAGGGCGTCAACTGGGCAGGCCAGGCAGAGCCGAGCCTGCCCGACATGCGCAAGCCGGTGCTCGATCCGATCGCATCGTACCAAATGGTCTCGATGCTCGAGGGCGTCGTACAGCGCGGCACCGGCGTCACCATCAACGCCGTGAAGAAGCCGCTCGCCGGCAAGACCGGCACCACCAACGACGAGATGGACACCTGGTGGGTCGGCTTTTCGCCCGACCTCGTCGTCGGCGTGTGGGTTGGCTTCGACAATCCGAAGTCGTTGGGCGCGAGCGAGCAGGGCGCCTCCGCCGCCGCGCCGATCTTCCGCGACTTCATGGCGACCGCGCTAGCCGGCAAGCCCGGCATCCCGTTCCGCGTGCCGAACGGCGTCCGCCTCGTGCGCGTCAACGCCGAGACCGGCCAGCCGGCGCTGCCCACGGACCGCAACGTGATCTTGGAAGCGTTCCGTCCCGGCACCGAGCCGACCACCAACACTGCCCTCGTGCTCGACAACGGCTTCATCGCCGTCGACGCAGCCGCCGGGCGCGGCCTCTACTAGCAGCCCGGCTCTTCGCGCCGCCGGTTGCCGCCCGCACAGAAGTCACAACCCAACCGGGTTGGAACTGGCGGAGGGCGATGCTAAGTGTCCCCCATGCGCACCGAGCTTGAATCCGTTGCCGCCGAAATCCGGGAGTCGCTCGCGCTCCTGAGGAGGCATCTTTGACTCCCAAGGCGCGGTCGAGCGCCTGAAGCAGCTCAACGCCCAGGCCGAGGACCCCGGTCTGTGGAACGACACCGCGCGCGCCCAGTCCATCATGCGCGACCGCACCCGCCTGGAAGCCGCCGTCGCCCGCGTCCGCGACTTAGAAAAGAGCTTCAACGACACCGTCGAACTCATTGAATTGGCAGAAGGAGAGGGCGACGCCGGCGTCCTCGCCGACGCCACCCAGGAGCTCACCCGCCTCCGCGACCTCGCCGCCAAGCGCCGTCTCGAAAGCCTGCTCTCCGGCGAAGCCGACGGCAACGACGCGTATCTAGAAATCCACGCCGGCGCCGGCGGCACCGAATCCCAGGATTGGGCCCAGATGCTGGTGCGCATGTACTCGCGGTGGGCCGAGGACAACGGCTTCAAGGTGTTCTGGGAGCAGGAGACCCCCGGCGAAGAGGCGGGCGTCAAATCCGCCACCGTCCGCATCGTCGGCGAGAATGCCTACGGCTGGCTCAAGACCGAGTCCGGCGTGCACCGCCTGGTGCGCATCAGCCCGTACGACTCGGCGGCACGCCGCCACACCAGCTTCGCCAGCGCCTGGGTCTATCCGGTGGTCGATGAGAACATCAACATCATCATCGAGGAGAAAGACCTGCGCATCGACACCTACCGCGCGTCGGGCGCCGGCGGCCAGCACGTCAACCGCACCGACTCGGCCGTCCGCATCACCCACATGCCGACCAACATCGTCGTGCAGTGCCAGAGCGATCGCAGCCAGCACAAGAACAAGGCCGAGGCCATGCGCATGCTGAAAGCGCGCCTCTACCAGGCCGAGCTCGAGAAGCGCGAGGCCCTCAAGGACGCCGCCAACGCCGCCAAGACCGACATCGGCTGGGGCCACCAGATCCGCAGCTACGTGCTGCACCCGTACCAGATGGTGAAGGACCTGCGCACCGGCGTGGAGAAGGGCAACGCCGCCGCCGTGCTCGACGGCGACCTCTCCGACTTCATGAACGCCAGCCTCGCCGCCCGCTTCGAGGCCGGCGGCGGACAGAACAAGGCGAGTTAGTCGCGAGCTGCGTCATGGCCGGGCCTGACCCACTGCTGTCCGGTTAGCGGTGCAGTGGACGAGGTGCATGGCTTGGATTCAACTGGGTTTGCTGAGAACTCGGTTGAATTGAAGCTCGGAGAGCCCAAGCCATGCGCTACCAATCTACGGTGTTCGGTCAGTTGCTC
>CAMEYM010000014.1 GCA_945947575.1 Rhizobium sp. Q54
CGCGGGCAGTTGGCGCCGCCCCGCCAGAGAAGGGTTTCTAGGTGTTCACGGGCCGCGTCGTCGTCGTGGAAGATCGCGGCGCGAAGGTCGAGCTTTGCCATACCCCCAACATAGGGCTAGTGGCGTGGTACGTCAACCGGATAGTTCCCCCCTGGGTGCCGCGCGGGCGCAGCTGCACACGACCTACGTGGTCGCCGAGACCGCCGACGGCGTCGTCATCGTCGACCAGCATGCCGCCCACGAGCGCCTCGTCTTCGAGCGCATCAAGGCGGCGCTGGCCTCGACCGGCGTCGCGCGCCAGCTACTGTTGGTCCCCGAAGTGGTAGAGCTCGGCTCGGCCGAGGCCGACCGCGTGCTCGCCCGTGCCGAGGAGCTGGGGGCGCTCGGCCTGGTGCTGGAGGCATTCGGCGACGGTGCGGTGGTGGTGCGCGAGGTACCGGCGTTGCTCGGCGATACCGACCTGCAGGGCCTCCTGCGCGATCTCGCCGACGATGTGGCCGGCTTCGATCAGGCGCTGTCGCTGCAGGATCGCCTGTCCGAGGTGTGCGCCACCATGGCTTGCCATTCCAGCGTGCGCGCCGGCCGGGTACTGTCGTCCGCGGAGATGAATGCGCTGCTGCGCGAGATGGAGGCGACGCCCCACGCTGGCCAATGTGGCCACGGGCGTCCAACCTACGTCGAGTTGAAGCTTAGCGACATCGAGCGCCTGTTCGGCCGCCGCTAGCAGCGCCGCGAGAGCAAGAGGGGGAACGTCCGTGGGCAAGTGGGTTGCGATCGTGGTCGGCGGCCTGGCCGTTGTCGTGGGGGGCGCCTTCGCCGTTCTGTACACGGTGTTCCCGATGGTTTCGGAGGCGGAGTCGATCCGCATCGAGCGCAGCACCGATCGCGTGACGCGCGGCCAGTACCTCGCCCATCACGTCTTCGTCTGCATCGACTGCCACTCCGAGCGCGAGCTGGACGTCTATTCGATGCCGCCGGTGCGCAGCCTGGAGTTCGGCGGCGGCCTCGCGTACACGCGCGAGATGGGAATGCCGGGTACCATCGTGTCGCGCAACATCTCGCCGGGCGTGCTGCGCGAATGGTCGGACGGCGAGATCGTACGGGCCATCGCCGCCGGCGTTTCGCGCGATGGCCGCCCGCTCTTTCCGCTCATGCCGTATCAGGCCTACGGCACCCTCGACCGCGAGGACATCAACGCGGTGGTCGCGTACATGCGCGTCATCGCCCCCGTGAACCGGCCGATCCCCGATACCAAGGTCGACTTCCCGGTGAACCTGTTGATGCGGCTGATGCCGCGCGACCCGACCTTCCGCACCAAGCCGCACCCGCGCGATCCGGTCGCCTACGGCCGCTACCTGGTGACATCGGCCGGCTGCGGCGACTGCCACACCCAGCGCGACGCGCAGGGCAACCTGACCGGACCGGAATTCGGCGGTGGCCAGGAGTTCCTCGTCCCCGAACGCTTCCTGGCGCGCTCCGCCAACATCACGCCGGATCCCGACACCGGCATCGGCGCCTGGACCAAGGACGCGTTCATTGCCCGCTTCAAGTCGCGCACCGAGGCCGACTATCGCGCGATGCCGGCGCCGCGCGGCCAGCCCAACACGGTGATGCCGTGGTGGGGCTACGCGGGCATGACGCCCGAAGACCTCGGCGCCATCTACGACTACCTGCGCACCGTTGCGCCGGTGAAGAACCAAGTCGTGAAGTTTGAGCCGAGGTAGGGGCGCGCCGCGCTAAGGGGAGTACTGAAAGAAGACCAGTCGCGTCCCGCCGTAGCGCCGGTCCTCGATCGGGGTGAACCCGGCCGGCGGGGCGACCTCTTCCTTGGCGTCGAGCTCTAGGACGGCGACAGCGCTCGGCAGCAGCCACCCCTCGCGCGCTACCTCGGCCAGCGCTTTGGCGCCCAAGCCGGAGCCATACGGTGCGTCGGCCAGGACAAGGCCGAAGCGCTTGCTGCCCGGCAGGGCGCCTGGGCGCGTCGCGTCGCGCGGCAGAACATAGGCACGCTGAATTTCGTCGATCTCGGTGAGAGTGGCTTCCAGCGCCTTGCGTACGCGCGAATCGTTTTCCAGGAACAATGCCTCCGTGGCCCCCCGCGACAGCGCCTCGATACCGAGCGCGCCGGAGCCGGCGAACGCATCGAGGACGTTGGCGCCGCGCGGCAGCGGTCCGATGTCGTCCCAGTCGCGGTGGCCGAGGATGTTGAACAGCGCTGCCCGCACTTTGTCCGACGTCGGCCGCACTTCGCCAGGCGGCACCGGGATACGCCGCCCGCGATGCACGCCGCCGCCAATGCGGATGAAACCGGGCGCCCTCACTTGCGCTTCGCCTCGCTCACACCGACCTGCTCGCGCAGTACCTTGCCCGGCACCTCGCGGACCTCGCCAGACTCGAGATTGCCGAGCTGGAACGGGCCGTAGGCGACGCGGATGAGGCGCGTCACCTTGAGGTCGAGCGCCTCCATGACGCGACGCACCTCGCGATTGCGGCCTTCCGTCAGGCCCATCGTCAGCCACGCATTGCTGCCGACCTGGCGTTCGAGCTCGGCCTCGATCGGGCCGTAGCGCATGCCCTCGACCGTGATCCCCTTGGCGAGCTTGGCCAGCGCCTCCGGCTGCGGCGTTCCGTGCACACGCACGCGATAGCGTCGGCGCCAGCCCGTGGCCGGCGACTCCAGCTTGCGCGCGAGCTCGCCGGAGTTGGTCAGCAGCAACAGGCCCTCCGAGGTGAGGTCCAAGCGACCGATCGAGATGACGCGCGGCAGGTCCTTCGGCAGGCTGGCGAATACCGTCGGACGCCCCTTCTCGTCGCTGTGGGTTGTCACCAGTCCGGCGGGCTTGTGGTAGCACCACAGCCTCGTGCGGGCGCGGCCGGGCAGGGGCACGCCATCGACGACGATCACGCTCTCGTCGGTCACCGTCACCGCCGGGCTGGTCAGCTTGACGCCATCGACTTCGACGCGCCCCTGGACGATCCAGCGTTCCGCTTCCCGGCGCGAGCACAGGCCGGCGTCCGCCATGCGTTTGGCGATGCGCTCGCCCTTCTTGTCTGTGTTGGCTACGGTACTCATCAATGAAGCCGTCCGCACACATGGAGCGCGCTCTGGCCGAGGCGGAAGCCGCCCAGGGCCGTGGCGAGGTGCCGATCGGCGCCGTGCTCGTCGATGCCACCGGCGCGGTCGTCGCCGCCGACGGCAACCGCGTCATCGAGCTGCACGACCCCACCGCCCATGCCGAGATGCTGGTGCTGCGCAGGGCGGCTGCCGCCTTCGGCAGCGAGCGCCTGTCGCACCTCGACCTCTACGTGACCCTGGAGCCGTGCGCCATGTGCGCCGCGGCGCTGGCGCTCGCCCGCGTGCGCCGCGTCGTCTACGGCGCGCCCGACCCAAAGGGCGGCGGCGTCGATCATGGTGCGCGAATCTTCCAACAATCGACCACCCATCATCGTCCCGAAGTCGTATCCGGCGTCGGCGAAGGCCGCGCCGCGGAACTCCTGCGCAACTTCTTTCAGGCCAGGCGCTAGCCGCGCGCGATCGCGCGGAACCCGATATCGCGGCGGTAGAATCCGTCGGGCCAGCGTACCCGTTGCACTGCCGCGTAGGCTCGCGCCTGCGCCTCGGCCGCGTCCTTGCCGAGCGCGGTGACGCCGAGTACGCGCCCGCCGTTGGCGATCCACGCACCATCCTTCCGCGCTGTACCGGCGTGGAAGATGGTTACGTCCGGCAGCGTCGCAGCTTCCTCGAGCCCTTCGATCACCGAACCCTTGTCGTAGGCGCCAGGATAGCCGCGCGTCGCCATCACCACGCACAGCGCGGTCTGCTCGCGCCAGCGCGCATTGACCTTGTTGAGGGTGCCGTCGCGGGTCGCCATCAGCAGCGTCAACAGGTCCGACTTGAGGCGCGGAATCAGCACCTGGCACTCGGGATCGCCGAAGCGCGCGTTGTACTCGATCAGCTTGGGCGCTCCGTTGTGCACCATCAATCCCGCATACAGCGCGCCGACATATGGCCGCCCCTCGGCGACCATCGCCTTCGCCGTCGGCCGGATGATCTCATCCAGGATGCGCCTCTCCAGCGCGGGCGTATGCAAGGGCGGCTGGGAATAGGCGCCCATGCCGCCGGTGTTCGGCCCCGTGTCGCCGTCGCCGACCCGCTTGTGGTCCTGGGCTGCCGCGAGCGGCAGCACCTGCTCGCCGTGCACCAGGGCGAAGAAACTCAGCTCTTCGCCGGCGAGGAATTCCTCGATAACGACTTCCTTGCCGGCCGCGCCCAGGGCGCCGCCGAACATCTCCGCGCACGCCTGCTCGGCCTCGGCCCGCGTCGCGCAGATGCGCACGCCCTTGCCGAGGGCGAGGCCGTCGGCCTTGACCACGATGGGTGGCGTTGCGCTGGCGATGTGGCGCTTGGCGGCGGCGAGGTCGGTGACGCGGGCGAAGGCGGCGGTGGGGATGCCGTGGCGCGCACACAGCTCCTTCGTGAAGGCCTTGGAGCCTTCCAGCGCCGCGGCCTTGGAGGACGGCCCGAACGTAGGGATGCCGGCCGCCTCCAGGCGGTCGACTAGGCCATCGACGATCGGCCCATCCGGGCCGACCACGACAAAGCCGATCTTCTTCTCCTTGCAGAAGGCGATCAGGCCGGGGGTGTCGTCCACGGCGATCGGCACGCAGGTCGCGTCCGCAGCAATGCCGGCGTTGCCCGGCGCGCAATAGAGGGCATCGACCAGGGGCGATGCCGCCAAGCCCCAGCACAGGGCGTGTTCCCTGCCGCCGCCGCCGACTACGAGGACGTTCATTGTGATGGGTGCGTTGGTGGTGCGGTTCGCCGTCTTGTAACATAGGGACAGTGGCACAAGCAGCCGATAGGGCAGGGGCCGCGCCCCCGGAGGCGTCCGCGCCGAACGATCCGCCCGAGAGCCCGGGCGCGCGGGCCAATGCGCCAGCGGTCCCTGGCATCCCCGAGTACACCGTCGCCGAGCTGTCGATGGCGCTCAAGCGCACCGTCGAGGGCGTGTTCGGCCGCCTGCGCGTGCGCGGCGAGATCACCAATCTGAAGCGGCCGTCGAGCGGTCACTGGTACTTCGACCTCAAGGATACCGACAGCGTCATCGCCGCGGTGTGCTGGCGCTCCACCGCAATCCGCCTGCGCACCAATCTTGAAGACGGCCTCGAGATGATCGTGACCGGCCGCCTCACCACGTATCCCGGCCGCTCGCAGTACCAGCTGGTCGTCGACCACGCCGAGCTCGCCGGCGCCGGCGCGCTGCTCAAGATACTCGATGCACGCCGCAAGAAGCTCGCCGCCGAAGGGCTCTTCGATCGCACGCGCAAGCGCAAGCTGCCGGTGCTGCCGGTCGTCATCGGCGTGGTGACCTCGCCGACCGGCGCAGTCTTCCGCGACATCCTGCACCGTCTGCGCGATCGCTTCCCGCGCCGCGTCCTGCTGTGGCCCGTTTCCGTGCAGGGCGCCGGCGCGGCGCCGGAAATCGCCGCCGCCATCCACGGCTTCAACCGCATCGACGGCGAGGGCGCCGTGCCACGCCCCGACCTGCTCATCGTCGCGCGCGGCGGCGGCAGCGTCGAAGACCTTTGGGCCTTCAACGAAGAAGTCGTGGTGCGCGCCATCGCCGCGTCCGCCATCCCGGTGATCAGCGCCGTCGGCCACGAGACCGATACCACGCTCGCCGACTTCGCCGCTGACGTGTGTGCGCCGACCCCGACCGCCGCTGCCGAGCTTGCCGTCCCGGTGCGCGCCGAGCTCATTACCGCCGTTCGCAATCTCTCCGCCCGCCTGTTCGGCTCCACCACGCGCCTGCTCGACCGCCGCCGCGAGAGCCTATCCGGTCTCGCGCGCGGCCTGCGCAGTCCGCGCGAGGTGCTCGACCTCGCCGCCCAGCGTCTCGACCACGCCGGCATGCGCCTGGGGCGCGCCCACGGCGGGCTGATCGCCTCCTATGCTCAGCGCCTGACCGGTGCCGCTCGCGCCCTGCAGCCGCGCACCCTGCGCCGTAGTCTCGACGACGCCACCCGCCGCTTGCGCCAGGCCGACGCTGCCCTCCGGCGCGAGGCCGCTCGTCGTCTCAAGGAGCACGAACGCCGCCTTTCCGCCCTGGGAACGCTGCTCGAGAGCGTCAGCCACAGGAGCGTGCTCCAGCGCGGCTATGCGGTCATTCGCGACGCCCAGCAGCTGCCGGTGACCACGGCCCTCGGCCTCTCGTCCGGGATGCCTCTGGACATCGAGCTGAAAGACGGCCACATCGACGTGGTGACGGGAACCGTACGTACCGCACCGGTCCGCCCAAAGAAGAAGGGCCGCGACGACGGCTCAGACCAAGGGAGCTTGCTATGAGAGACACACCCGAGCCGCGTCCCGAGGGACCGGAAGCCAAGCTCCTCTATGGCCCGGGCGGCTATCAGGTGATCAAGCCGGGGACGTTCGTCACGTGCTCGGTGACCGGCCGGCCCGTCCCGCTCGAGCAGTTGCGCTACTGGAACGTCGATCGCCAGGAAGCCTACTTCGACGCCGCCGCCGCGTTCCGGCGCCACACCGAAATCGAATCCAAAAAGTGATCCGCGGCTTCGCGGCAGCCCTGCTTGCCATGCTCGTGGGCGCGGCGGCCGCGCACGCGCGCGACATCTCCTACAGCGGCGCGCTCGTCCAAGGCGGCCTTGTCATAGCGAGTGCGCCCGGCGCCCAGTCCGCGACCGTCGATGGCCGCGCAGTCACGGTCGCGCCCGACGGCACCTTCGTCTTCGGCATCCACGCGGAGGCAAAGCCCGAGGCGCGCCTCATCGTCCGCTACGGCGACGGGTTCGAGGAGATGCATACTCTCCCCGTCAAGCGCCAGATCTGGAAGGTCGAGCGCGTCGATGGCCTGCCGCCCGCCATGGTCAACCCGCCCCCGGCGGTGCAGGCGCGCATCGCCCGCGAAAATGCGCTCATCGCCAGCGCACGCAGGGACCAGGCCCCGGAGACTTGGTTCGCCGGCGGCTTCGCCTGGCCGGTGGTTGGGCGCATCAGCGGCGTGTTCGGTTCGCGCCGCATCCTCAACGGCCAGCCGATGTCGCCGCACTGGGGTCTCGATATCGCCATGCCGACCGGCACGCCCGTGGTGGCGCCGGCGCCCGCTCGCGTCACCCTTGCGGAGTCGGATCTCTACTACACGGGCGGCACCATCATTCTCGATCACGGCTACGGCGTGACATCGACCTACGCGCATCTGTCGAATGTCGGCGTGAAGGTCGGGCAGATCGTGCAGCTGGGCGAACAGATCGGCGCCGTCGGTGCTACGGGCCGCGTCACCGGCGCGCACCTGCACTGGACCGTCAACTGGTTCGACGTGCGCATTGACCCGGCGCTCGTCGTCGCGCCGGCGCCCTAGTCGCCCCACCGGTTGTGCAGCCAGAGCCACTGTTCTGGCCGCGCGCGAATCCAGCCTTCCATCAGCGCGTTGACGCGCCGCATCGTCTCGGCGACGTCGGCGGCGCGGTCGCCGGTGCGTGGCACGTCCAGGGGCGGATAGAACGTCACCCGGAAGCGCGCGCCGTCCAGGCGCTCGCAGCGTGCCGGCAGCAGCGGCACGCCGTCGCGCACCGCGAACTGCGCCATTGCCGGTGCGGTCATGGCGGGGCGGCCGAAGAACGGCACGGCGATGCCGTCGCTCAGCTTCTGGTCCACAAGCATGGCGAAGTGGCGGCCCTCGCGCAGGCCCTCGACCATGGTCTTGGCGGCCGAACGCCCCTTGTTGTGGAACGCGCCCATCGGCGTGCGGTAGTACGCCATGACGCGGTTCAGCACCTGGTTGTTGATCTCGCGATAGATAATCGTCGCGTCGATGCCGCGCTGCTGCACGGCGACCGGCGGCAGATCCCACTGGCCGATGTGGCCGGCGAAGAAGATGGCACCACGGCCGCTCGCTTTGATGGCGTCGAGATGCTCGGCGCCGATCACCTCGACCGGACCATCGGGCGCATAGCAGTCGATGGCGCGCAGGTGCGCGCTCTCCAGCGCCAGACGGCCAAGATGGTCCCACATGGCGCGGACGGTAGCGCGCACCTCTTGCGGAGACTTCTCCGGAAATGCGCGCGCGACGTTGCGCACCGCGACACGCGAGCGTGCCAGAAGCGGCCCGACGGAGCGCGCGACGGCGCCGCCCAGCGCCGACGCCGCGCCGAGGGGGAGGCGGGCGCACAGCCACAGCAACGCGGCGGCCAAGCCGGCTTCGCCGTACTCCGCCAGTGCCGTGCGGGCGCGGTACTTGCGGCGGGCGGGCAACGCCTCACTCATCGGGGCAGTGCCGCGGCCAGGACACGGGCGAGCGCCGCCGTGTCGGCGAACTCGAGCGTCACGTCGAGCACGTCGATGCCGGCGCGGTCGGAAAGGCGCATCCAGTCCTTGGCGGTCGTCACCAAGCGCGCGTTGGCCGCGTGTGCCTCCGCGCGCAGTCGCGTGATCTCGCCCGGCCGGTAGCGATGGTGGTCGGGAAAGTTGCAGCGTGTCACCACGGTGCATCCAATGGACTCCAGGGTTTCGAAGAACTTGGCCGGCCGTCCGATGCCGGCGAAAGCGACCACCCGTGCGCCCGCCAGAGCCGTGCGCGCATCCGCCGTCGGCAACAACGCCGCGTGCAGGACCGGCACGTTGGCGGGTACGGCGGGTGGCGCGTCGCCGCCAACCACGACGAGAGCCGAGGCGCGTTGCATCCCGAACGCGACGCTTTCGCGCAAGGGCCCCGCGGGCAGGGTGCGGCCGTTGCCGAGGCCGTAGGTTCCGTCCACCACCACCAGCGACACATCCTTTGTGAGGCCCGGGTTCTGGAATCCGTCGTCGAGGATCACGGCCGTCGCGCCGGACGCGGCGGCGAGCTCGGCGCCCGCGGCGCGGTCGCGGGCGACCCAGGTCGGCGCCACCGCCGCCAGCAGCAAGGCCTCGTCGCCGACTTCCTTCTCGGTGTGGCGGCTGCGGTCAACGCGCAACGGGCCCGGCACGCTGCCGCCGTAGCCGCGCGACAGGAAATGCGGCGTCGCGCCCTTGCCGCGCATGTACGTGGCGATGGCGAGAGCCACCGGCGTCTTGCCGGCGCCGCCGGCGACCAGATTGCCGACGCACACCACGGGAATCGGCGCGCGCGCCGGCCGGGTCAGGCGCCAGCGCAAGCGGTGTGCAGCGGCGTACGCCCATGCCGCCGGCGTCAGCGCCGTCGCGGCGAGCGAGAAGCGCCCCGTCGGGTCATCCCAGAAGGCAGGGGCGCGCATGATCACGAGGTGGCAGGGGCCTTGTCGGCGACCGCGCGCGGCGCCGGCTCGACCGGGGCGTGGCCCGTCAGGCGATCGGCAGTGTCGGTGACCGCGGTGATGGCCGCCTCGATGCGCAACTGCGCTGCAGCGCACGCGTCGCGATCGGCGTCGCGCGGAATCGCGATCGGCTCGCCCCACACGAACACGCCGCGCGAAAAGGGCAGGGGCAGCAGGAAGCGGTCCCACGAATTCAGCAGTCGGCGCCGCGACGTGCCCACCGCCATCGGCACGACCGGCACGCCGGCGAGACGCGCCGCGGAGACGATGCCTTCGCTCGCCCGCATGCGCGGCCCGCGCGGCCCATCCGGGCTGATGGCGACGTAGGCGCCGCGGCGCAGCAGGCGCACGATCTCGCGCAACGCCTGCGCGCCTTCGCCCTCCTTGGAGGAACCGCGGACCGTGCCGACACCGAAGTTGCCGATCGTGCGGGTGATGAGTTCGCCGTCGCGGTGGCGGGAAATCAGCACGTGCATCGGATGGCGCGTGTCCCAGGCGAAGCACGGCATGAGCAGGCGGCCATGCCAGAAGCCAAGGATGAACGGCTCCTTGCGGTCCCAGAAGCCCTGCGGGATGTCGCCGTTGCGCACCTCCCAGCGGCTGGTCCGGTAGGTCAGGCCCATATACAGGGTGGCGAGCCGCACGACGACGCGACGCACCCACTCGACGTCCATTAGCCGCTTTGTGACGCTCATGCCCGGGCGGCGACGGCTCCCTCGGCGTCGCCCGGCTCACCGTCCTGGGCCGCATAGAGGCGCGCGTACAGGCCGCCGCGCAGAAGCAGCTCCGCATGGGTGCCGGACTCGACGATGCGGCCCTCCGCCAACACGTGGATCACGTCGGCGTCGACAACGGTGGTCAGGCGGTGCGCCACGACGATGGTCGTGCGATTGCGCGCCAGGCGCGAGAGGGCGAGCTGCACGTGACGCTCGGACTCCGCGTCGAGGGCCGACGTCGCCTCGTCGAGCAGGAGAATGGGCGCATCCTTCAGCATGGCGCGGGCGATGGCGATGCGCTGGCGCTGGCCGCCGGATAGAAGAACGCCGGACTCGCCTACCACGGTGTCATAGCCCTGGGGCAAGCCTTGAATGAAGTCGTGCGCAGCGGCAGCCTTGGCGCAAGCGACGATTTCGTCTTCGCGCGCGCTCGGCTTGCCGTAGGCGATGTTGGTGCGCACCGTATCGTTGAACAGGCTCGCCTCTTGGCTCACGAGCGCGACGGCGTGGCGAAGACTGTCGAGCGTCACCGCCCGCACATCCTGCCCATCGACGCGGATCGCCCCGGCGCTCGCTTCGTAGAAGCGTGGAATCAGGTTCACGAGGGTGGACTTGCCGGCACCCGAGGGGCCGACGATGGCGACGCGACGTCCAGGCTCGGCGACGAACGAGACTCCGTCCAGCGCGGCGCGGCCATCGTCGTAGCGAAACGTGACCTTGTCGAAGCGCACTTCGCCGCGTTGCACGGCAAGCGGACGAGCGTCGGGCGCGTCGACGATGGCCGGCTCGATATCGAGAATCGCAAAGATGCGCTGCGCCGCGGCCAGGCCCTCCTGCAATGCCGAGTTGAGGCTCGCGAGGCTCTTCATCGGCTGGTACGCGAACAGCAGCGCCGCGATGAACGAGAAGAACGTGCCCGGCGTCGTTTCGCCGGCGATCACCTGGCTGCCGCCGTAGACGATGATCAGCGCCACCGCGATGCCTCCCAGTGCCTCCATGAACGGCGTCGAGGCAGCGCGGTTGCGCACCATCTCGTTCCACGAGGCGAGGCGCTCGCCGATGGCCCGCGTCGCGCGGGCGATCTCGTATTCCTCGTTACGGTTCGCCTTGACATGACGCGCGCCCTGCAGCGTCTCCGACACCACCGCGGCGAAGTGCCCCGTGCGCTCCTGCATCGTGCGCGAGGCGCGGCGCATGCGACCGCCGAGCAGGCGGATGGGAATCAACGCCACCGGGAACACCACGAACGCGATCAGCGCCAGCTGCCAGTTCTGCCAGAACATCACGGCGAGCAGGATGGTGAGCTTCATCACGTCCATCACCATGCCGGTGATGGCGCGCGCCACAGCGTTGCGCAGCAAGTCGGCGTCCTGCAGGAAGGACGACAGCAGCCGCCCCGACGTCGCGCGATGCAGGTAGGCGAGGTCGGCGCGCATCAGATGTGCGAACATGCCCGTCTGCACCTCAGCGACGATGCGCTGGCCGGTGACACCCATCAGCGTCGCCTGACCGTAGGAGGCGAGACCGCTGGCGATCGCCACGCCGACCACCGCGAGCGGCACGATGTAGAGCATCGTGCGGTCCTTGTTCAGGAACACGTCGTCCAGCATCGGCTGCATCAGGTAGGCGTTGATGCCCGAGGCTGCCGCCACGACGGTCATGCACAGGGCGGCGAGGACCAGCTTCGGCCAGTGCTTGCGCACGTGGACGCGCACCAGCCGGCGCACCAGCGCCAGCGACGACGCGTCGGTTGCCGGGGATCGTTCGATTGGATTCACCATCTCAGGAGTCGCGGAAAGCCTAGCACGGCGGCCCCCTCCGGGGCAGCGCCGGGCTCAGCCGGCGCTCGCGACCCCGGCCGTCAGGCGGCCGAGCAATTGCCCGTGCAGCGTCGGCTTGGCGGCGAACACGCCGACGTGGCGGGTGTTGGCCTGGTTGTAGACGATGTCCTGGCCGTCGCTGCCCGTAACGCGGCCCCCGGCGGCACGCACCAGGGCGTCGGCGGCGGCAATGTCCCAGTCGCACACCGGCGACATGGCGACCGCGGCGTCGTACGTGCCCGCGGCCACCAACGCCATGCGGTAGGCGATCGAATGCACCGTGAAGAACTCGCATCCCGTCAGCTCGCCACAGGCGCGCTCGATGGCGCCGCGGCTGCCCAGGATGCGCGCCGAGGTGATGGTGGCGGCCGGCACTGGTGCGACGAGTTTGCCGTTCGCCCGCACCCGGCCGCCTTTGCATGCCGCGAAGACTTCTTCGGTGGCCGGGTTGCAGACCACGCCGGCGATGGGCTCGCCGTCGGCCACGAGCCCCGCCGATACGGCGAACTCCGGATGATGGCGAACGAAGGCGCGCGTGCCGTCGATGGGATCGACCACCCACACGTACTTGCGATCGAGGCGCTTGCCGTCGTCGGGCGTCTCCTCCGACAGCCAGCCGTAGGCGGGCCGCGCTTCCAAAAGTCTCTTCTTCAGAAGTGCATCGACGGCGAGGTCGGCCTCGGTGACCGGGTTGTTCGGACTCTTCTCCCAGACCTTGGCGCCGTGGTCATAGAACCGCCGCGCCACGACCGCCGCCTCTTCGACGGCGTCGCGCAGCAGCTGGAAGTCGTCGCGGAGCCGGGTGGACGGCACTACTTGCCGGCCACCGTCATGCCGTCGATGCGCAACGTCGGCGCGTTGGTCCCGTAGCGGAACTCGAGGTCGTTGGCCGGAACGATGGCGGCGAACATGGTGCGCAAGTTTCCGGCGATCGTGAATTCGGCGATCGGGCTGGTCTGCTTGCCGTTCTCGATCAGGTAGCCGGAGGCGCCGCGGCTGTAGTCGCCGGTGATCATGTTGACGCCGAAGCCGATCAGCTCGGTGACGTAGACGCCGAGCTTGATGTCCGCCATCAGCTCCTCGGGCGTCACCTCGCCCGGCTCCATGTACAGGTTGCTCGACGAGGGTCCCGGCGGTGCGGCGCCACCGCGCGCCGCGTGGCCGGTTGTGCGCAGGCCGAGCTGCCGCGCCGATGCGCTGGACAGGAGCCACGTCTTGAGGACGCCCGCGTCGGCGAGCGCCATCGTGCGGGTCGTCACGCCTTCGCCATCGAAGGGGCGCGAGCCCAGGCCGCGGATGCGATGCGGATCGTCGACGATGGTGACGTCCTTGGAGAACACCGCTTTGCCCATGTCGTTGCGCAGGAAGCTGGTGCCGCGAGCGATCGACGCACCCGAGATGGCGCCGGCGAAATGGCCGAGCATCGAGTTGGAGATACGCGGCTCCAGTACGATCGGCAGGGAGCCGGACTCGATCTTGCGCGGATGGAGGCGCCGTACGGCGCGCTCGCCGGCCTCCTTGCCGACCGCGGCGTTGTCCTCGAGGTCTTCCTCGAAGCGGGCGCGCGTCGACGAGTAATCCGTCTCCATGCCGGTGCCGGTGCCGGCGACGACCGAGACGCTGGACGAGAACATCGACGTCTCGTAGCTGCCGACGAAGCCGTCCGACGTCACCAGAGTGTTCTGGCCGCGGCCCCAGCTCGCGCCGGCGCCGTCGGAATTGGTGACGCCCTTCACGGCGCGCGCCGCGTCCTCGATTTCGGCGGCGCGCGCGTACAGGCGCTCGCCGTCCGGCTCGCTGGTGTCGAGCAGCTCGAGCTTGGGGAAGTGCTTGGCCAGCAGCTCCGGATCCGCCAAGCCGCAGTACGGATCCTCGGGCGCGATGCGCGCCATCGACAGGGCGCGATCCAGAAGCGAATCGAGGGTCGGCGCCGACAGGTCGGTGGACGAGACGATTGCTTGGCGCTTGCCGATCAGCACGCGCAACCCAACGGTCTGGCCCTCCGAGCGGTTGAGGTTCTCGCGCTCGCCGAGGCGCTGGGTCACCGACATCGAGGTGCCGTGGATGAGCACCGCGTCGGCCGCCGTCGCGCCCTTGCGGGTGGCGCGGGCGATCAGGTCCGAAAGGACCTCGGCGGGACGGGTTTTGTCGGCGGTAGAAGCGCGCATCGAGGCACTGCCTTGGCTGGTGGGAAGCTGCCCGCCTGGGGCGTGTCCACTATATGGGGCGGCCGTGGCCGCGCGCCAGGAGCCTAGAGGTGGGCCGGCAGGTGGCAGAGCCGGGCGCTGACGTCCCACAGGCGGGAGGCCGCTTGGTCATCCTGGGCCGCCGCCGATGGCGTCACCAGGGCGCGGCGCTCGTAGTAGCCACCGCTCGCGCCTGCTAGCTCCGGGGCGCTTGCAAGCCACAGCGGCGTGTCGGCGCCCTGCGCCGGGGAGAGCATGAACAGTTTGGCAAGCGGCGCCACCAGCGACACCCACGGGCCGATCTGCCAGATGTCGGTCGCCACCATGCCGGGGTGGCAGCACGTGGCGGTCACCGACGATCCCGCCAGTTGTGTCGCCAGCGCGCGGGTGAACAGCACATTGGCGAGCTTGGACTGCGCATACGCCTCCCACGAGGAGTGGCCGCCGCGTTCGCGCTGCAGGTCGTCGAAGTCGATGCGTCCGCGAAAATGCGCGCTGGACGACACCGTGACGATGCGTCCCTGCTTGGCCGCGAGCAGACGGTCGCGCAACAAATGTGTGAGCAGGAACGGCGCCAGGTGATTCACGGCGAACGTCGTCTCATAGTGATCGGCCGACACCGTGCGGCGCCCTGTGGCGACGCCCGCGTTGTTCACCAGGACGTCGATGACCGGGTAGCGGTCGACCAGTTCGGCGCCGAGATGGCGCACGTCGGACAAGCGCGCGAAGTCGACGAAGAATGCATCGGCCTTGCCGCCTGCATCGTTGATGCGCACCCGCACGTCGTGGGTGCGCTCGATGTTCCGGCCGACGACCGCCACTGTCGCCCCCAGCTTGGCGAGACCGACGGCAGTCTCCGTGCCGATGCCCGCCGACGCGCCGGTGACGACGGCCACCTTCCCGGCCAGCGTTGCGCTCACGCTTTCCAGATCGGCTTGCCGCTGCCGGGCAGGCCGAGACGCGGCCACTTCTCCGTCACGGTGCGCACCACGTCGTCATCCATGCGGATGGGCGTGCCCCAGGTGCGATGGGTCTCCGGCGGCAGCTTGGTGGTGGCATCGAGGCCGATCTTGCCGCCGAGTCCGGATTCCGGCGAAGCGAAGTCGAGGTAGTCGATGGCGGTGCGTTCGGTCACCAGGATGTCGCGCGCCGGGTCCATGTTGACGGACACCGCCCACATCACGTCCTTCCAGTCGCGCACGTTGATGGTCTCGTCCACGACGATGATCCACTTGGTGTAGAGGAACTGGCGCAGGTACGACCAGATGCCCATCATGATGCGGCGCGCCTGGCCCGCGTAGCGCTTCTTGATCGACACGACGGCGATGCGATAGCTGCACGCCTCCGGCGGTAGCCAGAAATCGACGATCTCCGGGAACTGCTGCTGCAGCAGCGGCACGAACACCTCATTCAGCGCCGCGCCGAGGATGCTCGGCTCGTCGGGCGGCCGCCCGGTGAAGGTCGAGAGATAGATCGGCTGCTTGCGCATGGTGATCGCCGATACCGTAAAGACCGGGAACGGCTCGACCGAGTTGTAGAAGCCGGTGTGATCGCCGTATGGCCCTTCGTCGCCGTAGTCCTCCAGCGACACCGTCCCCTCGATGACGATCTCCGCTTCGGCGGGGACCTTCAGTGGCACGGTCTTGCAGTCCACCAGATCGACGCGCGCGCCGCGCAGCAGTCCGGCAAACTGATACTCCGACAGAGTGTCCGGAACCGGCGTCACCGCGGCGAGGATCGTGCCGGGATCGGCGCCGATCACCGCCGCCGCCGGCAGCGGTTCGCGCTTGGTCTTCTTCCAGCGGTCATGGTGCTGCGCGCCGCCGCGATGCTTGAGCCATCGCATCAGCGTGGTGCGCTTGCCCGTCACCTGCATGCGGTAGATGCCGAGGTTGAACGAATCCTCCGCCGTGTCGCCCGGCCCCCTGGTGACCACCAGCGGCCACGTGATGAGCGGCGCCGGCTCGTTCGGCCAGCAAGTCTGCACGGGAAGGCGGCCGAGATCGATTGCATCACCGGTCAGCACGACTTCCTGGCACGGCGCCGATCCCTTGCGCGTGTGCGGGCGCATGGTCATGGCCTGCTTGACCAGCGGCAACATGTCGAAAGCCTCGCGCCATCCCGCCGGCGGCTCCGGCTGGCGCAGGAAGGCCAGCGTCTCGCCGAGCGCGCGCAAGTCCTTCGGCTCGCGCTCCATACCCCACGCCACGCGCTCGACGGTGCCGAACAGGTTGACCAGCACCGGCATCTCCGAGCGCGTGCCGTCGGCCTTCAACGCATGCTCGAAGATCACCGCCGGCCCGCCTTCGGCGAGCAGGCGCGTCTGGATCTCGGTCATCTCCAGGTTGGCGGACACCGGCTCACGCACGCGCACCAGCCGGCCGCTCTTCTCCAGGCGCGCGATGAAGTCGCGCAGCGAGGTGTATGCCATCGGGTCAGCGGAACATCAGGAAGCCGCCGTAGACGTTGGCGACCACGACGGCGGCGAACACGAGAATCCCGAACGTGTGGTTGGAGCGGAACTTGGCGAGGCAATCGTCGGCGTCGTCCACCTTGAGGTCGGCGACCTGCCAGGCGAGGTGCATGCCGGTGGCGATGGCGAGTGCCGCGAACGGCAGAGTCGGCACCCCGGACAGCCACGCCGCGAAGCTGATGCACACGAACGCGACGCCATAGAACCCCGCCAGCCACTGCTTCACCCGCGCACCGAACAGCAGCGCGGTCGACTTCAGGCCGATCAACTGGTCGTCTTCTTTGTCCTGCAGCGCGTAGATGGTGTCGTAGCCGATCACCCAGGCGACGCAGCCGACGTAGAGCACCACCGGCGCCCAGCCGAGTTCACCGGCGAACGCCGCCCAGCCCATCAGCGCGCCCCACGAGAAGGCGAGGCCAAGGACCGCCTGCGGCCAGAACGTCACGCGCTTGGCGAACGGATAGATCGCGACGATCACCAGGGAGGCGAAGCCGAGCCCGATCGCGAACCGGTTGAAGGTGAGCAGCACGGCCAAGCCGACCAGCAGGAGCGCGATCAGCCACATGGTCGCGCTCCGCACCGACACCGCGCCCGACGCCAGCGGCCGCGTCGCGGTGCGCGCCACTCGCGCATCGATGTCGCGATCCACCAGGTCATTCCACACGCAGCCGGCGGCACGCATGGCGAATGCGCCAATCAGGAACAGCACCATCAGGATCGGATCCGGCAGCCCCTCGCCGTTGGCGCCGGCGCCGGTCACCGCCCAGCGCCAGCCGGTCGGCGCCTCCCGCGCCGCCATGGCGATCGACCACCAGCAAGGCCATAGCAGCAGCCATGCGCCGATCGGGCGGTCGAGCCGGGCCAGGCGCAGAAAGGGGCGCCAACGCTCGGGCGCCGCGCCGTCCACCCAGTTGCCGGGGGCGGCGTCAAGGGCCGGCCGGGCGGACGCGAGCGTCTCTTTGTATGGCTCCACCCCATATGTGTACCGGGAACGGCGGGGGGGCTCAAACCGCCGCCATCTCCCGCCCATGGGACCCCCGCTCACGATCTACGGTTGAGATTCCGCTTCGGCGCCCTTACCTCTCGCACGGGCAGTCCTCTTCCCGGGGATGGTCGCTAGACTGGAGAACAGAGCCACGCATGGGAATCATCCAGTCACTCTCTCCGCCGGTCGAGTCGAAGGCCGACCTCATCGCCCATATCGCGGCGGGCTCGAAGCCGCGCAACGATTGGCGTATCGGCACCGAGCACGAGAAGTTCGGCTACCGCACCTCCGACCTGTCGCCGATGCCCTACGAAGGCGAGGACGGCATCAACGCGATGCTCGAGGGACTCATCGAGCGCTATGGCTGGCGGCCGGTGCGCGAGCGCGGCAACATCATCGCCCTGTCGTTCGGCAAGCAGACGGTGACGCTCGAGCCCGGTGGCCAACTCGAGCTGTCTGGCTCGCCCCTCAAGACCATCCATGACACCTGTATCGAGGTGAACACCCACCTGCGCCAGGTCAAGACGATCTCCGAAGACCTAGGCGTGGCGTTCCTCGGTGTCGGCTTCCAGCCGAAGTGGAAGCTCGCCGATATCGCGGTGATGCCGAAGCAGCGCTACGGCGTCATGCGCAAGTACATGCCGACCAGGGGCGCGCACGGTCTCGACATGATGTTCCGCACCTGCACCGTGCAGGTGAACCTCGACTTCGCATCCGAAGCCGACATGGTGAAGAAGTTCCGCACCTCGCTGGCGTTGCAGCCGGTCGCGACCGCACTGTTCGCCAACTCGCCGTTCACGGAGGGCAAGCCGAACGGCTACCAGAGCTTCCGCAGCCACATCTGGCAGGACACCGATCCCGACCGCACCGGTATTCCGGCCTTCGTGTTCGAGAGCGGCATGAGCTTCGAGCGCTACGTCGATTGGGCGCTGACAGTGCCGATGTATTTCGTAGTGCGCAACGGCACCTACATGCCGATCTACGGCAAGCAGACCTTCGCCGACTTCATGCAAGGGCGCCTCGACGTGCTGCCCGGCGAACGGCCCACACTCGACGACTGGGCGACGCACCTCACCACGCTGTTCCCGGAAGTGCGCTTGAAGCAGTTCCTGGAGATGCGCGGCACCGACGGCGGGCCGTGGGGCCGCCTGTGCGCGCTGCCCGCCCTGTGGGTCGGCATTCTCTACGACACCACGGCGCTCGACGCTGCCTACGACCTCATCAAGGACTGGACCGCCGCCGAACGCGAAGCCCTGTATCGCGCCGTGCCGCGCCTCGGCCTCGACGCGCCGGCCCCCGGCGGGCGCAAGGTCCTCGATCTGGCGCGCCAGATGCTCGCCATCGCCGAGGCGGGACTGCGCGCCCGCGACTGCTGCAGTCAGCGCGGCCGCGACGAATGCATCTATCTCGATCCGCTCAAGGAGATCGCCGCCAGCGGCAAGACCGCCGCGACCAACCTCCTCGAGAAGTTCCACGGACCGTGGGGCGGATCAATCGATCCGCTGTTCCGCGAATACGCCTACTAGACCCCGATGGACGGCGTGCCCCCGGCGGTACCGAAGTGGAGCGAGGACCCGTCCGATAGCCCGCACCAGCGCGGCAACTCCGGCTGCTTTGTCGTCACCGACATCGAGACCGATGGCCCGCAGCCCGGCGAGAATTCCATGCGCAGCTTCGCCTCGGTCGCGGTCACCGAGCAGGGCGAGGTGATCGGCACGTTCGAGGGCTGCCTTGCGCCGCTCGAAGGCGCCACGCCATTGCCGGCGACGCTGGCTTGGCTGCAGAGTCAGCCCGGCGTGTGGGCGGATCTGACGCGCGACCCGCGTCCCGCGGTCGAGGTGATGACCAGGTTCGCCGAGTGGGTGCGCGCGCTGCCGCACGAGCCGGTGTTCACATCGCATCCGCTCGCCTTCGACGGTTTCTGGATCGACTGGTACCTGCGCCGCACGCTCGGCCTGCGCCTGGATCGTGGTCCCTATCCGGGCGAGCGCCTGTTCTACGGCGCGGGACTCGACCTCCCCAGTCTCATCATGGGCGTCACCGGCTGGGACTATGCCCAGTGCCGCCGCCAGAACTATCCGGACGCATGGTTCGGCGGACATCCGCACAGTCATCGCGCCATCGACGACGCCATGGGCTACGCCAGCATCCTCATCGAGATGTTGCGGCGCATGCGTACCAAGGTGCCCGAGGACGCGCGTACGTGATCGAGCCGGAAGCGTTCATCCGCGCCCATACCACCGTCGGCACTGCGGCGCTCGTTCCCGAAATCCAGCTCTGTCTCGCCAACGAGATCACGCCGCTGTGGCAGGACCTCGAGGCGTGGCTTGGCACCCCCAACATCTCACCGCCCTATTGGGCATTCGTGTGGCCAGGCGGGCAGGCGCTGACGCGCTATCTGCTCGACCATCCCGAATTGGTGCGCGGCCGCCGGGTCCTCGATCTCGCCGCAGGCTGCGGCGTCAGCGCCATCGCCATGGCGAAGGGCGGCGCGCGCGTCGATGCGAGCGAGATCGATCCGGTCGCGGGGGTGGCCATCGGTCTCAACGCCGCGCTCAACGGAGTCACGGTCGATGTATTGATGGAGGACCTGACCGATCGCGAGGCGGCGGCGTGGAACGTCATCGTCGCCGGCGACGTTTGCTATGAGAAAGGGATGACCGAGGCGGTCTTCCCGTGGCTGCAACAAGCGGCGCGCAACGGCGCCACCGTGCTGATGGCCGACCCTGGACGCGACTACGTCCCCCGCCACGGGCTCGTCGAAGTCGGACGCTATCTCGTGCAGACCAGCCTCGACCTAGAGCGCGGCGAGCGCCGCGACACGATGATCTACCGGGTGGGCGACTAGGCCGACCGGGCCCCGTCGAGCGGGAGGCGCGCTTAGCGCCCCATTGCACCGGCCGCGTTGGAGACCTTCTTCGCCTCGCTGCGTGCCGCTGCAGTGCCGCCGACGGTGAGCCCGCGGATCAGCATGCTCGGCTGGCCGACGTTGGTCGGCACGCTCTGGCCATTCTTGCCGCACGTGCCGATGCCGCGATCGAGCTTCATGTCGTTGCCGATCGCCGCGACCTTGGTCAGCGCGTCGGGTCCGTTGCCGATCAGCGTCGCGCCCTTGATGGGCCGGCCGACCTTGCCGTCCTTGAGCTCGTAGGCCTCGGTGCAGCTGAACACGAACTTGCCCGAGGTGATATCCACCGAGCCGCCGCCGAAGCCGACGGCGTAGATGCCGTTCTTCACCGAGCCGAGCAACTCCTTGGGATCCTTGTCGCCGCTCAGCATGAAGGTGTTGGTCATGCGCGGCATCGGCATGTGCGCGTAGCTCTCGCGCCGCCCGTTGCCGGTCGCCGCCGTACCCATCAGGCGCGAGTTCATGCGGTCCTGCATGTAGCCGGTGAGGATGCCGTCCTCGATCAGCACGTTGCGCTGGGTCGGCGTGCCTTCATCGTCCACGGTGAGCGAACCGCGCTCCTCGTTGAGCGTGCCGTCATCGATGACCGTCACGCCCTTGGAGGCGACGCGCTTGCCCATCAGCCCTGAGAACGCGCTGGTCTTCTTGCGGTTGAAGTCGCCTTCGAGGCCGTGGCCGACCGCCTCGTGCAGCAGCACGCCGCACCAGCCGGAGCCGAGCACCACGTCCATCTCGCCGGCCGGAGCCGGGATTGATTCGAGGTTCACCAGCGCGATGCGCAGGGCCTCGTCCACCTCGGCCTGCCAGGCCTCGGGCTCGAGGTAGCGCTTGTAGCCAATGCGGCCGCCGCCGCCCGAGAAACCGCTTTCCTGGCGGCCGTTGACCTCGACCTCGACGGAGACGGCGAAGCGCATCATCGGACGGATGTCGGCGACCCGCAGCCCGCCGGCACGCACGACTTCGACCACCTGCCAGCTCGCCGCCAGCGACGCCGATACCTGGCGGACGCGCGGATCCTTGGCGCGCGCGTAGGCGTCCACCGCCTGTAGCAGCTTCACCTTGTCGCCGAACGCGACCTCTTCGAGCGGGCTCAGATCGGTGTACATGGCGCGGTTGGTGCCACGCGGAGGCGACGAGTACGTGCCGCCGCGCCCGGTCTTCACCGACTGCACCGCCGCCGCAGCGCGCTTGATGGCGTCTTCGCTGAGGTCCGAGGCATGAGCGAACCCGGTCGCTTCGCCGACCACCGCGCGCAGGCCGAAGCCCTGGGAGGAATCGAAGGTCGCCGCCTTCAGCTTGCCGTCGTCCCAGGCGAAGGTCTCGGTCTGGCGGTGCTCGAGAAAGAGTTCGCCGTCGTCGGCCCCGTGCAGGGATTCATCGACGATCGACTGGACTTTGCGCTGGTCCAGGCCTGTGCGGCGGAACAGCAATTCCTCGGCCTTGGCGAGATCGGCCATCAGGCGGCTCCTGGGATGGAAGGGGTAGGCGACTCCGCCAAAGATAGGGAGTCCATGGCCGCTTTGCCATGACGGGAGGGGCTCATCCCGGCGGGCGCGCGGCCGTCCGGCCAACCCCGAGTTCAAGACCATCCCACCTGCGATGCGACACTATGTCGCAATAGTGAATCGCCTTGAATTCCCTCGCTTTTCCGCCGTTCAAGAGGACGTGCGCGGGGCCCGCCTGGGCCTGCGACACTAGGGAAAGTGGTGCCTTGGGGACAGACCCTGATGTACTCTCGACCGCTGTCTGCCGGCGTGCCCTCGGGGGTGCGCCCGCGCGGACGTCGGCGGTCGGGCTACGCCCACGGTGGGGGTGCGGCAAGGCTGAGCTTGGGCTGAATCGGTGCGTCCGCTCGGGACGTGGCCGGCGGCGCAAGGCTAAGGATGGTCAGCTCAGGACCAAGGGGAGAGGGCGTTCATGATGATGGTACGTAAGGCAGCGGGCGCATTTGTGGCCGTTGCGGTCGCGATGCTGGCCATGGCCCAGTCGGCTCTGGCGCAGGCCGGGTTTGGTGCACCCACACCCTGGCAGATGAATTTCCAGGAGCCCGCCACGCCGGTCATGGCCGAGATCGTGACGTTCCACAACTTCCTGACCGTTCTGATCACGGTCATCTCGCTCTTCGTGCTCGGGTTGCTCCTCTACATCATCTGGCGCTTCAACGCGAAAGCGAACCCGGTCCCGTCGAAGAACACCCACAACACCATGTTGGAGGTTGTGTGGACGGTGATCCCGGTCGCCATCCTGGTGATCATGGCGATCCCGTCGTTCCGCATCCTCTACAAGTCGGACGTGGTGCCTGACGTCGCGAAGGTTCGCCAGTGGTACCCCGAGATCAACGTCGCCGCGAATCCGATCGACATCAAGGCGACCGGCAACCAGTGGTTCTGGTCCTACGAGTATCCGGCCGAGCGCGTCCGCTTCGACTCGTTCTGCGGCATGGGCCCGATCGAGGGCGCCTGCTTCGAGCAGCCGGGGCCGCAAGGTGCTCCTGCCAACCGTCCGCGCCTCCTCGAGACCACCGAGCACGTCTTGGTCCCGGTCAACACGCTGGTGCGTCTGCTGGTCGTCGGCCAGGACGTCATCCACGCTTGGGCGATACCGGCGTTCGGCGTGAAGATCGACGCCGTGCCGGGCCGAACCAACGAAGCTTGGTTCATCGCAACCCGCGAAGGCACGTACTTCGGTCAGTGCTCCGAGCTTTGTGGCCAGGGTCATGGCTACATGCCGATCACCGTCGAGGTCGTCTCGCGCGCCCGCTACGACGCTTGGGTCGGGCAGAAGCGCGCTGACCTTGCGGTCAAGGACGGCATCAAGTTCGCAGCGAACTAATCAGGTTTAGGGCGAGGGAAACCAACATGAGCAGCGCATACGGCGGAGCGCACGACGCACACGCCCATCACGGCCCGACGGGCTGGAAGCGGTGGGCCTATTCGACGAACCACAAAGACATCGGCACGATGTATCTCATCTTTGCCTGCATCTTTGGCATCGTCGGCGGCCTCATCTCGATCCTCATCCGGTACGAGTTGCAGGAACCCGGCATGCAAATGCTGGCGGAAGGCGACTACCACCAGTTCAATGTGTTCACGACCGCCCACGGCCTGATCATGGTGTTCTTCCTGATCATGCCGGCGCTGATCGGCGGCTTCGGCAACTGGTTCATCCCGCTCATGATCGGGGCGCCCGACATGGCGTTCCCGCGCCTCAACAACATGAGCTTCTGGTTCATGATCCCGTCGTCGATCATGCTGGTCGGCTCGGTGTTCGCGGGTGACGGTGCCGGTACCGGCTGGACGGTCTACGCGCCGCTGTCGACCTCCGGCCATTCCGGCCCGTCGGTCGATATGGCGATCCTGGCGCTCCATCTCGCGGGCGCATCGTCGATCCTGTCCTCGGTCAACTTCATCACGACGATCTTCAACATGCGCGCGCCGGGCATGACCCTGCACCGCATGCCGCTGTTCGTCTGGTCGCAGCTGATCACCACCTTCCTGCTGCTGCTGTCGCTGCCGGTTCTGGCGGGCGCCATCACCATGCTGCTGACGGACCGCAACTTCGGCACCGCGTTCTATGACGCGGCCCGCGGCGGCGATCCGATCCTCTACCAGCACTTGTTCTGGTTCTTCGGCCACCCCGAGGTGTACGTGCTCGTGCTGCCGGCCTTCGGCATCGTCAGTCACGTCGTCGCGACGTTCTCGAAGAAGCCGATCTTCGGCTACCTCAGCATGGCGTACGCGATGCTCGCGATCGGCGCCGTCGGCTTCATCGTGTGGGCGCACCACATGTATACGGCCGGCATGAGCGTCGATACCGAGGCTTACTTCCTCGCGGCGACGCTCGTTATCGCCGTGCCGACCGGCATCAAGATCTTCAGCTGGTTGGCCACCATGTGGGGCGGCTCGATCGAGTTCAAGACGCCGATGCTGTGGGCGGTGGGCATGATCTTCATGTTCACGGTCGGCGGCGTCACCGGCGTCGTGCTGGCGAACTCGCCGGTCACCACCGCGTTCCACGACACCTATTACGTCGTGGGTCATTTCCACTACGTGATGGCGATGGGCGCGCTCTTCGGCATCTTCTCCGGCTGGTACTACTGGATCGGCAAGATGAGCGGCCGCCAGTACAACGAGACTCTCGGCAAGTGGCACTTCTGGTTGACCATGGTTGGCGTCAACCTGACGTTCTTCCCGATGCACTTCTCGGGCCTCGCCGGCATGCCGCGCCGCATCCCGGATTATCCGGATGCGTTCTCCGGCTGGAACTACGTCTCCTCGATCGGCTCCTACATCTCGTTCGCGGCGGCGCTATTCTTCGTCTACATCGCCATCAAGACGATCACGAGCGGCGAGCGCGTCGGTGCGAACTACTGGGGTGAGGGCGCGACCGGCCTCGAGTGGACGGTCGACTCGCCGGCCCCGCACCACACCCACGAGACCATGCCGCACGTTCACTAGAACACTGCACGCACGGTCTCAGGTGTCATGAGTACAACTCCGACGTCCGGAGTGAACGTTGTCCGCGGTGTCGCCGCCCAGGGTTGGGTCGGCGACACTGCGGTCGGCGACTACTTCGCCCTTCTGAAGCCGCGGGTGATGAGCCTCGTGGTCTTCACCGCCCTCGCCGGAATGGTGGTGGCGCCGGGTTCCATCCATCCGATCCTCGGCTTCGTTGCGATCCTTTGCATCGCCATGGGCGCGGGCGCCTCGGGCGCCCTGAACATGTGGTACGACGCCGACCTCGACGGGCGCATGGCGCGCACCGCCAATCGTCCTATTCCGGCCGGCCGCGTGCCGCGCGGCGACGCGCTGGTGATGGGCATCGGCCTGTCGGTCGGCTCCGTCGTCATGCTCGGCTTGTCCGTCGACTGGACCGCCGGGGCGCTGCTGGCCTTCACGATCTTCTTCTACGTCGTCGTCTATTCGATGTGGCTCAAGCGGCGCACGCCGCAGAACATCGTCATCGGCGGCGCCGCCGGTGCCTTCCCGCCGATGATCGGCTGGGTCGCGGCGACTCATTCCATCGACCTCGGCGCGGTCGTCCTGTTCCTCATCATCTTCTTGTGGACGCCGCCCCACTTCTGGGCGCTGGCTCTCCTGAAGAGCGAGGAATACGCCAAGAACGGCATCCCAATGATGCCGGTGGTGAAGGGCGTTGCCCGCACCAAGATCGAAATGGTCGTCTATAGCGTGCTGGTTGCCGTGACCGGCGTCTTGCCGAGCTTCCTCGACATGGCCAGCATGGTCTACGGCGGCTTCGCCGCGCTGCTGGGCGCCGCCTTCGTCGCCTTCTCGCTCATCGTCTTGCGCACCTCCGACCCGGTGTGGCCGAAGCGCATGTACGGCTTCTCGATCCTCTATCTGATGCTGCTGTTCGCTTTCCTGCTGGTGGAGGGCGGAGCGCAGGCTCTGGCGTCGTGACGAGCGACGATGGCCGCAAGGACGCGCGGCGCCGCTCGAAGAACTTGGTGGTCGGCCTCGCGTTGGCCGCGTTCGTGATCTTGGTATTCCTGGTAACGCTGGTGCGGTTGGGACAACAGAACTGATGGACAAGCAGGCATCTCTCGGGCGGCGCAACAAGCTCGTCGGCACGGCCGGCGCGCTGCTGGCCGTGGCGATGATCGGCGCGTCGTTTGCCTCGGTGCCGCTCTACCGCCTGTTCTGCCAGGTCACCGGCTACGGCGGCACGCCCCAGATCGCCCTCGCGGCACCCGGCGTGGTCGATGAGCGCGCCTTCACCATCGTCTTCGACGCCAACATCGGCACCGGCCTGCCGTGGGATTTCCACCCGGCGCAGCGCCAGGTGACCGTGCGCACCGGCGAAGAGGGCTTGGCGTTCTATGTCGCCCACAATCCGACCGATCGCGCCATCAAGGGCCAGGCGGCGTTCAATGTGACGCCCCTCACCGCCGGCAAGTATTTCAGCAAGGTGCAGTGCTTCTGCTTCGAGGAGCAGGTGCTGGCACCAGGCCAGACCGTTGATATGGGCGTGTCGTTCTTCGTGGACCCTGCGATCCTCAAGGACCGCAACATGGTCGACGTGAAGATGATCACGCTCTCCTACACGTTCTACGAGGTTCCCGGCCAACAGGCCGGCCTCGCGGGGGCGGCGACTGCAGCGGGCGGAGTTACGCCTGCGCCGGTTCGCTGAGACGAGGGACCACTAGTAGAGGCTCAAGAAGCGGGAGACCGACGACATGGCACACGCGGGAAACCATCCGTACCATCTATCCGATCCAAGTCCGTGGCCGATTCTCGGCTCCATCGCCGCGCTGGTGACGGCGTTCGGCCTCATCTGGTTCATGCATGACGTGACGCCGTGGGTTCTGCCCATCGGCCTCCTGCTCGTCGCCTACACGATGTTCGTGTGGTGGCGGGACGTGGTGAACGAGGCGACGCACCAGAAGGTTCACACCTCCGTCGTGCAGCTCGGCCTGCGCTACGGCATGGCGCTGTTCATCTCCTCCGAGGTGATGTTCTTCTTCGCTTGGTTCTGGGCCTTCTTCAATGCGTCGCTCTACCCGACGGAACAGATGGGTGGCACCTGGCCGCCGACCTCACCGGACCTCGCCGTCGAGATCTTCAATCCGTGGGGCATCCCATTCCTCAACACCGTCATCCTGCTGACGTCGGGCGTGACCGTGACCTGGGCGCACCACGGCCTGCGCAAGGGCGACAACCAGACCCTGATCCGCGGCCTGTGGCTCACCGTGATCCTCGGCGCGATCTTCACCGGGTTCCAGGCGTACGAGTACATCAACGCGCCGTTCGACTTCACCGGTGGCATCTACGGCACGACGTTCTTCATGGCGACCGGCTTCCACGGCGCTCACGTCATCATCGGCACCATCTTCCTGGCGGTGTGCCTGGGCCGGGCCTACAAGGGCCACTTCACGCCCGATCATCACTTCGGTTTCGAAGCAGCCGCTTGGTACTGGCACTTCGTCGATGTGGTGTGGCTCTTCTTGTTCACCTTCATCTACTGGTGGACTTCGGTGCAGCCGGGCGCAGTGTTCGCGGCCCACTAAGACGCCAACAGCGATAGGATGGCGGGCGCGGGGACAATCCCCGCGCCCGTTTCCTTTTTGGGGGCACGCGCCCCGATGGGGCGACTTGGGACCATGAACGCCACCGTACGCCCTTCGCCGATTCGGACTGGCCTCGCCATGCGCTGCCCGGCGTGCGGCAAAGGCAAGCTGTTCGCCAAGTTCCTCGTCGTGCGTGAGCAGTGTGCGGCGTGCGGAGCCAAGCTCGGCACCGGCGATTCGGGGGATGGGCCGGTCGTGTTCATCATCCTGATCCTCGGGTTCTTCACCGTCGGCGGCGCGCTGTTCGTCGAGGTGAAATACACGCCGCCTCTATGGGTGCACGCGCTGCTGTGGGTGCCGGCGATCTTGGGTGGTTCGGCCATCCTGATGCCGCTCCTCAAGTCCCTGTTCTATTCGCTGACCTACCACTACGACGCGCGCGAGCAGGTCAGCATCGATCGGAGTCCAAAGCCATGAGCCGCGGCGCCAAGGCAGTGGTGGCCACGCTCATCGCCCTGCCGATGTTCGTGGTGCTGATCGCGCTCGGCGTCTGGCAGCTGCAGCGCCTCGATGTGAAGCTGCAGTTCATTGCCCAGCGCGAACGCGGGTTCGGCGCCGAGCCGATCGAGCTGCCGGCCCGCGACGGCAACCTCCAAGGTCTCGCCTGGCGCCGCGTCTCCGTAAAGGGCCGCTTCGACCACGCCAACGAGTTCCACCTGTGGAGCCTGCGCGAAGGCCCCGGCTACGAGGTGCTGACGCCGCTGGTGCGCACCGATAGCGCGGCCGGCCAGGTCGTGCTGGTCGACCGCGGCTGGGTGCCCGTTGAACGGAAGCAGATTGCCACCCGCGCCGAGGGTGCGCCTGCGGGCGAGGTCACCCTCAGCGGCTTCGTTCGCATCGACCTGGACGCGCGCTCGGCCGTTACGCCCACCAACGAGCCCGATAAGAACATCTGGTTCACGGTCGACTACGCGGCGATGGGCAACGTATCCGGCCTGTTCCTCCGGCCGTTCGTCGTCGTCGCCGACGCAACCCCCAATCCGGGCGGTCTCCCCATCGGCACCGCGACTCCTCCGGCGGTGCCAAACCGCCACCTCGAGTACGCCATCACCTGGTTCAGCCTCGCCGCGGTGTTCGCGTTCATCTACTTCTTGGCCTTGCGCCGCCAGGTCGCAACCCCGCGGCCGAGCGTCTAAACTCGGCGCCCATGGGCGCACCCCAACCTCCGTCTCCGGCTTACACGGCGCTGGAAGCCCGCTTCCGTCGCATCGGCCTGCTCGGCGGCGTGCAGGCGTTCCTGGATTGGGACACCGCCACCATGATGCCGCGCGGCGGCGCCGAGGCACGCGCCGAGCAGCAGGCGGCGATCGCCGCCGTGGTGCACCGCGAGGTATGCGCGCCGGAGCTCGGCGACCTCCTCGAGTGCGCCACGACGGAGACCCTGGATTCCGGCCGCGCCGCCAACCTGCGCGCCATCCGCCACCGCCGCACCCATGCGGTCGCCGTTCCCGAGCACCTCGTCGAAGAGGTCAACCGCGCCACCGCGCGCTGCGAAATGGCCTGGCGCGACGCCCGCCCGGCCAACGACTTCGCCTCCCTGCGCCCACACCTCGAAGGCGTCGTCCGCCTGGTGCGCGAGCGCGCCCGCGCCAAGGCCGAGGCCCTGTCGGTGTCGCCTTACCAGGCGCTCCTGGACGAACACAATCCCGGCCTGACCGAAGCCACCGTCAGCCGTTTCTTCGACGCGGTCGAAGCGTTCCTGCCCGACCTCGCCAGCCAGGTGATGGCGCAGCAGGCACGCGAGCCGGCGCCCTTGCCGCTGCCCGCGCCGATCGCTGCCGACGTCCAGCGCCGGCTCGGCGAGCACCTCATGCGGCTGCTCGGCTTCGATTTCGCCCACGGCCGCCTCGACGAGAGCCGCCACCCGTTCATGAGCGGCAGCGCCGACGACGTGCGCATCACCATGCGCACCGACCCGAACGACGTGCTGTCCGGGCTGCTCGCCGTCGCCCACGAGACCGGCCACGCCCTCTACGAGCGCGGCCTGCCCACCGCCTGGCGCTGGCAGCCGGGCGGCGACGCCGCCGGCATGGCGATGCACGAGGCACAGGCGCTCCTTTGGGAGATGCAGATCATGCGCGGCCGCGCCTTCCTGCGCCACTTCGCACCCATCCTGCAGGAGCAGTTGGGCCAGCGCGGCCCGGCGCTCGCCGCCGACAACCTCGTGCGGGTCGTTCAACGCGTCGAGCCCGGCATGATCCGCGTCGATGCCGACGAGTGCACCTATCCGCTGCATGTGCTCCTGCGCTACCGCCTGGAGACGGCCCTGTTCGACGGCAGCCTCGACGTCGCCGACCTGCCCGCTGCCTGGGGTGACGCCATGCAGCGCTACATCGGCGTGCGCCCGCGCAACGACGGCGAAGGCTGCATGCAGGACATCCACTGGATGCTCGGCAACTTCGGGTACTTCCCGTCGTACGCGCTCGGTGTGACCGCTGCCGCCCAGATGGTGGCGGCCGCCCGCAAGGAGCTCGGCGACCTCGACGACGCCATTGGCCGCGGCCAATTCACGGGCTTGTTGGGTTGGCTGCGCACCCATGTGCACGACCATGGCTCCCTGCGCTCCATTGACGAGCTGCTGACCACGGCCACCGGCCGCTCGTTCGACGCCACGGCGCTGGAAACGCACCTGCGCCACCGCTACCTGGAGCGCGCGAGCTAGAGACCCGAGCTGGCCTGTCGGCCTAGTCGGCCGCTTCCAACTCCAGCCTCTTTTGCTGCTGCAACCATAGGGCCGCGTAGCGGCCGCCGTCGCGCAGCAGGGAGTCATGCGTGCCGCGCTCGACAATGCGGCCCTCGTCGAGGACCAGGATCTGGCTCGCATGGACCACCGTCGAAAGGCGGTGGGCGATGATGACGGTGGTGGTGCCGCGCGACACTTCGTACAGGTTGTCCTGGATGGCGCGCTCGGTGTGGCTGTCCAGCGCGCTGGTCGCCTCGTCGAACAGGAAGATGCGGGGGCGCTTGAGGATGGCGCGGGCGATGGCGACGCGCTGCTTCTCGCCGCCCGACAGTTTGAGGCCGCGCTCGCCGACGACCGTGTCGTAGCCGTCGGGCAGGCGCTCGATGAACGTGTGCAGTTGGGCCAGCCGCGCGGCGCGCTCGATCTCTTCGCGGCTGGCGCCGGGCGCGCCGAACGCGATGTTATAGGCCAGGCTGTCGTTGAACAGCACCGCATCCTGCGGGACCACGCCGATGGCCGCGCGGAGACTGGCGACGGTAACGCGGCGCAGGTCGTGCCCATCGACCTCCACCGCGCCCGAACTCGGGTCATAGAAACGGAACAGCAGGCGGCCGATGGTTGTCTTGCCCGAGCCGGAGGCGCCGACCAGGCCAAGGGACTGGCCCGCGGGAACCTCGAAGCTGACGCCGTCCAGGATCGGCCGCCGTACGTCATAGGCGAACGAGACGTCCTTGAAGGCGATGGTGCCGCCGCCGGCGGGCAGGGGCACCGCGCCCGCCGCGTCGCCGACCTCGTTGGTCTCCAGCAGCAACGCCATCATCTGCTCGACGTCGGTGAACGCCTGCTTGAGGCCGCGGTACAGCATGCCCATGCGGTCGAGTGGGCGCAGCACCTGCATGAGGTAGCTGTTGACCAGCACGAAGCCGCCGACCGTCATGTTGCCGGCCAGCGCCTCGCGCCCGGCCAGTAGCACCATGGCGGTCAGGCCTACGCCCTGGATCACCACCTGGATGACGCCGGTCAGGCTGCGCGAGTAGAGCGCCTTGAGCTGCAGAGACTCGACCCGTTGCAGCGCCTCGTCGTAGCGGTCGTTGACGTAGCCTTCGTTGCCGAAGTACTTCACCGTCTCGTAGTTGAGCAGGCTGTCTACCGCCTTGCCGTGTGCCGCAGCGCTCTCGGCCACTGCGGCGCGCTGGTGCACGCGCAGGTATTCCGAGCCGATGACCAGTGCCGTGCCGTAGACCACGAAGGTGACGAACAGGATCAACGTGTAGATGGGCGTGAAGCCTCCCAGCAGCACGCTGATGACGATGCCGAGCTCGACCAGCAGCGGCAGGATCATGAACACGAAGGAGTTCAGAATCTGCTCCATCCCGCGCATGCCGTTATCGACGATGCGCGACAGCTGTCCGGTCTTGCGCGTCAGGTGGAAGCGCAGACTGAGCTCGTGGACGTGGCGCAGCGCCGCGAGACGCATGCGCCGGTTGAGACGCTGCTCCATCGGGCCGTAGAGGACGACCCGCCACTGGTCGACGACGCGGCCGACCGTGAACACCACGCCGTACGCGAGCAGCAGGGAGAACGTCAGGACGCTCGCGTTCTGCGGGCCGGCGGCGAGGGTATCGACGACCTTGGCCATCACCACCGGCGTCAGGGTGTTGAGCGCCGAGGTAGCGACCAGCAGGAACAGCGTGCCCAGCAGCCGGGCGCGCAGGCCCCAGTCGTCCTTGGGCCACAGGAACGGCAGAGTCATGCGCAGGACGTGAATGTCCTGCGGCCGTTTCAGGTCCATGGTTTCGGGGTCGAACCGGCCCATGCCGCGCATGGCTCCCTACATCCCACACCGCCCGGGGGGTGGCAACGCGGGCTGTCGATAGATTGAACGGCCGGGCCTGGTCCGGCCCGGACAAGTGGGTCGCGCTACTCGGCCGCCCGGCGGCGGTAGGTGGACATCGCGAACCAACCGATCAGGCCGAGCAACGCGGCGGCGATGGCGTAGCTGATCCATCCGAGGTCTTCGACCGTCATCCAGAAGCGCTCGCTGCCGGTGGCGTCGGCCCGCTGGCGGTCGCGCAGGGTGCGCTGGATCTGGCGGGCGAGTTCGGCGTTGCCACCGGCAGTGGCCGCACCAGCCAGATGGGTGTACGCCTCGACGTCGGTGCGCGTGGCGCGGTTGAGGCGTTCGAGAATCCACTGCGCCACGGCGGGCGAGGCGCGATCGACCTCGAAGTCGCGCGCCTCGGTCGCGGCAGGCCACGGGCTGGGTGGCGTCAGCGCCCCGGCGGACGTGCCGGTCAGATCGATGCGCACGTTCTGCGGCCAGCCGCCGCGCGCGACCAGGACAAGCTCGCCGCCGACGCGCGCGCTGGCGATATGCACGGTTACCGTGCCGGCGCCTTCCAGGCTGAGGCGGGCGTCGCCGATGATCTGCGCACCGCCCAGCACGACCTCAGGCACCTTGGCGCCATCGAGGTCGAGACTGCCGCGCACCGTCATGCCGCGGCCTACCACCGCACTGAACGATGCACCCGCCGCCTTCACGTCTCCCTGCACGATCGCCGCGCCCATATCGAGCGGCCCCTGCATCTGCGTGCCGGTGAAGTCGAAACCACCGCCGACGAGCGCTTGCCGCGCCGCGACGCCCATCGGCGAGTAGCACTGGCGGCACGTCCACGATCCGCGCATCTGCGTCTCCGAGAGGACGATGCCCTCGAGGAAGTGCGACTGCTCGAACGTGACGTTCATGGGAATGGAACGCTTGTTGAGATCCACCGCGCTCGTGACCATGGCGCCGGCAATCGTCACGCTCGGCAGGGCGTCGCGGTAGGGGAGGTCGGTCAGAATCTGCCGCACGAACATGCCCGACAGCAGGTTCTCGGGCGCCGGCTGGCCCGCCTGCGGCGGTTCCATGCGGCCGTAGGGCGGGGTGATGTCGGCGGTGCCGTCCTCGCACAGCTGCTGCCACACCTTCGTTTCCGTGTCGGTCCAATTGGCGGCCGGGCGCGGGCAGGCGTTGGCTTGCGCGGGGGCCTGGGCGAACGCCTCCGGCGCCCCCGCGAGGGCGAGCAGCATCAGGCCGAACAAGGAGGCGAGGAAGCGCATGGGGAACACGGCGGGGGGTTAGGTGGCGGCGCGCTAGTCCTTGCGGAAGTGCTTGCTGAGCGTCAAGGCCTGACGGCCGTAGGACGACCCAATCGCAGCACCATACAGCCGGTCCGGCTCTTCGGTCATCCGCTCGTAGACCAGCCGCCCGACCACTTGGCCGTGTTCCAGGACGAACGGCACGTCGTGGGAGCGTACCTCCAGCACCGCCTTGGTGCCCTGACCCTCGACCCCGGCAAAGCCGAAGCCAGGGTCGAAGAACCCGGCGTAGTGGACGCGGAATTCGCCCACCAGGGGGTCGTAGGCCACGAGCTCGGCGGCGTACTCCGGCGGCACGGACACCCGTTCGCGCGAGGCCAGGATGTAGAAGTCGTCCGGGTTGAGGATCAGGGTGCGCTGGTCGCCGTCGGCGTGGATCGCCTCCCAGAAGTCGGCGGGCCGGTAGTGCGCGATCTTGCTGAAGTCGATCAGGTCGGCGTGGTGCTTGGCGCGGTAGCCGAGCAGCGCCTGTTTGCCCGTGCCCTCGAGGTCCACCGAGATGGCGACGCCGCCGTCGATATCGGCGCCTGCCGCTGCGCCATGCACCAGCGGCATGCGCGCGTGCAACTCGCGCAGCGCCGCATCGGATGTGGGCGGACTGCCCCGCCGGAAGCGCAGCTGGCTCAAACGATCGCCGCTGTGCACCAGAATACTGAAGGTGCGCGGCGAGATCTCGGCGTACAGCGGCCCCTCATAGCCGGCGCGCACCCGGTCGAACTCGGTCGTCTGATCGGTGATCAGGCGCGTGAAAACATCAAGACGCCCGGTCGAGCTCTTGGGATTGGCTGCGCCCGACATGCCCTTCGCGAGCCGCACGCGCTCCTGCAGCGGCACGATGTACACGCAGCCGCGTTCGAGCACGGCGCCGTCGGTCAGCGACATGCGGTGCATCTCGAGCGTCTTGACCTTGTCCATCACCGTCGCGGTGGCGCTCGGCAGGAAGCTCGCGCGCACGCGATAGGCGACCGCGCCCAGGCGCAAGTCGATGCTGGCCGGCTGGACCTGCGCGTCGGTGACTGCGGCGTCCGCCGCAATGGCGCCGTCGGCGATCAGCTTGCGGATTTGTTGGGAAGAAAGGATGCCGCTGGTGCGGCGGCGCGCGCCCGAGGCGCCCTCTTCGGCGCCAACGTCCGCGCCCTCAAAGCGATTGTTCAATTGCGGCTAGCCCAGAAATACCTCGCGGCGGCTGACCAGGCCGCATCCAAACGTAACTTGGTTGGAGCCTACGGGCCATTGGCATGGAAACGGGATTTGCAGGCCCCGCGAGCCAAGCCCAAGGTTGGCCGCCGCGAGAGCAGGGAGCCACCCCGCAGATATCCTAGCACTCGACGCCGTTCTTCTAAGGGAAAACTGGTTGATGACTTGTCCGCATACTTATCCAGATGCGGGGTGGCACATATCTTCTTTCAAGGCCGATAAATTTTGCAGTTATCCCCACTATTCGCAGGTTGTGAGTGTTTGGTGGCCACCGGTTGCGGTGCGGCGGCGGCACGCATTGCCTCGCGGGGCGGGCTTCCTTAGGTTGGCGGTCCCTTTTTCGCGCCGGCGGAACCCCCCTCCATTGCGTTACACCAGCACCCGCGGGCAGGCGCCCGCCCTCGACTTCGCCGATGTCCTGCTCGCCGGGCTGGCCCCCGACGGTGGCCTCTACGTGCCGGACAGCTGGCCGCGTGTCTCGCCCGACGAGATCGCCTCGTTCGCGACGCGCAGCTACGCCGACGTCGCCACCGACATCATGTCCCGATTCATCGGCGACGCGATTCCCAAGTCCGACCTCGCCGCCATGGTCGAGGCCGCCTATCGCGACTTCGATCATCCGGGCATCGCGCCGTTGCGCCAACTCGACGCGGGCGAATGGATCCTCGAGCTGTTCCACGGCCCGACGCTGTCGTTCAAGGACTACGCACTGCAGGTCGTCGGCCTGCTCTTCGACCACGTCCTGCGCCGCCGCAAGCTGCACATGACGGTGGTCGGCGCGACATCGGGCGACACCGGTTCCGCCGCCATCGAGGCGGTGCGCGACCGCGAGTCGATCACCGCGTTCATCCTGCACCCGGAAGGCCGCGTCACCGACGTGCAGCGCCGCCAGATGACGACGGTGAAGTCCAAGAACATCCACAACGTCGCCATCCAGGGCAACTTCGACGACTGCCAGGCGCTGGTGAAGCAGATGTTCGGCGACGCAGCGTTCCGCGACCGCTTGCGTCTCACGGCGGTGAACTCGATCAACTGGGCGCGCGTCATGGCCCAGGTCGTCTACTACTTCACGTCCGCTGCGGCGCTCGGCGCGCCGGCGCGGGTGCCTGCCTTCTCGGTGCCGACCGGCAACTTCGGTGACGCCTTCGCCGGGCACGTCGCGCGCCGCATGGGGCTCGCCATCCCGCAGATGGTCATTGCCACCAATCGCAACGACATCCTGGTGCGCCTGCTTGCCACCGGCATCTATCGCAAAGGCGCGGTGTTCGCCTCGGTGACGCCGTCCATCGACATCCAGGTGTCGAGCAACTTCGAGCGCCTCCTGCTCGAACTCGAGGGCAACGATCCCGCCGTGGTCAAGGCGCGCATGGACGGCCTCGAGCAGAGTGGCGAATTCAAGATCAGCCCGGCCGCGCTGGCCAAGATGCGCGCCGAGTTCGATGGCCGCGCCGTCAGCGAGAGCCAAACGCTGGCCTGCATGCGCGAGGTCCTGACCGCGAGCGGCATCCTCATCGATCCGCACACCGCGGTGGGTGTCGTGGCTGGCCGCGCCCTGTGGCGTGAGCGCAAGGTGCCGATGGTGTACCTTTCGACAGCGCACCCCGCCAAGTTCCCGGATGCGGTGGCCGAGGCGACCGGGGGCGACGCGCCATTGCCGCCGCGGCTGGCCGACCTACATCAGCGGCCCGAGCGTTTCGACGTGCTGCCCAACGACTTGGCGAAAGTGAAAGCCTACGTGGAAGCGCGCGCCGCTTCTTGAGGAGAGCATGACCGTCGAAATCACCCGCCTGCCGAACGGCCTCACGGTTGCCAGCGACTCGATGCCCGGGTTCGAGACGACCGCGGTCGGCGTCTGGGTGAGCGCCGGCACGCGCTACGAGGCGGCGGATCTCAACGGCGCCGCCCACATGCTCGAGCACATGGCCTTCAAGGGCACCGAGCGCCGTTCGGCGCGCCGCATCGCCGAAGAGATCGAGGACGTCGGCGGCCATCTCGACGCCTACACCACGCGCGAGCAGACCGCCTACGTCGCGCGCGTACTGAAAGACGACGTACCGCTCGCCGTCGATATTCTCGCCGACATCCTGCAGCACTCGGTGTTCGCCGACGATGAGCTCGCCCGCGAGCGCACGGTCGTCCTGCAGGAGATCGGCGAGGTCAACGACACGCCCGACGACATCGTCTTCGACCAGCTGCAGGCGGTGGCGTTCCCCGACCAGCCGATCGGCCGCACCATCCTCGGCCCGCCGGAGCGCGTCTCGACCTTCTCGCGCGAGGACCTGCTGCGCTTCATCGGTGCGCACTACCGCGCCCCGCGCATGGTCGTGTCCGCTGCCGGCGCTGTCCGCCACGCCGATCTCGTCAAGCTTGTCGAGGATCGCTTCTCCGACTTGCCGCCGAACGACGGCGATGGCCGCGCCGCGGCGCGCTATGTCGGCGGCGATTCGCGAGAGCGCCGTCAGCTCGAGCAGGCCCACCTCCTGCTCGCCTGGGAATCGGTGCCGTATGGCGATCCCGACTACTTCGCTACCCAGGTGTTCTCGACCATCCTCGGCGGCGGCATGTCCTCGCGGCTCTTCCAGGAAGTGCGCGAGAAGCGCGGTCTCGCCTACAGCATCTTCTCGTTCGCCCACTCGTACCTGGATTGCGGCATCTTCGGCGTTTACACCGGCACCAGTGGCAAGGACGCCGCCGAGGCCGCCAAGATCATCGCTGACGAGATCCACGGCGTCGCCAACGGCATCAGCGAGGGCGAGATCGTCCGCGCCCGCGCCCAGCACAAGGCGGCCATCATGATGGCCCTGGAAAGCTCCTCGGCGCGCTGCGAGCATCTGGCCCGCCAGCTCCTGATCTACGGCCGGCCAATGACGCCGGCCGAGGTCATCGAGCGCATCGACAAGGTGGACGCGGCTGCCCTGGCGCGCGTCTCCGGCCGCATCGCCAAATCCAAGCTGTCCCTCGCGGCGCTAGGATTGGTGGGGAAGCTGGAGGGTTTTGATAAGCTCGCCCAGCGCTTCCACTAGGCGCTAGGGAGGGCAGGGGGGAGCCCCAAGGGAGCCATGTTCCCGATCCTCGATCGCATGACGCGCCCGCCCTTGTGGCGGCGCTACGACGGCGAGACGACCTTCGTGCGCCCGCCCGAGGCACGCGACTGGCTGCCGTGGGCCGAGCTGCGCGCCGAATCGCGCGTCTTCCTCGAGCCGTGGGAGCCGACCTGGCCCAAGGATGCACTGGCGAAGGACGCCTTCCGGCGCCGCCTGCAGCGCTACACGCGCGACGCCCGCGACGACGAGGGCTACGCCTTCCTGGTGTTCCGCAAATCGGACGAGCTGCTGGTCGGCGGCCTCAACCTGTCCAATGTGACGCGTGGCATCCGCCAATCGTGCTCGGTCGGCTACTGGATCGGCCAGCGCTTCGCCCGCCAGGGCCTCATGACCGACGCCGTGCGCACAGCCGTCACCTTCGCCTTCGACCAGCTGCGCCTGCACCGCGTCGAGGCGGGCTGCGTGCCGACCAACCTCGCCAGCCGCGGCCTGCTGCTAAAGGCCGGATTCCAGGAAGAAGGCTTCGCCCGCAAGTACCTGAACATCAACGGCCGTTGGCACGACCATCTGCTGTTCGCGATGTTGGGGTCTGACCCGCGCTAGGCGTGCCCGGCGGCGCTCGACAGCGCCGACAGATCGAGACCGATCTTGCGGATGGCGCGGTGCCACTTGTTGTCGACGTTGTTGCTGAACAGCAAATCCTCGTCTGCCGGCGCCTGCAGCCAACCGTTGGCCTGGATCTCCGACTCGAGCTGTCCCGCCGCCCACCCGGCATAGCCGAGCGCCAGCAGGCTGCGGCGCGGACCGTTGCCCGCGGCGATGGCGGCGAGCACGTCCATGCTGGCCGTGAGCGCGATCTCCTCGCTGACCACGAGGGTCGTCTCGCGCACGTAGTCGGAGGAGTGCAGCACGAAGCCGCGCGCCTGCTCGACCGGCCCGCCGACATGCACGCGAATCTCTTCGCTCGGCGCCGCGGCGATGCCGAGCTGGCCGAGCAGTTCGGAGAACGAGATATGGTCGGCCAGCCGGTTGATGATGAGGCCGAGCGCGCCGGCGCTCGAATGCGCACACATGTAGATGACCGAGCGCTCGAAGCGCGGGTCATCCATGGCGGGCATGGCGACCAGAAGCTGGCCGGTTAGGTATCCGTCGATGATCGCCGTCATGGCTCGATTCGCGGCTGATTCCCTAGGAATCTCGACAACGTGAAAGTAGCATGGCACCCATGGGTCTAGTATCTGTTTTCCGCGCCGCCATTCGGCATGGGCGCGCACTCCGTTGCCAGCTCGCGCGCGCGGATCTCCGCGTTGTGATCCTTGTCCGCTGCAATCGTGCGGACTTCGTGGGCAAAATGGCGGAGACAATGTTGTGACACTTTTGGGAGGCGCGATGCGTCTGAACGCATTGGTCCGGTTGCTCGCCCCGCTGCTCGTGCTGGCATGCGCCGCCGCGCCCGCGGACGCTCTCGAAGGCGCATGGGCGCAGAAGGCGCACAGCTCGGTGCGCGTGCTAGCCCTTGGCGCGTCTCCGACCGATCCCGACGCGGTCATCCTCGGCATCCACATCCGCATGCAGCCGGGCTGGGAGACGTATTGGCGTTCGCCCGGAGACGCCGGAGTGCCGCCCGACTTCTTCTTCGACGACACCGAGAACGTCGATGAGCTCTACGTCGACTGGCCGCTGCCCACCAAGAAGGTGACGGCCGGCATGACCACCTATGTCTATCAAGGCGAGGTGCTGCTGCCGATCACGGTCTACCCCCACGACCGCACCCAGCCGATCAAGCTGCGCATGAAGATCACCTACGCGGCGTGCCGCGACGTGTGCATGCTCGAAGAAGCCGACCTTGCTCTCGACGTCGCCGCCGACCACAACGACGACCGCCTCGCCGAGCTGTTCGCCAAGAACGCGGCGCGCATGCCCGTGCTCGACAACACGCCCGAGGTCGCCATCGAGCGCGTCAACGCCGCCGCCGCCGACGGCAAGCAGCGTCTCGAGGTGGTGGCGCGCGCCGCCGCGCCGTGGATCGACCCCCAGGTCATCATCGAGGCCGAGCCCGGATTCGCCTTCAAGCCGGCCGTCATCACCCCGACCATGGAGGGCCGCCGCATCATCGCGCGCGCCGAGTACACCCATGCCGCCGGCCTGCAGATCCCGGAAGGCGCCACCGTGGTGGTCACGGTCTACGACGCCACCCGCGCCATCGAGCGCATCATGCTGGTGTATCCGCCCGAGTAGTTCCAACGGCCCGGCCCAGTGTGATAAGCACCTGCCGCAATTGCACACGGACGGAGAGATTTCATGATCAAGGTCGGCGATACCATTCCCGAGGGCAAGGTTGCCAAGATCGCCGCGCAGGGCGCGGGCCTGGTCAACACGCGCGAGTTCTTCGCCGACAAGAAGACCATCCTGTTCGGCGTGCCGGGCGCCTTCACGCCGGTGTGCTCGGAAAAGCATCTGCCGGGCTTCCTGGCGCTCGCCGACAAGCTGCGCGACAAAGGCGTTGGCGCCATCCTGTGCCTCTCGGTCAACGACCGCCACGTCATGAACGCGTGGGCCAAGGACCAGAACGTCGGCGACAAGGTCATCATGCTGGCCGACGGCAAAGCCGATTTCACCAAGGCTCTCGGCATGGACATCGACATCGACAACATGGGCGTGCGCTCCAAGCGCTTTGCCCTCGTCATCGATCGCGGCAAGGTCACCCAGGTCGCCCTCGAAGAGACCACCGGCGCCCACTCGGTCTCGTCCGCCGAAGCGATCCTGAAGTCGCTCTAGCCGCGCTGCACGGCTTTCGCAGCGGCCACCGCGAGCGCATCGGCGCGCTCGTTCTCGGCGTGACCCGAGTGGCCCTTGATCCAGTGCCACGACACGGTGTGATCCAGCACCAGCGCATCGAGGCGCTGCCACAGATCGACGTTCTTCACCGGATCCTTGCCGGAGGTGCGCCAGCCGTTGCGCTTCCAGCCGTGGATCCACTCGGTGATGCCCTTCTTCACGTACTGCGAGTCCGTATGCACCCGCACCGTGCTGCCCTTGCGGATCGCCTCCAGCGCCCGGATCGCCGCCATCAGCTCCATGCGGTTGTTGGTGGTGGGGTTCTCGGCCCCGGACAGCTCCTGCTCCTTGGCGCTGCGGCGCAGCAGGGCGCCCCAGCCGCCCGGCCCGGGATTTCCCAGGCACGCGCCGTCCACGAACGCATCGACGACATCGGTAGCGTGGGTCACGCGAGTCCGTACAGCTTCGGCGACTTGACGCCCTGGTGGAACGCCAGCCGGCGCAGGTAGGCGAGGGGGTCCTTGGGCGTCGTGCCCTTCGGGTGCAGCTTGTCGTACAGGCGCGTGATCAGGAATCGCATCGCCGCGCCGCGCAGCAGCAGCGGCAGCAGGCGCTTCTCGTCCGCGGTAAGCGGACGCACGTGGGCATAGGCGTTGAGCAGGCGTTCGCCCTTGGTGAAGTTGAAGGTGCGGTCGTCGTCGAAGCACCACGCGTTCAGGCAAACGGCGATGTCGTAGGCGAGGAAATCGTTGCAGGCGAAATAGAAGTCGATCACGCCTGAGACGCCGTCGCCGACAAAGAACACGTTATCCGGGAAGAGATCGGCGTGGATGACGCCCGCGGGCAAGTCCGCCGGCCAGTGCGCGGCGAGATACTCGAGCTCGCGCTCGATGGTCTCGCGCATGCCCTCCTGCACGGTGTCGGCGTCCGCGCGGCATTTGGCGAAGTCGCGCTGCCAGCCCTTCACGGAAAGGTCGTTGGCGCGCTGCCCGCGGAAGTCGGCGCACGCCAGGTGCATCTGGGCGAGCGTGAACCCAAGCGCCTTGCAGTGCCACGCTTCCGGCACGGCCACCGAATGACCTTCGAGGAAGCTGAAGATGGCCGCGCGCTTCTTGGCGAGCGTGCGCAGCGCCTCGCCGTCGCGGCCCGCGATCGGCTTCGGGCAATGGATGCCGGCGCCGTCCAGGTGCTTCATCAGGTCGAGGAAGAACGGCAGGTCCTCCACCCGCACGCGCTTCTCGTACAGAGTCAGAATGTAGAGTCCGGTCGTCGTGCGCAGCCGGTAGTTGGAGTTCTCCGACCCGGCGGTGATGCCGTCGCACTCCACCAGCGTGCCGATGGCATACTCGGCCAGGAACGCCGCGACCTCAGCGCTGCTGAGTTTCGTGAAGAACGCCATGCCGACGCGAAGAAGCCTCAGGCTTCTTCGAGCACCCGCGGCAGCTTGAATCGCACGTCTTCGGTGGTCACCACCACCGGCTCGATGGACACGTCGTGGCGGTCGCGGAAGGCGTCGATGACCTCTTGCACCAACCGCTCCGGCGCCGACGCACCGGCGGTGATGCCGACGGTCTTCACCACGCCCACCGCGCTCCAATCGATCTCGGCGGCGCGCTGCACCAGGAACGCTCTTGCGCAGCCCGACCGCTTGGCGACCTCCACCAGGCGCACCGAGTTCGACGAGTTGGGCGCGCCCAGCACGACGATGGCGTCGCAGCGCGGCGCCATTTCCTTCACCGCCAGCTGGCGGTTGGTGGTGGCGTAGCAGATGTCCTCGCGCTTCGGCGCGCCGATCGCCGGGAAGCGCCGGCGCAGCACCGCCAGCACCGCCTCGGTCTCATCGACCGCCAGCGTCGTCTGGGTCGCGTAGGCGACCCGGCTGGGATCGCGCGGCACGAACGCCTCGGCGTCGGCGACGTCCTCGACCAAATGAATGCTGCCTGCAGGCAGTTGGCCGAGAGTGCCGATCACCTCCGGATGGCCGGCGTGGCCGATCAGCACCACTTCGCGGCCCTCGCGCCAGTGGCGCTCGGCCTCGCGATGCACCTTGCTGACCAGCGGGCAGGTGGCGTCCACGGCGATCAGCTTGCGGTGCTTGGCGTCCTGCGGCACGGCCTTTGGTACGCCGTGGGCGGAAAACACCACCGGCGCGCCTTCGGGCACCTCGTCGAGCTCGTCGACGAACACGGCTCCTTGGGCCTGCAGGTCCTCCACCACCGTGCGGTTGTGGACGATCTCGTGGCGCACGTAGACCGGGGCGCCGTACTTCTTCAGCGCCATCTCGACGATCTGGATGGCACGATCGACGCCGGCGCAGAAGCCGCGCGGGCTGGCCAGCAGGATGCGAAGCGGCGGTCTCGCCATAAGCTCGGTACGGTCAGGGATGCGTGGGTTGCGGTTGCCGCTCGTATATGTGCGGGGTAGTCTCGGCCCCCGCGGCGGTCCGCATGAAATCGCCCGCACTCTAGACGAACGGGGCTGCTTCGGCCAACGCCCCTACACCGCAGGGCCATCATCCGCACCGTGAGCCTGTCCGTACCGATCGCGCCCCTGCGCAGCGCCATGGCGGTTTTCGCCGTGGCCGGCGCCCTCTCGCTGGGCGCCTGCACGCGCTACATCGAGGGCACCAACCTCACCTGTCCGCGTGCCGTGATGCTCGCCGGCACCGAGACGCAGACGCGATTTGCGCCTGGCGCCGCGCGCACGGATGCCAACGTCATCGCGCAAATCGAAATCGATAACATCCAGTATTCCTGCCAGGTCGCCACCCGGCAGGCCCTCGCCGCCGTCGCGTTCGACGTGAGAGCCGCGCGCCGCGATGTCTCCCTGGTCGGCGACATCGATGTGCCGTACTTCGTCGCGCTGACCGACGTGAACGGGACGGTTGTCGCCAAGCAGAACTTCACGACGCGCCTGCACTTCCTGCCGGGCGTATCGACGGTGACGGTTCTTGAGCGGATCCAGGAGACGATTCCCCTGGCGGCGGGCCAGCGCGCCGTCGGTTTCGAGATCATCGTCGGCATCCAGCTGACCCGCGAGGAGCTCGACTACAACCTCGCCCGCCGGTAGCGGCCCGCCCGGATTTCCGCGCGTTTCTGCGACGTCACGGTTGGTTGACTCGTGGGTGGTGCCGACTAATATGCCCGCCATCGAACGGGCTCGGGACAGCCTGATCGACCATACTTCGCCCCTGCGGGAGAGACCGGCTTTTCGCTTTTGATGCCGGCGCCGAAGGAGCAACCGCCCCGGAAACTCTCAGGCAAGCGGGACCGCAGGGGAAGACAAACTCTGGAAAGAGGGCAGGGGACCGCGACGGTCGCTTGCCCCACCGACGGAGTAAACCGTGGCCAAGGGGTCAAACCCCATGTGCCGCGGTGAATCTCTCAGGTCCGTGGACAGAGGGGGCGCGAGCCGCAAGCACTGCGGCAGCGGGCCTCTGTCTGGGGAATCATGAGCGAAGCTGCCGCCGACCTTCGTAAGACCGCTTTGCATGCGCTGCACGTCGAGCTGGGCGCCCGCATGGTGCCGTTCGCCGGCTACGACATGCCGGTCCAGTATCCCGCGGGCATCCTCACCGAGCACAACCACACGCGGGCCAAGGCGGGTCTGTTCGACGTCTCGCACATGGGCCAGGCGCGCCTGTGGGGTGTCGGCGCCGACAAGGCGATCGAGGCGCTGGTGCCGGGCAATATCGTCGGGTTGGCGCCCACCCGCATCCGCTACACCGTCTTCACCAACGACAAGGGCGGCATCCTCGACGACCTGACCATCGGCCGCGCCGCGGACCATCTCAGCATCGTCGTCAACGCCGCCTGCAAGGAAGCCGACTACGAGCACATGCGCCGCGGCCTGCCCAAGAGCATGCGCCTCGAGATCCTCGAAGACCGCGCGCTGCTGGCGCTGCAGGGTCCCGCCGCCGAAGCGGTGATGGCGCGCTTTGCCCCCGACGCCGCCAAGCTCACCTTCATGGCGTTCGCCGGCATGAAGGTCGCGGGTCTCGACTGCACGGTCTTCCGGTCCGGCTACACCGGCGAGGACGGCTACGAGATCTCGGTCGCCAACAAGGACGCCGAAAGCTTCGCCCGCAAGCTCCTCAAGGAGCCCGAGGTGATGCCCATCGGCCTTGGCGCCCGCGACAGCCTACGCCTGGAAGCCGGCCTTTGCCTCTACGGCCACGACCTCGACACCACGACGACGCCGGCCGAAGGCGACCTCGGCTGGACCATCGCCAAGCGCCGCCGCGAAGAAGGCGGCGGCTTCCCCGGCGACAAGATCGTCCTCAAGCAGCTGGCCGACGGCCCGCCGCGCATCCGCGTCGGCATCAAGCCCGACGGCCGCGCGCCCGCGCGCGAGGGCACCGTGGTGCTCGCCGCCCAAGGGCCCAATGCTGGTAAGGAGATCGGCAAGATCACCTCCGGCGGCTTCGGCCCGACCGCGAACGGTCCGGTCGCCATGGGCTACGTCACCAAGGGCAACAACGCCGTCGGAACCCCGCTCGGTCTCGTCGTGCGTGGCACCACTCTCGGCGCGAAGGTGGCCTCGCTGCCGTTCGTGCCGCATCGCTACAAGAAAGCTTGAGAAAGGGAGACGATCATGGCGGAACGCCGCTTTACGAAAGACCACGAGTGGATCGAGCTGAACGGAGCCATAGCCACCGTCGGCATCACCAACTACGCCCAGGAGCAGCTCGGCGACGTCGTGTTCGTCGATCTGCCGCCCGCCGGCAAGAAGATCACCAAGGGTGGCGAGGCCGCCGTCGTCGAGTCGGTCAAGGCCGCCTCCGAGGTCTACTCGCCGGTCACCGGCGAAGTAGTCGAGAGCAACGCCGACCTCGCCAAGAACCCGGCGCTGGCCAACACCGCTGCCGAAGCTGGCGGCTGGTTCGTCAAGATCAAGGTCGCCGACCCCAAGGAGCTGTCCGCGCTGATGGACGCCGCCGCCTACAAGAAGTTCGTCGACGGCCTGCACTAGGAACTACGCCCGGACGTCATTGCGAGCGAGCGTAGCGAGCGCGGCAATCCAGGAGCCGCGCACGCGTCAGCCAGACTGGATCGCCACGGCGCGTTGCGCCTCGCGATGACAGAGGAAAGAGTGAACTGAAATGCGTTACCTGCCCCTAGGCCCCGACGACCGCGCCAAGATGCTCGGCGTCATCGGCGCCAAGTCCGTCGATGAGTTGTTCAAGGACATCCCCGCCAAGGCGCGCGTCTCGGGTCTCCTCGACCTGCCGATGCACGCCGGCGAGCTCCAGGTCGAGCGCACCCTTGGCGCCATGGCGGCAAAGAACCGGGCCGCCGGCGCCGGTCCTTCGTTCCTCGGCGCGGGCAGCTACCGCCACCACATTCCGTCCGCGGTCGATCACCTGATCCAGCGCTCGGAGTTCCTGACCTCGTACACGCCGTACCAGCCCGAGGTCGCCCAGGGCACGCTGCAGTTCCTGTTCGAGTTCCAGACCGCCGTCGCCATGCTGTCCGGCATGGAGGTCGCCAACGCCTCCATGTACGAGGGTGGCTCGTCCTGCGCCGAGGCGGTGCTGATGGCCGGCCGCGTCACCGGCCGCTCCAAGGCGATCCTGTCGGGGTCCCTGCATCCGCACTACCGCGACACCGTGCGCACCTTCTGTCAGTTCTCGCCGGTCACGGTGGAGTACGGCGAACCCAACGTCGACGGCAACGAAGACCTGGCGTCCAAGCTCGGCCCCGACGTCGCCTGCGTCGTGGTGCAGACGCCCGACTTCTTCGGCAACCTGCACGACTACACCAAGCTGGGCGCCGCCTGCCACGCCGCCGGCGCGCTGCTCGTCGTCGTCGTCACCGAGGTGGTGTCGCTCGGCGCGCTCAAGTCGCCCGGCCAGATGGGCGCCGACATCTTCGCCGGCGAAGGCCAGAGCCTCGGCGTCGGCCTCAACTTTGGCGGCCCCTACGTCGGCCTGTTCGCCACCAAGAAGCAGTACCTGCGCCAGATGCCGGGCCGCCTGTGCGGCCAGAGCGTCGATGCCGATGGCCGCCGCTCCTACGTGCTGACGCTGTCCACCCGCGAGCAGCACATCCGCCGCGAGAAGGCGACGTCGAACATCTGCACCAACTCCGGCCTGTGCGCGCTGGCGTTCGGCATCCACGTCTCGCTCCTGGGCGAGGAGGGCATCCGCCGCTTGGCCAAGCTCAACCACGCCGCCGCCGTGCAGCTCGCCGACCAGCTCGGCGGCGTCAAGGGCGTGAAGGTCCTCAACAAGACGTTCTTCAACGAGTTCACCGTCCAGCTGCCCGGCTCCGCCACCGAGATCGTCGAGAAGATGGTCGGCCAGGGCGTGCTCGTCGGCGTGCCGGTGCAGCGTCTGTATCGCGACCGCCCCGAGGTGGCGAACCTCCTGCTCGTCGCCGCCTCCGAGACCAACACCGATGCCGACCGCGCGGCCTATGTCGCCGGCCTCAAGAAAGTGCTCGCATGAAGACCGACACCTTTTCCGGCAACCGCGGCCTCGACCTCGAAGAGCCGCTTCTGTTCGAGCTCGGCCGTCCCGGCGTCACCGGCGTCGACATGCCCGACGCGCCCAAGGTCGCAAGCAAGCTCGGCGGCCTCGAGCGCGAAGGCTCGATCGGCCTCGCCGGCGTGTCCGAGCCCGAGGTGATCCGTCACTTCGTGCGCATGTCGCGCAATAACTACTCGATCGACGCCAATCTCTACCCGCTCGGCTCGTGCACGATGAAGCACAACCCGCGCCTCAACGAGAAGATGGCGCGCCTGCCGGGATTCGGCGACGTCCACCCGCTGCAGCCGGAGTCCACCGTGCAGGGCGCGCTCGAGCTCATCCACGTCCTCGGCCATTGGCTGAAGACCATCACCGGCATGCCCGCCGTCGCCATGCCGCCGGCGGCCGGCGCCCACGGCGAGCTGTGCGGCATGATGGCGATCCGCGCCGCCCACGACGCCAAGGGCGACAAGCACCGCACCCGCGTGCTGATCCCCGAGTCGGCGCACGGCACCAATCCGGCTACCGCCGCCCAGTGCGGCTTCAGCGTCGATCCGATCCCCGGCAACAGCCATGGCCGCGTCGACCTCGCCGCCGTCAAGGCCAAGCTCGGCCCCGACGTCGCCGGCATCATGCTGACCAACCCGAACACCCTCGGCCTGTTCGAGAACGAGGTGATCGAGGTCGCCAACGCCATCCACTCGGTGGGCGGCTACTTCTATGCCGACGGCGCCAACTTCAACGCCATCGTCGGCAAGGCCAAGCCCGGTGACATGGGCGTCGACGCCATCCACATCAACCTGCACAAGACCTTCTCGACCCCGCACGGCGGCGGCGGCCCCGGCTCCGGCCCGGTGTGCTTCTCCCAGGCGCTGGCGCCCTACGCGCCGCTGCCGATGATCGTCGAGAGACAAGGTCGCTTCCACCTCATCGAGCACCGCGGGAGCGCGGGCGAGCCCGGCGAGAAGTCGTTCGGCCGCATGCGCACCTTCAACGGCCAGATGGGCATGTTCGTGCGCGCCCTCAGCTACATGATGAGCCACGGCGCCGACGGCCTGCGCCAGGTCGCCGAAGACGCCGTGCTGTCCGCCAACTACATCATGGCGTCCTGCAAGGACGACATGACCTCGCCATTCCCGGGCCCCTGCATGCACGAAGCCCTGTTCGACGATCGCTTCCTGGAAGGCACCGGCGTCACCACCCTCGACTTCGCCAAGGCGATGATCGACGAGGGCTACCACCCGATGACGGTCTACTTCCCGCTCGTCGTGCACGGCGCCATGCTCACCGAGCCGACCGAGACCGAAAGCAAGGAAAGCGTCGACCGCTTCATCCACGTGCTGAAGTCGCTGGCCAAGAAGGCCAAGTCCGGCGACGCCCAGTTCTTCAAGGACGCCCCGCGCTACGCCCCGCGCCGCCGCGTCGACGAGACGGCGGCAGCCCGCAACCCGGTCCTGCGCTGGACCCCCCCGGCGCCCAAGGCCCAGGCCGCGGAATAATTCTGGAACCCCTCTCCCGCTACAGGCGGGAGAGGGTTGTCCGCAGCTTGCGAGCGACAGCGAGCTAGCGGAGGCTGGGTGAGGGTGGGTAAGACTCTCCCGTCATGCCGAAAAAGAAGCCCTCCAAGGCGAAAGCCAAAGCCAAGCCCAAGAAGCCCTCCGCCCGCCGCTCGCCGGCCGCGGCCGTGCTCGCCAAGGGCCCCTTCCGCCCGCGCGTGGTGAAGTCCAAGCGCGCCTACACCCGCAAGTCCAAGAGCGCGAAGTCCGACGACTGACCTCCCGATCCTTGCGCGGCGCCCGCGTCGAGGCCCTTGGCGACGTCCGCGACAACCCGTTCGAGAGCCAGAGTTGGGTGTTTCTGGCGACGTTCCTGACGTCCCTCTCCAGCCTCGTGTCCTTTGAGTGCGCCTGCCGCCAACCACCGCCTGCAGCGGCCGATCCGCGATCGCGAGCGCTTCAAGAACGCCGCCACCCGCCTGATCCTGATCGGCCTCGTGCTGCAGTCGCTCTCGTGGGTGCTGGTGACCGACCTCATCGTCTCGGCGGTGTTCGACGGCCCGATCGACAAACTTGCCGCCGCCCTGATGGGCGCGCTCATCCTGGCGATGTGGTGGGCCGTGCCGTACCTGCGCCGCAACCGCTTCTGACAATACTAAACGTATTGACACGACGCGTGCCGGGTGCTATATAGGGCACGCAACCCGGAAACAGGCTGGCGAAAGGACCTACGTCGGCAGCCGGCCCCAGCGACCGGACGAGCAGGCCTCGGCGCCGCGCAATCCCGCGCTCTTTGCGCGGGAAACAAACAAAAACCCCGCCGGGTGACGGCGGGGTCCGTGTCTTGGCGCAGGTACCGCGCGGCTAGTGCAGCTTGCGGTCGAGGTCGCGGATGGCGTCGTCCACCATCTTGTCGGCCTGGCGGTCGTCCATCTCGGCGACGATCAGGCGTTGGGCGCCGCGCACGGCGATGTCGATGGCGACATCGCGCACTTCCTTCAGCGCCTTCTGCTCGGCGCGGGCGATGCGGTCCTTGGCGAGCTCGGTGCGGCGCGCCACGGCGATTTCGAGGGCGCGCGCGGCGTCCTCGGCCATGCGCGCCGCTTCGGTGCGCGCCTGAGCCAGGATCTGCTCGGCCTCGCGCTCGGCGTCCTTCTGCTTCTTGGTGTACGAGGCCAACAGCGCTTCGGCCTCGGCGCGCAGACGCGACGCCTCGTCGAGCTTGCTCTTGATCTCGGCGGTGCGGCCGTCGAGCCAGCCGGTGATGAACGCCCAGCCCTTCTTTCCGACCAGCGCGAGGAAGGTCAGGAATCCGAGCAGGGCCCAGTTATGCGGGACGGAGAAGAAGCCTTCCATGTTACTTGCCGCCCTTCAGCTCGGCGTCCACGGCCTTGGCGGCCGCGTCCTTCGAGACGGTCGCGCCCGTGACGCGCTCGGCCGCGGCCTGGGCGATGTCGATGGCGACGTCGCGCAGCGAGCTCATGGCCTTGGTGCGCGCCGCGTTGATCTCGCCTTCCGCCTTCTTGCTCTGCTCGGCAAGTTGGGCGTCGAGCTTGGCGGTGCGCGCCGCCTGCTCGGCGTTGGCGCGCTCGCGTGCCTCGGCGGCAAGCTTCTGCGCCTTGGCGCGCGTCTCGGCCTGCACCTTGTCGAAGGCCTTCTGCGCCGCTTCGGCCTTGCGGCCGAACTCGGCTGCCTCGGCGAGGTCGCCCTCGATGCGATTCTCGCGCGTCGTCAGAATGCGCTCGATGCGCGGCAGCGCCATGCGCGACATCAGGAAGTAGAGCAGCACGAACGTGATGACGAGCCACACCAGCTGCGGCGCGTACGTCGTGAAGTCCATCTGTGGCATGGCGTACCCCGAAATCGAACGCGGTTGTGCGGCGTCGCGCCCTAGGCGCGCAACCGACGACTAGCCGAACAGGATGAGGAACGCGAGCACGAGCGCGTAGATCGCGACGGCCTCGGTGAGCGCGAAGCCCAGCAGCACGTTGCCGAACATCTTCGGCGCGGCGGCGGGGTTGCGGATGCCGGCCGACACGTAGTGGCCGAAAATGGTGCCGATGCCGACGCCTGCGCCGGCTACGCCGATGGTGGCGAGGCCCGCGCCGATCAGCTTCGCTGCTTCGATATCCATGGTGTTCTCCTCTTTCCCCTAGTTCTAGTGCTTGTGCAGGTTAATTGCGTCGGACAGGTACAGGCAGGTGAGTACGGCAAACACGTACGCCTGCAGGAACGCGACGATGACTTCCAGGCCGTAGATCGCGACCACGAAGATGAACGGCGCAAAGCCGAAGATGCCGAGCGCGATGATGAAGCCCGCGAACACCTCGAGCATGGTGTGGCCCGCCAGCATGTTGGCGGCGAGACGCACCGAGAGGCTGATGGGGCGGGTCAGATACCCGATGATCTCGATCGGCACCAGCAGCGGCGCCAGATAGATCGGCACGCCGGCGGGCAGGAACAGGCTGAAGAAGTGCAGCTTGTGGCGCCACAGGCCGATGATCGTCACGGCGATGAAGATGAAGAACGCCAGCGCGAACGTGACGATGATGTGGCTCGTCACCGTGAACGAGCCCGGCACCGGGATCAGCCCGATGAAGTTCGCGAACAGGATGAACATGAAAAGGGAGAAGATGAACGGGAAGTACTTCTTCCCCTCGGGTCCGACGTTGTCGCGCAGCGCGCTGGCGATCAGGCCGTAGGACGCCTCGGCGAGGGACTGCAGGCGGCCCGGCACCAGGTTGCCGCCGCGCGTCGCGGCCATCAGGAACCACGTGATCGCCACCACCGAGATCAGCATGAACAGGGCGGAATTGGTGAAGTCGGCGTCGATGCCGAAGATGTCCGGCAGATCGATCAGCCGCTTGATGGTGAACTGGGCCAGTGGGCCTTCGTGTGCCGCTTCTTCGTGTTCCACTGCCCGCCCCCAAAAAATCCGGTAGAGCCCCTAGGGCTCTACCCGTCGCCGCTTCCCTCCATCCGTTTCGCTTCGCGAAACGCGTTGAGGGTGCCCGCGGCCATGCCCAGCGCCAGAAAGACCAACAACAACCAGGGACGAGTTTCGAGCCACCGGTCGAGAAACCAACCGATGCCGCCCCCCACCAGCAGCGCCGCTACGAGTTCGGTGGCCATGCGAAAGGCCATCCCCATCCCGCGCGAATTGACGCCGCTCGCGGGGCCTTGCGATTGCTCACGCTCCCCTTGGGCCCTCCGCAACCGGTCGCCGAAGTCGCCCAGATCGCGGGGCGGCTTGTCGGGTGGTTGAGAAGGTTCGTCGTCGGTCATCTGCGCCCAGCACTCTGGCGCAAAAAACCGGCCGCACAATAGGGGCCGCTCCGGGGGGTGTCAACCTTCCCCTCTAGAATTAAGTGTTTGAAATAGCGTGACAAACTTGCACTGCGCGGCCATTTGCCGCGGACCCGCGGCCAAGTCAGTTGTGCGCCGACTCGGAGGCCATCAGGGAGGGGTCAACCTCGGGCTCGGTCATGACGGCAAGCTTGCCGTCGCGCACCGTGTAGTGCCAGCAGCTCATGCGCCCGGTGTGGCAGGCGACGCCCTTCTGCTGGACCAGCAGAAGCAGCGCGTCCCCGTCGCAGTCCAGGCGGATCTCGATGACCCGCTGGGTGTACCCGGACGTCTCGCCCTTGTGCCACTGGAAGCCGCGGGTGCGCGAAAAGAAGTGGGCCTCGCCCGTCGCCAGGGTGCGGGCCACGGCGGCCCGGTTCATCCAGCCGAGCATCAGCACCTGGCCGGACCCAACCTGCTGCACGACGACGGCGACCAGCCCCGCCTCGTTGAACTTGATGGCGTTGGCGAGGGCGGCACCGACCTCGGGTGCGGGTCCGTCCACGTTACACCGCCTCGCGCAGCTGCTCGGCCTTTTGCAAGTCGACCGAGACCAGCTGGGAGATGCCGCGCTCGAACATGGTGACGCCGAACAGGCGGTCCATGCGCGCCATCGTCAGCGGATGGTGGGTAATCATCAGGAAGCGCGTGCCGACCGTGCGCGACAGCTCGGCGACCAGGTCGCAGAAGCGGCCGACGTTGGCGTCGTCCAGTGGCGCGTCGACCTCGTCCATGACGCAGACGGGCGTCGGGTTCGTGAGGAACACGGCGAAGCGCAGGGCCACCGCGGTGAGCGCCTGCTCGCCGCCGGACAGCAGCGTCAGCGTCTGCAGGCGCTTGCCCGGCGGGCTCGCCATGATCTCGAGGCCGGCCTCCAACACGTCTTCCGAGTCGACCAGCTTGAGGTACGCCTCGCCGCCGCCGAACAGGCGGCCGAACAGCTCGCGGAAGTGGCGGTCCACGGCGACGAACGCCGCCTGCATGCGCTCGCGGCCTTCGCGGTTGAGGGCGCCGATGCCGGCGCGCAGCTTGTTGATGGCGCCGACCAGGTCGTCGCGCTCGGTGGTCAGACGCGTCAGCTCGGCTTCGAGCTCGGTCGCCTCCTGCTCGGCGCGCAGGTTGACCGGGCCCATCTGCTCGCGCTCGCGCTTCAGGCGCTCGACGGTGGCGTCCACCTCGTCGGCGGGAGGCAGCGGTGCGCCCGGCTCGATGCCGGCGACCGTGTGCGCTTCGTCCGGGCCGCACTGCAGCTGCGAGGCCATGCGGCGGTGCACGTCGGTCTTGCGTTCGCTCGCCGCTTCGCTGCGACCCTCGGCGCGCACGCGCTCTTCGCGGGCGGTGCTGGCGGCCTCATTGGCGCGCTTCTCATCGCGGTCGCACGCGGCCAGCGCCGTCTCGGCTTGGGCCAACGCATCGGCCGCCGCGTTGCGTTCGGCTTCGGCAACCGCGGTGTGTTCCAACAGCACGTTGCGGCGTTCGGCGAGTTCGACCGGCTTCGCCTCCAGCACCTTCAGCTCGCTCTCGTCGGCCGTGCGGCGGTTGGCGAGCTTCTCGAGCTGCGCCTCGGCCGCGGTCGCCCGCGCCTGCCAGCCGCCGCGCTCCTGCAGCAGCGCCGCCAGGCGGCGGGCGCGCATCTCGGCTTCTTGCTTCAGCCGCGCGGCCGTGCGCTCGGCTTCGTTGTGGGCGGTGCGGGCTTCGTCGAGCTTCTGGCGCGCGGCGGTGATCTCGGCGCGCAGCGCGGCGGCGTCGGGCAGAGTGGCAAGGCCCTCCCGCGCTGCTTGCGCGCGGCGGCCGAGCGTCTCGATCTCGTTGGCGAGCGTTTGCGCCTGCTCGGCGAGCGCGGCGGCACGCTGGCTGCGCGCCACCGCTTCGCGCACCGCGGCGGCAAACGCCTCGCGGGCGGCCGACAGCGCAGCTTCGGCCGTGCGCATGTCGGCGCGCGCTGCGGTCTCGGCGGCGGCGGCGCTCTGTGCGTCCGCCTTGGCGATGTCGAAGGCAGCGCGCGCGGTGTCGAGCTCGTCCTTCGCGGTCGCAACGTCGACCTTCAGTTCTGCCAAGCGGTTGCGCTGCTTCAGGCGCACCGCGGCGCGCGTGCCGGCGTCGGGCGCGCTGGTGAATCCGTCCCAGCGCCACAGGGCGCCTTCGCGGCTCACCAGGCGCTGGCCTTGCGCCAGCTGCGTGCGCAGCTCGGCGCCGGTCTCGGCCGTCACGACGCCGATCTGCGACAGACGCAGGGCGACCGCAGCGGGACCGGTGACGTACTGGGACAAGGGCTCGACGCCTTCCGGCAGGCCCGGGGCCAGGCGATCGATCTGCAGCCAGTGCGCGGGCGCGGCGGTGTCGCCGGACGCCTGCAGGTCGTCGCCGAGAGCGGCGGCGAGCGCGGCCTCGAAGCCCGGCGTGACGGTGACTGCATCCAGGATGGGACGGAACAGGTCGTCCTGGTTGGCACTCAGCACGTCGTTGAGGGCGATCGACTCGACCGACAGACGGCGATGCCGCGCCTCGATCTCGTGCAAGGTGTCGCGCTTGGTGGTGAGCTGCTCGCCGGTCTCGGCGCGCTTGGCTTCAGCGGCGGCGAGCGCCGCCGTGACGTCGGCCAGCGTGCCGCGTGCCGCGACGATCTCCGGCACCTGGTCCTCGGCGCTCTGGTCGGGCGGCGCGACTTCGCCCATGCGGGCGCGTTCTTCGGTGACCTCGGCGGCGCGGCGCACCAGATCGGTGAGCCGGCCCTCGGCGCCTTCCGCGGCAGCCGACAGGCTGGCGCGGCGCGTCTCCGACTGAGTCAGGTTCTCCGCCAGCGCGTCGGCGGTCCGATCGGCGGCTTGCAGGGCGTCACGCGTCTCGCTGCGCAGCGCTTCGGCCGCGGCGATGCCGTCGGCTTCTTGCGCCTTGGCGGCGTTGAGCTCTTCGCTTTCACGATCAATGCCGCTGATGTGCTGGGCGGCGTCGGTGCCCATCGCCTCTTCGCGCTCGATGTCGGCGTCGGTCTGCACGACGCGCGCCGTCAGGCGCTCGGCGTCGGCGCGGGCGCGCGCTTCCTCGGCATCGATGGCGTCGCGCTCCAGGCGCAGGCGCTGCAGCGCGGCGGCGCGCTCAGCTTCGGCCTGGCGCAGCGGCGGCACGCGCTCGGCGGCATCGACCTGGGCGGTGGAGGCGCGCGCGGCGGCCTCCGCCGTCTCGGCGACCACGCCCTCCGCTTCCCGAAGGGCCGTCTGTGCGGCCTCCAGTTCGGCGACGGCGTCGGTCCATTGGCGTAGCAGCAACTGCGCCTCGAAGGTGCGGATCTGCGCCGAGAGGCGCGCGTACTTGCGCGCCTGGCCGGCCTGGCGCTTGAGCGAGCGCAGGTTGGTCTCGTGGCCCGCCATGATGTCGGCGAGGCGTTCCAGGTTGGTCTCGGCGGCCTTCAGGCGGAGCTCGGCTTCGTGGCGGCGCGCGTGCAGGCCGGTGATGCCGGCCGCTTCCTCGAGGAGGATGCGGCGTTCGGCGGGCTTCGAGTTGATGAGGCCGCTGATCTGGCCCTGGCTCACCATCGCGGACGAGTGCGCGCCGGTCGCCATGTCGGCGAACAGGGTCAGCACGTCGCGCTGGCGCACTTCGTTGCCGTTGATGGAGTAGGCCGAGCCCATCTCGCGCTCGATGCGGCGCACGACTTCGATCTCGTCGCGGTCGTTGTACTGGGCGGGCGCGCTGCGGTCGGCGTTGTCGAGCAGCAGGGCGACCTCGGCGACGTTGCGCGCCGGCCGGTTGGCCGAGCCCGCGAAGATCACGTCGTCCATGCCGTCGCCGCGCATGCGCTTCGGCGAGTTCTCGCCCATCACCCAGCGCAGGGCTTCGACCAGATTGGATTTGCCGCAGCCGTTGGGACCGACGATCCCGGTCAGACCCGGCTCAACGACCAGGTCGGTGGGCTCTACGAAAGACTTGAAACCAGACAGTCTCAGACGATTGAAGAGCACTGTGCCTGCCTATGCTGTGCCGATCAGAGCCCGCCTACCTAGGCGGCCTGGCGCCGGCGCATGAAGAAGAAACCAACCGCGGCGATGATCGCCGCAACGAGACCAAGAACGATGTACGTGGTGGTGTTGGACGCTGCCGCCTCCGTGCTGCTGCTCGCGGCGCCGCGCGCCCCGCGTACCGGGCGGCCGGCCATGACGTCCTCGATGGCCTGGCGGAACTGCTCGTAGGGCAGGGCGCCCTCGACGATCTGGTCGCCGATAATGAATGTGGGTGTGCTTTGCACGCCAAACTGTTGATCGCCGGTCAGGCGCACCTGGATGATCTGGTTGGTGAGGTTGCGGTCGTTCAGGCAGGCCTGGAACTGGTCCGCCGACACGCCGCCGATCTGGCCGATCTGCGTCAGCCGCCCGACCACGTCGGTCGCCGCCGCCCACGCCGCCTGCTGCTTGAACATCGTCTCGACGAACGGGAAGAAGCGTTGCGGGCCCGAGCAGCGCGCCAGGATGGCGCCGTACACCGCCGGCTGGTTGAGCGGATACTCGCGGAAGATGAGCTTCACCTTGCCGGTGTCGATGTACTCGCTCTTGATGCGCGCCAGCGTCGTGTTGTGGAACTCGGCGCAGTGCGGGCACGACATCGAGGCGTACTCGATGATGGTGACCGGCGCCTGCGGGTTGCCCAGGACCATGTCCGGCAAGGCAGGCAGGGCCGGCGCGGCCTGCTGCTGGGCGGCGCTGGGGCCGCCAAACGCGACGACGGCCGCCAAAAAAACCGCCCCGAGCAATGCTTTAGATTGGGTCCACATAGGGCTCTAACCACTAGATATGGTGCCAGTGTAGCGAGTCGTTCCGGCGATAGGGAGTCGATTCAGAGCGCGCCGGAGGTGTCAGCCGCCCTTGTCAGGCTTGCCTTTTTGGCCCGTAGCCACCTGGGGTTTTTGCGCCGCGGCGACGTGCCGTCCCAGTGCCCTCAACCTGTCGCGCAACGCCTCGTCGTCAAGGCGCGCGACGGCCGTCTCGATGGCCTCCGTCTCGGTCGCGCTCAAGGCACGTGGCGGCGGACGTTTCAATGTCTTGGCCCTGGGCGGCATCGGCGCCTGGTGCAGAGACAGGCGCACCACGGCCGGATAGCCGAAGAACCCATTGATGCGCTCGATGACGAGCGGCGCCAGGTGCTGCAGCTCGAGCGCCAGCACGCCGCTGGCGCGCACGTGCAGCGTGCCGCCGCCGGCGCCGGCGTTGGCCGCGCGCGCCTCATCGGTGACACGCGGAAAGATCAGCCGCTCCGGCGCGCTCTGTGCGGCAAGCTCGGGCCCGACGATCTCGCTCCAGCGCGACAGGATCGCCGCCTGCGCAAATCCGCGCCGGCGCATGGCGGGCGTCGCTGCCTTGGGCAGCGCAGCCGCCAGCGTATTCATGCCGCCGCGGCGGGGAGGTTCGGACATTTGCTGGAGCATGGCGTGATTCGCCCCGCGCGTCATGTGTCCAGCGGCGCGCATGGTACGGTCTGGTATGCCCAACCTCGTGGCGGATCTGCTGGCCTGGTACGACCGCCATGCGCGGCGCTTGCCCTGGCGGGTCGCGCCTCGGCGCGAGCACGCCGAAGGCATGACGCGGGTCGCGCCTCGGCGCGAGCACGCCGAAGGCGTGACGCGTGCGCTGCCGGGCGAGCCGGTAGACCCGTACCGCGTCTGGCTGTCCGAGATCATGCTGCAGCAGACGCGCGTCGCGGCCGTCATTCCGTACTTCGAGAAGTTCGTCGCGCGCTGGCCGAGCGTCCATGACCTTGCCCGCGCACCGCAGGAAGACGTCATGGCCGCGTGGGCTGGCCTTGGCTACTACGCGCGCGCCCGCAACCTGCATCGTTGCGCCCAGATGGTGAGCGCGACGCTCGGCGGCGTCTTCCCGGACACCGAGGCTGGACTGGCCGAGCTGCCCGGCGTGGGCGGATACACCGCGGCCGCGATTGCCTCGATCGCCTTCGATCGCTCCGCTGCGGCGGTCGATGGGAACGTCGAGCGGGTGATGGCGCGCCTCTACGGCATCGCCGAGCCCTTGCCCAAGTCGAAGAATCAGCTGCGCGCGCTGGCAAGGGCGCTCGTTCCGGACGCGCGTCCCGGCGACTACGCCCAGGCCGTGATGGACCTCGGCGCCACCGTCTGCACGCCGGCCAAGCCGGTGTGCGGGCTCTGTCCTTGGAATGCCGCGTGCATCGCGCACCACGACGGCGATCCCGAATCGCTACCGGCCCGCGCCGCCAAGAAGGAGCGCCCGACCCGCCACGGGGTCGCGTTCTGGCTGGAGCGCGCCAGCGACGGCGCCGTGCTGCTCCGCCGCCGCCCGCAGGAGGGTTTGCTCGGCGGCATGGTGGAGGTGCCGGGCACGCCGTGGCGCGATACGCCCTGGTCGCGCGATGAGGCGCTCGAGCACGCGCCGGTCGCCGGAGAGTGGCGGCCCGTGCGCGGCGACGTGCGTCACACCTTCACGCACTTCCATCTCACGCTGTCGGTGGTCGCGGCGCGGACCGCCGACGACATCGATGGTCAGTGGTGCGCGCGCCAGGACATCGCGGAGGCCGGGCTACCCAGCCTCATGCGCAAGGTCGCCAAACACGCCATCAAGGCGCGCCAGGACGCTTGACACGTTACGTGTCGTATGATACTTTAGGTATCAGGCGCTCGCGAAGGTGAGGAAGGGGTCGCGGAGCGGGTCCTTGAGTCGAGGCGGCCCCATAGATGACCGTAATTGCCCGTAGTGACCGTACTTGTTCTGAGAATCGCCTACGCCATCTCCGCCCGGACCTGTTGGCGCAGGTTCTCGATCGGCACCAGGTTGCCGCCGCCGGCGTCGTAGCGCCAGAACGCCCAGCCATTGCAGGCGGACAGACCCGCGACGTGGGCGCCGACCGAATGGATCGAGCCCTTGGCGTCGTCGGCGACGATCGATCCGTCGGCGCGCACCTTGGCGCGCGGCTTGCCGCGGGTGTCGTAGAGGAACGCGCCGGGCGACAGGAGGCCGCGCTCGACCAGCTGGCCGAACGGCACGCGCGGCTCGTCACGCTTGCCGCGCGAGACTTCGAGCGCCGCCGAGTCGCCCTCCGCGATCGCGGCGATGCGCTCGCGCGCAACGCGGGCGTACGTCGGGTCGCGCTCGATGCCGATCCACTTGCGCCCCAGGCGCTTGGCGACCGCACCGGTGGTGCCCGAGCCGAAGAAAGGATCGAGCACGACGTCGCCGGCGTTGGACGAGGCGAGCAGCACGCGATGCAGCAGCGCCTCCGGCTTCTGGGTGGCGTGCGCCTTCTTGCCGTCGTGCTTGAGACGCTCGTGGCCGCCGCACACCGGCAGCAGCCAGTCCGAGCGCATCTGCAGGTCGTCGTTCAGCGCCTTCATGGCGTGGTGGTTGAATGTGTGCGACGGGGCGTCACGATCCTTCGCGCACCACACCAGCGTCTCATGGGCGTTCGTGAAACGGCGGCCGCGGAAGTTCGGCATCGGGTTGGACTTGCGCCAGATGACGTCGTTCAGCACCCAGTAGCCGAGGTCCTGCAGGGCGGTGCCGACGCGGAAGATGTTGTGGTAGCTGCCGATCACCCACAGCGTGCCGTTGGGTTTCAGCAGCCGGCGCGCGGCCCCAAGCCATTCGCGCGTGAACTTGTCGTAGGTGGCGAAGTCGGCGAAGCGGTCCCAGTCGTCATCGACCGCGTCGACGACCGAGTCGTTCGGACGGCGCAGCTCGCCTTCGAGCTGCAGGTTGTACGGCGGGTCGGCGAAGACGACGTCGATGGACGCCTCGGGCAGCGCGTTCATGCGCGCGACGCAGTCGCCCTCGAGGACCGTGCCGACGGTGGACGAAATATCTGGAGTCGCCATGACTCGCACAATGAGTCAGGGGCGATTCCTCGTCAAGATTCAATGGGTTAGCGTTAACGACGGCCCGGTAACGCTAGATGTTGAGTCAGGTTCCGGTCCGCCTACCGCCTGTATCCTCGAAGGGCAGCTCCGGCTGCAGCGTGCCTTCGAGAGCCATGCGTACCGCTGCGAAGGTGCGGCGATGATGTGCGGTCACGCCCAGCCGCACGATGGCTTGGCGGTGGTCGGCGGTGGCGTAGCCGCGGTTATGCTCCCAGCCGTAGCCCGGATACGAGTCGGCCAGCGCATCCATGATGCGGTCGCGCACGACCTTGGCGACGATCGACGCCGCCGCGATCGAGCGCGAGATCGCATCGCCATCCACGACGGTGCGGGCAGGGCAGGGCAGCTCATCCGGCATCTGGTTGCCGTCGATGAGCGCGAAGCGCGGCGCGATCGGCATCGCCAGCACGGCGCGTCGCATGGCGACGAGCGACGCTTCCAGGATGTTGATCTGCTCGATCTCGGCGACGCTTGCTACGCCCACGCCGACAATGGCGCACTGCTCGATACGCTGGAACAGCCGCTCGCGCTCCGCGGCGCTCACGATCTTGCTGTCGTCGATGCCGCGCGGCACGCCGCGCAGCGGCAGGATGACGGCCGCGGCAACCACGGGCCCGGCGAGCGGCCCGCGGCCCGCCTCGTCGATGCCGGCCACCATGCAGCCGGACTCACGTTCCAGAGCGAGGCCAGGAATGTGCGTCTCTCCCCTCGCGCCTATCTAAGCGCGTATCTCCCCCCGGCGCGAGAGCCGCGACTACGGTCGCGGTCGCGGCTGCTGTGCCGTGGCGCGTTCGACCATGACCTCGACGGTTACCTCGCCGATCTCGCGAAAGATCAGGGTCAGCGGAAAGGTGCGACCCTCGGTGAGCACCGCGCCCAACTCCGTCAGCATGACGTGCATCTCCTGCGGCTCGAGCTTGAGCGTCTCGCGCGGCTGGATCTCGACCTCGTTGATGCGCAACATCCGGGCGATGCCGCCATCGACCAGGGTGTGATGCAGGGTGCTTTCGCGCGCGACATCCGTGCGCACGCCGGTCAGATGCAGCGGTGCGCCGGTCTCGTTGACGATGGTCAGGTAGACGCTGTTGCCGATCGGCAGGCGCAGGGTCGCGGGTGTCCACGGGTCGATGACCCGTACGCCCTTGGCGCTGACCTCATAGCCGAGCGCCGACGCTGCCCCAAGGAACGAGATTCCGAGCAGCGCGGCAAGGGTCACCAGAGCGCGAGTTGCCCGTCGACCGATGGCGGCGTGAACAAGCTCGTATCGAGCTTGGCGCGCTCCTTGTTGAAGCCGAGACGCTGACATGCTGTGCGGAAGCGCTGATCTATCATCTCGGCGTACGCCCCGCTACCGCGCTGACGCGTGTGAAAGCGCGGGTCGTTCTCGCGCCCGTCGCGCGTGTCGCGGATCAGGTTCATCACGTGCGCGGCGCGCCCCGGCGCATGCTCGGCGAGCCAATCCTTGAACAGGTCCTTCACCCCGTGTGGCAGCCGCACCAGGGTCTTGCCGGCCGTGCGCGCGCCCGCGTCCCATGCCGCGTCGAGGATGCGCTCGATCTCGACGTCGTTGAGCCCGGGAATGATCGGCGCCGCCATCACGCCGACCGGTACGCCGGCCTCTGCCAGCACACGGATCGCCTCGATGCGCTTGGCCGGTGTGGCCGCACGCGGCTCCATGCGCCGCGCGAGCCCGCGATCGAGCGTGGTCACCGACAGGTGCACCTTGGCGAGCCCGCGCTTGGCCATGCTGGCAAGGATGTCGACGTCGCGCGTGATCAGGTGTGCCTTGGTGACGATTCCGACCGGATGATTGCACTCCGACAGCACCTCGAGGAGGCGGCGCATGAGCCCAAGCTTGCGCTCGACCGGCTGGTACGGATCGGTGTTGGTGCCGATCGCGATGACCTCGCACTTGTAACGAGGGTTGGCGAGCTCGCGCCGCAGCACCTGGTCGGCGTCGGGCTTGGCGAACAGCTTCGTCTCGAAGTCGAGGCCCACCGACAGCCCGAAGTACTCATGGGTGGGGCGGGCGAAGCAGTAGATGCAGCCGTGCTCGCAGCCGCGATAGGGATTGATCGACTGCGAGAAGCCGATGTCCGGCGAGTTGTTGCGGGTGATGACCGACTTGGTCGTGTCCTCGCTCACCGTGGTGGCCAGGGCCGGCGGAGTGAACTCGTCCGGTTCTTCGGTCCAGCCGAGGTCGGCGTACTGATGGTTCTGATCGCCGGCGACGCGCGCTCGCGCCTCGAAGCGCCCCGATGGGTTGCCGGTGGCGCCGCGGCCGCGCCGCCGCTCGGCGTCGAGGGGCTCGAAAGCGTGGAGGGTAGGGGGTCCTTGCGTCACCCATCGACCCTAGCGGGCCGATGGGAACGAATCAAGAACGGTGACTACTTCTTCTTCTCGGCGGCCTTTGGCGCGGGCTTGGCGGCTGGCTTCGCGGCAGGGGCAGAGGCCGCGGGTTTCGCCGCTCCGGCGGGTGCCGCGTTCGGCTTGGCGCCCTTCTCGATGCGCATGGCCGAGAAGAAACGCTCGATGGAGCCGCGCATGTACTGGCGCACCTCTTCCTGCTTGGGCTCGTCGATGCCGCGCAGAGTCGCGCGCGACGCCGTCTGCGATGCGCCGTCCTGCAGCACCTTGAGGACCGAAGCGGGGTCTTGGCTGCCGGCGGCGATGCGCACGATCAACTGGCCGAGGAGAATTCGCAGCGCCAGTACGTCGGCGGCAACCGTCTGCTGTGGTTCGAGGGCCATCGCGGCGCTCCTTATGTGTGAGTCGCAGCGCCCCCCGGCGCTACGTCGGCTTGCCTTCGTTCAGGCGCGGGATCAACTCGACGAAGTTGCACGGCCGGTGCCGCGCGTCGAGCTGGTAGCGCAAGATGTCGTCCCACGCATCCTTGCATGCGCCGGGCGATCCCGGAACGGCGAACAGGTACGTGCCCTTGGCGACGCCGGCGGTGGCGCGCGACTGCAGCGCCGAGGTGCCGACCTTCTGATACGACAGCATGCGGAACAATTCGCCGAAGCCTTCGACCTTCTTCTCGCAGACCTGATCGAACGCCTCGGGCGTCGAGTCGCGCCCAGTCACGCCGGTGCCGCCAGTGGTGATGATCACATCGACCATCGGGTCGCCGATCAACTCGTTGAGCAGGGAGACGATGCCCTGCACGTCGTCCTTGATGATGTGACGGCGTGCCAGGGCGTGACCGGCTTGGGTCAGGCGATCGACGAGGACTTGTCCGGAGGTGTCGGTCTCGAGCGTCCGCGTGTCGGACATCGTGACGATGGCGATACGAACCGCGATGAACTTTCGCGACTCGTCAATTCCGGCCATTGGTCGCCGCCGTGCGCACGGACTCCATGGGCTCGTAGATGGGCCAGTAGCCGGCCGCGAGCTCGTTCAGGGACGGCGAGTCCTGGCCCAGGCGCGCGCGATAGATCCAGTAGTTGGCCAGCACGCGTTCGGTGAACTCGCGCGTCTCAGTCACCGGGATCTTCTCGATGAACAGCAGCGGATCGGTGAGCGGCCCCATCGCCTTCAACCACTTGCTGAGGTTGCCGGGGCCGCCATTGTACGCCGCCACGGCCAGCATGAGATTGCCGCGCACGTCGCCGGATTCCAACAGGTAGGTGACGTAGCGTTGGCCGAGCGCCAGGTTGAGGTCGGGCTCGAACAGCTTGGCGCGGTTGGCCGTGCGCAGGCTGCGGTCGTTGGCGATGAAGCCCGCCGTGCCCGGCATCAGCTGCATCAGGCCCTGGGCGCCATCGACGCTCTTGGCGCGCGTGTTGAAGGCCGACTCCTGGCGCACCAGCGCCAGCACCAGCGCCGGGTCGACCGCGAAGCCGTTCCACTGCGGCACCGGGTAGAGCGAGCCCGTGTAGGACATGCCGGTGCGCGTCAGCAGGTCGCGGCCGATGCGCAGCTCGGCGGCGGCCATGCGGAACTCGGCCGCGACGGCGAGCAGCGGCTCGGCGATCCGCAATCCGGCGCTGTCGTAGAGCGCGCGCATCTCGCGGTCGGCGGCGTAGTCGTTGCCGACCTGGGCAAGGGCGATGGCGCGCCGGATGGACGGCAGCTTGAGCATCGCCTGCATGTCGCTCGTGCTGATGGCCGGCGTCTCCCACTCGAAGGCGACCGACTGACCCAGTTGGCGCGCCGCCAGCACCCCATAGAGCGAATGCGACTCCGCTGCCGCCTGCTCGAGCCAGGGATTGACCGCCTGCGGATGGCGGGTGGCGAGGTTGGCGCGCGCCACCCAGTAGGCGGCGGCGGCGCGATCGCGTCCGTCGAGACCCCTCGACTGCGCGGCGACCTCGAAGTGCGTGCGCGCCTTCTCGTACTGGCCCAGCTCCCAGGCGGCGAGGCCGGCAATCCAGTCGGCGCGCGGCGCCCAACGGCGATTGCGATTGGCGGATTCCTCGGCGAGCTTGAGCGCCATCGCCGGATTGCGGTTGTAGAAGAAGCCGGCGGCGATCTCGGCCTGCAGGATGTCGCGCTCGGTAGCGTCCATCACGCCGGTGATGGTGACGCCCTTGAGCAGGTTGTCGTGGGCGCCCTTGATGTCGCCGCGCCGAATCTGGTCGCGGACCTGGGCCAGAGCCGTGCGCACGCGCGCCGCGTTGGCCGCCGAGCGATTGGCGGGCTGATAGCGCGGGGCGACGAATGGCGCCGAGGTCGCCGTGGCGGGCGCGCCGATGTTGACGCCGTCCAAGGTCGGGCGCGCCGGCGCTTTGGGCGCCGCGCTGCCGCCGGGACGCCGGCTTACCGCCAGGTCATAGACGCGCTGCGCATCCGGATGGTCGGCATAAAGGTCCAGCCAGCCCTTGAGCTCGGCATAAGTCGAGCGGTAGGCGGTGGGGTGCATGTAGCGTTGGAACTGCACATGCCCCATCAAGAGCTTGTTCTTGATGAGGGCGATCTCGCGGTCGGCCTCACGCCACAGGCCTTGTTCCTGCAGCGCGAACGCGCGGCGATAGGAGGCAACGTCGGCGGGCGAGAGCTCGCTGGTAGCAGGGGGCAGATCGGCGGCACGCACGGGCGCGGCAGCAACCGCCAGCAGCGCCACGCAAACGAAGGCGGCGCGTAGCCAACGCGGCGCACCAGGCCGTTCAATCCGGACTTCCATAAGCCGCGCCATCCCCTTGGCCGCCGGCAAACCGCCGCCGGTGGTTACTCGCCTCGGTACCGGAACACGTCGGGCCTCCCGCGCGCGCTCAGGTGCCGGCGAGAAAAGCACACGGCCCAGGTGGCGGCAAGAACCAAGGAAGCTGCGGGACTCCGGCCAAGCCGCGTCGTTCGCCGTGCGCGACTAGGCGCGCCGCATGGTTAATGTGGTCGAACGCGCGGGCCATTGCAGCCTTCTGATAGGGTTTCGCCGCCGCCGGGGGTGGGGAGCGTCCATGGATCTGATTTGCTACGTGCATCCAAGCTGGAAACCGCGCATTCGCCCGGCGGAAGCGACGCGGCAGTGGATGACCGACACCCCGGAGTCGTTCGCCTATCGCTGCCTGCCGCTGAACATCGCGAACGCCCACGGCTGGGAACTGCTGTCGCCCTGCGCCTTCGACGCGACGTGGAGTGGCGGGACAACGACGGCCGACATCTCCATTCGCATCGCCGGGGGCGCCAAGGTCAGCCACCCGCCCGTGTCGATCTTTGGCCAGGGCATCCTGACGTTCAACATCGAGGGTCTGTTCCGCACCCCGCCCGGCTGGAACCTGTGGGTGGGCGGCTCGCCCAATCACCTGAAGGACGGCATCGGCGCGCTGACCGGCGTCGTCGAGACGGACTGGGCGCCCTACACCTTCACCATGAACTGGCGCTTCACGCGCCCCGGTCACGCCGTCCACTTCGACGAGGGCGAGCCGATCTGCTTCTTCTTTCCGGTGCAGCGCTCGTACCTCGATCAGGTCGCACCGCAGATCGTGCCGATGGAGGCGAACGCCGAGCTGGTCGAGCAGTTCCAGATGTGGAGCCGTTCGCGCGACGAGTTCCAGAAGAAGGTGTCGCGCCAGCCGCCTGCCGCCCCCGCCGAGAGATGGCAGAAGCACTACTACCAGGGCGCCGACATGCGCGGCCAAGCCGCGGCCGGGCACCAGACAAAGATGAAGCTCGCGGCGTTTGAATCGCGCGCGACCGCCAGGGGCACGCCGCCGCTAGTCGTCGCCCCGTCGCCGCCGATCGCGGCGTCGGCGGCGCCTTCAGCGGCACCCACGAGGGCGCCCACAAGCGATGGGTCAACTTCGATCGCGCTGCGCAAGCGTGACTGGCTTCTGCATCACGTCGAGAGCCGGCGCGACCTATCGCCCGAGGCCGTCCACATCGAGCGCCGCATCGGGCTCAGTTCGCAGGAATTCCTCGACAAGTATTACGCGCTGAACCGCCCGGTCATCCTCGCCGGCGAGATGCAGGAGTGGCCGGCGCTGACCCTGTGGACGCCGGATTACCTGCGCCGGGCGGTTGGCTCGCGCGCGGTGGAGTTCCAAGGCGGGCGCAATAAGAACGAGCGCTTCGAAATGCAGAAGGACCTGCATCGCACGTCGGCGCCGTTCGAGGAGTTCATGGACCTGATCACCGCCAAGGGCGGCAACGACGCATACATCACCGCCTACAACTGCGAGCGCAACCGCGACGCGTTGGCGGTCCTGAACAAAGACGTGCTGCCGCTCGACAAGTTCCTGTCAGGCGAGGGCGCGTTTCCGAACGGCATGATGTGGATCGGCCCGGCCGGCACCGTGACGTCGCTGCATCACGACCTCACGGATAACTTCATCGCCCAAGTTGTGGGCCGCAAGCGCTTCAAGATCGTTCCGGCCGCGGACGTGGGCAAGCTCTACAACCACAAACACGTGTTCAGTGAGGTGCCCAACCTCGAGGACCCGGCGCTCGACCGCGCCAAGTATCCGCTCCTCGACCAGATCCGCGTCTACGACGTGACGATCATGCCGGGCGAGATCCTGTATATGCCGCTCGCCTGGTGGCACCAGGTGCACGCCATCGATTTCAGCGTGACCATCACCTACACGAACTTCCGCTGGCCGAACGACAGCTACAAGGACTATCCGGCCGACTGACGCGCGGTTTCCTCGTCGAGACGCCGCCGGATTTCGATCAGGTCGCGCCACGAATCGCGTTTGAGCGCGGGGGTGCGCAGCAGATACGCCGAATGGAATGTCGGCATCGTCGGGATCGGAGCGGACGGCCGCTCCGGGTCGCCGCGGTACTGGTGCCAACGGCCGCGGATGCGCGTGATGCCTTCGCCGGTGCCCAGCAGCGCCGCCGCCGAAGTGCCGCCGATAAGAACGAGAACCTTGGGCGCCACCAGTTCGATGTGGCGGCGCACGAAGGGCAGGCAGATCGCGTACTCGTTCGGGGTCGGCTTGCGATTGCCAGGCGGCCGCCACGGCAGGATGTTGGTGATGTAGGCCTGGGTTCGGTCGAGCCCGATCGCGGCAAGCATGCGGTCGAGGAGCTGGCCGGCGGCGCCCACGAACGGCAGCCCCTCGCGGTCCTCATCGGCTCCGGGGGCCTCTCCGATGAACATGACGGAAGCGGACGGATTGCCGTCGGCGAATACCAGATTCGTCGCGGTGTGTTTGAGCGCGCAACCGTCGAACGCTGCCAACGCCGCCCGCAACGCGGCAAGGTCGGCACAGGCCGCGGCGATCGCACGGGCACCGAGAGCGGCTTGGTCCAGCGGCGGCAAGGCCGCGGCCGGCGCCGATGCGCGAACGGGTTCGGGCGGCAGCGGCCGGGCCGGCGCCGGCGGAGCGGCGCCGGGCGCAGCCGTGACCGTGGCTGCCGGCTCCGGCGCCGGGCGTGTGCGCTCCCGCACGACGGTGCGATCGAGAGCGTCCTCGCCCACGGCGTCGTCTACGCCAGCCTCGACGTACCAGCGCAACAGGCGTTCCAGGTCCACGGCGGTCATCTCGACCCTCTATCTACCATTTGCAGCGAGGAGGGATGTGCCTGCCGCGAATTGCCAGGGGTCGGGCCCGTGGGCTATCAAGGAATTGGGAAGCGAGGATGCTGGCGATTGGCCGCCCCGCCCCTATGTCCATTTACCTGCGGCAGTACACGAGAATGGGATGGGGCGGGACACGCCGCCCAGCAGTTTGCCGTTGCGCAGCCGTCGTGGCGCCGTTTTGATAGGAGTCCTGATGATCAAACAGAATCGGCCCGAAAGAGTCGGCCTGCTGCCGGCGCTGACTCTTGTTGCCGCCTTCGCCGGATTCCTCACCGCCACCACAGCCCTGGTTCCCGCCGCCAACGCGGCCACCGATCAGCTCGGGGCATACCTCGCGGCGCGCATTGCTGGCGCCGCCAACGATCTGCCCAACGCGGCGCAGTATTACGAGCAAGTCCTCGCCGTCGATCCGGAGAACCCGGAGCTGCTGGCGACGGCGACTCTGTTCATGCTGGCCGACGGACAGGTCGATAAGGCGGTCACGCTTTCGCAGCGCCTGTTGGTGCGTGACCCGGCCAACGCCACGGCCAATCTGTTGTCGGCGCTCGGCGCGGCAAAGAAGGGTGACTACGCCGCCGCCGCGACCGCAGTGCAGAAGGTTCCCGCGACCGGCATCAACCGCCTGGTGGCGCCGGTCATCGAAGCGTGGATTCACGTCGGGCAGAATCGCCCCAACGACGCGACCGCCGCCTTGAACAAGATCTCCGGCAACGCGACGTACGATCCGTTCTTCCAGTACCACTCAGCACTGATCAACACGTACCTCGGCAAGCTCGACGTCGCCGAGGCCGCGTTCACGCGGACGCTGCAGGGCGGCACCGGCGTGCGCCAAATGCAGGCCTACAGCGCCTTCCTTGGACAGGCTGGCCGTACGCAAGACGCGATCCGCACCCTGCGCTCCTACCTCGACGTGCAGCCGGACGATGAGCCGGTCGCTGCGGCGCTGGCGGCGCTCGAGGCCGGGCGCAAGCCCGACCCCTTCATTGCCGACCCGCGCGCCGGGATTGCCGAACTCCTGTACGGCGTCGCGTCGTCGCTGACCCAGGAGAACGCCACCGGCCCGGCGCGCACGTATGCGCGTCAGGCGATCTACATGCGGCCCGACCTCGAGGGCGCACGCGTCGTCCTGGCGACCGGCATGGAACGCGAGGAAATGTGGGCCGAAGCCAACAACGTGTTGGCGGCGATCCCGGCGAGTTCACCGTACAGCTGGGAGGCGCGCAACCGCATCGCCACCAACCTCGGCCGCTTGGAGCGCGTCGATGAGGCCGTGACGATGCTGCGGCGCATGTCCGATGAGCGCAAAGGCGCGTTCGACGTGGCGATCAACCTTGGCGACATCCTGCGTCAGAACGATCGTTTCGCCGAAGCAGCTGCCGCCTACGACCTGGCGGTGCAGCGCAAGGGGACGCTGACGGCCGAGGATTGGGTGCTGCTGTACACACGCGGCACCGTGCTGGAGCGCTCCGGCCAGTGGCCGCGCGCCGAAGCCGATTTCCTCAAGGCGCTCGAGCTGCAGCCCGAGCAGCCCTACGTGCTCAACTACCTCGGCTACTCGTGGATCGAGATCGGCAAGAACGTCGAGCAGGCGACCCAGATGATTCAGCGCGCGGTGGCGCAGCAGCCGACTGCGGGGTTCATCGTCGATAGCTTGGGTTGGGGCTTCTACAAGCTCGGCAACTACGAGGAAGCGACCCGCAACCTCGAGCGCGCCGTGCAGCTGACGCCCGGCGACTCGACCATCAACGACCACCTGGGCGACGCGTACTGGAAGGTGGGCCGCAAGCGCGAGGCACGCTTCCAGTGGCAGAAGGCGATCGACCTCGGTCCCGATCCGGGAATGCTGCCCGTTCTCCAGCGCAAGCTGGCGCAGGGCCTCGAAGGCTGACCGCCCAACCTGGGGCCTCGCGGGCCCCGAACGCCTCTGACCTTGGCGCGCGCCGTTTGGCGCGCGCCAAGGTCAATCTCTACCTGCATCTGACGGCGCGCCGCGCCGACGGTTACCACGAGCTCGACAGCCTCGTCGTGTTCCCGGACCTTGGCGATTTTGTCGAGGTAAGGCCGGCCGAGCGTTGGGGCGCTGCGGTGACTGGTCCGCTGGCCAGCGCGCTCGGCGAACTCGCCGCCGCCGACAATGCCGCGGTGAGGGCGGGCATTGCGTTGTTGCACGCCGCCGGGCGCGGCGATGCCTTCGACATCCGGATCGAAAAGCAGATCCCGGTCGGCGCGGGACTCGGTGGCGGCTCCGCCGACGCCGCCGCAGTGATGCACTTGCTCAACGACCGCTTGCGGCTGGGTTTCGCGCTCGCCGATTTGCAGCGCATTGGTCTCGCGGTCGGTGCAGACGTGCCGGTTTGTCTCTACGGTGCGGGTGCCGTCGTCAGCGGCATTGGCGAGATCGTCGAGCCGGCGCCCACACCGGTGCTGTACCTGGCGTTGACCTGGCCGGCCAAGCCGCTCTCGACGGCGGCGGTGTTCAAGGCGATACCTGCCGGCCAGATACGCCCGCGCCCGCGTGCCTTTGCGGCTTGGCGCGCTGACGAGGACTTCTTGCGCATGCTGCGCACCGCCGACAACGACCTCGCCCTCGCTGCGCGGGCGCAACTTCCCGACATCGATGCTGCTCTTTCTGCGCTCGCGGCCGAGCCGCAGTGCCAGTTGGCGCGCATGACGGGCAGCGGCTCGAGCTGCTTTGGCCTGTTCCCGAGCGCAACCGCCGCAGCAGCGGCCGCGCGCAGCATCCGGTCGCGCCAGCCGGGCTGGTGGACGAGCGCGGCAACGACGGGCGCCGCATGAGGTTCCTGGCCGTCGCACGGATCGTTGCGGCGATCCTCATCGCGGCGCCGCTTGTCGCCTGCGAGACTTCTCCGGCGCCGGTCGCCCAAGTCTCTGACATCGAGCGGACCTGGCGGGGCGCGACCGTCGTGCTGCCGCCGTTCGGCGCCGGTGCGCCGCTCCGCACCACCATGGATTCACCGGCGATGGCCGCACGCCTGCAACTGATCCCGGGCGGCAGCCGGGTACCGGTTGTCGTCTACGCGCACGGCTGCACCGGTCTCGCCAACTTCGCCTTCCTTGAACGCGTCGCGGAGGCCGGTTTCATCGTCATCGCGCCGGACAGCTTTGCGAGGCGTTACAGGCCGTTGCAGTGCGATCCCGTTACGCGCACGGGCGGGCGCAACCTCTTCGTCTATGACTTCCGTCTCGAGGAGATTGCCTTCGCGCTGGAGGAACTCTGGACCCGGCGCTGGGCGGACTGGAACCGCATGTTCCTGGTCGGCGCCTCGGAGGGCGGCGTGGCTGCGGCGCTTTACCGCGGCGATGAGTTCAAGGGGCGGGTCATTGCCCAGTGGACGTGTACCGGTTCGCCGCATGTGGCGGGCATTGCCGCCCCATTGAACGAACCGATTTTGGCAGTGCGCAGCGCCCAAGACCCCTGGTACCCCGCTCCAGGCGTGAGTGGAGACTGCCGCGACGCGATGGGCGATCGGCCAGGATCGAGATCACTAGTCCTCGACCTGCCCCTCGGCCACGATGTGTTTGCCGAGCCGTCGGTCACTCTGCTGATCGTTGATTTTCTCCGGAATCTTGCGTTTCGGTGAGGTGTTGCCGCCTCGCAACAGAGGGGTGGTTTTCGGCCTCGGAAGTGTGACTTAGGCACTTGTCCGGCCGCACCGAGTTGCGTTAGTTTGGCGCCAACTGGAGGGACGGCACGTCATAGGGGACGGTGTTGGACCTACCGGTAGTAGTATTTTTCGGCCCGTGCGCACCGCGCGCGGGTGCCTTAGAGGATCACGAACCATGAACGTCCGCACAACTTTTGTCGCCGCCGCGGTTACTTGGACGCTGGTGCTCTCTCCGACCTTCGCCCTGACGGCCCAGGCCGCGGCGACCGGGAAGCAGTTCCAAGACAACGCAGCGCGCGTCATCTTTGGCGCCGGGGCCGGCCAAGAGGTCGCTCAGGCTCCGGGCGGCGGTGGCCAGCAGGGCGCTGGCGGAGCCGCGGGAGCGGGTGCTGGCCCAGCTGCGGCCGGTGGCCTGGGTCTGGCCGCCGGTGCCGGCGTGGTTGTGGTAGCCGCGGCGATTGCCGTGGCCATCGCAGCGGTTACGGGGGCAGACAATCCGTTATCGACGACCACCTCGACCTCGACCTCGACCTCGACCTCGACGTCGACCGCTACGGCGACCCAGACCAACTAAATCCCATTGCGCGCCCCAAGGGCGCGCCCGACCGCCATTTAGCGCGCGCCCGACCGACCTTGTTCGGCCGGGCGCGTTCTTGCTAGGCTGCCGCTACGCGCCCCGTGGGCCATGGCGCTAGGGAGTGGTCGATGGGAATCGGAAGAAAGTTAGGTGCTAGCGCGCTTTCTGGTGCGCTGGTGGTTTCCTCCACGGGTGCGATCGCGGCTGATACGGCCGCTGTCGCAGCCCAGTTTCAGAAGATCTAGCGCAGCGCTTAGTCGTCGGCGCAGGTGCCGGCGGCGCAGGTGCTGCGGGCGGCGGTGCGGGAGCGGGAGCAGCCGCCGGTGCGGGTGCTGCCGCGGCCGCAGCCGGTGGTCTCGCAATCGGTGTAGCGGCAGCTGCGGCGGCGATCGTGGCGGCGGTAGCCGTGGCGGCAGCTGCTGCGGCGACAGGAAACAACCCGGTCGTGGGAGGCGAGGACACGCCAACGCCAACGCCCACACCGACGCCGACACCAACGCCAACGCCAACGCCAACGCCCACACCAACGCCAACTCCGACGCCGACTCCGACCGCGACGACTACGACAACGGAGACGAATGCGACGACAACGACCGAAGCCGTCGCGACCACGACGACTAATTAGGCTCCGGCGTACAGGGACACACGATGGGCGGCCGCGAGGCCGCCCATCGTCATTTCATGCGTCGCGCTTGTAGATCTCGAGGGTGACCGGTGGCATTTCGGGCGCGAAGTGTTGCACCGAACGCCAAACGTACCCGCTGTCGAAATCGAGCCAATACTCGTTATCGAACGACCACCGAACGACGCGTGCGTGGTTTTCCTCGCGTACGACCAACGTGTCGTGTTGCCTATCGAGGATGGTGATCGTTTCGCGCCGCTGAACCGTGAACGTCGACTCGATCGGAATGCCGTACTTCACCGGCGCGCCCAGGTCGATCGATCTGCGATGCTGGCCCTCGAAGGCGAACGTCGCCGCTGCGATCGGATCCCCCTCGATGTCGCGCGTATCCCGCAAGTCGGCGCCAATACCGAAGAGTCGAATCAGCCGTCCGTTGCGTGTTACGAGCGCGGCGCGGTCGGCCGATATCCAATGCCGATCCGGTCCGTCGTACCGGCCAAGCACCAGCAACGATCGTTGTCCGCGCCCAACCCTTGCGCCGACCGAGGCGTATGGTAGCCTTGCGACATATTGGGCGGAGACTGGTGCGTCGGGCGCGCCACGCACTGCAACTTGGGCCGCCGTCGCTAGATTCCGGATTGTGGGGCTGGCGGAGCAGCCCGACAGCAAGAGCACCGTGCCGCCCGCCAGGAACCTGCGCCGGCTCGCGACGGTTGCCGTAGGGTCTGGGGGATTGCTCATGAGTTTTGTGTGCGCGACGCTACGCTGCAACCTACTGCATGTCGTCGTCGCAGTCATAGCCCTCACCGCCGCGCCGCTGGCCGCGAGCCAGGCCCAGCAGCTGCAGATGCCCGGTGGCGGCGTTCTGGTCCCCTTCACGCTGAACCCCAACCCCCTTGATGCCGCTCGGCCCACTAACCGCGCCGAGCAGCCCACTGCCGCGGCCCGCGCACCCATTGGCACCGAGGCGCGCCCGACAATCGGCCTGACCGACGATCAGCGGATCGTCGCGACACGGTTCTGCCAGGGCGCGTTGCGCGCCGAGGAGCGCGAGCTGTTACTGCGCATCCCGAACTTCTCGTCGCTCGAACGCGACTATTGCGCGCGCGCCGGCGAGTTGTTGCCGGCTTACGGCTACGAGACATTCGACGGCGTGCGCGCACCGGACGAGCTCGCCAACGGAGCGGTGCCCGAAACGTACCGTCTCGGCGTCGGCGACGAACTGGTGATCACGATGCGCGGCCAGGTCTCGAGTTCGACGCGCGCCGTGATCGACCGGGAGGGCCGTGTCGTCCTCGAGAGCCTCGGGCCCATTCCCGCCGCAGGCCGGCAATTTTCTGAATTCCGCCGGGAGCTGTTAGCGCGCGTACAGGCCGCGTTCATTGGCACGGAGGTCTTCGTTTCGCTGAGCAGCCTTCGTCTGATTGCCGTGACGGTGATCGGCGAGGTGGCGATTCCCGGGCAGCACCAGCTGACATCCCTATCGACTGTGCTCGACGCCATCTCCTTGGCCGGTGGAGTCAAGAAGACGGGCTCCTTGCGTCGAATCATGGTCCAGCGCCTCGACCAGACGTTTTGGGTCGATGTCTACGACTTGCTCACCGGCCTTGGCTCCAGCCGTGATCTGGCGCTCTACGAAGGCGACCGCGTCATCGTGCCTGCGCTCGGTGCCACCATTGCCGTCGCCGGAAAGGTTCGCCGTCCGGGAATTTTCGAGCTGCCGGAAGGCGCCTCGGCCTGGACCGTCGGTGAGGCCGTGACCCTTGCCGGTGGACTGCTGCGTCCGCAAGGCAATCGCATCATCGTTCGCACCATCGACGCCTCCGGCCGTGAGGTGACGATGCAGGACGTCAACTTCCTCACTCGCATTGGCGAAGGCGACTTGGTTCAGATCGAGTTCGGTGGGGAGTCGCTGATCAATGTAGTGCGCATCGAAGGTGCTGTGCGATCCGGTGGAACCCGCACCCGCACCTCCGCTCCCACCGTGCGCAGCCTGATCGGTGGTGCCGACGCGTTGGCCCCCGACGCGTACCTCCCGCTGGCGGTGCTCGAGACGATCGATCCTAGCTCGGGTTCCTTGCGGCACTTCGCGCTCAGTCTGTTCCGTGTGCTCAATGGCGAGCTGGACTACTCCTTGCGCGACAACGATCGGCTCATCGTGCTCAGTCGAAACGACGTGCGCTTCCTTTCGTCGGAGCGCGTGCAGTCCGTCATTCGGCCGACGCAGGTCGAGCGTGGCCTGACGGCCGAACAACGCCAGGCGGTCCCCGGAGGAGCGGGATTGCCGGCTGACGGGCTTGGACTTGGGCAGGGACTGAGGCAGGCGCAGGCGCCCCTGGGCGTGCGCGTCCCGACGCCCGCGCCCCAACCGGCGCCTGTCGCGCCGCAAACGGATCGGGATCCGTTGCGCCTCGACCGGCTGTCGCCGCCCGACCCAACGGTGTGCGTAGGCATCGACCTGCTGAAGGCCATCGTCGATCGCACGCGTTCCCAGCGTTTCGGCAGCGCGGTGCTGGCAGTTGAGGCGGTGGGTGCACAGAACGCCGAGGGCCTTGAAAAGATGGCTTGTCCGGCGGTGTTCAGCGCGTACCCTGACCTTCTGCCGTTCGCGCTCGAGCACGTAGCGGCTATCAACGGGGAGGTCCGCCTTCCAGGCGCGTATCCGGTGGCGCCATCAACGCCGATCGCAGTCGTCGTCGCCGCCGCTGGCGGCGTGACGCTGGATGCCGACCTCAGTCGAGTCGAGTTCACGCGTTTTGAGTCGGAACAGCGCACGGGCACGTCGCGCACGTCGCGAGCCCTGACGGACATCACTACCCCGCAAGGCGCGGCGATCACCATTGGTCCAAGCGACATGGTGCGATTCAATGCGGTGTACACGGATCTTGCTACCGGCCCGGTCCTGATCGCCGGCGAGTTCATTCGTCCTGGGTACTACGATATCCGCCGCGGCGAACGCCTCTCGGAGGTGATCGCCCGCGCCGGCGGCCTCAGTGAGCAGGCCTACCCGTTCGGTGCGGTATTTACGCGGGAACGCGTCCGGCAAGCGGAGCAGGAGAGCTTCCAGCGCTCGGCACGCGACCTCAACAGTGCAGTCCTCTCTGCGGTCAGTCGCGGCGAAGTACGCCCAGAGGCGCTGGGTGCGCTGCAGGCGTTGTCAAACCAGATCATGTCGACAACGGCGGTCGGGCGCATCGTCATCGAGGCGGACCCTACGGTGCTGCAAGTTCGCCCGGAATTCGACCTGGTGCTCGAGCCCGGTGACACGATCTTCATGCCGAAGCGTCCCAACTCCGTGCTCGTCATTGGCGATGTGCTCAGCCCGGGTTCCCTGCAATTCGTGGCGGGTATGCGGTTCGAGGCCTATGTTCGCCAGGCCGGCGGATTCCAGCGCTCCGCGGACGAGGACCGGGTGTTCGTGGTGTACCCGAACGGCGTTGCGCAGCAAGTGACGACGAGCGCCTGGACATTCGCGCCGCCGGCGCAGATCCCTCCGGGCAGCACCATTGTCGTGCCGAAGGACCCAGCCCCACTCGGCGGCCTGGTGCTGGTCCGTGAGTTGGCTACGCTCATTAGTCAGATCGCGGTGACGGCGGCATCGCTTGCTGTGATCAGCCGTTAGGACTGGAATAGCGCTCCGCAGCTCCCGACAGTTGCCGGTTTCGATGGCGTGGGTTTCGCGGCTGGTTGTCGTCGCCGGTTGCGCGCTGCATTGCGGCGCCGCATATGGGCAGATGGCGGCACCCGAGCCCGACCTCGTCACCGCCGGTGACTGGGGCGGAGTCGGACTTCTCCAGACGCGCACCGCGCGCTTCGAAGCGGATGGCCAGTTCAACGTCGGCTATTCGTTCGTCAATCCGTACAAGCGCTACGCGTTCAGCCTCACGTACTTTCCGTGGCTTGAGGCGACCTTCCGGTACACGGAAGTGCGCACCTTGTTGTATTCCACCAATCCTGGTTTCAGCGGCGACCAGCGCTACAAGGACCGCGGCGCCGACCTAAAGTTCCGCCTCATCAGCGAAGGCCGCTACCGGCCTGCGGTCGCCGTCGGCTTTCAGGATCTTCTCGGCACCGGCCTGTTCGCTGGCGAGTATTTCGTCGCGAGCAAGCGCTTCGGCGACCTCGACTTCAGTGCCGGCATCGGCTGGGGCACCATTGGCGGCGCCGGACAAATCTCGAATCCGTTCCTGCTCATCTCCGATCGCTTTGGCGTCCGCGAGGGGGCCGAGGGCCTTGGCGGCCAAGTCGCGGTCCTGTCGCTTTTCGGCGGCGAGCGAGCCGGCGTCTTCGGTGGTGTCGAGTACCGATCACCGCTCGAAGGCCTGACCTTCAAGATCGAGTACGACGCCAACGCTTACGCGTCGACGGCGATCCTCGTCCCGCCGACAAGCTCGATCAACTACGGCTTGGTGTTCCGCCCGTACGATTGGTTCGAGTTCTCGTTTGGACGCGAACGCGGCAACACCACGTTGCTGCGCTTTACCTTGCGGATGTCACTCAACGCGGTCGCCGGGGTGCCCAAAATCGACCCCGCGCCGCCGCCGATTGGTCCGCGCCTGCCCATCGCTGCGTTCACTCCGACCTATGAGGCGCCTCCCGAGCCCCCCGTCGTCGCCGCGCCCGCGCCAGCGACGGCTCCCGCTCCGGTTCCCGCGTCCGCTCCCGCTCCCGCTCCTGTCCTGGTTCCGGCTCCGGCCGCCTTCCTGCCGCCGCTTCCAGCGTTCGACGTGCGGCCACAGGCGCTGGCGGCTCGATCCGGCCAAGGCAACGGCCCTTTCGAAGCGCTCGCGGCACACGGCGCGACCGTCGAGCGGTTTGCGACCGTGGGCGACGAGGCGCACATCGACATCCTGGGCACGTCCGGTGCGGTCGCGCTCGGCCAGATCGCGACGGACGTTCTGCGCGCTTTGCCTTCAGACGTGCAGGCCTTGACGCTTCGCGATCTGACCATCGGCGCCGGCGCTCCGCAGGTGCGCGTCGCGCGCGACGCCGGCGACGCGGCCGACGCCCTCTACACCGCCATGGCGGACCGTGGGTGGGCGGTTGAGGACGTCGCCTTCCGGGGCGAAGAGGTCGTGATCGTTGCATCGCCGCACGGGCGCGATGGCGCGGACCTGGGTGCAGCTGCCGCAGCTGCCGCGCGGGCGCTGCCCGGCCAGACCTCGGTAACGGTCCAGGCGACCGGGGGTCTGGTCGCGACGTGGACCAGGGTGGGCGCGGCCGTCGTCAACTCGCAGTCGGCCGCCGACGCGAGCCGGAGCTTGGCGGTCGCCGGGCAGGACACTTCGTTTGCGCCGGTCGTCGAGCCGTTCACGCCGGGGCAGCGTCAGGTCATCGCGGAACGCTTGAACGACGGCCTGCGGGCCCAAGGTTTCGTGCTCGAGTATGTCGAGGTCGAGCCACGCAATGTCGTTGTGGGTGTGTACGCTTACCGCTACCGCGAGTTCGCGCGCAATGTCGGGTTGGCGGCACGCGCAGTGGCGAACGCGCTGCCCGCGTCGGTCGAAGTGGTCACGATCGCCTTCCTCAACGCAGGCGTTGAATTGTCGCGCTTGACGTTCCTCCGCCAGGACCTCGAGCGCGCCGCCTCGGAGGGCGGTCCCGAAGATTTCTGGCTGCGCTCCGAACTGGAGCCCGGCCAACCTTGGTGGCCGGGCGAACCCGTGCCATGGCGCTATCCGCGCTTCCAGTGGTCGCTTGGGCCCCAAATCCGCCAGCACATCGGTGGTCCGGACCGCTTCTACCTGTATCAGGTGTGGCTCTCGCTCGGCGCGTCGTTGGACATTACCCGCGGACTCTCTGTGAGCGGGCAGGTCGGCAAGAGCCTCTACAGCGGCTTTGACCGGATCCGCTTGGCCTCCGACAGTGGGCTGCCGCGCGTACGAAGCGACATCAAGGAGTACCTGCAACGGGGCGCGGACAACGTCGTCCGCCTGCAGACAACCTATATCTTCAAGCCCGCGGAAGACTTTTACGCGCGCGTTTCCGCCGGTCTCCTAGAGGAAATGTACGGCGGCATCAGCGGCGAGGTGTTGTTCCGCCCGTTCGAATCCCGTTTGGCGCTTGGCGTCGAGATCAGCCGCGTGCGGCAGCGCGAATTCGATCAACGCTTCGAATTCCGTGACTACAAGGTCACCACGGGACACGTTTCCCTGTACTACGACACTCCCTTCAGTGGCGTGCTCGCGGTCGCGCACATGGGGACCTACCTGGCAGGAGACCGTGGTATCACACTCGAGCTTTCCCGTCGCTTCGACAGCGGCGTGCGCGTCGGCGCTTGGGCGACGTTCACCAACGTATCGCCAGCTCAGTTTGGCGAGGGCAGCTTCGACAAAGGGTTCTACTTCGTCATCCCGTTCGACCTGTTCCTAACGCGGTCGAGCACCGCTTCGGGCGTATTCGGCTTCCGGCCGCTGACGCGCGACGGCGGTCAACGGCTGGGCCTGGCAGGGCGCCTCTATGACATCACCTCGCAAGCGAACCTCGGTGCAATCAGTCGTGATTGGCCGCTCGTGATGAAGTAAGGTGGGACCGGCCACGCGCCGCCCCGAAACCTTGACAAAACGACCGAATCGGGGCTCTTTGCGGGCCGCCTCTCGGCATTCAACCCACACGAACGATGAACGCACTCGACGCTCTGGAGAGTCAGAGCATTTACATCTTCCGCGAGGCGTTCAATCGCATCGGCAAGCTCGCCATGCTGTGGTCGTTGGGCAAGGACTCCAACGTGATGATCTGGCTCGCCCGCAAGGCGTTCTTGGGTCACGTGCCGTTCCCGCTCATGCACATCGACACGGGCAAGAAGTTCGCGGAGATGTACGAGTTCCGTGACCGCTACGAGAAGGAGTGGGGGGTGACCCTGATCCGCGGCACCTGCCCGCCGGTCGAGGAGATGGACCCGTCGCTGCCGCCGGCCGCTCGCTCGGCGGCGCGCAAGACCGCGGGCCTGAAGAAGATGGTGGAACTGCACGGCTTCGAGGGCTTGTTCGCCGGCATCCGCCGCGACGAAGAGGGCACGCGCGCCAAGGAGCGCTACTTCTCGCCGCGCGGCATCGATGGCAAGTGGGACGTGAAGGACCAGCCGCCGGAGTTCTGGGGCCAGTTCAATACCGACTTCCCGCCGGGCACCCACATCCGCGTGCACCCGCTGCTGCATTGGACCGAGATCGACATCTGGCGCTACACCGAGCGCGAGAAGATTCCGACGATCCCGCTGTATTTCTCGAAGAACGGCAAGCGGTACCGCTCGCTGGGTGACAAGGACATCACCAGCCCGGTCGAGTCCAAGGCGAGCAACGTCCCCGAGATCATCCAGGAGTTGCTGACGACCAAGGTCGCCGAGCGCTCGGGCCGCGCCATGGACCATGAAGCGGAAGACGCCTTCGAGCGGCTGCGAGCCGACGGGTACCTCTAGAATGGCCGCGTATGCGAGCACCAATCCCTTGGCGCGCGAAAGCCTGCGCGTCGCTGTCGTCGGCCACGTCGATCACGGCAAGTCGACGCTCGTCGGCCGCCTGTTGCACGACACCGGTAGCCTGCCGCAAGGCAAGGTCGAGGCCATTCGCGCTATGTCCGAGCGGCGCGGTATGCCGTTCGAGTGGGCGTTCCTCATGGACGCGCTGCAGGCGGAGCGCGACCAGGGCATCACGATCGACACGTCGCAGATCTGGTTCAAGACCGCGAATCGCGACTACGTCATCATCGACGCGCCGGGGCACAAAGAGTTCCTGAAGAACATGATCACCGGCGCCGCCGCGTCCGACGCGGCGCTGCTGGTGATCGACGCGGAAGAGGGCGTGAAGGAGCAGTCGCGCCGTCACGGCTACCTCTTGCATCTGTTGGGCGTCCGCCAGGTCGCGGTCGCCGTCAACAAGATGGATCTGGTCGGCTATGGCGAGGCGCGCTTTGCCGCCATCGAAAAGGAATATCGCGCGTACCTCGCCGGGATCGGCGTGGCGCCCACCTACATCATCCCGATCGCCGCACGTGACGGACAGAACATCGTGGCGCCAGGCGAACGCATGCCCTGGTACACCGGCCCCCACGTGCTGGAGGCGCTCGAGCGTTTTGAAGTCGTGACGCTGCCGACGCACCTGCCGCTGCGCATGCCGGTCCAGGACGTCTACAAGTTCGACGAACGCCGGATCGTCGCGGGGCGCATCGAAAGCGGCAAGCTGAAGGTCGGGGATAAGGTCCTGTTCTCCCCATCCAATAAGGTTACTCGCGTCAAGACGATCGAGGCTTGGGCGGCGACGACGCCCGTCGAGGCGCAAGCCGGCGAGTCAGTCGGCATTACCCTTGACGAGCAGATCTTCGTCGAACGGGGCGAGATCATGAGCCACGAACAGAATGGACCGATCGAAACGGATGTGTTCCGCGCCCGTCTGTTCTGGCTTGGCAAAGTGCCACTCACCGAAGGCGCGCGGTACAAGCTGAAGCTTGCTTCCGCCGAAGCAATCGTCCGGGTTCAAGCGATCGAACGTGCTATCGACACCGGCGACCTATCCAGTGCGGCCGCGACGGAGGTGAAGCACTCCGCTGTTGCCGAGGTGATCCTGCAGGCTGACCGCATGGTGGCGTTGGATGAGTTCGTAAACTCGCCGCTAACAGGGCGCTTTGTGCTCGTGGATGGATACGACATCGCGGGGGGTGGCATCGCTTCGATGGAGGGCTACGCTGACCAGCGGCAGCTCATCACGGTGCGCGCGAGCAACGTCAAGCGTGTTGAGCATTCAATCTCTATCGGTGCCCGTGCGCGCCGTAACGGTCACCGGGGGGGCGTTATTTGGCTCACTGGGCTGTCCGGGTCGGGCAAGTCGACCCTCTCGATCGCTTTGGAGCGCCGACTCTTCGATCTCGGCTTCCAAGTGTACGTTCTGGATGGCGACAACATGCGTCACGGCCTCAGCGCCGATCTCGGTTTTTCGCCGGAGGAGCGAGCAGAGAACATTCGCCGCGTTGGCGAGGTCGCGGCGCTTATGAGCCGCGCCGGCATGGTCGTCATAACCGCGTTCATCTCGCCCTACCGGTCTGACCGAGATCGCGCCCGGCGGGCCGCGGGCGAGAATTTCCACGAGGTCTATGTGAGCGCCGACCTCGCCACTTGCGAAGCGCGCGACCCGAAGGGCCTCTACAAAAAAGCTCGAGCGGGCGAAATCGCTGACTTCACGGGCATTTCGGCGCCATACGAGGTTCCGCAACATCCGGAGGTCGCCATCGATACAGGATTGCTCGATGTCGAGGCGGCGGTGGACAGGCTGGTCGCCTACGCTCGCCAGGTCCTGACCGTCATGACGGGACAGGAGTCCCGCTCGGCGATCAGATAGCGCTCACCCGCAGAAACACTTCGGCCCCGAAAATACGTCGGGCAGGTGCTGGTGCACCAGCCCGACGC
>CAMEYM010000015.1 GCA_945947575.1 Rhizobium sp. Q54
CGCCGTCGGCGCGATGAGTTGACACCCGGCCGGGCCCCATAGGACCTGTACGTGTCCTTCCCAGAACAACAACCGTGAGACTCATGCACCCGCCCAAGGCCGCGCAACGCCCCCACTCGACGACGCTGCACGGACACGAGCGCAACGACGCCTATGCCTGGCTGCGTGACGAAAACTGGCAGCAGCTGATGCACAAGCCGGAGGTGCTGAAGCCGGAGATCCGCAAGTACCTGGAAGCCGAGAACGCCTACACGGCGCACGTCATGAAAGGCGCCGAGCCTGTGATGGCAGCCCTCGTCGAGGAGATGAAGGGCCGCATCAAGCGCGACGACTCCTCGGTGCCGGCCAAGGACGGTCCCTACCAGTACTACCAGCGCTTCGAGACCAACTCGCAGCACCCCATCTTCTGCCGCAACCGCGTTGCGGACGGCGGCCCGGCGTACAGCTGGACGCAAAGCGAAGAAGTGGTGCTCGACGTCAACCGTCTCGCCGAGGGCAAGCCGTTCTTCCGCGTCTCCGCGGTCGAGCAGAGTCCCGACCACAAGCTGCTCGCGTACTCCGCCGACGAGAAAGGCTCGGAGACGCACACCATCTTCGTGCGCGACATCGCCACCGGCAAGATCGTCGACCAGTCGATCACCAACAGCGACGGCTCCATCGAGTGGGCCAACGACTCGAGCACGCTGTTCTATTGCGTGCTCGACGACAACCATCGCCCGAGCCGCATCTATCGCCATCGGGTCGGCCACAAGGCGTCCAAGGACGCGCTGGTCTACGAGGAGAAGGATCCCGGCTTCTTCGTCGGGCTCGGCAAGACGGAAAGCCGCCGCTTCGTCGTCATCAACACCCACGACCACGTCACGACCGAGTTCTGGGTGATCGACGCCGACGACCCGGCCAAGGCGCCGCGCGTCCTGGCCAAGCGCACGCCGGGAGTCGAGTACCACGCCACCCACAACGGCGGCCGCTTCTACATCCAGAGCAACGCCGGCGGCGCCGAGGACTTCAAGATCGACGTGGCGCCGGTCGAAGACGCCGAGCGCTCGAATTGGGAGGCGCTCATCCCGCACCAGCCCGGCCGCCTGCTGCTCGGCATGCGCATTACGGCGGGCTTCCTCGTGCGCCACGAGCGCGTCGACGGCCTGCCGCGCATCGTCATCCGCCGTCTCAAGGATGGCGCCGAGCACAGCATCGCGTTCGAGGAGGAGGCCTACGACCTCAACGTGCTGCCGGGTTTCGAGTACGAGACGGCCAACCTGCGCTTCTCCTACTCGTCGCCGACGACGCCGCCCGAGGTCTACGACTACGACATGGAGACGCGCGAGCGCGTGCTCCGGAAGCGCCAGGTCGTGCCCTCCGGCCACGACCCCAAGCAGTACGTCTCGCGCCGTCTTATGGCGCCGAGCGTTGACGGCGAGATGGTGCCGATCACCGTGTTGCATCGCCGCGACACGCCGATCGACGGCAGCGCGCCGCTGGTGCTGTATGGCTACGGCGCCTACGGCGCGTCGATGCCGTCGGGCTTCATCCCCAATCGCTTCAGCATGGTGGACCGTGGCTTCGTCTTCTGCGTCGCGCACATTCGCGGCGGCACCGAGCGCGGCTATCGCTGGTATCGCGAAGGACGCCTCACCAAGAAGCCGAATACCTTCCGCGACTTCATCGCCGCCGCAGAGCACCTCATCGCCAAGCGCTACACGTCCCAGGGCAACATCGCCGCCTGGGGCGGCAGTGCCGGCGGGCTGCTCGTCGGTGCCGTGCTCAACCAGCGCCCGGACCTCTTCAAGGCGGCGGTCGCCGAAGTGCCGTTCGTGGATGTGCTGAACACCATGACCGACGGCACCCTGCCGCTGACGCCGCCCGAGTGGCCGGAGTGGGGCAATCCCATCACCGACGCCGACGCGTACCGCACGATCCTAGGCTACTCGCCATACGACAACGTCGCAGCCAAGGCCTATCCGAACATCATCGTCACGGCCGGCCTCGCCGATCCGCGCGTCACCTATTGGGAGCCGGCCAAGTGGGTCGCCAAGCTGCGCGAGAAGAAGACCGGCCAGAACCTGTTGCTGCTGAAGACCAATATGGCAGCCGGTCACGCCGGAGCAGCCGGCAGGTTCACTAAGCTGGAGGAGATCGCGCTCAACTACGCATTCCTACTCATGGTCTTCGACCGCCTCGCTCTGGTGCGTCTGCCTGAAAAGGGAAAGCGCAAGAAGGCGGCCTGATGCGAGGGGTTCGGCGTTGAGGACATGAAGTGGCTGGGGCGCAAACTCGACTCTCTTGTCTCTGCGCTGTTTGCCGCCAGCTTCGGCCTGGCCGCGTCGCAGGTGTTGGAGTTCATCCAGCAGTACCGCCAGCGCCTCGGCGGTCATCTCGCCGAGGCGCAGTTCGCGTTCCGGCAAACCATCGACGGCGACTTGCCGGGCTTGAACACTGCGGCGCGGGCCGCTTTGGCGACGCCGCAGCAGGAGCGGGTGACGGAGCTCGCGCAGGCCGGCAACGCCCTGGCTTCAGCGGGGCCGTGGGAGCTGCCCTGGAAATTTCTTTGGCATATTGATTTCGGCGTGGCAGGGGGCACATTCAGGGACTACCAGCCGGCGATGCCGCTGGACGTGGTCAGCTTGTCCTATGCGGCCGGCGGCATGGCGCTGGGCTGGATAGCGTGGGAGCTGATCAAAAGCCTGTTCCGGCCAAGCCGCCGACACACGACGACACTGGCGCGATCGGGGTAGGACCCCTACTCTCTTTGGGGAACCAGGAGCAGCGGGGGTCGAGTGTTCGATGCTGAACAGCCGGCGCGGCGCGTCGGCGGCACGGGGGGAGACGGAGGTTTTGAAGCGGCCTTTGCGTCTCGCTACGTATAACATCCATAAGTTCGTCGGAAACGACGGTCGCCGCGACCCCGGCCGGATTCTGTCCGTGCTGCGCGAGATCGACGCCGACGTCCTTTGCATTCAGGAATTCGACGCGCGCAAGGTCGAGGGCTGCTCGTTCAGCGTGTCCGACCTCGAGTCCGAGCTCGGCGCGACCGCGCACATTCATCCGACCCGCTCTGGCCGCCGCGGCTATCACGGCAACCTCATCCTCACCAAGCTCACCGCCAAGGCGGTCGAGCGTCACGACATCGGCCGCGGCGCCGACGAGTTCGAGAAGCGCGGCATGATGGTCGCCGACTTCGAGATCGACGGCCTGCCCATCCGCGTCGCCAACACCCACCTCGCCCTGTGGCCGGCGGCGCGCAAGCGCCAGGCCGAACGTCTGACGTCGCAGCTGTGCGCGCCCAAGGACGGCATGCTCGTGCTCGCCGGCGATCTCAACGAATGGCTGCCGGTCGGCTGTTCGCATTCCTTGTTCATGGGCGCGTGGGGCGCGCATCCCAATCCACCGACCTTCCCGGCGACGCGCCCCGTCATCGGCTTCGATCGCATCTGGGTGGCGCCGCGCAAGTGCCTGACGCGTCTCGAGGTGCATCAGTCGCCGCTGGCGCGCATGGCCTCCGACCACTTGCCGGTGAAAGCGACCCTCGACTTCGCCGTCGCACCGGCCAAAGCCCGGTCGCCCGAGCTGGTCCCGGCCTAGCCGCCGAGGAAGGGCAGTCCGAGCCCGGCCTGCCAGTGCGCGACCAGCACCGCGACCGCGACGACGAGCAGCGACGCAAAGGCCAGCACGATCGACCGTCCCTTGCCGCTGGCGCCGATCTGTGCCGCGATCCACTCCGAGAAGAACACCAGCAGCAGCACGCCCAGCGCCGCCATGCTGCCGTCCTCCTCGATCAGCAGCACACCCGCGAGCGCAAGGAGGGGAAGTCCCGCTCCCAACACCAGCGCCGCGCCCGGCGCAAAGCGCACCGTCGGCCAATTCCACCCGACGAACCCGAGCGTGCTCGCACCGAGCGCAATGGCCAGGGCGCTGACCTGATCCGCTCCCGCCACCCAAGCGACCGCCGCGACGCCAAACGCCGCCACCATCATCTGCACCGGCACCGTGCCGGCGCTGCCCGCCACCCGGGTCGCCCGCACGAACACCAGGGTCGCCCCGGCGAAGCAGGCGACCAGCACGTTGCGCTCGGGCCCAAGGTCGGTGCTGGCGACGTCGTCGGCCAGCGACCACAGGATCGCCCCCAGCCCGACGCCGATCACCAGCAAGCGGTGGCGCTTGCCGCCCCATCCCTCGCTGTCGATCAGGACGCCCGCCACCAGCCCGAACAGGGCCAGCAGCAGCGGCAGGTGCTCGCTGAGCTCGGGCAGTCCCCGGCTACGCACGACCGCCGCGTAGGCGAGGACGAACCCCGCCGCCACACCCGCACCGGCCATGGCACCAGCGCGCGCCTTGCCGCCGATCAGCCGCAGCAGCGCGATGGCCGCCACCGCAGCCACCAGCGGCAGCAGCGTGGCGATCAGCAAGTCCGGCTCCCAGAGCCAGTCTGGCGGCCATTCGAGCAGGCGATCGAGGGACAAGGGAGTGGGCGGGGGTTCGGGTTGCGCGGCACGTACCACGCTTCCAGCCGCCGCGCCAGTTGGCCCGCGGCCTTCGGCCGCGCCATCAATTGTGCCCGGGGCTACCGTCTGGTAACAGGCGCGGAGGCATGAGCACCCCCCCGGACCGCCGCACGGCCACCGTGACCGAGATCGCCTCGCCGACGCCGGAGGTGCGCGTCGTCCGTATGGGGTTCGATCCGGGCGAAAGCCTGCGCTTCGAGGCCGGCCAGTACGTGCGCCTGTGGTTCGATGCCCTGCCGGCGCGCGACTACTCGCTCGGCAATCGCCCGGACCAGCCGTCGCTGGAGTTCCACATCCGGGTCAGCAGCGACAAGGGCGTTGGCCGCTATGTCCGCGAGCACTTGCGCATCGGCGAGCAGGTCGGGGTCGCTGGCCCCTTCGGCGATGCCTTCCTGCGCCGCGACCACCGTGGCCCCATCCTCGCCGTGGCGGGTGGCACCGGTGTCGTCGCCATCCAATCGATCGTCGAGACCGCCCTCGCTGGCGGCATGCGCCAACCCGTCTACGCCTACTGGGGCACGCGCACCGACGATGACCTCTACTCACTCAGCCGCTTCCGCGACCTCGCCGCGCGTCACGGCAACCTCAAGCTGATATGCGCGGTGGCCGAGCCCGCCGCGGCGAGCCCGCATCGCCGCGGCAATGTCTCGGATGCGGTCGCGGCAGACTTCCCCAGCGTTGCAGGCTTCAAGGCCTACGTGACCGGTCCACCCGCGATGGTCACGGCGACCCAGGAGATACTCCTGTCGCGCGGCCTCGATGCCCGCGACCTGCACACCGACCCGTTCGTGCCCGGCGACCATCACTCCCAACAGGCGAGCGTCCCGTGAAGCTGCTCTCGTTTCGTCATCAAGGCCGCGACACCTTCGGCGCGGTCGTCGGCAACGGGGTCATCGACCTCGGCGCACATCTCGCCAAGGACGGCGTGCGCACCCTGCGTGAGGCACTGATGCAACACGAGGACTTGGCGGACTTCGTGCGTGGCGCCCCGAGCGACGCGCGCCTCGACGAGATCACCTTCCTGCCGGTGATCACCAACCCCGATAAGATCCTGTGCGTCGGCCTCAACTACGAGGCCCACCGCATCGAGACGGGGCGCGACAAGATGAAGTACCCGGTACTGTTCCCGCGCTTCGCCGACACCCAGGTGGGCCACCGCCAGCCGTTGGTGAAGCCTGCTGAGTCCGACAAGTTCGACTTTGAGGGCGAGCTCGCCGTGGTGATCGGCAAGGGCGGCCGGCGCATCCCGGAGGATCAGGCGCTGGCCCATGTCGCCGGGTACTCCTGCTACCACGACGGCAGCGTGCGCGATTGGCAGGGTCACAGCACCCAGTTCACCGCCGGCAAGAACTTTCCCGCGAGCGGAGGCTTGGGCCCGTGGCTCGTGACTCCCGACGAGGCGCCGCCGCCAGCCCAGATGGTCCTCACCACGCGGCTGAACGGCGCCGAGGTGCAGAAGAGCGGCGTCCATGACCTGATCTTCCCGGTGCCCGCGCTGATCGCCTACATCTCGCGCTTCACGGCGCTTTCTCCCGGAGATGTGATCGCCACCGGCACGCCGGGGGGCGTGGGTTACGTTCGCAAGCCGCCGCTCTATATGAAGGGGGGCGATACCATCGAGGTCGAGATCACCGGCATCGGTACGTTGTCGCACCCGGTCATTGCGGAAGGAGCAGCTTGATGGCGGACAAGAACGAGAGCACCACGCCCACCTCCTCCGGCGACAAAGTCGTCAAGTCCGACGCGGAGTGGAAGGCGAGTTTGCCCGCCGACGTCTATCGCGTCGCGCGCAAGCAGGGCACCGAGCCCGCCTTCACGGGCAAGTACCACGCGGAAAAGCGCGCCGGCCTCTACAAGTGCGCCTGCTGCGGCCAGGACTTGTTCGAGTCCAAGACCAAGTTCGACTCCGGCACCGGCTGGCCGAGCTTCTACGCGCCCGTGAAGAACGAGGCCGTCGTCAACAAGCAGGACTTCAGCCACGGTATGATTCGTACCGAGACGCTGTGTAGCCGCTGCGACGCCCACCTCGGCCACGTCTTCGACGACGGGCCGCGTCCGACCGGCCAGCGCTACTGCATGAACTCTGCTGCGCTGTCGTTCGAGCCGAAGGCCGGAGAGCTGAAGAAGTAGGGGAGCGAATGCACATCGGGGGAAAGGGTGCGGCCCTGCGGGCGGCAATACTTGCGCTCGCAGTCACGGCGTGCGGCCAGCCGAGCGGCTTCGGCGCGGTGCTCGACGATGCGGTGGACGCCGGCTTCCCCGGAGTGGTCCTTTATGTGCGCGCCGGCACCGACATCTGGGTTGGCGCACGCGGAGTATCGGACATCGTCGCCAACACTCCGCTCGCGGTCGACGATCGCATGCTGCTGGTACGCAGCGCGCACCCGATCCTTGCCGTCGCCGTGCTGCAACTTGTCACCGAGAACAAGGTGCGCCTCGACGCCGCCGTCGCCCAGTATGCCGGGCTCGACATCCTGTACGGAGTGCCGGATGCGCAGCGCATCACGGTGCAGCAGGCGCTCGGCCACACCTCGGGACTGCGCGATCCCTATGGCTTGGCGGCGTTCCAAGAAGAAGTGCTCGGCCGTGGCGCCGACCCGCGGCGCGTCTGGACGCCCAAGGACGTGCTCGGCCATCTCGGGCGGCCCGGGAATCGGCCAACCTTTCCGCCGGGGCAAGGCGTGCGCTACTCGGCGGCCAACACGTTGGCGCTCGCGCTCGTGCTCGAGGCAGCAGGTGGCGAATCACTGGATGCTGCCTTGCAGCGGCGCGTCTACGCGCGTGCCGCGATGGTCCACACCAGCGCCGGCGGTGCGGTCGTCCCTGGCTACGCCGTGCTTCCCAAGGCCCAGGTCGATGCCGGGGTCACGTCACGTGCGGCGCCGGTAGGCGCTTTCCGCGAGGTGTCGTCCATCACTGCTGGGTTCGGCGGCGCCGGGGCGGGGATCGCTACGACCGCCGAGGATCTCGCGTTGTTCCTGGATGCGCTGTTCGAAGGCCGCGTCGTTGCGCTTGGGCAGATGGAGCGGATGCGCAACGCAGCAACGGCGACCACGGTGCTCGAAACCGGCGCCGAGGTGCGCTTCGGACTCGGCCTTGCCGAGCGCATCACGGCCGGCTCAGGAGTCGTCATCGGCTTCGAGGGCGCCGGCTACGGCTACACGACGATGGTGTACCGCGTGCCGGAACTCGACATCACCGTGGCCTTGCTGGCCAACGCCTCGGGGCCCGACCTGTCGCTGTCGGATGCCCTCGAGGCAGTCCTGCGCCTCGCCAAGGCGAGCGACAAGCGCGCCTTCGGCGTGCGCTAGGCCAAGCTCTTCGACGCGATCTCGTAGAGGTCGGTTGAGATGCCGGGAGTCTTCACGATGCGGTTGAGGGCGTCCTTCATCTTGGCCTGCCGCGCGGCGTCGTAGCGCTTCCAGCGTCCGAGCGGCTGCGCGAGGCGAGCGGACCCGTGCGGGTTGAGCTTGTCGAGCGCCAGTACCTGCTCGGCGATGAAGTCGTAGCCGGCGCCGTCGGCGGCATGGAACCGCTGCTGGTTCGCGGCCGCGAACGTGGACAGCAAGGCGCGCACCTTGTTCGGGTTCTTCATCGAGAACGCTTCGTGCTTGAGCAGCGCGCGCACGGCGTCGAGGGTGCCCGGCAGGCGTGACATGGAGTTCAGCGCCAGCCACTTCTCGACGACGAGGGCGTTCGCCTTGTGGCGTGCGTAGAAGTCGTCGAGGGTTTCGGCACGCGCGCGCGTGTCGATGTCGTTGACGATGGCGAGCGCCGCCATCGTGTCCGTCATGTTGTCGGACGAGTGGTATTGACCGGTGACAAGTTCGAGGGACTCCGGGTCACCGTGCGCGCCCAGGTAGGAGAGCGCCGCGTTCTTGAGGGCCCGCTGTCCGGCCTGCTCGGCATCCGGCGAGTACGGCTGGTTGGAGCGGTTGCGGTGATAGACGGCGAGTAGATCGTCGCGCAGCGCCTTGGCGATGGCGCGGCGCATGGACTCGCGCGCCGCGGCGATCGCGTCCACGTCCACCACGGTCATTTGGTCGGCGAGGTAGCCCTCGGACGGCAGGATCACCGCCATCGCGACATAAGCCCGCTCGAGACGCTCGTCGCGCAAGGTCGCGCCGAGCGCATCGATGAGCGCGCTATCGGCGACCAACTCCTTGCCTTTCTGCGCCTTGGCGATGAGGTCGAGCAGCACTTTGGTGGCGTACTGCTGGCCGGCTTCCCAGCGCGCGAACGGGTCGGGATCTTTGGCCATCAGGAAGGCGCGGTCGGCGTCCGAATACGCCATGTCGATGCGGATCGGCGCCGAGAAGCCGCGATTGAGCGATACGACCGGCGGCTCCTCGACGTTCGTGAAGCGGAACATCTCCCGCGGCCGCGTCAGGTGCAGGACGCGCGTGGTCGGCGTCTCCATGCCGGGGCGGTCACCGAACAGGCTGACGGGCAACTCCTGCCCGTCCTTGCCGAGCAGGCCGATCGCCACCGGGATGTGCATGGGGTGCTTGTCCGACTGGCCCGGAGTCATGGGCACCGTCTGCGTGAAGGTGAGCTCGAACACCTTGGTGTCCGGGTTGTGCCGCGACTGCACGCTCACCACCGGCGTGCCCGCCTGCGAGTACCAGTGCTTGAACACCGTGAGGTTGGTGCGGTTGGCGTCCTCCATTGCCGCGACGAAGTCGTCGCAGGTGACCGCCTGGCCGTCGTGCCGCTCGAAGTACAGATCCATGCCGCGGCGGAAGCCGTCGCGACCCAGGATCGTCTCCATCATGCGGATGACCTCGGCGCCCTTCGAGTAGACGGTCGCCGTGTAGAAGTTGTTGATCTGGATGTACGACGTCGGCCGCACCGGGTGGGCGAGGGGCCCGGCGTCTTCCGGGAACTGCGCGGCGCGCAGGGCGCGCACGTCGGAGATGCGCTTCACCGGACGCGAGCGCATGTCCGAGGAGAACTCCTGGTCGCGGAAGACAGTGAGCCCTTCCTTCAGGCTGAGCTGGAACCAGTCGCGGCACGTGACGCGGTTGCCGGTCCAGTTGTGGAAGTACTCGTGGCTCACCACCGTTTCGATGCCGGCATAGTCCGCATCGGTGGCCACGTTGGGGTCGGCCAGGATGTAACGGGCGTTGAAGACGTTGAGGCTCTTGTTCTCCATCGCTCCCATGTTGAAGTCCGACACGGCGACGATGTTGAACAGGTCGAGGTCGTACTCGCGGCCATAGCGCTCCTCGTCCCACTTCATGGAGCGGTTGAGGACGTCCATGGCGTAGTCGCAGCGGCTCTCGTTGCCGTGCTCGACGTAGATGCGCAGCGCAACCTTGCGCCCCGACATTGTGGTGAACGAGTCCTCTACCTTGGCGAGGTCGCCCGCGACCAGGGCAAACAGGTAGGACGGCTTTGGGAAGGGATCGTCCCACACCGCCTCGTGGCGGCCGTCCCCGAGATCTCGGCTTTCGACCAAGTTGCCGTTCGACAGCAGCACTGGCTGCTTCGCCTTGTCGCCGCGAATCGTGACCTGGTAGCGCGACATCACATCGGGCCGGTCTGGGAAGAACGTGATGCGCCGGAAGCCCTCCGCCTCGCACTGGGTGCAGAAGTTGCCCTTGGAGACGTACAGGCCCGACAGCTGGGTGTTCTCCGCCGGGCGAATCTCGGTGTCGATCTCGACCACGAGGTTGTACGGCACCTTCGGGATCGTCAGTCCCTTGTCGTCGAGCACGTACTCGGACGGCGCCAGCGTGCGGCCATCAACGGCGACCTTGACCAGCTTGACGCCGTCGCCGTGCAGCACCAGCGGCCCCTGGCGATACTCCATCGCCGGACTGCGGCGCATCGACAGCTTGGAGTGGACCCGCGTGACGGGCTCGCCGAGGTCGAATTCCAGGACCACACGATCGACCAGGAACGCCGGCGGCTCGTAATCCAGCAGGCGAATCACGGGCGGGGTATCGGTCTTGGCGGCGTCCATCTAAACGACTCCTGCTAGGCGTAGGGGAAGTGTCCGCAACCGTTTGCCGGTGGCGGAGAAGATTGCGTTGGCGACAGCGGGCGCGACCGGCGGCGTGCCGACTTCGCCGATGCCGCCCAACGGACCGCCCGGAGGGGCGATATGAGTCTCGATGCGCGGCATGGCGGGCATGCGCAGCATCTCATAGTCGTGGAAGTTGCTCTGCTCGACCGCGCCGCCGCTGAGGGTGATCGAGCCGTACAGCGCGGCGCTCAGCCCGTAGACGATGGCGCCTTCCATCTGCTGCGCGATACCGGCCGGATTGACGGCCAGGCCGCAGTCGACGGCGGCGACGATGCGCTCGATGCGCACGGTCCCGTCGGCGCGGGCCTGCACCTCGGCCACCTGCGCCACTACAGAACCGAAGCATTCGTGGATGGCGATGCCGCGGCCGCGGCCGGGCTCGAGCGCGCTACCCCAACCCGCCTCCTCCGCGGCGAGGTCGAGCACAGCGCGATGACGCGGATGATCGTCGAGGAGTCCGCGACGGAAGAGATACGGATCGACGCCCGCTTCGCGCGCCAGTTCGTCGATGAAGCTCTCGACAAGGAACGCGCCGTAGGAATTGCTGACCGAGCGCCAGAAGCCTGTCGGCACGGTCGTGGGCGTGGGAATCCAGGCAACGCTCAGGTTGGCGATGCGGTAGCGCGGCGTTATCGCCTCGCCGACCTCGCCGCGGTCGGGGAAGTTGCCGAGCGGAATACCCATCATGCGCTTGAAGAACGGGCCGGTGACCGGTGGCGACGCGATGCGCGCCTGCCAGGCTACCAAGCGTCGCTGTGCGTCGAGCGCGCCGTGCAAGCGTGCCACCGCAGCGGGCCGGTACCAGTCATGCTGCATATCCTCTTCGCGCGTCCACAGCAGCTGCACGGCCCGCCCCGGCAATTCCTTGGCGAGCGCCGCGGCCTCCGCAGCCACGTCGGTTTCGACGCGCCGGCCGAATCCGCCGCCCAAGAACGTCGTGTGCACCGTGGTGCGGCGCTCCGACACGCCAGCCGCCTTGGCGGCCGCATCGCGCACGAAGTCCGGGGCCTGGCTGCCGACCCATACCTCTAGCCGCCCATCCTGGAGGCGGGCAGTGGCGTTCATCGGCTCCATGGTCGCATGGGCGAGGAACGGTACGTGGTACTCGGCGGTCACGGTGCGCGCAGCCGATGCAATCGCGCGCGCGGCATCGCCGGCCTTCTCGACGTTGACGCCTTCTTCGGTCTCGAGGGCGCGGACTAACATCGCGTCGATGGCGCCAGAGTCGATTGCGGCCCCGGGTGTGGTGAAGCGGATGTGGCCCAGCATCTCGCCGACCTCGAGCGCCGAACGCGCGTGCCAGTGGGTGTCGGCGATGATGGCGACCGCGTTGGGCAACGCCACCGCTTTGATCACGCCGGGCTGCTTGGCGAGAGCGGCCGCATCCACTTTGGCGACCGTGCCGCCAATGCTGGGTACGTGCCGGATCGCGGCGTGCACCATGTTGGGCAGGCGCACATCGATGCCGAAGGTCGCCGCGCCGCGCACCTTGGCCGCGGTGTCGACGCGCGGCGTGCGCTTGCCGACCAGTCGATACTGATCGGGCGACCGGAACGGCGGATTGTCAGAAGGCTCGATAAGCGCCGCGGCGCCGAGCAACTCGGCGTAGTGGGCGCGATGGCCGCCGCGTCCGACCAGCACTCCTTCGGCAGTGCTGACCTGCTCGAGAGGAATGCCCCATTGCTTGGCGGCCGCTTGCATAAGCATCTGGCGCGCGGCGGCGCCGGCGAGGCGCATGGTGATCCAGCCGTCGCGCACGCTCATGCTGCCGCCGGTCATCTGGAAGCCGACGAGGGTGCGCGCGGCCGTGCGCATCCACGGGCCGGGCATGCCATCCGGGCGATAGAACATGCCCAGATTGGCGTGCTCGCTCGCGACCGGGGCCGGCACAACGCGGACGTTCGCCCAGGGCACGTCCAGTTCCTCGGCGGCAAGCATCGCCAAGCTGGTGTAGGTGCCCTGGCCCATCTCGACGCGGGCCACCCTCACCGTGATGGCGCCCGAGGGAGCAATCTCGATCCAGCCGTTGAGCCGCTGCGGCGTGTCGCCCTGGGCGCGGGCAGGGCGGGGCAGGAACGCGCCCGCGCCAACCAACAGCGCGCCGCTCGCGGCAGTGCCGGTGATCAGGAACGCACGCCGGGATACCTGGGGCATGTCCGCCGTCAACAAATTCCGCCGAAAAGGGAGGCCTTCACCCCTACCATGTTCCCACAGGAGCGGCCACCGGCCGGGCCTGGCCAGGAGCAGGTAGAGCGGTGCTGATCGAGCGCATTTGGGTCGGGAATCCGGGCCGCAATTTCAACTATCTGGTGGCGTGCGAGGCCACCGGCAATGCGCTTGCCGTCGATCCGTTCGATGCGGGCCAAGTTCTTGGCGCCGCGACGCGGTGCGGCTGGCGTATCAGCCACATCGTCAATACCCACGAGCATAGCGACCACACGGCCGGGAACGCCGGTGTTGTGGCCGCGACGGGAGCGAGCGTGCTGGCGCATCCGCGGGCGGCGGCGCGCATCCCGTCCGTCGATCGGGAGGTGGGGCATGGCGACAGAATCGCGGTGGGAACCTCGATCCATCTCGAGGTGCTGGCCACACCCGGTCACACGCCGGCCCACATCTGCCTGCGGAACGGCGACACCCTCCTGACGGGCGACTCCTTGTTCAACGCCGGCGTCGGCAACTGCCGCAAGGGTGGCGACGCGGCGACCCTGTACGACACGTTCGCCACGGTGTTTGCAGCGTTGCCCGACTCGGTGTGCGTGTACCCCGGACACGAGTACCTGCGGCGTAACCTGAGCTTTGCCATCGACCGCGAGCCGGGGAACGCGCGCGCCCGCCGCATGCTCGAACGAATAGAGAACATCGAGGGCGCCTCTGCCCCCGTACTCACGCTCGGCGACGAGCGTGAGATCAACGTTTTCCTGCGCGTGCATTCGGCGGAAGTCGCCGCGGGCGTGGCTCTTGCCTCCGACTCCGCTCGCGCTACCGAGAAGGAGGTGTTTCTGGCGCTGCGCCAGTTAAGAGACCGTTGGTAGGCGCAAGCCCACAGTGTCAAAGTTGCCCGGTGCCGCTGGGCGGGGGCTTGGGCGGCGCTCTGGGTGTGTGACCCATTGCCGTTTCGTCCATGTCTGCGACGGCAACCGTGCCCAACGCCGTTTGCATCACAGCGACGCTCTCGCCGCTCGACTAGGCTGGGTGGCGTCGTTTGTAGAGAGAGAGGAGTTCTGTATGGCCCAACCCACCGCCGAGATCCGGCACCTCTTGGCACGTACCGGCTTCGGTATGGCCAAGCCGGAGGAGATCGACGCATTGAGTGGCCGCCCCTACGCCGAAGCCGTGGAGCGACTTCTCGATAGCGTTAGCCCAAAGCCCCACCTGACGACGCCGGACTGGCTGAATGTCCCGCTAATCGCCCAGATCGAGGCCAACCTGCCCAAGGAAAAGCGCGACGCCATGCAGATGGAGCGTCGCGACGACCAGCGCGAGCTCAAGGCGTGGTGGTGGGCCGAGATGCTCAACACGCCGCGCCCGTTCACCGAGCACATGGTGCTGTTCTGGCACAACCACTTCACCTCGGCGGTCAACAAGGTCAATCGCCCCGAGCTGATGTTCAAGCAGACGGCGCTGTTCCGCACCTACGCCATCGGCAACTTCGAGAAGCTGGTCAAGGCAGCGGCGAAGGATCCGGCGATGCTGGTGTACCTCGACACCAACTCGAACCGCGCCGGCAATCCGAACGAGAACTTCGCGCGCGAGCTGATGGAGCTGTTTACCCTCGGTGAGGGACGGGGCTACACCGAGCTCGACGTGCGCGAAGCGGCGCGCTCGTTCACCGGCTGGCGCGTCGTCACCGGCAATACCAACGCGGGCTTCAAGGTCGAAGGCACGCTGCACGACGGCGGCACCAAGAAGTTCATGGGCCGCACGGGCCGCTTCGATGGTGACGACATCATCGACATCATCCTCGAGCAGCCGCAGGTCGCCGAGTTTATCGTCGAGAAGCTGTGGCTGAACTTCGTCAACGACGCGCCGGACCCGGCGGACGTGCAGAAGCTCGCGCGCCAGTTCCGCGACTCGAAGTACGAGCTGCGGCCGGTGATCGCGTCGATCCTCAAGTCGGACGCCTTCCGCGACCCGGACAACCGTGGCGCTTTGGTGAAGTCGCCGACCGACCTGATCGTCGGCACCTTCCGCGTCATCGGCACGCCGCCGGCCAACCCGTCGCTGTATCCGGCGGTTGGCCGCGCGCTCGGCCAGGATCTGCTCGATCCGCCCAACGTGAAGGGCTGGCCGGGCGGCTTGGCATGGATCGACACGTCGCTGCTGCCGGCCCGCAACGCGTTCATGCACGGCGTCGCCGCCGGCGTGGACGTGCAAGCGACGGGCAAGCAGACGTTGGCTACCCAGGCGCGCCGCGACATGAAGAACCTGCCGGTGACGGTCATCGACCCGGCCAAGGTCAAAGCACTCAACGCCATGCCCAAGGACCAGCTCGCCGAGCTGATCCTGCCGGTGTCGCCCGCCGGAGGCATCGCCGCCCCGGCCGGCTCCGGCACGCTCGGCACGCTGCTCCTCGATCCCACATTCCAGTTGAAGTAAGAGGTCGCCATGAACCGCAGAGATTTCCTTCGCACCGCGGCTGTGGCGCCGCTGGTTTCGTTCGTTCCGTTCAACCTCGCGCACGCGGCGGCACGCTGGGATCGCATCCTGGTGCTGATCGAGCTGCAGGGCGGCAACGACGGCCTCAACACCGTCGTGCCCTACGCCGACCCGAAGTACGCGGAGTACCGCCCGACCATCAAGCTCGGCCGCGATCGCATCCTCCAGCTCGACGAAAAGCTCGGCCTCAACCCCGAGCTCGCGCCGATGATGAAGCTGTGGCAGAGCAAGCAGCTGGCGGTGGTCAACGGCGTCGGCTACCCCGACCCGAACCTGTCGCACTTCCGCGGAATCGATATCTGGCACACCGCCACCGACTCCAACCAGGCGGCGACGGTCGGCTGGATCAGCGAGGTGTTCAAGCACGGTGAGGCACCGCCGGCCGACTACGCCGCCGACGGCATCGTCGTTGGACGCGGCTCGGTGGGTCCGCTCAAGGCGCCCGACCGCCGCATCCTGGTGCTCGAGAATGGCGGTGCCGCCGCCATGAACGAGGCCAAGCGCATGGCCGCTCCGGCCATGGGCGGCGGCGGCAACGCCGCGCTCGCGCACGTGCTGCAGACCCAGCAGAGCTTCAAGATGTCCTCGGCCGCGGTGCTGGCCAAGAACGTCGACCGCGTCGATCCGGGCGCGACCTTCCCGGCCGGCGACTTCGGCTCGCAGCTCGCCATGGCTGCGCGTCTGCTCGGCGGCGGGGTGCAGGTACCGGTGATCAAGGCGACCATCGGCGGCTTTGATACCCACGCGACGCAGCTCGCCGACCAGACGCCGCTCTTGAACCAGCTCGGCGCCGGCATCGCTGCGTTCTCGGATGCAATGAAGAAGCATGGCCTGTGGGACCGCGTCCTGGTCATGACCTACTCGGAGTTCGGCCGCCGTCCGCGCGAGAACGGCTCGGGTGGCACCGACCACGGCACGGCCGCGCCGCACTTCATCACCGGTGGCAAGGTCAAGGGCGGCCTCTATGGCCAGCAGCCGTCGCTGACCGACCTCGAGGATGGGCAGAACCTGAAGCACACCACCCACTTCCGCAGCATGTATGCAACCGCGGCGCAGGAGTGGTGGGGCATCCCGACGCCCTTCATCAAAGAGAAGGCGCTCGGCCTCATCGCCACGTAGCAGCGAGTTACGTCCCGCGACTGGGCCCACCGCGTTCCGCTCGCGACACCCAGTGCATCTGATGGGCCGGCCCCCGCGCCGGCCCATCGTTTTTTGCCCGCCGCTTCTCTGATAGCCTGCGGCCATGCTACGTCGCGCCTCCATGCTGGGCAGCCTCGCCACTCCCTTGGTGCTGTAAGTGGCCCTCTTCGACGAGGACTTCTTTCGCCCCACCAGCGGCGACTTGCGCCGCGACCTGAGTGCTGCGGCCGCCGAGGGCAAGGTGCTGGCGCTGTGGTGGGAGAGGGACGGCTGTCCCTACTGCGCCATGCTGCACCAGGAAGCGATGCGCGACCCGAGCTTGCGCGCCTATCCGACCCATCGCTTCTACACCGTGCGCCTCGATCGCTTCGGCGATGCGCCGCTCGTCGATCTCGATGGCGCCGCGGGGCGGCAGGGCGAGATCGCGGTGCGCCACGGCGTCATCGGCACGCCGACGATGGAGTTCCGTCTTGCCGACGGACGCGAGGTGTTGCGCCTGCCGGGCTACGCCGAGCCGGCCATCCTGCTCGCGGCGTTCGAGTACGTGCAGATGGGCGGCTACCTCCACACCGGCATCGTCGGGTGGTTGCGGCAGCGCGGGTTGCTCTAGGGAGCCCCGCACGCCTCCATCCGGCTCATCGTGAAGCTGCCGTCGCGCTTGCGATAGAACAGCGACTGCACGGTCGCCTGGGTCGCAGACTGCAGACGGTAGGCGACGCAAGTGGGATCCCCGCCGGGGATCGCGATCATCCAGGTGTCCGCGCCGACCTGCACCATCGTGGGCGGGGACGCGCAGGCGGCCAAGACGAAGAGTAGCGCGGTCGCGGCGAGACGCATCTAGAACCCCAGGCTGAAGCGGATGCCGCCGAAAGCCGCAGGTGCGGCGTTGCGATCGTGGCCAGGCTGGCGCGCTACGCTCACGAAGGTGGCGAGGGATGCGGCCTCGCTGAAGACCCGATCGTACGCGAGCTCGATGTTCATCTCTCGTCCTGAAGGCGTCGCATCGACGCGCCGGGTCGAAGTGGCGACGCTGCCGTCGGCGCGCAATGCCGTGGGGAGGGTGAGGTCCACCTCGGCGTGCTCGACGCGCAGGGGCTGGCCGAGGGCGAGGCCGACGCGGTCGCCGCGCGTCAGCACGTCCTGCCAGCGCACGCCGACGCTGTAGGAAGCGGCGCGCACGTCGCTCCAGCCGGACAACATGCCGCTCTCCATCTCGGGGCGCGCCAGGCCAGCGGTCAGCGATGCGAAGGCGGCGACGCCCGTTGTCAGCGGCACGGCGCCGCCGACGGTGACGAACTGGCTGCGCGTCGCAGAAAACGTACCGAAGCCGCCGGCCGCCGTGCTGCGGAACAGCGAAGCCTCCTCATCCACCTGACCGAGGCCGATAGCGAGGCGGGCTCGGCCGACTTTGGTTTCGAGCCACGCCTGACCGAGGCTGGTGGCGGCGGTCGGGTCGCTGCCGTCGCCGCGATGCCAGGCGAAGGAGAGGCGCGCGGCCTTGCCCAGGTCTTGGCTGAGGAAGGCACCGCTGCCGGTGCCGGCCAGTGTGAATTGGGGCAGGGTGAGGCGCGACGCAAAGCCGATCGGCGCAAGCACGCTTGGTGTGCCGCGGCCGGCGGCGGCACCGTAGTAGAGGCCGGTCTGGGTGTGCTTGGTGCCGGATTGCATCCACCACGAGCGCAGCGTGCGGTCCTCGTCGTCGGGCGAGGGGAGGGTCGCGGGCAGGCGAGCCGTGTCGGTGAAGCTCAGGCCCCAGCGGCCGAAGTCGCCGAGGCGGCGATCGACGGCGCGTTCGGCGGAGCGCAGCACGGCGCCTTCGAAGGCGCTGGCACGCACGTCGCGGGCGGGCAGGACGGCGCCGCGCAGGTCGATGTGGAAGTCGCGGCCGAGCATGTCGAGGGCGAGCACATCGGAGAGCGCCGCGGCTTGCGTGAGGCCGTCGCCAAAGGCGGCCCCGAGGCGCAGCTCGGTCTCCTCGACCAGGGGACCGAGGTCGACCGGCACCCACAGGAAGCCGAGCGGCGCCAGCGCGTCGCTCAGGCTGAGGAGGCCGCGGCCGTAGACGGTGTCGGTGCCGGCGGCGCCGAGGTCGCGCGCGGTGCTGAACAGCATATCGACGATCTGCGCCGCGGTCGCGGTGGGGAAGCGCTCGCGCAGCACGGCGATGGCGCCGGCGACGTGCGGCGCCGAGAACGAAGTGCCGCTGGCCGAAGCGAAGCCGCCACTGTTGGAGGTGGTCGTGATGCTGACGCCCGGGGCGACGATGAAGTTCGTCGAGGCGACGCCGGCGCGGTTGCTGAAATTGGCGATGATGTTGTCGTCATCGACCGCGCCGACGGCGATGACGAGGCCGCTATAGGCCGGGTCGGCGGCGAAGCGCGCCGGATACTCGGGGTTGGCGCCCGTTGCGTTGCCGGCGGCGATGACCACGATGATGCCGGCATTGGTGGCAGCCAGCAGAGCGTTGCGGAAGTTGGCATTGGGAATGCCGCCTTTGCCCATGCTCATGTTGACGATGCGGGCGCCCTGGGTGCGCGCATAGTTCAGGGCCGCGGCGAGGTCGTCGTCCTGGAAGCACGCGGAGAATGGATCGCACGGGTTGAGGGCGTCGGCGCGGATGGCGAGCAGGTTGGCCCCCCAAGCCACGCCGTGCATGCCGACGCCGTTCCGCTCCGCGAGAGCGACCCCGGCGACCAGGGTGCCGTGGCCAAAGGTGTCGTTGAGCGTCCTCCCGTTGCCGGCCGCGATGTCGGTGCTCTGCGGCAGGATCTTGCCGTCGAGATCGACGTGGTCGACATCGACGCCGGTGTCGATCACCGCGATGGTCTGGCCGGTGCCTTCCCAACCGGCGGTGTAGGCGCCGAGGGCGCGGATGTTGCCCAGACCATAGTTGGCCCGGAACTCGGCTGTCGCGAAGGGGTTGCCGCCGCCATCGCCGCCGCCGCCGCCGCCCCCGCCCCCGCCGCAGGCCGCGAGGCTGAGCCCGAGCGTCAGGCCCAGGCAAAGCCTGGGCACGCCGGAAGGCATTTTTGGGTTGCGGTTGAAGGACATGGAGTCTGCTATTATTGCGCCAGCGAAGCTCTAGCCCACCTTTGTAGCGTAGCAGGGGCCGGGGAGAAACGGCGCTCGGGAAGTATGCGGGATGGGTGGGCCGGGAAGGCCGATGGCGCGTACGGTTGAAGTCCAAGCTGGCAACCAGGCGGAATTTGAGCTCCGCGAGCTGAAATCCACCATCTCCGCGCTGCGTTCGTCCCTCGAGGAGTCGCAGCACTCTGGCAATGCGCGCGTCCAGGAGGCTCTTGCCGGCCAGGACGCCGAGGCGCGCGAGCTCAAGACCACCATCCAGGCCCTGCGCGAGGGGATGGAGAAGATGCGCTTCGACGCGGACAGCCGTGTCCAGGCCGCCACGGCGAGCTCCGCCGAGGAGATCCGCCAGCTCAAGCAGACGGCCCAGGCCCTGCGCGACCAGCTCGACAAGCAACGCTTCGAGGCCGATGCGCGCGTCCAGGCGACCGCGGCGGCATCGCACGACGAAATCCGCCAGCTCAAGGCGACCATCCAGTCCCTGCGCGAGCAGGTCGATAAGCAGCGCTTCGACGCCGACGCACGGGTGCAGCAGACGTCCGCCCTGGCCAACGACGAGATTCGCCAGCTGAAGAAGACGGCGCAGAGCCTGCGCGACCAGCTCGACGAGCGCACGCACTCCTTCCACGAGCAGGTGAAGGCGCTGGAGCGCGACAAGAACCTCGAACTGCGCGAAATGCAGAACCACATCTCGGCGCTGCGCGACCAGCTCGAAGCGGGACGTCCGAAGGCGCCGGCGGCGCAGCCGCCCCGGCCGAACTGACATGCAACCCGTACCAGCCAGCAAGCGCGGCGGCGAATCCAGCGGACGCCTGAAGGAGGTCGAAACCCTCCTCACCATCTCGCGCATGGTCGCGGCGATGGAGACGGTGGACGAGGTGCTGCGCACTCTCGTCGAAATCGTCGCGCGCGAAACCGAGTCGGAGCGCGGCTCGCTGTTCCTCAACGATCCGACGACCGGCGAGCTCTACAGCCGCGTTGCCCTCGGCGATCACAGCCGTGAAATCCGCATCCTCAACAACACCGGCATCGCCGGCCACGTCTTCACCACCGGCGAAGGCCTGCTGATCCACGAGCCATACAAGGATCCGCGCTTCAACGCCCAGGTCGACGAGCAGACCGGCTTCAAGACGCGCAACATCCTGTGCGCGCCGGTACGCACGGTGCGCGGCGAAATCATCGGCGTCGCCCAGGCCCTGAACAAGAAGAAGGGCAGGTTCAACAAGCGCGACATGGGCTTCATGGAAGCCATGACGACGCAGGCGGCGGTGGCGCTGCAAAGCACGCAGCTGGTCGAGAACGTCAAGCGCGAGCGCGCGCGCGAGATGCAGTTCCTCGACGTCGTGTCGGACGTCACCTCCGAGATCGACCTGTCCACCCTGCTGCAGAAGGTCATGTTCGAGGCGACGCGCATGCTCAAGGCCGAGCGCTCGACCTTGTTCATCAACGACGAGAAGACCAACGAGCTGTTCTCTCGCGTGGCCCAGGGCGACGCCGGCATCGGCGAAATCCGCCTTCCCAACCACCTCGGCATCGCCGGAGCTGTATTCAGCTCGGGCAAGTCGGTGAACATCCCGCACGCCTATGCCGACCTGCGCTTCAATCCGAGCTTCGACAAGCGCACCGGCTATTTCACGCGCTCGATGCTGGCGGTTCCGGTCGTCAACAAGGACGGAAAGTGCATCGGCGTCACCCAGGTGCTGAACAAGCGCGGCGGGCCGTTCACGGACGAGGACGAGAGCCGCCTGAAGGCGTTCACCGCGCAGGTGTCGATCGCGCTCGAGAACGCCAAGCTCTTCGACGACGTCACCAACATGCGCAACTACAACCAGAGCATGCTCGAGTCGATGTCGAACGGCGTCATCACGATGGACGAGGAAGGCACCATCGTCACGTCGAACCACGCCGGCGTGCGCATCTTCAAGGCCGAGGAGACCGGCCTGGTCGGCAAGAAGGCCAAGGACTTCTTCGCCGGCGGCAACGCCTGGGTGCTCGAGACGATCACGCGCGTCAACCAGACCAAGGAACAGGTGGTGATGCTGGACGTCGACCTCGCCGTCGGCGACGGCAAGGTTTCCGCCGACCTCACGGTGCTGCCGCTCCTCAACACGTCGGGCCAGGCCAAGAAGCTCGGCACGCTGTTGATGATCGAAGACGTCTCCGACGCCAAGCGCATGAAATCGACGATGTCGCGCTACATCGATCCCAGCATCGCCGAGAAGCTGATGGCGGCCGGCCAGGACGTGATGGGCGGCAAGACGTCGGTCGCCACCGTGCTGTTCTCCGACATCCGCAGCTTCACGACGCTGACCGAGGAGCTCGGGCCGCAAGGCACCGTGGCGATGCTGAACGAGTACTTCACCTTGATGGTCGATTGCATCGTCAAGGAGGAGGGCATGCTCGACAAGTTCATCGGCGACGCCGTGATGGCGGCGTTCGGTGTGCCGCTGCCCCACGATGACGACGAGGACCGCGCGGTTCGCTCGTCGATCTCGATGCTGACGCAGCTCGATCAGTGGAACACGGTGCGCCACACCCAGGGCAAGAAGCCGATCCACATCGGCATCGGCCTCAACACCGACAACATCGTGTCGGGCAACATCGGCTCGCCCAAGCGCATGAACTACACGCTGATCGGCGACGGCGTGAACCTTGCCGCGCGCCTGGAAAGCGCCTGCAAGCAGTACCACGCGAAGTTGCTGATCTCGGAGTACACCAAGGCCAAGCTCAAGGGCACCTACCGCATGCGCGAGGTGGACCATGTGGTGGTCAAGGGCAAGACCGAGCCGGTCGGCGTGTGGGAAGTGCTCGACTTCTACGGGCCGACGCAGTTCCCCAACCTCATGGACGTGGTGAACTACTTCCGCGAGGGCATCGCGCTCTATCGCGCCGGCAACTTCGACAAGGCGATCAAGAACTTCAACGACGCGCTGAAGGCCAACCCGAAGGACCACCTGTCGCAGACCTACATCGAGCGCTGCGAGTACCTCAAGGCCCACACGCCGCCGGATTGGAAGGGCGTGTGGATCATGAAGGAAAAATAGTCGCCGCTTTCGCGCTGCCGCGCGCCGAGAGGCGCGGATTTCCTTACACTCTGAATATTCGTGGCGGCGCGAGCGCGCGTACTCACCGCGTATTGCGCCGCGTATTTTTGCGTATTCGCAGCGCAACTCTGCGCAGAGCGCGCGCCCGCGCGTTCGACCGGAGTTGCGTGGTCGAGCGTCGGCGATTCTCTGCGGAATAACGGTGACTACGGGGATCTGCGGGCCGCCGTGTCCCGGCTGTCTCACCGAAATTGCGAGCATGCGGTGCGTGCGCCTGCCGCCGCGCACAGCAGTGCCTTCGTTGCGTGAGTCGACCGGACGCATGCGCGGGAGATGGCGCTTGAGACAGCGCGTGGGAAGGCCGTCGCAAATTTGATCGCGAGGTCCTTGACGGCCGCACCGTCAGGGAAATTCCGTCAAGTCACGTCAAGTTGTGGCGCCCGTCAAACGGACGAGCTCTTCGAGGGTATGCGCAGGCCGCGCCCGTCTCCGTCGGGCAGCGAAGTTCAGAGCAGAGCTAGGCGACGACCGACGCTTGAGAAGGAGGGACGGGAAACCGGACGGTCCACACCGTGCCGTGGGTGCCATCGACTGCTACGTTTCCGCGCGCCTGTTCGACGAGGCGCCGCACCAGGCCAAGACCGTGCCGCTTGCTCTCGGCCTTGGGCTCGAAGCCCTTGCCGTTGTCGCTGACCGTCAAGATGCCCACGTCGCCGTCCTCGGGGGCGCGACGGACCGTGACGCTGGCCGATCCTGATCCGTCCGGAAAGGCGTGGTCAAAGGTGTTCGACACAAGCTCCGCGACGACGATTCCCAAGGCGGTTACCGAATCGAGATCGAGAAAGAGCGGCTCGCTCTCGCAGGTGAGGGTAACATTCTGACTCGATCCCTGGAGGTCCCCGAGGCTGCGGCAAAGGGATTTTACGTACCCACCGAAATCGGTCGTGCGGGTCATCTCGTTGCCCAGCAGGTGGTCATACACCTGCGCCAGCGTCGCGACCCGGCGCTCGATCGCCTTGAGGCCACGCTGTCCGTCCGCGTCCGAGGTCTGGGTCAACTGCCGGCTCAGCATTCCGGAGACCAGCTGCAGGTTGTTGCGTACCCGGTGCTGGAGTTCCTCGGCCAACACCTGCTTCTGTCCCAGCAAGCGGTCCTTGTCCGCGACCAGCACCTTCATCTGCTCGATGGCGGACTGCAGCAGGGCCGTGCGCTCCGAGGTGGCGACCGCTTCGGCGAGAACATTTGCGAAGCTGGTCAGGAAGTCGATGTCGTGCTGGTCGTAGTCGTGCTGCACGTTGTTGTCGATTTCGAGAATCCCGTAGGGCTTGCCACTGCCCTTGATGACGACGTCCACCGTCGAAATGATTCCGTGCGCCGCATAGAACGACGGCAGCACAAAGTCCTTGTGTTTGCGCAGTTCGTTGCAGATCGACGGCTTGCCCGTGACGAATGCCAGGCCTTGCGGCGAGGTCTTGTCGGCGCGCGATACGGAATGGCCGACGACGCCTGCCTGCCAGCCGTGTCCGGCCTCGATGAGGAGGTCGCCCTCCGCTTCGCGATACCGGCACACCTTGGAGAAGGGAACATCCAGTGCAAGGGCGCACGAACGCGCCGCTTCCGCGAGGATGATCTTCAGGTCGTTCTGGCGCAGCGCAAAGCTGCCAAATCCGGCAATGGCCGCCAGCTGGCGGAGAAGGCGTCGGGCTTCGAGGGCGCTATCCATATGCCCGTGTTTCCGGAGTTGCGGACGCCAGGACCTGCAATCCCGACGGGATGGGGCGCGAGACTAGCCCGGTGGCGACGATCTCGGCGACGATCTCGAGCGCGCGCACCAGTTCGGCTGCGGTGTAGGGCTTCGCAAGGCACGCTTGGCCTCTGGCTGCCTTCAGGGTGACGCTGGAGATGTTGCCGGTGGCGTACAGGATGCCGAGATCCTTCAGGTCAACCAGTTGCGCAGCCACGTCCGTGCCGAGTCCTTCGTCCGCGAGCCGGCAGTCGATGATGGCAAGGTCGGGGAGGTGACGCCGACCGAGCGTGACCGCCTCGGCCACCGTGCGGGCGATGCCGCAAACCTCATAGCCGGCCTCAACGAGGATCTCCTCGATGCTGTCGGCGATCATGAGGTCGTCTTCGGCAATCAGGACTCGCAGCGGGCGGCCATCCGTCACACAAGACTCCCCGGCGAGGTGCGCCACCCCGCGCGACTGCATACGTCGAACCGGAGTGGCAAGGGCCTGCATGTTGAGGCACGAACGAGGGGCTGGCGCAGTTCAATACAGCACACTCTAGAGTGGGAGTGCGCTGACAGCGGGCCGTCAGGCGGCAGGAGGCGGCCGCCGTGTCACTTGACGGGTTGCCGCTTTCGCGGCCGTGCCTTTCTTGCCAAGTCAACGCGCTCTTGCGCTTCGGCCATCTGGTCCCATTGGTCGGCAATGTTGCGCAACGCCTTGCCCACGTTGGGGCTCGCCTGTTCCGCTGCGTTGGCTCGCAGCTGATCTGCCTGAGCGCGAAATTCGGTGCGTGGACCCATGCTGCAATGATGCAACCGATCGGTGGCCCTTCCACGGCTACAAAGGCGAACTGGACCGGGAATTCGGAATAGGCCGGCAACCGGCACGGCGAGCGTGAGACTTGCTGCCTTATTCGGAGCGCGCCGGCCGACGAGCCCTACCTCATCCTTATGGAGCCGGCCTGCGCAGGCCCCTCGCGCCATCGCCGCGACACGGGTACACGAGTGCCGGTGATCGCGCCTCGTCTCGCCCTTCCCGCACTTCTGGCCGGCGCCGCGGCGCTTGGATTTTCGCCCATCGCGGTGCGCCTCTCGGAGCTGGGGCCGTCGGCGACGGCGTTTCACCGGGTGGCCCTGGCGCTGCCCGTGCTGTGGCTGGCGACCCGCCTGGTGCTGGCGGCGGAGCAACGGCCACAACTCACGCGCCGCGATCATTTCTGGATGGCGCTGGCGGGCGTGTTCTTCGCGGCGGACTTGGCGTTGTGGCACTGGTCGATCCATCTGACGACCGTCGCCAATGCCACCCTGTTCTCGAACTTTGCGCCGATCTTCGTCACCGCGGGGGCGTGGATGCTCCTGCGCGAGCGGATCACCGGTGGGTTCCTGGCGGGTGGACTGTGCGCGCTGGCGGGAGCGATGCTGCTGATGCGCGGCAGCGCGGCGGCCGGGGGTGGGGCACTGCTGGGCGATCTGCTCGGGCTGTCGACGGCGGTCTTCTACGGCGCGTACCTGGTGAGCGTGAAGGGGCTGCGCGAGCGGCTGCCGGCGTCGGTGGTGATGCTGTGGAGCGGCGTCGCCATGAGCGTGGTGCTGCTGGTGGTGGCGGTAGTGTCCGGCGAAGACCTGTGGCCGCGAACGGCGCGCGGCTGGGTGGTGCTGCTGGCGGTGGCGTGGCTCAGCCATGCGGCGGGGCAGGGGCTGATCGCGTGGGCGCTCAAGCACCTGCCGGCGTCGTTCACTTCCGTGACCCTGCTGCTGCAGCCGCTGGTGGCGGCGGTGCTGGCGTGGGTGCTGTTCGAGGAAGCGTTGGGGCCGCTGCAGGCGGCGGGGGCGGCGCTGGTGCTGGCGGGGATCGTGTGGGCGCGGCGGAGCAGTGCTTAGCGCCGCATGCCGGCCGAATGCTTCGACGGGCCCAGCACGAGGGAGTCTTTGCTACTTCTTCGATCGCCAGAAGCCGCCGAAAAGGATTCCGGCGCCGATGGCGAAGCCGAGGTCGTAGCGCCACGCGGCGTGGTTCGCCTCGTACATCTGCACGTTGTCGGTGAACAGCGAGATGACGAGGGTGAACGGCGCGATGATGCCGTGCCAGATGCCGAGCCAGAAGCCGGCGTCGTGCGCCTCGCTGACGAGGGGATTGGGGCCCGGCGCGCAGGCGGACAGGGCCGCGAGGGCCACGGCTACCAGGGCAAGGGTACGGCCTGGGGCGGACATGGACGGGCGGCCAGGGATCACTGGCTACTTCTTGCGGAGCGGCGCCGCCGGCGGCGCGGGAGCGCGTTGGGCGGCGGCGGTGAGGCCGCTGACGACGGTCGGCTCGAAGCGCTTCTTGATGGCGGCGATGCCGGCTTTGTAGAAGGTGCGCATGCCGGCGCCGATGCTTTCGGTCTGGGTCTTGTCCTTCGCCTCGTAGTTGCACACCCACGAGACCGTGCAGCTGCCGTCGCCGTGGTCCATCACCATCAGCGTGCTGATGTGGGAGGCCAAGCCCAGGCCGCCGTTCTCGATGGAGTAGGTGTAGGCGAGCGGCTCGTCGCTGCGGGCGATTTGCTTCTCCATCAGGACGTCGCCGCCGGCCAGCGTCACCGTGCGCAGCGCGCCGGCGCCAGACCCTTGCGTCTCCGCCGATTTGATGCCGGGCGCCCACTTGTGGATGCCGTCGAAGCGGCCGACCAGCTCCCAGACCTTGGGTCCGGAAGCCTTGACGTGCTCGGCCACGGTTACGTTCGGCATCTGGCTGGAGCGGTCCCCTGTGGATAAAGCGGTGGAAAAATCGCACAGCGGCCGCAGAAAGTCAGCCCTCGTTTGTTACCGTGTGATGGACGTCACACCTTGGGGGCCGTCGCGACGAAGGCGCGCCGGCGCCTAGCGCCCGTTCCGGGCGACCGGCCGGCGCGTGTAAGGTGCGCCCGTGCAGCAGTTCGACTACGCGCTGATCGTGCTGTTGGTGGCCGTCGCCGGCCTGGCGGTGGCGTCGCTGCTGGGGGCGAGCCTGGGACCGTTGGATCCGGTCGAGGCGGTCGGCAGGGCGTTGGACTGGATGGGAGCCCAACTCGCGGGCTGAGGCCTAGAGAGAGCTCACCACTCCTCGGGGCCCTTGGTGCCGCGATCGAGCGGCAGCACGGTGCGCAGGGCGAAGGCGATCTCGCGCTGGGTCTCATCGGAGGCGCCGACGCGGCGCGTCTTGAAGAACGTGCCCTTCCACAGGACGCGCTTGGTGGCGCAGTCGGTGAGGGTGGCGTGCATGCGCAAATCGTCCTCGGTGCCGCCCAACGTCGTAGCCAGCACGTAGCGCACGCCGAGCACGCGGCCCTGCTCGTGGTGCGGGATGGTCTCGCCGCGCATCGCCTCGGCGGCGCGGTCGTCAGCGACCCGCAGTCCCAGGCCACCAAGCTCCTGGGTGACGTCGCGGGCCAACTCCTGCACGACGGGTCTCGACAGCCTGGCGCCGGGCTCGGTCGCCATCGGCAACAACGCGATGGAAAGGGGATGCGGCGGGCTCTGGGTCGCCTCGAGCTCGACGAACGGCGAGGTGTCCTCGGCGGCTTCGTAGGCGGCCACAAAGGTCGGGTCGATGCGCGGGAAGACGATCGACATGGACGTCAGCAAGCCGACCATCCCTGCGCCCGCGGCGAGGATGGCGACGTTGCGTGCCTGGTGATCGTTGCCTGACATGGAGCTCAATGTAGCGCGCGCAGCGTGGTTTTTCACTAAGGCGTACGACCACCTTGAAACGACAGGCGATCCTTCGGTGGTGGTCGAACGGGCCACCCCGCGGCTCCAACCCCTCACCCGCCGGGGGTGAGGGGGGGCGGGGCCTTCCCGTACGGGAAGGTTAGGGTTGGAAGACGCGGCTCGCCAGCAGGTCTTCGGCCTCGATGGTGGTGAGGTCGTGGCGGGTCAGGTTGGTGCGGTCCTTGCGGCCGAACAGGCGGTTGGCCTGGCGCAGCTTGGCGCGGTCGAGCGCGTTGCGCATCGAGCGCGCATTGGCGAAGTGCGGCATCTTCATGCGGCGCGGGATGTAGTCGCGCAGCACCTTCTCCGCCTCGGGCGTCAGCACGTAATGCTGGGCGTCCACCATCAGCTTGGCGATCGACATCAGCTCCTTCTCCGAGTAGTCGGGGAAGTCGATGTGGTGGGCGATGCGGCTGCGGAAGCCCGGGTTCGACTGGAAGAACACTTCCATGCGGTTGGCGTAGCCGGCCAGGATGACGACGAGGTCGTCGCGCTGGTTCTCCATGACCTGGAGGAGAATCTCGATCGCCTCCTGGCCGTAGTCGCGCTCGTTCTCGGGCTTGTAGAGGTAATAGGCCTCGTCGATGAAGAGGACGCCGCCCATCGCCTTCTTGATGACTTCGCGGGTCTTGGGCGCGGTGTGGCCGATGTACTGGCCGACGAGGTCGTCGCGAGTCACCGAGACGAGGTGACCCTGGCGGACGTAGCCGAGGTTCTTGAGGATCTCGGCCATGCGCAGCGCGACGGTGGTCTTGCCGGTGCCGGGATTGCCGGTGAACGACATGTGCAGCGTCGGTGCGCCGGTCTCGAGACCCATCGAGCGCCGCGCCTTATCGACGAGGAGAAGTGCAGCAATTTCGCGGATGCGTTGCTTGACGGGGGCGAGCCCGACGAGCTCGCGGTCGAGCTTCTCGAGCACTGCCTGGACGTTCGAGCGCGCGAACTCGCCCTCGAGGTCAAAGGAATCGGGGAAGGCTTGTACGCCTTCGGACTTTTCTTCGGGATTTGCGGTCATGGTGGCCCTGCTGTGGTGGGGCCGGTGGGACGTTGCCAGGGCCCCGTCTCGGGTAGTGCTCCCGGGGCGCGTGGGGCGCCCCGGGAGTCGTGATCGACTGCCTACTTGTAGCGTTCGCCGCGCGGCTTATCGGTCGCGTAGCTGTGCACCCGGTAGTGGATGCTGCGGCCCGGGCCCTCGGTACGAGCCAGGCCAAGACCCGGCTCGTGCTTCGGACGGTTGACGATGAAGGACATCGCCACCGACTCGCGCCAGCGAGCGTTATCGAACGCCTGCACCTTGATGTAGTGGTTGGCGCCCCACACCTTGCGGCACTCGTTGACTTCGAGCATCACCGCGGCGGGATCCTTGGTGTCGAACATCGGCTGGCACCACATCTCCCAGTACGTGTTGCGGGGATGCGGGTCGTCGGTGTACTCGACGCTGACGGCGAAGCCCATCTTGATGGCGTAGGCGATCTGGGCCTTGATCTGGTCGTCGGTCAGCGGCGGCAGGAACGAGAACTGCCCCTGCGTCATGTTGCGCGGATTTTCGTGCATCTTCGTGTCTCCTGATTCGCGGGGAGGTTAGCGAGCCGGCGTGACTTGCGGCGTGAAGTCCGGCGTGTCGGTCGACTCGTAGTTGAACGAGATGTTCTTCCACGTATCGAGGCCGTGCTGCAGCGGCTTGCAGGACTTGGCGGCCTTGGCGAGGATTTCGGGACCCTTGGCCAGGTAGTCGACGCCCTCGTTGCGGGCCTGGACCATGGACTCCAGCGCGACGCGGTTGGCTTCGGCGCCAGCCTGGATGCCGTCCGGGTGGCCGATGGTGCCGCCGCCGAACTGCAGGATGACGTCTTCGCCGAGGTAGTGTAGCAGCTGGTGCATCTGACCGAGATGGATGCCGCCGGAAGCGACGGGCATGCACTTACCCAGCGACGCCCACTCCTGCTTGAAGAACAAGCCGAGTTCCGGCGCGACCGGGGTGTGCGGCTGCAGCAGCGTGTCGTAGAAGCCCTTCACCATCAGCGGGTCGCCTTCCAGCTTGCCGACGACGGTACCGGCGTGGATGTGGTCCACGCCCGCCATGCGCATCCACTTGCAGATGACGCGGAAGTTCATGCCGTGGTTCTTCTGGCGCGAGTAGGTCGAGTTACCGGCGCGGTGCAGGTGCAAGATCATGTCGTTCTTGCGCGCCCACTTGGAGATCGACTGGATCGCCGTGTAGCCGAGCACGAGGTCGATCATGATGATGACCGAGCCGAGTTCCTTGGCGAACTCAGCGCGCTCGTACATCTGCTCGACAGTGCCGGCAGTGACGTTCAGGTAGTGGCCCTTGACCTCGGCGGTCGCGGCCGAGGCGCGGTTGACGGCTTCCATGCAGTACAGGAAGCGGTCACGCCAGTGCATGAACGGCTGGCTGTTGATGTTCTCGTCGTCCTTGGTGAAGTCGAGGCCGCCCTTGAGCGCCTCGTACACCACGCGGCCGTAGTTGCGGCCGGACAGACCGAGCTTCGGCTTGGTGGTGGCGCCGAGCAGCGGACGGCCGTACTTGTCGAGGCGCTCGCGTTCGACCATGACGCCCGTCGGCGGGCCCTGGAAGGTCTTCAGGTACGCGACCGGGATGCGCATGTCTTCGAGGCGCAGCGCCTTGACGGCCTTGAACCCGAACACGTTGCCGATGATCGACGCCGTCAGGTTGGCGATCGAGTCGGGCTCGAACAGGTCCATGTCGTACGCGATGTACGCGAAGTACTGGTCCGGAGAGTTCGGCACCTTGTCGACGCGATACGCCTTGGCGCGATAGAGGTCGGCCGCGGTCAGGCGGTCGGTCCACACCACGGTCCACGTGGCGGTCGAGGACTCGCCGGCGACGGCAGCGGCTGCTTCATCGGCTTCGACGCCGGGCTGCGGCGTGATGCGGAATAGCGCGATGACGTCCGTATCCTTGGGGACGTAGTCGGGCTGCCAATAGCCCATCACCTTGTACTCGAGCACGCCCGCCTTGTAGCGGTCGGCGCCCTTCAGTTCCTTCTTAGCCCCGGTAGGCGTAGCCATTTTCTTCTCTCCTTGTAATCCAGTCGCGAAAGTCTCTCGCGTCCCGTGTGGACGCGCCTTGTATGCGTACCGATTTGCTTTCTAGTGCTTTGCGGCTTTGCTGCTCCGAATCAACGCGGCGACACCCGGCAGGTCTTTGCCCTCGAGCCACTCGAGGAACGCGCCACCGGCGGTCGAAACGTAGGTGAACTGATCGACGACCCCGGCGTGGGCGAGCGCGGCGACCGTATCGCCGCCGCCGGCCACACCGAGAAGCTTGCCGTCCTTGCACATCTTGGCGACCGCCTTGGCCACCGCGTTGGTCGCGGCGTCGAACGGCGGAATCTCGAACGCGCCGAGCGGCCCGTTCCAGACAACTGTCTTGCAGCTGCCGAGCTTGGCGATGATCGACTGCGCGGCCCTCGGGCCGAGGTCGAGGATCATCCCATCCGCGGGCACATTGCCAGTGGCAACGACCTGCGACGCGGCACCGGCCTTGAACTCCTTGGCGATGACGACGTCTTCCGGCAGCACGATCTCGCAGCCGGCCTTCTTGGCTTCGGCATCGATCTTCTTCGCTGTGTCGACGAGCGTCGGCTCGGCCAGGCTCTTGCCGACCTGCACGCCACGGGCGAGCAAGAAGGTGTTCGCCATGCCGCCACCAATGACCAGGACGTTGACGCGCTTGATGAGGTTGCCCAGGAGGTCGAGCTTGGTCGACACCTTGGCGCCGCCGACGACGGCCGCGACCGGGCGCACCGGATTGGCGAGCGCCTTGTCGAGGGCTGAGAGCTCGGCCTCCATGCTGCGCCCGGCCACCGACGGCAGCAGATTGGCAATCGCCTCGACGGAAGCGTGGGCGCGATGCGACACGGAGAAGGCGTCGTTGACGTAGATGTCGCCGAGCTTGGCGAGATCCTTCGCGAACGCCTGGTCGTTGCCTTCCTCGCCGTTGTGGTAGCGGAGGTTCTCCAGCACCACGACGTCGCCGTTCTTCATCTTGCCGACGACGGCCTCGGCATCCGGGCCGATGCAGTCGTTGCCGAACGCGACCGGCTTGCCCAGCACCTCCGCGACCGCCTTGGCGACCGGCGCCAGCGAGTACTCCGGCACGCGCTTGCCCTTCGGGCGCTCGAAGTGGGCGAGCAGGATGACTTTGGCGCCCTTCTTCGACAGCTCGCGGAGAGTGTCCGCGGTGCGCTCGATACGAGTCTTGTCGGTGACCTTGCCGTCCTTCATCGGGACGTTGAGGTCGGCGCGCACCAGGACGCGCTTCCCCGCAACGTCCACGTCATTGATGGTCTTGAACTTCGACATGACTAGCCGAGCTTCGCCATCGCCTGGGCGGTGTCGATCATGCGGCAGGCAAAGCCCCACTCGTTGTCGTACCAGGAGAGAACCCGGGCGAAGTTGTCGCCGACGGTCTTGGTCTCGAGCATGTCGACCGTCGAGGACCAGGTCGTGTGGTTGTAGTCGGAAGACACGAGTGGCTCGTTGGAGACGTTCAGCACGCCCTTGAGCTTGCCCTTGGAAGCTTCGGTGAAGGCGGCGTTGATCGCCTCGACCGTCACCTTCTTGGTCGGCACGAACTTCAGATCGACCACCGACACGTTGGCGGTCGGCACGCGGATGGCGGTGCCATCGAGACGGCCCTTGAGCTCCGGCAGCACGAGCTGGACGGCCTTGGCGACGCCCGACGAGGCCGGGATCATCGACAGCGCCGCGGCGCGCGAGCGGCGCGGATCGGAGTGCAGGGTGTCCTGCAGGCGCTGGTCGGCGGTGTACGAGTGGATCGTCGTCATGAAGCCCTTCTCGATGCCGAACGCCTGGTGCAGCACCATGGCGACGGGCGAAAGGCAGTTCGTGGTGCACGACGCATTCGAGACGATGGTGTGCTTCTTCTCGAGCTTGTCGTGGTTGACGCCGTAGACGACGGTGAGATCGACGCCGTCGGCCGGAGCGGAGATGAGCACGCGCTTGGCGCCGGCCTTGATGTGGGCCTCGGCTTCCTCACGCTTGGTGAATCGCCCGGTGCACTCCAGCACCAGGTCCACGCCCAGATCCTTCCACGGCAGCTTGGACGGATCCTTCTCGGCGAGCACCTTCATGGTGCCCTTGCCGGCATCCATGGTGTCCTTGGTGGTGGTCACGGTGCCGCCAAAACGGCCGTGGATCGAGTCGTAGCGGAAGAGGTGAGCGTTCGCCTCAACCGAGCCGAGGTCGTTGAGCGCGACGACCTTCAGGTCGGGGCGATTGGTCTCGAGGATCGCACGCAGTGCGAGGCGCCCGATTCGTCCGAAACCGTTGATTGCTACGTTGGCCATCGATCTCTCCCGTTTTCCCCTAGTGCCCGATTCTTGTTGGATGCCCTGCGCCGCGAAAAGGTTCCCGGCTACTTCAGTTTGGCCTTCGCTGCCGCGACGACGTTCGCGGCGGTGATGCCGAAGTGGTTGTAGAGGTCCTTGATCGGCGCGGAGGCGCCGAACGAGGTCATGCCGACGAATGCGCCGTTGTCGCCCACCAGGCGATCCCAGCCGAACGGCACCATCGCCTCGACGCCGACGCGCACCGTGTTCACGCCGACGATGCGGTCGCGGACCGCCTCCGGCTGCTTCTCGAGGAGCTCGAAGCTGGGCACCGAGACGACGCGCGTGGCGACGCCTTCGGCCTGCAGCATCTTCTGCGCCTCCATGGCGATGTGCACCTCGGAACCCGTGCCGAGCAGGGTTACCTTGGCCGTACCGGCGGCGGGTGAGATTTCGTATGCGCCGCGCTCGCACAGGTTCTCATCGGTGTGCTGCTTGCGCAGGACCGCGAGGTTCTGGCGGGTGAGCGCCAGCACCGACGGGCCGGTCTTGTGCTCGATGGCGATCTGCCAGCATTCGGCCGTCTCGACCGCGTCGCACGGGCGCAGCAACAGCACGTTCGGCATGCAGCGCAGCGCCGCGAGGTGCTCGACCGGCTGATGGGTCGGGCCGTCCTCGCCGAGGCCGATGGAGTCGTGCGTCATGACGTAGATGACGCGCTGGTGCATCAGTGCCGAGAGGCGCAGCGCCGGCCGCAGGTAGTCGGTGAAGATCAGGAAGGTGCCGCCGTACGGGATGACGCCGCCGTGCAGCGCCATGCCGTTCATGGCGGAAGCCATGCCGTGCTCGCGGACGCCGTAGTGCATGTAGCGGCCGCCCCAATTCTTCGGGTTCATCACGCCCATGGGCTTGGTGAACGTCAGGTTGGAGTGGGTGAGGTCGGCCGAGCCGCCCACCATCTCCGGCACCGCAGGGTTGTAGGCCTCGAGCGTCAGCTGGCTCGACTTGCGCGTCGCGACGTTGGGCGCCTCCGTCGAGAACTTGCGCTTGAGGGCGAGGACCGTGTCCTTGAAGCCGGCGGGCAGGGTGCCCGACATGCGGCGGTTGAATTCGTCCTTCTTGGCCTTGTCGAGCTTGTCGAGGCGCACGCGCCAGTCGGTCGCGGCCTTGAGCGAGCGGGTGCCGGCCATGCGCCACGCCGAGAGAATGTTCTCCGGGATAACGAACGCCTCGTGGGGCCAGTTCAGCTTGACGCGGGTGGCAGCGACCTCATCCTTGCCGAGCGCGGCGCCGTGCGCCGACTCGGACCCGGCCTTATTGGGTGAGCCGTAGGCGATGATGGTCTTGCAGGCGATCATCGACGGCTTGTCGGTGACGGCCTGGGCTTCCTTGATAGCCTTCTCGATCTCGGCCGGGTTGTGGCCGTCGATGGAGATCACGTGCCAGCCGCACGAGCGGAAGCGCGCCGGCTGGTCGTCGGACTCGGACAGGTCGGTCGGGCCGTCGATGCAGATGCTGTTGTCGTCGAAGAAGACGATCAGCTTGCCGAGCTTGTAGTGCCCGGCCATCGAGATGGCTTCCTGCGAGATGCCCTCCATCAAGCAGCCGTCGCCGGCGATGACGTAGGTGTTGTGGTTGACGATGTCGTCGCCGTACAGCGCGTTCAGGTGGCGCTCCGCCATGGCGAAGCCGACCGAGTTGGCGAGGCCCTGGCCGAGCGGACCGGTGGTGGTCTCGATGCCGGGGTGCTTGGCGTGGCCCTCGTACTCTGGGTGGCCGTTGGCCATCGAGCCGAGCTGGCGGAAGCGCTTGAGCTGGTCGATCGTCCACTTCGGATAGCCGAGCAGATACAGCAGCGCGAACTGCAGCATCGAGCCGTGGCCGGCCGATAGGATGAAGCGGTCGCGATCCGGCCACTCGGGCTGGCTCGGATCAAACTTCAGGAACTTGGTGAACAGCACCGTCGCCACGTCGGCCATGCCCATCGGCATGCCCGGGTGGCCCGAGTTGGCTGCCTCGACCGCATCGATCGACAAGAACCGGATGGCGTTCGCCAGTTCGTTGTGGCTGACCATCGACTCCGACTTCGACTTCTCGGCGACCGGCATGGGCGTATTCCTTTCCTGAGACGCTATTGTCTCGGTACTAGATCGCGTGGACGCCGACCTGCGCCTTGACCATGTGGTAAGCGATCAAGAGCTGGGTCAGGGCGAGCGGGTGGCTGATCTTCTGAGTCTGCTTCTCGTCGGTGTAGCTGCCGACGTTGGCGCGCAGGTGCTGCGCCTCCGGCAGGTGGGACCAGATCAGCTCTTCGAGTTTCTTGGCCTCGTCGTCACCGATGTTGCCCGGGATCTCGAGCACGTCGACGGGCTTGCCGTCGCGGTCGCGCACGAGCTCGAGGTGCAGGCCCTTCTTGATGCCCGAGTCCAGGATCGGCGACAGGTCCGGGTGCGGCAGCGTCGGGCGCAGCGTGTGACGCACGTTGAGGTGCGCGCCGGACTCCTTCGAGTTGCTCTCGGGCGGATAGAAGCTGACGACGATGTCGGCGAAGGTGCGCTGCGGCCAGATGAAGGCCGGTGAATCCTTCTCGCGCTTCTTCAGCGACTTCAGCACCTCTTCCTTCGTGTAGTGGCGCTTGGCGGTGTCGCGGGCGATCTTCCAGCGCACGCGCAGATCCTCGTCGGGCTCGACGTAGATCTTAACGTCGTAGAGGTCGCGCAAGCTGCGCGTGGTGAAGCCCAGCAGGCCTTCGAACACGATGAACTCTTTCGGCTCGACGTAGATTGGCCGGTCGAGGGTGCCGTGGTCGTGGTTGTAGATCGGCTGCAGGATCGGCTGGCCCTGGCTGAGCAGGCGGATGTGCTGCTCGAGGATGTCGATGTAGTTGCAGCGCGGATCGAGCGCGGAGAGCCCGTTCTCAGAGCGCTCCTTGCGGTCGTAGCGGTGATAGTCGTCCGTGCAGATCACCGTGACGCGGTCGGGGCCCAGGATGTTGGCGATGCCCGCGGTCATCGTCGTCTTGCCCGTGGCCGAATCGCCGACCATGCCCAGGATCGTGTGAGGCTTCCGCTTGCCGCCCATGGTGAACCTTCCTGTGCTGCTCATCCGCGCTGTCTCGCTCCGCGATGGCCAAACTACGGGCCCGCGGTGCGACCCTCCCTGTGACAAACCAATCCGTACCCGGAAAACCTACTTCGCCAGGATCTTCGCAACCGGATTGCTGCGCAGACGAGTGGCCACCGGCATGGTGCTGCCGACGAGCGGGCGGCAGTAGTTCAGGAACGCCTCGGTCACGTCGCAGCTGTTCGATGCGATCATCGAGTCGTCCATGACCTTGGTCTTGCCGGCCACCTCCTCGAGCTTGGTGAAGCGATAGTCGATGGCGTAGTTGCCGATGCGATGCATCGTAACGGTGCCGTCGCCCTTGCCGAATGCGGCGAACTGTACCGCCTTGGATCCGACTTCCCGCGCTTCGCGCTGATCGGAGTCCGAAACGCAGCCGAGGAACGAGCGCTGCAGGTAGCCGAAGGTGTCGCCGCGCACGCGCTTGATCTTGAGATCGTTCTTGATCTTGTCGGTGAGCAGGTCGGCGAGGGCGCCGGTGCCGGACAGCTGCACGTTGCCGTGCGCGTCGCGCTCGACGTTCGGGCCGGCGAGCTTGCTGATGATCGGCGTGCCGTCGGCATCATGGATGCCTTCGGAGACGGCGATGACGCAGCGCTTGTACTGATCGTTGACGCGCTTTACGTCGGCCAGGAACTTGTTCGTGTCGAACACGCGCTCCGGGAGATAGATCAGGTGCGGACCGGCGCCCGGATAGCGTCGCGCGAGGGCGGAAGCTGCCGTGAGGAAGCCCGCATGACGGCCCATGATGACGCCGACGTAGACGCCGGTGAGCGCCTCGTTGTCGAGGTCGATGCCCGCGAAGGCGGATGCCACGAAGCGGGCCGCCGAGCCGAAGCCCGGGGTGTGGTCGTTGACCATCAGGTCGTTGTCGATGGTCTTCGGAATGTGGATGCAGGTCAGCGCGTACTTCGCCTTGCGCGCTTCCTCGGCGACGATGCGGAGCGTGTCCGACGAGTCGTTGCCGCCAATGTAGAAGAAGGTGCCGATGCCGTGCGCCTTCAGAACATTCAGGATGTTCTGGCAGTAGGGGAGGTCGGGCTTGTCACGCGTGCTGCCGAGCGCGGCGCACGGCGTGGCCGCGACGGCTTCGAGATTCTCGGCTGTCTCTTGCGAGAGATCGACGAAGTCCTCGTTAACGATACCGCGCACGCCGTGGCGCGCGCCGTAGACGTTGGTGACGGCAGAGAAGCGGCGCGCTTCAAGTGCGACGCCAACCATGGACTGGTTGATGACTGCAGTCGGTCCGCCGCCTTGCGCGACAAGGACTTTGCCTTGCAACATTCTTTGACCCCTCCCATGTCGGCGCGACGATCTAGTGCCGTCTTCGCCGTTTACGCCACTGCGACCGCCATCGCAGTTCCCTGGCGCCTGCCTCCCTCCGTGCCCAACGGAGCGGAAGCAGATTCATCATACAGTTTCGTGAACGCGAAAGAACCCCCAATTGGGTAGTTCGTGCCTACCCGTTCAGGCGGTGTTCGATACCTACCCTCGGACTGGGTGGGTGCTAACCTACCCTAGAGCGGCGTTCGGCAATGCGGCGTGGTGTCGCGGGTAGGCCCGTGGTCGTACTCGCGACAGAGCCCGCCGAGGCGCCTTCTGCTTGCGCCGACAGGTAGGCGGTGACCGCCTGGGTGCGGTTGTTGACGCCGAGCTTGGCGTAGAGGTTCTTCAAATGGAACTTCACCGTATTCACCGAGATGCCAAGGTCGGCCGCGATATTTGCCGCGGGCCGGCCGGCGCGCAGCAGCGCCAATAGCTCCTTTTCGCGCCGCGTCAGCGCCACGAACGGGTCGGTATCGAGGGTACGCACGTCGATATACGGGAACACCATGCGCCCATCGGCAACCGCCGCAACGGTGTCGAGGAGTTCGCCTGCCGGCGCGTTGTTGGTGCAGAAGCCGGCGCCGCCCAACGACATGACGGTACCCGGCAGGTCCCCCGTAGGACTGTCGGCGTAGACGACGATGCGTGGAGCGGCGGCGCGATCGCGCAACGCCTGCAGCACGCCGCGGCCGTCGAGGTAGGGCATGGCCCAGCCGATGATGCCGACCTGGAAGGACAGGCGATCGACCGCCTCAAGGAAACGCTCGCCGTCGGCGGCGACGGCGACGACGCGGAAGCGCTCGTCCTCGGAGAAGATACGCTCGAGGCCCGATAGCACGACCGGGCTGCGATCGGCGAGGACGACGCGCACCGGCCCTGGCTTCGGGCGTTTCGGCCGCATTTCGCTGCGGCTCCCCTCGGGGCGAGCGTCGGCCATCAGCCCCACAGCTCCGGCGCCGGCGGATACATGACGCCATCCGCATAGTTGATGCTGGGCGTGCGGTCGTGGCTGAGGAGGAGCGGCGCGTCGAGATCGACGACGGTCGCGTACGCGCCGAGCAGAAATGCCGGTGCCATGCCGAGCGACGTGCCGATCATGCAGCCCATCATCACCGCGATGCCCCGCTCCTGGGCATATTGCACCATTCGGATCGCCTCGGTCAGGCCTCCGGTCTTGTCGAGCTTGATATTGACGTAGTCGTAGCGGCGGCCAATCGTGCTCAGGTCTTTGGTGTCGTGCACCGATTCGTCGGCGCACACCGGTACGATGCGGCCGACCGTGTCGAGCGCGGCATCCTGGCCGACGGGCAGCGGCTGCTCGACCAGGCGCACGCTCAGGCGGGCGAGCTCGGCCGCGTACTCGGCGTACATGACCGGAGTCCAGGACTCGTTGGCGTCGACGATGAGCTCGGCCTCGGGCGCCTCGGCCCGCACCGCGCGGATGCGGGCGAGGTCATCGGGGCCGCCGAGGTTGAGCTTGAGCAGCGGGCGGCGCGCGTGCTCGGCAGCGACCGCCGCCATGGCGGCGGGCTTATCGAGGGCGATGGTGTAGGCGGTGACGAGGGGCTTCGGCTCGGGCAGTCCGGCGAGCTGCCAGACAGGCACCTGGCGGCGCTTGGCTTCCAGATCCCACAGCGCACAGTCGAGGGCATTGCGCGCCGCACCGGGACCGAGCTCCGACTGCAGCTGGGCGCGCGTCATGCCGCCCTCGATCTGCTTGCGCATGCCTTCGATCTGCGCGCCGACGGACTCGAGCTTTTCGCCCAGGCGGCGATAGGGGACGCCTTCGCCGCGGCCGCGGATGCCGTCCTGATGGATCTCGACCATCAGCACCTCGGCCGCCCACTTGCGCGCCCGCGTGATGGAGAAGCTGCCGCCGATGTCCCAGGACTCTTCGCGGACGATGAGGCGGCGCGTCATCCTCGCGCTAGAGGTCGAGCACGAGCCGCGGCGTCTGCGAGCGGCTGACGCAGGTGCACATCCGGTTGGCGGCGCGTTCGGCGTCGAGGAGGACGTTATCGCGGTGGTCGGGGGTGCCTTCGAGGACCTGCACCGCGCACGTGCCGCAGGTGCCGACCTTGCAGTCGTAGTCGGTCTTCACACCGGCCTCGATGAGGGCGTCGAGGATCGAGGTCTTCGCGGCGACCTGCACGGTCTGGCCGGTGCTCTTGATCACGACCTCGACCGGACCGTCGCCCGGGCGCGGTTCGGGCTTCGTAAAGGCCTCGGAGTGCACGGTGCCGTCGGGCCAGCCGAACTCATGGGCGAGGGCATGCACCTCCTCGATCATCGAGTGGGGGCCGCACACGTAGACGTGGGTGTTGGGGCGCACGGTCTTCATCACGGCGCGCAAATCGAGGCCGCCGTTGGCCGGGTTGCGGCCGACGTACATCTTCGCTTTTTCCTTGAAGCCGTCGATTTGCGTGCGGAACGCCATGCGTTCCTTGGTGCGGCCGGTGTAGTGGACCTCGAACGACTTCGACGCGGCGTCGAGCTCGTAACACATGGCGAGGATCGGGGCGATGCCGACGCCGCCGGCGATCAGGATCGAATGCTCGGCGTCGCGTAGCTCGAAGAAGTTCTTGGGCGGCGTGATCTCGACGACGTAGCCGAGGCGAATGCTCTCGTGCAGGAAGATCGAGCCGCCGGTGCCTTCGTCTTCGTATTTGACGGCGATGTGGTAGACGAACGGCTGCTCGCCGGGCGGGCTGGCAATCGAATACGAGCGCCGCGCCCGCAGCTTGCCGGGCAGGATGACGACGACGTCGATGTGCGCGCCGGCCTTGAATTCCGGCAGGGGCGCGCCGGTCTCCGACACGAACTCGATGCCCTTGATGTCCTCCGCCTCGTGGCGGACGCGATGCACCTTGACCCGCAACAGCTCGGGCAGCGCCGGCTTCGCTTCCGGCGGCGGCGCGTCGGGCGCCTGGTTGGCATCGGCTGCGTTGTGTGTCTCCGCCACGAGCGAATCCTCCTGCGGTGGTCGTGGGTCGTACCCTATGTGCGAGCAACGAGATAGTCGGACAGCGGGCAAAACTCAACCGAGCGCCGCCTCTGCGATGCCACGGACGCGACAGCGCGCGCAGGATCGGGGTATGATTTGTGCGCGGAGGGGATGGATGGGTCGCGAAATGCCGCGGCCCAGCAGGGGGTGCCTTGGCCGGGAAGGAAGTTCTCGAGCGCCAGGTCTTTGGGCCGGGCGACGTCATCTTTCGCGTTGGCGAGCCGCCGCGGGTCGCCTACCTGATCCAGGCCGGCGCCGTGAACATTACGGTGCCTCACGAGGACAAGGACAAGATCGTCGGCACGCTGGCGCCCGGCGACCTGTTCGGCGAGATGGCGCTGGTCGATTCCCAGCCGCGCTCGGCGACCGCCGTCGCGGCGGGACACACCACGTGCATCGTCATCACACCCACCGACTTCATCCGCCGGCTGGAGAAGTCGGATCCCTTCGTGCGCGCCATGGTGCGCCTGCTTACCAAGCGCCTGCGCAAGATGACCCCCAGCTGAACGGGATTGGGAAGGCGCGTTCCCGCGGCCTTTTGAGCCAGTTCCGGCCGGTTTGCGAATAATTCGCAGTTGTTCGCAGCCCCCCGGGGCAGTATGAAAGGTGCGGCCGAACGCGTGCGGGGGCGCGGCGGACTCGGCTGTATGGCTTGTTTCCAGCCGATTCTTTGGCCCCCCCTTTGATTTGCCGGGGCGCGCTAACGAACCGCACGCATGAGCATGATGATCAAGTTCTGGGGCGTGCGCGGGAGCATCGCTTGCCCGTCCCAGCAGCATTTGAAGTATGGCGGCAACACGAGCTGCGTCGAGGTGATGATCGACGACCAGCCGGCCGCGATCCTCGATTGCGGCACCGGCATCCATGGCTTGGGCGCAGAGTTCCTGCGCCGTGAGATCAAGCATGCAACCATCCTGATGTCCCACACACACTGGGACCACATCAACGGCTTCCCGTTCTTCGCACCGGTGTTCCGCAAGGATTGTTCGTTGGCCATCTATGCCGGCCACTTGCATGAGCGCGGCGGCATCCAGCAGGTGCTCGCCGACCATCTCGAGCAGCCGCTGTTTCCCGTGCCGTTGGAACTGATGGGCGCGCGCAAGGACTTCAGCGACTTCCAGCCGGGCACCAGCTTCGACATCGGCAACCAGATCAAGGTGAAGACGACGAAGCTCAACCACCCGGGCGGCGCCACCGCCTACCGGCTGGAGCACAACGGCGCGGCGGTCTGCTACGTCACCGACACCGAGCATGTGCCGGGCAAGCCGGACCAGAACGTACTAGGGCTGATCGAGGGCGCCGACCTCGTCATCTACGACTGCACCTACACGGACGCCGAGTACCCGAAGTACGTCGGCTGGGGACATTCCACCTGGCAGGAGGGCGTGCGCCTCTGTCAGGCCGCCAACGCCAAGCAGCTGGCGATCTTCCACCACGACCCGGGCCACGACGACACGTTCATGATCCACCTCGAAGCCGAGGCGCGGCGGGTGTGGAACGGAACCATCGTAGCCCGCGAGCAGATGATCATCGCCGTCGGCTGATCGTCGCCTCGGTTCCACACGCTCGACGCCGGCGCTCGACAGGCCTAAGTGAAGCGCCCAAGGAGGGCGTGCCCAAGATCATGTTGTCGTTGGCCTTCGGCCTGAAATTCGAGGACCTCTACGACCGCGCCGGAGTTGAGCGCATCGACGGTGAGTTCGTGCGCTGGCTGGCGGCCGCCGAGGCCGCGCTGGCGGAGCGGCTGAAGGTGTCGCGCGCGGCGCCCGTGCTCGATCGCAAGGCGCACGCCGAGCTGATGCTGGCGATCGCGCCGCATCTCGACGATTTCGTCGCCAAATTGTTCGGAATCGAGGCTGAGGCGAAGAAGCTCGCCACAGAGATCAACGAACTCGCGCCGCTGTACGCGTGCAAGCGCCTGTTCGTGCAGCGCCGTGCGGTGAAGAAGTACGGCGACCAGGCCGCGTCGCTCGATGGTGCGGCGCTAGGCCGCCAGCTCGAGTCGATGCTGGAGCTGGCGATCCACGGAGCGGAGAGCGAGCTCGAGTTCGCGCGCGCCGTGAACACGATGCTCGAGAACGAGGCGGCGAACGCCGAGGGCCTCGAACTCGCGGGACGATACGCGGCGTGGGCGACGCTGACCGAAGCGGGCAAGCACCGTCATGCCGGCGGCGTGCTGTTCAAGGTGCCGGGCAAGGTCGAGCCCGAGCATCTGCTGCCGCTCGAGTCGCATCACCTGCCGCGCACCGGCAAGGACGTGCAGGCGTGGGCGCTGGGTGAGCATCACCTGCGCCGGCGCGAAGGGTTCGCGCTCACCGACAAGGGGCACGATCTCGAGCACGCGCTCGATCAGGCGCACTACTGCATCTTCTGCCACAACCAGGGCAAGGACAGCTGCTCGCGGGGCTTGAAGGACAAGCCTGCGGCGGGACAGACGACGGCGCCGTTCAAGAAAAGTCCGTTCGGCGTGACGCTGGCGGGTTGCCCGCTGGAGGAGCGCATCTCCGAGATGCACACGGCGAAGACCGAGGGTCATTCGTTGGCGGCGCTCTCCATCGTCACCATCGACAATCCGATGTGCGCCGGCACCGGTCATCGCATCTGCAACGACTGCATGAAGGCCTGCATCTACCAGAAGCAGGAGCCGGTCGACATTCCGCAGGTCGAGACGCGCGTCCTGAAGGACGTGATCGAGCTCCCCTACGGCTTCGAGATCTATTCGCTGCTGACCCGCTGGACGCCGCTCGATCTGCACCGGCCGTTCCCGAAGGCGCACACCGGCAAGAAGGTGCTGGTCGCCGGGATGGGTCCGGCGGGCTTCACGCTCGCGCATCACCTGATGAACGACGGCCACACGGTGGCCGGCGTTGACGGCTTGAAGATCGAGCCGCTGGCGGCGGACTTGTCGGGCATCGACGCGCACGGCAGACGCGTGCCGTTCCGTCCCATCCGCGATGTGAACGAGCTCTATGAGCGCCTGGACGCGCGCGTCATGGCCGGCTTCGGTGGCGTCGCCGAGTACGGCATCACCGTGCGTTGGGACAAGAACTTCCTCAAGGTCATCCGGCTGCTGCTGGAGCGGCGCGCGGAGTTCGCGCTGTTCGGCGCGGTGCGCTTCGGCGGCACGGTGACCATGGACGAGGCATTCGCCATGGGCTTCGACCATGTCGCGCTGGCGATGGGCGCGGGGCGGCCGACGGTGTTACCGCTGCCCAATGGTCTCGCGCGCGGCGTGCGCGCCGCGTCGGACTTCCTGATGGCGCTGCAGCTCACCGGCGCTGGTCGCACGGACTCGATCGCCAACATGCAGCTGCGCCTGCCGGTAGTCGTGATCGGGGGCGGTCTCACCGCGGTCGACACCGCTACGGAGTCGCTCGCCTACTACCCGGTGCAGGTCGAGAAGTTCTTGGGCCGCTACGAGACGCTGGTGGCGGAGCGCGGCGACAAGGCCGTGCGCGCCAAGTGGGACGCAGAGGAAGCGGAGATCGCCGACGAATTCTTGGCGCATGCGCGCTCCATCCGCGCCGAGCGCGCGCTCGCCGCGCGCGAGAAGCGGCCCGCGAAGGTGCGCGAGCTGCTGCAGTCGTGGGGCGGTGTCACCATTGCCTATCGCAAGCGGCTCATCGACGCACCGAGCTACACGCTCAACCACGAAGAGGTCGGCAAGGCGTTGGAGGAGGGGATCTTCTTCGCCGAAGGTCTGTCGCCGGTGTCCGTCGAGGTGGACGAGCGCGGTCACGCCAAGGCGATCCTGCTTTCGCGCCAGGCGCCGTCCCAGGATGGCGATGGCAAGTGGATCACCTCGGAGACCGTCGAGCACTTGCCGGCGCGCAGTATCCTGATTGCCGCCGGCACCCAGCCCAACACCGTGCTGGCGCGCGAGGACAAGTCGTCGGTGACCGTGGACGGCCGCTACTTCCGCGCCGTGGACGAGCAAGGGCGGCCCGTGAAGCCCGAGCACGTGCGCAAGCCGCACGTGCCGCAGGTCCTCGCCAACATCCGCTCGGACGGCCGCGCCATCAGCTTCTTTGGCGACTTGCACCCGTCGTTCGCGGGCAACGTCGTCGGCGCCATGGCGAGCGCCAAGCAAGGATTCCCGGTCGTCTCGACCATACTGGCGAAGCATGCGCCGTCCTCAAAGGACGCAGCAGCCGGTTTCTTTGCGCGCCTCAATGATGCGTGGCGCGCAACGGTGCATGACGTCATCCGCCTGACGCCGACGATCATCGAGGTCGTCGTGCGTGCGCCGGCTGCGGCGCGCGCCTTCAATCCCGGCCAGTTCTATCGCTTGCAGAACTTCGAGGTGCTCGCGCCAAAGGCAAGCGGTACGACGCTGGCGATGGAAGGTCTCGCGCTGACCGGCGCGTGGGTCGATCGCGACAAGGGACTCATCGGACTGATCGTGCTCGAGATGGGCGGCTCGTCCGACATCTGCGCGCTGATGAAGAAGGGCGAGCCGTGCGTGCTGATGGGCCCGACCGGAGAACCGACCACCATCGCCAAAGGCGAGACAGTGCTGCTGGCCGGTGGCGGCCTCGGCAACGCCGTTCTGTTCTCGATCGGCCGCGCCTATCGCGACGCGGGATCGAAGGTTCTGTACTTCGCCGGCTACCGCAATGCCATCGACCGCTACCACGTCGCCGACATCGAAGCGGCGGCGGACACCATCATCTGGTGCGTCGACCAGGGCGCGGCGTTCAAGCCGGGACGCCCGGGCGACTTCACCTTCGTCGGCAACATCGTGCAGGCGATGGTGGCCTACGCCGAGGGCAAGCTCGGCCCAGAATCCCTTAGGCCGCCGATCGCCCTATCGTCAGTGGATCGCATCATCACGATCGGCTCGGACCGCATGATGGCGGCGGTGGGGGCGGCGCGGCATGGGGTGCTGAAGCCGTTCCTGAATCCCGATCACGTCGCGATTGCCAGCATCAATTCGCCCATGCAGTGCATGATGAAAGAGATCTGCGCGCAGTGCTTGCAGCCTCATACCGACCCGGACACGGGCGAGACGACGGCAGTGTTCTCCTGCTTCAACCAGGACCAGCTCCTGGACCACGTTGAATTCCCGGCGCTGGCCCAGCGTTTGCGCCAGAATTCGGTGCAGGAGAAGCTGACGGCACAATGGATCGACCGGTGCCTGGTCGAACTCCAGGTTCGCCCAAAGGTTGCGTAAGGTTAACGGGGAATCCTGCCACAAAGGATGAACTGGACCCTTGGAGACCAGGATTCCGGCCTGTTAGGGTAGGGCCGGCGACTTATGGCGAACTACAGCTTCGATATGTTCAACGTCCTCGTTGTTGAGGACAACCGGTACATGCGCAGCATGCTGCGCACGCTGCTGTATGCCATTGGCGTCGGCAACGTGCTGACAACGTCGGATGGCGGCGAGGCCATCGAGTTGTTGCGGAAGATCAAGGAGGCACCGGCTGCGGCCGGCGTCTCGTCAATCGACATCATCTTCTCCAACTGGCAGATGGAACCGGTCGATGGAACCATGCTGCTGAAGTGGGTACGCCGCTCGAAGGAATCACCGGATCGCTTCGTGCCCTTCATCATGGTGTCGGGCTTCGCGGATTTCCAACGGGTCAGCGTGTGCCGCGATCTCGGAGTCACGGAATTCCTCGCCAAGCCATACTCGGTAGACAGCTTGCTCGGTCGCTTGACGGGACTCGTCGAGCGTCCACGCCAGTTCGTGCTCACCGAAAACTATTTCGGTCCGGATCGTCGCCGCCGTCCTTCGCCGCAAGCGCTGGAACGCCGCGTGATGAAAGAGTCGGAGATGGAAATCATCTATGACGACCGCTGAGCAGACCGCGCAAGCCACCGGCGAGACGGAAACCGATGCGAAGCGCATCATCAAGGTGCGCCTCTTCCGCCTGCGCAACAAACTGAAGGAAAAGGCCGGCGTTGGCCGCGCCGGCGTCGGCGACAGCACCATCGCGACGGAAGCCTTGGAGAAGGCTCTGTCCGAGATGAAGAAGTCGCAGGACGAGTATCCGGACTGGGTGCGCGCCACGCTCACGGAGCTGGCGGATGACCTGAAGGCCGCGACCGATGGCATCGACGAGGAGCGCCGCAAACGCTTCCGCCACATCAGCGCGCTGGCGCACGAACTCAAAGGCCAGGGCGGCACGTTCGGGTATCCCTTGATCTCGGTGTTCGGCAAGTCGCTGAACGAACTCACCGATCGTGAGGCAAACATCACCGACAGCCATCTCGAGATCGTCAAGGCGCACATAGACGTGATGCGCGCGGTCATCAAGGACCGCATTGCCGGCGACGGCGGTGACGTCGGCCGGGAGCTGATCGCCGTCCTCGACCGCGCCATTAAGAAGCACACCGTGGCACCACCGCCGCGCCCGACAGCGCAGAGCAACCGCATTCCCCTCAAGGCCACCGTCACGCGGCCAACCAAGAAGTAGTCGCCATGGCCAAGCGCATCGTCGTCGGCATCTCGGGCGCTTCGGGCATCGTCTACGGCATCCGTACGCTAGAGGCTCTGCGCGACCTTGGCCACGAGACGCATCTCGTCATGACGCGCTCCGCCGAGCAGACCCTCGCCATCGAGACCAAGCGCAAGATTGCCGAGGTCCAGGCGCTCGCCCACACGGTGCACACGGTGACCGACATCGGCGCGGCGCCTTCGTCGGGCTCGTTCGCGACCGACGGCATGGTGGTCGCGCCGTGCTCGATCCGCAGCCTGTCCGAGATCGCCACGGGCGTAACCTCGAACCTGCTGACCCGGGCCGCGGACGTCACCCTGAAGGAGCGCCGCCGCCTGGTGCTGCTGGTGCGCGAGACGCCCCTGCATACCGGTCATCTGCGCACCATGACGCAGGCCTCCGAGCTCGGCGCCGTGATCTTCCCCCCGGTGCCGGCGTTCTACGGCTGGCCGCAGAGCGTCGAGGACATCGTCAACCATACGGTCGGCCGCGTGCTCGACCTGTTCGGCATCGAAAACCTGCTGGCGCCCCGCTGGGGCGCCGCGCCCGAGGACGGAGGAAAGGCAGTGCGCGCCTTCCCGCGCCGATGAAATGCCGTCTCGCCGTCGCCATGCTTGCGCTCGCCTGCGCCGCGACGCCGGTGCGCGCGGATTTCCGCGCCGGCTGGACCGCCTACGAGGCTGGGGAATACGAGAAGGCCGCGCTGACTTGGCTGCCACTCGCCGAGTGGGGCGACGCGCAAGCGCAGCACGCCCTGGCGATCCTGCTGCTGTACGGCCGCGGCCTTGCCGCCGATTCCGGGGCGGCTGCGGCTCTCTTGTCGCCGGCGGCGGCGTCGGGTCATGCCGAGGCAGCTTACGCGCTGGCGACGCTCTATCAGGACGGCGACGGCGTCGAGCGCGACCTGGTCGAGGCGGCGCGCCTCTACACGATCGCGGCGATGACCGGCCATGCACCGGCGATGATCAACCTCGGCGTCATGCTCGTGCTCGGCCAGGGCACCACACCCGACGCGCCTAGCGCACACACCTGGTTCGGCATCGCGGCGCGACTTGGCGATGCCGCGGCAGCGCGCAATCGTGATCGCACCGCCGCGCAGCTGACGCCGGCCGAGCTTGCTGCCTCCGAGCGCGCAATCGCCGCGTGGCGCGCCACGCCGCGCTCATTGGGGACTTTGCCGCTCAATCCTGCCGACACGTATCCGGGCGCTATCAATGCACTCGCCGAGATCGATCGCGCGCTGCGGCCGGCGGGACGGCCGATCGGGACGCAGCCCGTGGATGCGGTGGACCTGGTCGTGATCGCGCCCGTGGTGACACCGGCGAACGGGGCGGCGGCCGCGCCAGCCGCAGTGGCTCCGCCAGCGCCCGTTGCGGAGCTGAAGTTGCCGCCGACCATCGTGGTGGTCCCGCACCTGCCGCCGCCGCAGGCCGCGCCGCCCGAGTTCATCATCCCGCCCAATATCGTGGTGCTGCCGACGGTGGCCACGGGCGCACCGATCCGGATCGTTCCCGCTCGCTAGCTAGACGCCGAGCGTCCGGTTGAGGACGTCGTCGGTGAGGCCGCCGGCCGAGCCGCGCCAGGCGACGCGTCCCTTTTCAAGAATCACGATGCGATCGGCGATGCGGCGGATCGGCGCGACGTGCTTGTCGACCAGTAGGATCGATTGGCCCTGCCGCCGCAGCATCGCCAGGCACGCCCAGATCTCCTGCCGCAGCGCCGGCGAAAGGCCTTCGGTCGCCTCGTCGAGAACCAGCAACGTCGGATTGGTCATCAAGGCGCGGCCGATGGCGAGCATCTGCTGCTCGCCGCCGGACAAGGTATTCGCCATGGCGCGCAGCCGCTCGCCGAGTTGCGGAAACATCGTCAGCACGCGCTCCACCGTCCACGGCTCCTTGCCCGAACGGCCCGGCGTTGCGGTCGCGGTCAGGTTCTCGCGCACGGTGAGGTTCGGGAAGGTCTGGCGGCCTTCGGGCACCAAGCCGATGCCGGCGCGGGCGATGCGATAGGTGGGCTGCGCGCGCAGCTCGCGGGTCTCGAACAAGATGCGGCCGCGCACCCACGGCGCCAGGCCGAGGATGGACCGCACCAGCGTCGTCTTGCCCATGCCGTTGCGGCCCATGAGCGCGACGACCTCGCCGGCGCCGACGTCGAAGCTGACGCCGTTGAGCACGCGCGCAGCGCCATAGCCGGCCTCGACCCCTTCGAGGCGCAACAGCGGCCTCACAGGTCTTCTCCCAGGTACGCGCTGCGCATCAGCGGGTCTGCGCGGATTGCGTCCGGGGCGCCGCTGGCGATGACGGCGCCATCGACCAGCACGGTGATGCGGTCGGCGAGGGCGAACACGGCGTCCATGTCGTGCTCGACCAGGACAATGGCGATCGGTCCGGCGATGCTGGCGATGAGATCGACCATGCGACGGCCCTCATCGACGCCAAGGCCGGCGAGCGGCTCGTCGAGCAGCAGCACTTTGGGAGTGGTGGACAGCGCGATGGCGATCTCGAGCTGACGCTGCTCGCCGTGGCTGAGTACGGCGGCATCGACGCCGCTGCGGCCGGAAAGGCCAACGCGGCGCAGGATCGCCGCGGCCGCTTCGCCGAGCTCGCCGCCGGTGCGGGCGGCGCGCCAGAAGCGGCTGGTGGTGCGCCGGCGCGCGCGCAGCCCGAACGCGACGTTCTCGAGCACGGTGAAACCCGGAAAGACGCTCGTCACCTGATAGGAGCGGGCGAGGCCGCGGAGGACGCGCTCGGGTACCGCCAGCGCGGTGATATCGGCGCCGGTGAGCGCGATGGTGCCGGCGTCGGGCTCGATCTCGCCCATCAGCTGGCCGAGCAGCGTCGTCTTGCCGCCGCCGTTGGGTCCGATGACGGCGTGGACCTCGCGCGGACGCAGGTCGAAGTCGATGCCGGCGTTGGCAACGAGACCCCCGTAGCGCTTGGTCAGGCCACGCGCTACGAGGAGCGGCTCTGCGAGGACGGCCGCCTTATCCACGGCGCGCATTAGTCATTGCTCTGCCGACCCAACAATCCGGCGATGCCGCCCGGCGCAGCAAGAACGACCAGCAGCAGCAACGGGCCGAACACGATGCGCCAGTGTTCTGTTACGCCGGACAGTACTTCTTCCAGAAGCACGAATGCGGCCGCTCCGAACAGAGGGCCGAACAGCGTGCCGGCGCCGCCGAGCAGCACCATCACGGCGAGCTCGACCGAACGCGTCCACGCCAGCGTCGCCGGGCTGATAAATGCGGTGTGGTTGGCAAGCAGGACGCCGGCGATGCCGCACAACGCGCCGCTCGCGGCGAAGGCGCCGATGCGATAGCGGTGGACCGCGACGCCCACCGCCTGCATGCGCCGCTCGTTGGCGGCGGCGCCGCGCAGCACGGTGCCGAACGGGGAGCGCATCAGACGGAACGACACGTAAAGCGCCACGGCAAGCACCGCGACGGAGATCGTGTAGGACAGGACGCCGCGCGACAGGTTCTGCTCGCCCAAGCGCGAGGGCGCCACCAGGATCATGCCGTCGTCGCCGCCGTAGCGCTCCAACGCGACAGCAGCGAAGTACAGCATCTGACCGAAGGCGAGTGTGATCATCAGGAACGCGACGCCGCGCGTGCGCAGCGATACGGCGCCGATGAGGGCGGCAACGAGACCGGCGAGTGCGGCGGCGAGGGGCAACTGCACCCACGCGCTGGTGAACAGCGTGCCGGGTAGCTCCGTCGCGAGGATGCCGACTGTGTAGGAACCGATGCCGACAAACGCCGCGTGGCCGAACGCCGGCAGGCCGGCGTAGCCCAGCACCAAGTTGAGGCCGACGGCGGCCGTGGCAAGAATCGCCAGTTGCTGGAATAGGAACAGGAGATACGGCAGGTCCAGCAGCAGTGCGGCCGGCACGGCCGCCAGCAGCACGACGAACAAGGCGGCAGCGAGCAGCAGGACCGCGCGACTCATGCCGGTTGGCTAGGCCGCCACGTCGGTGCGAGCGCTGGTCGGGAACAATCCGCGCGGCCGCACCACCAGGACCACCGCCATGGCGAAATAGATCAGCATCGACGACAGGGCTGGACCGACTGCATCGGCGACGGGTCCAGCAAAGGCGAAGCGCAGTGCGCCCGGAAGGTACGCGCGACCGAGGGTGTCGAGCACGCCGATCAGAAGGGCCGCGACCAACGCGCCGCGGATCGAGCCGATGCCGCCGATCACGACGACGACGAAGGCGAGCAGGAGCACTTCTTCGCCCATGCCGACGCGCACCGTCAGCAGCGGGGCGGCGAGGATGCCAGCGAGGCCCGACAGCCCCGCTCCGAGGGCGAACACCGCCAAGAACAGAAGGCGGCTGTTGACGCCGAGCGCCTCGGCCATGTTGCGGTTTGCCGCGGCGGCGCGCAGCAGCATGCCGGCGCGCGTGCGCGCCACCAGCCAATACATGCCTCCAGCGGCCGCGATGCCGGCGACCAGCACGGCGAGCCGATAGCTCGGGTAGACGACGCCGGGTAGCAGCGTCACTTGGCCCGACAGCCACGCGGGCGGCGCCAGCGACAGGCCGGCCGGTCCGAACACGAGGCGCGCGCCTTCGTTGAAGAAGAGGATCAGGCCGAAGGTGCCGAGCACCTGCTCGAGGTGCGGGCGGTCGTACAAGCCGCGGATGGCGACGCGCTCGAGCACGATGCCGACGATCACGGTCGCCAGTAGCGCCGCGAGCGCGCCGAGCAGGAACGAGCCGGTCCAGCCCGTGAACGTCACCGCGAAGTAGGCGCCCAGCATGTACAGCGAGCCATGGGCAAGGTTGACGATGCCCATGATGCCGAAAACGAGGGTCAGCCCCGCCGACAGGAGGAACAGCAGCACGCCGAGCTGGAGTCCGTTGAGCGCCTGCTCCAGAAACAGGGTCATGTCGCCTGCCCCGGCGAGGCGCTAGCGGGCCGCTTGCTGCGCTATCGGGCAGTCGCCGACGTAGGGATCGGCGTGGGCGGCGAAGATGCGTTCGCCGAGCTTGAGAGAGTAGGCGCCGTCGGAGGCGCGTACGACCTCGAACAGGTGGAAGTCCTGCACGGGGTAATGGTTGCGGCCGAAGCGGAAGGTGCCGCGCACCGACTCGAAGTTGGCACGCTCCAGAGCCGCGCGCAGGGCGTCGCGGTCCTCGAGGTTGCCGCGCGTCGCATCGACCGCGCTCTTGATGAGCATTGCCGAGTCATAGGACTGGGCCGCGTAGAACGACGGCGTGCGACCGTACTTGGCTCGGAAACCATCGACGAAACGCTTGTTGGCGGCAACGGGCAGATCGGCGCCCCAATGCTGGGTGAGCTGGGATCCGGCGACCAGTTCGCCGATCTGGCCCAAGTTGAGCGCATCGATGCTGAACGTCGAGTAGAGCGGGATCTGGCCGAGCAATCCGGCTTGCGCGTACTGCTTGAAGAACTGCGTGCCGTAGTTGCCGGGGAAGAAGAACCACACGGCGCTGGGATTGGCGGCGCGGATCTTGGCGAGCTCTGCGGCAAAGTCGAGCTGATCCGGCCACTGGGTGTATTCCTCGGCGGCGATGGTGCCCTTGAAGGTGCGCTTGAAGCCCGCCGCCATGTTGCGCCCCGCCGCATAGTTCGGCGCCAGCACGTAGACGTTGGTGAGGTTGCGGCGGTTCATCACCTCGGCCATCGCCATCGGCGTCTGGTCGTTCTGCCACGAGGTCGAGAAGAAGTTCGGCGTGCACTGGACGCCGGCGAGCTCGGAGGGGCCGGCGTTGGCGCTGATGACGAACGCGCCGCCGTCGATGCCGGCGCGGTAGCTGGCCAGCAGCACGTTCGACCAGATGTAGCCGGTGACGAAGTGCACGCCATCGCGCTGCACGAGGCGCTCGGTCTTCTGCAGGCCGGTGTCGGGGTTCTGGCCGTCGTCCTCGTAGACGACGGTGACCGGGCGGCCGCCCATTTCGCGGCCGATGTGGTCGAGGGCGAGCTCGAACGCGTCGCGCATGTCGGCGCCGATCGCGGCCGAGCCACCGGTGAGTGTGGTGACGAAGCCGATGCGTACGCCTTCGCCGCGCTCTCGCGTCAGGTTGAAGACGAGGGCCGCCAATATGACGGCGAGCACGGCGAGGCCGGCCAGCGCGCGAACGTTCATGGGGTCTGTGCTCCCTGGGAAGGGTGCGGATAGTATCTCAAGGATCGCGCGGCCGCACCGCGCGCCGTGTCGCGGTCCTGTGATAGAAAACTGGGCCCCCGGAGGATCGAGATATGCATATGCGTGCGTGGCCCAGCGTCCTCGGTGTGGCGGTGGCGATTGGCTTAGCGGCGGCCGCGATGGCGCAGCAGGCGCCGAGCCCGAAGCGCCCCGTGGCCGAGCGGGCCAACCCCGACGACAAGGTCGGCACCATGACGGCGCGCTTCATCGACGGCGGCTGGGACGGCATCACCATCCCGGCCCACCAGGTGTGCAAGAAGTTCGGTGGCAGCGGCACGACGCCGCGCCTCGCCCTCGACGGCTATCACACCGGCACCCAGGTGATTCTGCTCGCCTTCAACGACGACACCTTCGAGCCGATGAACAACGGCGGCCACGGCATCGTCGGCTTCCGCATCAACGGCAAGTACGCCAGCACCGGCACGATGGCGGGCGAGGTCAACATCATCAGCCAGGGCAACTTCATCGTCGCCGACAACCGTGGCGGCGAAGTTCCGGGCTACCTGCCGCCCTGCTCGGGCGGCCGCGGCAACGTGTACTCGGTCACGGTGATGGCGGTGACTTGGGCCGACACCAACCCGCCCAGCTACCGGGTGCTCAACCAGACGCGGGTCGAGCTCGGGCGGTACTAGCGCGCAGCCGCGATCAGGGCGGCGGGGTCGAACACCACTCCGGCGCGCACGACGCGCCAGATTTGCGTGGTGTTACGGATGTCGGCGAGCGGGTCGGCGTCGAGCAGCAATAGGTCGGCGGCCTTGCCGGGTGCGATGACGCCGATGTCGTCATTGCGCAGGAGCAGGGCGCCGCTGTGGGTGGCGGCGACGATCGTCTCCATGGCCGTGAGGCCGGCTTGCACCATCAGCTCGAGCTCGCGATGCAGGCCGGGGCCGTGCAGGGTGCCGATGTTGCCGGCGTCCGAGCCGGCGGCGATGCGCACGCCCGCGTCGCGCAGGCGGCGCAAGTTGGCGGCGCTCTCGGGATCGAGGGGCGGCACCGGCGCGAGGAAGACGCCGCGCGGACGGACGGGTAGCTGGGCGAGCTGCAGGATGCTCTCGATCGCGGCGGGGTCGCCGGTGCGGTTCTCCATCGTGGTCGGGCGGAAGGCGAGGCCAAGGGCACGGGCATAGCCTTCGACGACGGCAAAGGTCGGCGTATAGACGACGCCTTGGGCCTGCAGCTGGAAGACGAAGGGCGCGTCAACGACGACGTCATCGACGCCATGCACGAGAACGTCGGCGCCGGCCTCGACTGCAGCGCGCGCGAGGCGCAAGTCCGTGGCGTGCACCGCGACGCGCAGGCCGGCGGCGTGGGCCTCATCGATGACGGCGCGGATCCACGCCATCTGTGGCGAGAGATCGGGACCGGCGCGCACGAACCAGATCTTGATGAGGTCGGGGCGTTGCGCCGCCAATCGCCGCACTTCGGCGCGCGCTTGCGCGGGGGTGGCGATCTGGATCATGGGCGGGTCGGCGACCGCGATCTCGGGCGGCAGGTAGGGCGTGAGCAGCGGACCTGAGACAGCGACGCGCGGCGCTGCGGGCGTGCGCGCGGCAAGGTCTCGGACGTCGAATGTCCACGTCGGGCCGCCGAAATCCACGACCGTGGTGATTCCACTTGCGAGGGTACGCGCGAGCGTGGCGGGGATTGCCGCACGCACCGCCGCGACCTCGTCGGCGTAGGAGCGGATGGCACGCAGGTCGATGACGTCGGGCCGCGCGAAGGCGCCGCCCGACTGGAAGAAGTGCATGTGCGAGTCGATGAGCCCCGGCAGCAGCCACTTGCCGCGCACGTCGAGGCGCGTCGCGTCGGCCGGGACCGGAACTACGGCGGAGGGACCCACGGCCACGATGCGGTCGCCGTCGATGACTACAGTCGCGTTGGCGAGAGGAGGCGCGCCGGTACCATCGAGGACAGTGGCGCCCAAGAAGGCGATAGGTGCGGCGCCGGCGGTGGAACCGAGCAGCAGGCCGAGCGCGGCCGCGAAAAGACAAAGCCGCCGGCGTGCAGAACGCACGCCAGCGGCTGAGCTCAGGCGCCTGCGCGAAGCGCGCGGCGCGAGGAACCTAGTGGTGGCCGTGGCCGCTGTGGCTTTGGGTCGGGTTGCCCATCACCGCGTCGCGCTTGGCCATCCAGCCCTTGAAGATGAACATCAGGCCGCCGAGGACCACGAGAGTCCCCGCCATGAACGCCCACAGAATGAAAACTTCCGGCATGTCCTACCCCTTGTTTGACTCTCCGGGGTCGCCCCCGCGCGGCGCCCAGCGGCAGCCAGCGGCCATACAATCGTTCAAGAAGGCGCCGAAATCAACCGGCCGTGAGAACTTGTTTTCGGCCGCGCGACGGCCCTAGCAGGGGTACTTCTGCGCCATGGCCGTGAGAACCAAGCTGGCCGAGGTGTGGATCTGCAACTGGTCGAGGTGCTCGCCCAGGTACTTGAGCACGTTCAGCCGCCACTCGGCCAAGGTGCTGGCTTCGGGGAGGCACACGAACTTCGACGGGATGCTCTGCCAATCGACGAGGGTCTGGTGGGCGTCGAGCACCGCGAACAGGATCGGCTCGCACAACGCGAAATTGGTGCACTGGGTGGCGAGATCGACCCCGTCGCGGGGTGCAAAGAGTGATGTGGTCGTCGCGATCCCGGTGCCACAGCGATAGGCGACTTGCATCGCGTCGAGAGTGAGGCTGCCCGCGCTCGCCGGCAGGCGATCGGGGCGCGCGCTCAACGCATTTGCCACCGTGCGCCAAACGGCAGCCGGATCCTGCGGCTGGACGGCGCAGACTCGCGGGCGGACGTTGCTCCAGACGTGCAATGTGTCGTAGGCATCGACGAGGGCGCGCATGTACAGCTCGCACAATGTGGCATTCGCGCAGTTCTGCAGAAGGTCCGCGCCCGAGTAGCCACGCGGCAGGGCGGCGCTATCACGCGGGGCAATGGTGGCAGCCGCAGCCACCAGGGCGGCGGCAAACAGAAGCGCTCGCATTTCGGTGTCGATCTCCCGGGAGCACCCTAGCGGGTCGGTCCGGGCGCTGCAACAATAGGGCAGGAACGAGTCCGCGAGGAGTTTCGATGGGCCAGATCGTGATCCGGCCGGCGGCGGAGCTCGGCACCAAGTCGCGCCAAACGCGCAGCCATTTCCAGAACACGCTGCGGCGCAACATTGGGTTCGCGCTGAAGCGCGCCGGCGCGTCGTGCCGATTGGAACAGGACTTCGGCCGCGTTTACCTCGAGACCGACGCGCCCGCCGTGGCGACCCGCGTGCTGACGCGCGTGTTCGGTATCGGCAACTTCTCCGTCGTCGAAGCGGACTGCGCGCCAAACCTCGATGCCATTGTCGCGGCAGCGACGGCGACGTTCGGCCCGCGCATCGGCGGCCACCGTTTCGCCGTGCGGGCCAAGCGAGTCCGTGCCTTCGACCTATCGACCCAGACCATCAACGAGCGTGTCGGCGAAGCACTGCACCATGCGGGCGGCATCGTCGACCTCGGTCATCCCGAGATCACCGTGGGCGTCGAAGTGTCGCCCGAGGGGTGCAAGCTGTTTGCCGACCGGCTGCCTGGCGCGCAAGGACTGCCGGTGGGAGTGGGGGGCCACGTCATCGCGCTGCTCTCCGGCGGCTTCGACTCGGCGGTCGCGGCATGGCGGCTGATGCGGCGCGGCGTGCGCGTCGATTACGTGTTCTGCAACCTGGGCGGCGGCGCCTACGAGCGCATGGTGCTGCACGTCGCGAAGGCGCTGCACGACACATGGGGCCACGGGCACCTGGCGCGCCTGCACGTGGTTGAGTTCGCCGAGCCACTCAATGCGCTGCAGGCGACGGTACCCAAGCAGTTCTGGCAGGTGGTGCTGAAGCGGCAGATGTATCGCGCCGGGTCTGCTATCGCGGCGGCGGAGGGCGCGAGCGCCATCGTCACCGGCGAGTCGCTCGGCCAGGTTTCGTCGCAGACCCTGGCCAACCTGTGCGCCATCGAACCGGCCGCGACGTTGCCCGTGCTGCGCCCCTTGATCGGGTTCGACAAACAGGAGGTCATCGATGAGGCGCAGCGCATCGGCACTGCGCCGTTGTCGCGGCGCATCAAGGAGTACTGCGACATCGTTCCGAGCGATCCGGTCACCGCGACCACGCGGGCGCGCATCGACGCTGCGGAGATCAATCTCGATGGCGGGGTGCTCGCCGCCGCCGTTGCCGCGCGGCGCGAGATCGCGCTGCACCACCTGAAGCCCGCCGACTTGCGCGCGCCCTACCTTTTCACCGAGCGTATTCCCGGCGACGCCGCGATCATCGACTGCCAGCCAGAGTCCGGCTTCGGCCGCTGGCATGTGCCGGGCGCGGCGCACTGGGACCCGGCCGCGTTGCTCGATCATCTCGGCGAGTTGAGCAAGGACCGCACCTACGTCGTCTACTGCGCCCACGGGGTGCAGTCGGCGGGCGTGGTCGAGATGATGCAGCAGGCCGGCTTCGAGGCGTACGCCTTCCAAGGGGGGGGTCGCGGAGTTGCGCCGCCACCTGGCGGACGCCGCAGCCTAGCCAAGGCCCTTGGCACAAAGGGTAGTATCCCTAACCTATTCCTGCACTAGAATGTGGGGACGAGGTTCCCGCCATGTGTAGGCTCGCCTTCGTTCTGGTGCTTGGCTTTTCGACGCTTGCGCTTGCCCAAGAGGCGCGGCCCCCAGACGCTCGGTCCAAAGTGATCGACGGGCATACTCTTGAGATCGACGGAGCGCTGGTGCGCGTGTTCGGCATCGAGGCGCCCGAGCGCGACGAAACCTGTCGGGTGCCGCAAGGGCGCTGGTCGTGTGGCGAGTTCTCCCGCGCCGCTCTCCACGACCTCATCCGCAACAAGGCTGTGACCTGCACGCCGGTAGACTCCGGTCGCTACATGGGCATCACCGTGGCTCGCTGCACGGTCGGCGGCCGCGACATCGGTGCGGCCATGGTGTCGGGCGGCTGGGCGCTCGCCCAGCACGGCGCCTCACCGGATTACGTGCCGCTTGAGACGCGGGCGCGCACCACCGGCGCGGGAGTGTGGCGCGGCGAGTTGACCGGTTTCGGCTACGCGGATCGCTAGGACTCGAGCCGCGCCGACTCCACCAGGCTAACTCCTGCCGCCGTCATCTCTGTGCGCGCGGCGGCCGCCGATCCGTTGAGATCGATCGCGCGCGTTGCGTCCTCGATCACCGTGGCGGTGAACCCCTCGCGGAGCGCGTCGAGCGCCGACCACTTCACGCAAAAGTCGAACGCCAGTCCGCACAGGTAGACGTGGTGGAAGCCACGGTCGCGCAAGTAGCCGGTGAGGCCGGTGCGCGTGCGCTGGTCGTTCTCATAGAACGCGGAGTAGGAGTCGATGCCGGGCCGGAACCCCTTGCGCACGATCATCTCGGCACGCGCGCGATCGAGATCGCGGTGGAACTCGGCGCCGGGGGTGCCTTGCACGCAATGGTCCGGCCACAGCACCTGCGCGCCGTAGGGGAGCGCCGTGGTCTCGAACGGCTGCCTGCCCTGGTGGGCGGAGGCAAACGACGCGTGCCGCGGCGAATGCCAGTCCTGGGTGAAGACGACGTGGGCGAACTGGCCCGCCAGGCGGTTGACGAGAGGGACGATGCGGTCGCCGTCAGGCACGGGCAAGGCGCCACCCGGACAAAAGTCGTTCTGGACATCGACGACGAGCAGCACATCCTGCTCGCTAGTGCGAAAGGAAATCGGCATGAGCCGGGATGCTAGCGCATCCCGCCACACGTGCGAGTCCCTCTCGCGCCCCTAGTGGACGGCGCGGCGCGCCGGCATCGGGTCGGCGCGCTTGGGCGCCGGCGCCTCAACGGCGTGCGGGCCATGCTCGCGCGGCGTGCGGCCGGTAGTCGCGGCTGCGGCTTTCGCAGGTTCGCGCGGGGTGTGGCCGACCTCGTGGTGCGAATCGGCGACGCCGGGATCGGCGAGCGCCTGGCTCAGGTCGACGAACGCCAGATCGGCGTCGGCGAGCTTGGCGCCTTGGATATTGGTCGGCGCCAGCTTGCCGGTGAGGTGGCCCTTGCCATCGCGCAGCTCGACCGGCCTGAGGATGGCGTAGCCGAGCTTGGCGCGGCGCAAGTCCGCGTTGGTAAGCAGCGCGCCCGAGATGTTGCAGCGGCGGAGATCGGCTTCGCTCAGGTTCGCGTCCCGCAGGTCCGCAAGCAGCAGTTTGGCGCCGACAAGGTTGGCGCCGGATAGGTTGACGCCGCGCAGCCCGGCGCCGCTCAGGTAGATGCCGGCGAGCTGGGCGCCCTGCAGGTCGGCCCCTTCGAGCACGGCTCGGGTGCCGAGGTTGCCGCCCGAGTCGAGCCACAGCACGTGCTCGCGCACGGCGGCCTGTATCTCCTCGGTCAGCTTCGCGGCGCCGAGGCAGATCGATGCCTCGCGCAGGTCGGCCGACGCGAGATCGACTTCGGCGAGGAGAGCGCCGATCAGCCGCGCGCCGTTGAGGCGTGCCATGCCGAGCTTGGCGCCCTTAAGGTTGGCGCCGCCGAGATCGGCGCCGGTGAGCGCAGCCGACGTCAGGTCGGCGCCGCGCAAATCAGCGCCACGGAGATCGACCTGGTGGCCGGTGGAGTTGCGCAAGTTCGCTTCCTTCAAGGATGCGTTGCGCATGTTGGCGCTGGAGATCTTGGCGTTCTCAAGGTCCGTCTGATCGAGCGTGGCGCCGGTCAGGTCGGCGGTCTGGATGCGCTCGCTGCCGAGCAGTCCGCCGGGGCGCAGGTCGGAGCCCGCCATGCGGGCGCTGTTGAGCTTGGCGCCGGCGAGCTTCGCCCCGCGCAGATCGGCGCGCTCGAAGTTGGCGCCGGTGGCGACGGCACGCTCGAAGTTGGCGCCGTACAAGTCCGCGGAGCTGAAGTCGGCGCGGGTCAGATCGCAGTTGTGGAAGTCCGCCCCGGACAGGCTCGCGTCATGCAGGTTGACGCCCGGGAGGCGTAGTCCGGACAGGTCCTGGCCGCGAAGGTCGGCCTTGGCCCCTCCAATTTGGCCGCGCACGAAACGGTCGTGGCGGACGAGGACGTTGACGAGTTCCTGAGGGGTCACGGTGTTTGCTCCTAGAGGCTGACCTAGGAATGCCGCAACCCTGGGGTGAAGGTCTGTGAGGTGGCCCACAACCTAGGGGTCGGAGGACACAGGCAGCCCGTCTCTCGGTCGCGCCCCAACCCTTGCCAGCTTGGCCTACGCTATACTCGCAGCAATAGAACCGAAGGTGGTGCAATTCAACGCAGGGTAGTAAAGTCTGCTGGCTTGTGGACCATTGGGGTCCCGGCCCGGCATGGGAGTGCCGAGCCAGGAAGGTCAGGGCGGGGGATGGGCCAAGAGGCCTTTTGCGATGCGGAGCGATGCGCCCGCACGGCGCTGCCGTGGCGGTGCGAACGGTCGCATGCCCATCACTTTGGCCGCACTCTGTGGACAATCGGCCGGTTATCCCGCGCGCCAGGTCTACGGGGCAGTAGCGTCGGCAACGAATACGTAGCCGCCATTGCGCACCGTGCGGATCATGCGCGGATTGTCCGGATCGTCGCCGAGCTTGCGGCGCAGGCGGTCGACCTTAACGTCGATGCTGCGATCGAAGGCGGGGGTATGCCGGTCACACAGCGGGTTGAGCAGCTGATCGCGGCTGAGCACGCGATTGGCATGGGTGACCAGAGTCTCACGCAACTTGCTGCGGCCGCTGACAGTCGCGATGCCGATGTCGTAGCGCTCGGGCAGGCGGCGCGTGATAGCGAGGCCATCTTCATCCCGCAGGGACCGGTCGACGATCGCCACGGCGACGTCGCCGCCCCACAGAATCTGGCTGATGCGCTTGCCGTCAGGCAGCGCAGTGACGCGGAAGCCGGCCTGGGCAAGGGATGCCTCGATGATTTCGCGCACACCCGGGTCGTCGTCGATCACCAGCACGTGGCGCGCGGTCGGAGCCGGAGTGCGACCGCGGAGTGAGGCGATGACCCTGTCGGTCCGCATCACGCTCGCGATGGTCGCCGTGGTCATCCTGACCGGCCTAACGGCCGCCGGACTCTCGTATCGGGGTCTGGAGCAGCGTCTGGTGCGCGAGGGTCTGGCGTTCCTCCAGGAGGAAGCGCGCCGCATCGCGCGCGACATCGAGGCCGGCACCGAGCTTGGCGCAGCCGAGCTTGGCGTGCTGGCCGAGGCGGCGGTCATCCAGGATCTGCGCGACAACCCGGACGAGGGGTACCGGCGCGTGCTGGCGGGGCAGTTCCTGTCCGCTGAGCTGCGCGCCAAGCCGGGATTCGCCCGCCTGCGGCTGGTCAGTCCGGCGACAGGGCGGGAGATCATCGCCGTCGAGCGTGATGCGCGCGGCGTCATCCAGACGATGCGCGACCGCGACTTGGACGAGGGCGAGCAGGCCGCGCTACTGGGGGTCGCCGCCACGCGCGGCCGTCTGGCGCTTGCCACCGTCGCGCCGGCGGCCGCAGCCGCGGGGATAGCGCGCGGGCGATTGACGCTACTGGCCACCGGCGGCGGCAACGCACAGGACGGCATCGTCATTGCCGATCTCGACCTCGGCACGATGCTGGCGGGGCGGGCCGCCGATCCGGCCGTGTCGGTCGTCTCGATGCGCGGCGAGCTCCTGCATCCGTTGGCGCTCGTGGCGGCGCCCGATTGGGATGTCGCGCGCGTCGTCACCGCCCTGCGCGGCGCGGATCGCGTTGCCTTCACCGTGCGCGTTGCTTCGGGCGTGCGCGAAGCCGTGGGCGTGGCGACCGCGAGCATCGCCGGCGGCTACCGCATCGCCGTTGTCACCACACGGCCGGTGGCATCGTTCCTCGCTGACGCGAATTCAATGCTGCGTTCAACGCTACTGGCAGCCGCGATCGCCGCGGTAGTTGCGGTGGGCCTTTCGATCTTGCTGGCGCGCTCCATCATCGAGCCGCTGTCGCGGATGACGGCGGCGGTGGCGCCAGGCGCCGACCGCCGCGCGATCAACCTGCCCATAGAGGCGCCGGGCGAAGTCGGAGTGCTGGCGCGGGCCTTCCAGCTGTCGCTCGATCAGGAGCGCCTGTTCAGCGCGGTCGCTGAAAACGTCGGCGAGGCGATCATGACCGTCAACGATCGCTCCGAGATCGAGACGGCGAACTCCGCCGCTACACAGATGTACGGGTATGGCGACGGCGAGCTGATCGGATTGCCGCTCAACGCGCTCTCCGGTGAACTGCCAGGGCGCCAGCCGGGCGACCTGATCGCGGCCCATGCCCTACGCCCGAGCCCTCGCCCGGGTGAGGACGGCGCCCAGGAGACTCTTGGTCGCCGCAAGGACGGCTCGCTTTTCCCGCTCGAGATGATCGTTAGCCACACCGTGGTCAACGGGCGGCTCTTCTTTATTGCGGCGACTCGCGACATCACTCAGCGGAAGCGCGCCGAGGCCGAACGACAGGAATCCGAGCGCCGCTTCGCCACCATGTTTCAGACCAGTCCGGCGCTGGTGACCATCACCAACCTGGACGACGGGCGCGTCTACGAGGTCAACAAGAGCTGGCTCGCCGCGTTCGGTCTTGAGCGCGACGCTGTCGTCGGTCATTCCATCGAGGAGCTCGGCATCGGGCTCAACTTCGACGACCGCCGCCAGCTGCGCAACGCCCTCGCCATGTCAGGCTCCGTGCGGGACCTCGAGGTGCGCCTGCATCTGCGCGACGCCAAGGCGCTGGTGCTGCTCATGTCGGCCGAGGTGGTGCAGATCGACGGCCGCGCGCGCGTCATCACTACGAGCATCGACGTCACGGAATACCGCAAGAAAGAGGACCAGCTACGCCAGGCGCACCGCATGGACGCGGTCGGCCAGCTCGCCGGTGGCATTGCGCACGACTTCAATAACCTGCTCACCGTTATCCTCGGTACGTCCGAGTCCATGCGCGAGCTACTGCCGGCGCGCAGCCAGCGCCTGCGCGAGATGACCGACGTCGTCATCAACGCCGCAGACCGCGGTGCCGACCTGACCCGGCGGCTGCTGGCGTTCTCCCGTCGCCAGACTCTGGACCCCGAGGTGATCGATCCCAGCGACGCCATCCGCAGCTCGGAGATCATTCTGCGCCGCACGATGGGCGAAGACGTCGCCATTCGCCTGTCCGTGTCACCCACGGTGAGCCGCGTCCACGTCGATCGCGGCCAGCTCGAGTCGGCGCTCCTCAACCTTGCAGTCAACGCGCGCGACGCCATGCCCCACGGAGGCACCCTCACCATCGAGGCCGACGACAGCATGGTCGATGCCGCCAATGCGGCGCAATGCGGCGGCCTGAAGCCCGGCGCCTACGTGCGCATCGCGGTAAGTGACACCGGTACGGGCATGCCTCCTGAGGTCGCGGCGCGCGCCTTCGAGCCGTTCTTCACGACCAAGGGGCCAGGCAAGGGTACCGGCCTAGGCCTCAGCATGGTCTACGGATTCGTGACGCAGTCCGGCGGCACGGTACGCATCTTCAGCGAGCCAGGGCATGGCGCGCGTGTGACGATGTTCCTGCCGATGGCATCGCCGGCGCTCGCCGGAGGCGACACGAAGCCCGCGGAAGATTCTGTCAGCGCCGCAGCGGGCCAGATCACGGCGAGCGGCCTGACCGCACGCGTGCTCGTCGTCGAGGACGAGCCGAACGTGCGCGACCTCGTGCTGATGCAGCTTACTGCGCTGGGCTACACCGCCAACGCGGTCGAGGACGCGGCGTCGGCACTCGCGGCGATCCGTCTCGCCGCATACGACGTGCTGCTGACGGATGTGATCCTGCCGGGCGGCATGAATGGGCGCGAGCTCGCCGATGTCATGGCGGAGTCCCATCCCGAGCTGCGCGTGATGTTTACCTCCGGCTATTCGCAACAGGCGATCGAGATTCAGGGAATGCTGATGCCGGGCGCGACGTTGCTGCACAAGCCGTTCCGCAAGGTCGAGCTTGGCCGCAAGATGCGCGAGGTGGCGGAGGGTGAGCCGTATGCGCGCTTTCGCAAGGCGACCGCAGTGACGACGAATGAGCGCTCCAGCAGCCTGGCGGCGGCGGCCGACTAGGTCAACGGAACAGCAGCCAGATCACCAGTAGAACCGGGATCGGCATGCCAAGCAGCCAGAGCAATGCGTAACGCATGAATCCTCCTTGCGATGGCGCTACATTCGCTGCGGCGCGCGCGGGATTTGTCGTCCGCCCAGTGTAGGTGACGCGGCGCGCGCGGGTCTGCTTCGGAAGGAGCCCCGTGCTTTGGGGTAGCGCGAGCGACGCCGCACCCAAACGCCACCCTGAGATACCTCAGCCGAGCAGTTCACCTTCCCGCGCGTGTGCGAGAGGGTGGCGTGCGCCGCGCTTCGCGCGCTCGTCCTCGGCCGCTCATGCGATCCGCACGCTCGGACGGGTCCTCATGTCGCGAACCGCGCCGGGCGATTCCTGAGTAGTTGCCCATCGCGGCAACACGACACTCGTTTCGCAGGAAGGACGCGATGCGCCGGCGCAGTTGGGGAGGCATGCGCGCTACGTCGCGCGTTCCTTCGTTAGTGGGGATGTGGTCATAGGAGTACGCACACATGGCACCTGATCGGAACCAAGGGGGAAGCTCGGAGCGGGGCGGAACGTCAGCTCGGGGTTTCGCCTCGATGGACGAAGGGCGGCAGCGCGAGATCGCGAGCAAGGGAGGCCAGAGCGTCCCGGATGAGAAGCGTAGCTTCTCGCAAGACCGCGCTCTCGCAGCGCAGGCCGGGCGCAAGGGAGGCCAAAGCGTGCCGGATGAAAAGCGCAGCTTCTCGCAAGACCGCCGTTTGGCGGCCGAGGCCGGGCGCAAAGGTGGCGAGGCGCGTGGACGCAAGGCGAGCCTGGCCGCACAACACCGAGACCAAGTCGTGGCCGACGCACCGCCGGTCAGCGGGATCGAAGACGACGCCGAAGAGTCGCCGGGCGCGGACACGCGGAGCGGCAGTCCGAGCCGTCACTAGGCGCCCAACTTCCCTGGAGCGGCGCGCAACGCCGTACAGGATCCGCGCCGGCGGCCGTCAGGCCGTCGGCGTCCTTTTTCCAGCGACCGAAGCGCGAGCGATTCAATCGCGGGCAGCGCGACAGTGAGCCTCCCATCGGGGCAATGGGCCAGCGGTCCCGCTGCCTGCACGATCCGCCTTCTATTGATAGTCCATTTCCAACACCCGGTGCCCGGATGAGGATCGCCCAGATTCCACCGCTCTACGAGGCGGTACCGCCGCGCCTGTACGGCGGGACGGAACGCATCGTCGGCCACCTCACCGAAGCGCTCGTGGCGCTCGGACACGACGTGACGTTGTTCGCCGCCGCCGACGCGCGCACGCACGCGACCCTGGTGCCGGTGCGCGATCAGTCCATCCGGCTCGATCCAGCGCCGCTCAAGGCGGACATGGCGGCGCACCTACACCAGCTCGCGGTGGTGCGCGAACACGCGGCCGAATTCGACGTTATGCACTTTCACGGCGAACTGCTCCACTTGCCGATGTTCGAAGACATCGCCGAGCGGACCCTGACCACGCAACACGGGCGCCTCGACCTCACCGATCTGAGGGGAGCGTACCGGCGCTGGTCGCGCTATCCGCTTGTGTCGATCTCCGACAATCAGCGCGCGCCCATGCCCGACGCCAATTGGCTCGCTACCGTCCCGCACGGCCTTCCCCCCGACCTGTACGCGTTCGTACCGCGCGGGAGTGGCGGCTACCTCGCGTTCCTCGGCCGCATTTCGCCGGAGAAGGGCATAGAGAGCGCCATCGCCATCGCCAAGGCCGGCGGGGTGCCGCTAAAGATCGCCGCCAAGATCGACGAGACCAACGCGGTCTACTACCGCGAGGTGATCCATCCGCTACTCCAGGGGCCGGACATCGAGTACGTCGGCGAGATCGGTGATGCCGACAAGAGCGAGTTCCTCGGCAACGCCATCGCGCTGTTGTTTCCGATCGACTGGCCGGAGCCGTTCGGACTCGTGATGATCGAGGGCATGGCGTGCGGTACTCCAGCGATCGCTTTCGATCGCGGCTCGGTGCCCGAAGTGATCGAAGAGAGCGTCTCCGGACTGATCGTGAGCGACGCCGCCGCTGCGGTGGCCGCGGTGCCGATCGCGGCGTCCATGGATCGCCGGCGCGTCCGGCAAGCGTTCGAGCGGCGCTTTACTGTGATGACCATGGCAAAGAACTACGTCGCGCTGTACGAGGGGCTTGCCAAGGCGCCGTCCGTCGCCGCCCCGCTACTCGAGACGGCCTGAGGGCGGCATGACTGCCGACCCGGCCCGCCGCGAGGCAGAGATTGCTGCGGAGATCATCACCGGGCCGCGCTCGCTGTTCGCGCTCAAGCACGGCGACACGTTTCTCGTCGCAGATGCCATCGGTGACATCCTGGGGGACGCGGACGGGATGTTCCGCGACGACACACGCGTGTTGTCCCGGTTCCGTCTGACCCTGGCCGGTCGCGCGCCGTCGCTGTTGGGCGGGGCCGTCAGTCAGGACAACGTGTTCTTCACGGCGAATCTCACCAACCGCCCGTTGCCGCCCCTCGGCGGCCACGAGGCTCCCGAAGGCGTCATCCACGTCGAGCGCGTCCGCTTCCTGTGGTGTGAGCGACTGTACGAGCGCATCACGCTGGAGAACTACGGCATGCGCGACATGCGGGTGCCGCTGGCGTTCGAGTTCGCCGCCGACTTCCGCGATATGTTCGAGGTGCGCGGCAAGCAGCGCCGCGCGCGTGGGCGCTTGGCAACGCCGGAAATCTTCGAGCAGTGCGTCACTCTTCGCTACGAAGGGCTCGACCGCATCGAGCGTAGGTCGGTGATCGCATTTTCCAGCGCGCCGTCGCGCCTGCTTGCGGACCGCGCCGAGTTTCTTCTGTCGCTACCAAACAACGGTACGCTCGAGCTGTACGTCGAAGTCGGCCCAACCCGCGGCGAAACGCCCGGCCGTGAGCGCTTCCGCAGCGCCGCAGCGAAAGGGCGTTTCGGCATGCGCGGCGTCCGCCGCTCCGGCGCCAGCCTGCGCAGCTCCGGCACCCTGTTCACTGAATGGATCGACAAGTCGCGCGCCGACCTAGCGTTGCTCACCACGGAGTTGCCGACCGGGCCTTACCCGTATGCCGGCATCCCGTGGTTCTCGACTGCGTTCGGCCGTGACGCCATCGTGACGGCGCTGCAGACGCTGTGGCTCGATCCGGCATTGGCGCGCGGTGTGCTGCGCTACCTGTCGCTGCACCAGGCGCGCGAGACGTCGGACTTCCACCACGCGGCGCCCGGCAAGATCATGCACGAGACGCGCAAGGGCGAGATGACCGAACTGAAGGAGCTCCCGTTCGGCCGCTACTACGGCGGCGTCGACACGACGCCCTTGTTCGTCATGCTCGCCGGTGCTTACGCCGAGCGCACGGGGGACCTCGACCTGATCGAAGAGCTCTGGCCGTCGCTGCTCGCGGCCATGGAGTGGATCGAGGGCGAGATGGCACTCGGGCAGGATGGGCTGCTGCACTACCAGCCCGGCACCGACCCTGGCCTTGTCAACCAGGGCTGGAAGGATTCGAGCGACTCGATCTTCCATGCCGACGGGCATTTCCCCGCGGGCGCGATCGCGCTGGTCGAGGTGCAGGGCTACGCTTTCGGTGCGCTGCAGGCCATGTCGGTCCTCGCCAAACGACGCAAGGATGCGAGCGCCGCAGCGCGATGGGGCGAGCATGCCGAACGCTTGCGCCGCGCCGTTGAGGACCTGTTCTGGATGGAGGAGGCGGGCTTCTACGCGCTTGCCCGCGATGGTGAGCGACGCCAGTGCGCGGTACGCGGCTCCAATGCTGGACACCTTCTCTATGTCGGCGCGGCGGCGCCCGAGCGCGGCCGGCGCGCGGCGTCGCACCTGCTTTCGGCGTCGTTCAACTCGGGCTGGGGCATCCGTACTCTGGCGCGCGGCGAGGCGCGCTTCAATCCCATGTCGTATCACAACGGCTCCGTTTGGCCGCACGACACGGCGCTGTGCGCCGCCGGCATGGCGCGCTATGGCGAGCGCGCCGGCGCCGTGCGCCTGCTCGGTGAGACGTTCGAAGCGGCCGTGCACTTCGACATGCGTCTGCCGGAGTTGTTCTGCGGGTTCCCGCGGGTGCGCGGCGAACCTCCGATTGCCTATCCTGTGGCGTGCCTGCCGCAGGCGTGGGCGGCGGGCGCTGCGTTTATGCTGCTGCAGTCCTGCCTCGGTGTCCGCATCGACGCCTGGCGCAACGAGGTTCACGTCGAACGTCCGGATCTGCCGCCCGGAGTCGATCAGCTGACGTTGCGCGGACTGCGCCTTGGCGATGAGCAGGTCGATCTGCTATTCCGCCGCGAGGACGGCCGCATCGTTGTCACGGCGGACGGCCTGGTGCCGCGCACCATCAAGGCGCTTGCGCACGTCTAGGAGCGCTAGACCTCGGCCACCCGGTTGGTGATCTCATCGGCCTGTCCCGGGGTGGGCGGGAACTTCGGCGCGAGCGCAGCTGCGCAGGCTTCGACCGCGGCGACAAGTCCACCCGGCAGGTCCCCCGCGCGGATGCGCCGCACGAGCGCGTCGATGAGCGCCGGCCAAGTGGCATCCGGAACGGCCTCGGCGATGCGCTGGTCGACGCGCACCTCGGCGACATGCTCGGCGAGCGAGACGTACAGCAACACGCCAACCGAGTCTTTGGTGCGGCTCGCCACGCGCGCGGCGAACTGCAGGTCCGCCATGGCATCGACCCGCGCTTCGCGCGCGCGCCGTGGCGCTAGGCGCGCCCGATCTGGCAGCGACAGCAGCACCACGGCGACGACGAGGAACGCCGCCGCCTGGCCGACGAATAGCGTCAAGGCGGGCAGGGCAGTCCACAGCAGTGCTACGACTCCGCCGGCGAGCAGCGCGCTGACTGCGGCCCACAGCAGGGGATACTCGGCATAGTCGTCACTGGCGCGCGCGACCACCACCGCGAACTCCGCGTTGGTGCGCCGCTCCGCCGCGCTGACCGCAGCTTCGATGCGGGACTGGTCCACGTCCGATAGGGCGCCCATTGCTACCATCGGCCCGACGCGCCGCCGCCGCCGAAGGAGCCGCCACCGCCCCGGAACCCGCCGCCAAACGAGCGCCCGCCGCCGCGCGAACCACCGCGCCCGGCGGCCATTGCCGCCAGCACGTACGGCAGGATCGAGCGAGTGCGCGGGTTGCGTCGCGCCAAGAACGCGATGAACAACACGACGCCGAAGAGCAGGAGCATGCCGGCTCCAGTTTCCTGCGGAGCCGCGGGGCGCGACTGGGTGCGTGCGGGCGCGTCGGCCGGCTCGAACCCGAGCGTGCGCAGGATCGACGCCGTTCCGGCCAGGATGCCCTGCTCGTAGCTGCCGGAGCGGAAGGCGGGCAGGATGTCACGTTCGATGATGGCGCGGCTGAGCGCGTCGGTGAGGTCGCCCTCGAGACCGTAGCCGACCTCGATCCGCACGGCGCGCTCCGTCGGCGCGACGATCAGCAGCGCGCCGGTGTTGCGGCCCGCCTGACCGATGCCCCAGGCGCGGCCGAGCTGATAGCCATAGTCCTCGATGGTGACACCCTGCAGATTCGGCAGGGTCGCCACAACGACCTGGTGGCCCTTGGCGCGTTCCAGCTCCGCGAGCCAGTTCGTCACTCGCTCGCGTGCGAGCGGAGAAAGTAGCCCGGCCTGGTCGACCACCCGGCCGCTGAGATCGGGAAAGCGCAGCTCGGCTGCACCAGCGACCTGGGCGAACGCCGCGAACAGGATCAGCGCGAGCGCCGCGAACGGCGCTCGCACCGATGCGAACCAGCGAGTCATCTCAGAACTGGACGCGCGGTGCGGTCTGGCTCTCGGGCGCCGCGGCGAACGTCTCCTTGGGCTTGGCGCCATACAGCATGGCGACGAGCACGCCCGGGAAGGTGCGTACCTCGGTGTTGTAGGCTTGCACCGACAGGATGTAGTCGCGGCGCGCTACGGCGATGCGATTCTCGGTGCCTTCGAGCTGGGACTGCAGCGACAGGAAGTTTTGGTTGGACTTGAGGTCCGGGTACGCCTCGACCACGACGAGCAGGCGCGCGAGCGCGCTCGAAAGCTGCGCCTGGTTCTGCTGGAACTGCTGGAAGGCTTGCGGATTGGTGGTGATGTCGGCCGGCAGAGTCATCTGCGTTGCTTTGGCGCGCGCCTCGACGACGGCCGTCAAGGTTTCGCGCTCCTGGGCGGCGTAGCCGCGCACCGTCTCGACCAGGTTGGGCACCAAGTCGGCGCGGCGCTGGTACTGGTTCTGCACCTCACTCCAAGCAGCGTTCGACGCCTCGTCCAGGGTCGGGATGGTGTTGACCCAGCCGCACGCGGACAACGCAGCGGCGAGCCAGGTCAAAAGGATCACGCGAAGGCCCGTGCGGCGCCAAAGGGCCGCGGGCGCCCGGGACTGCGTCAAAGCGAGCGTCGACATCTTCTCCTCCTCACCCACGCAAAGCGCAGGCGGGGGAATATGTAGGGACGATCGCCGCCAGTGGAACTGGCAGCTCGAGAAATATTGTGGCCGGACCTACAGCTTAAGGGCGGCGGCGCTCGTCAGGAGCAATCGGCCCGATACCTAGCGGTCCGTGCGACCCGGGTTGCGGCGCATCGCGTCCTCGACCGCGCGGCGCACCCGCCCATCATTGTAATGGTTGTGGGCCCCAACCAGCGCCCAGAGGACGCAGACGATCCACAGCGTCCCGAAGGTGAGGATCGCGAGTACCAAGGACGCCACGAACAGCACCAGGTTGAACAGCGCCTGGAGCGGCTTGCCCGACATGAGGAGAGCAAGCGGCGGCAAGACGACGGCCAAGAGATAGAGCATGGAGCGGAGCCTCGCTTGTGGACAAGGCATACATATGGGTGCCTTGGCTCCGTGCGAAAGGGCGCCGCGCACGGAGCGGGCGGGAGGCTGGTGCCGGCGGAGGGACTCGAACCCCCGACCTGAGGTTTACAAAACCACTGCTCTACCAACTGAGCTACGCCGGCGTGAGCGGAAGATAGCGCGGGACGTGACCTCCGCCTACATACTGTGGCGCTCGGCCGCGCCCGCGGCACTGCCGAATCCGTACGGAGCGAACACCGCCTCGCCGCGGAGCCAGCGCGGCACCGACTCCGGAGTGCGCAGAATGTGCGCAACGGCCGCCGTCATCTCAACGGTGCAGGATTGCAGCCGCTCGTGATCGAGCGCACCGATGGTGCCGTGGCCGATCGCCTTGCTCACGGTGCGGGGCCAACCGAAGGTGACTATCGGCGCGAGAGATCGGCTCTTGCCCGATATCAGCACCTCTTCGCAAAGCGCCACGCTGTACGAGACATGCGCGCGGCACACGCGCGGACGCACGTCGTAGATCGAGCACGCACCGTCGCGCAGCAACGGACAGGGGATGCGGAAGTCGTAGCGGGTCCACGGCGGGATGCCATCGACCTTGGGAGCGGTGGCGCGGACCGACTCGGCCAAGACAGAATCCTCGGCGACACGGCGCGCAACCGCGATCGCCTCGACGATGGTGACTTCGACATTGGCGTGGCAGCAGTGCGAGCAGCCCTTTGCGCAGGCGATCTGCTTCTGCACGTCGGGGCCCGTTGGGTCGGTGGCGAAGAAGTCTTCGGTCAGGGCGCCGACGACGGAGGCGGTGGCGCCGTGAATCGCTGCAAGGTGGCCGCCGCGTTCATCGTCGGTGGCCGCCGCGCGGGCCGCCTCGATGCCGGCACGCGTGCGCTTATAGACGCGCTCGACAACCTGCTCGAGCTGTTCGAGCTGCGCCTTGGTGAAGGCATCCTGCTTGCGCCGCTTGGCCTCGCCCATGGCGGCATTCTAGCCGCGGGGAGCCTCTCGCCTAGGGATTGCTCGCCTCCGCCTCGGGTACCGGCGGCTCGATCGCCGATGGTTTGGGCGGCGGCGCGGTACGCGGGAAGGGCATCTCGATGCCCTCCTTGTCGAAACGCACCTTCACGCGCCGATTGAACTCGCGGCGCACGTCCCACTGACGCTGCGGCCGGGTCTTCATGCGCACGCGGATGACCAGAGCGTTGTCGGTTACCTCCTCGAGACCCATGATCTCGATGGGACCGAGCATGGCGCGGCCGAGTTGGGGGTCGGCCTTTATGTCGTGGCCGATGTCCTTGAGCAGCTTGACGACGCGTTCGTAGTCTTCGTTGTAGGCGACGCGCACGTCGATGACGGCGTACGAGAAGTCCTTGGTCAGATTCTCGATCACCGCGACGCTGGAGAACGGGATCGTGTAGACGGTGCCGTCGAAGTCGCGCAGGCGCACCGTGCGGATGGTCATCGACTCGACCACGCCGGTCTTGTTGCCCAAGCGCGCAACGTCGCCGACGTGGAGCGAGTCCTCGATCAAGATGAACACGCCGGTGATGAAGTCCTTCACCAGCGTCTGCGCGCCAAAGCCGATGGCGACGCCCGCCACGCCGGCGCCGGCCAGCAGCGGACCGATGCTGACACCGATCTCGGACAGGATGACGAGGCCGGTCATGACGCTGATGAGGATGATCAGCACGTTGCGGATCAGGGGCAGCAAGGTGCGGATGCGTTGGGACGGCACGTGGTCCTCGTCGCCGCTGCGCGCGTCGAGGTAGAGGTGGACCAGGGCGTTCGAAAGCTCGAGCGCCAGGACCGCGATGCCGAGGATGACAGCGATGTGCAGCGCGCGCGACAGGACGCGGCGCCCGGCATCCGATGTGAACCATTCGAGGATGTCGATGCCCCACACCTGCAGGATGGCGAGCGCGGCGAGCGCCTGCAGCAGGATGACGATGCTGCGCCGCGTGAGCGGCAGGTACAGGTCGGCGCGCGCCGCGGCGAAGGGGTACTGGCGGCGGATCTCCTCGCTGACGCCGAAGGCGCCGTGCAGCGCCTGACCGATGACCCGCACCAGGAACCAAGTAATGACGACGATGACAGCCGACGCCATGGTGTTGCGGGCGATTAGGGTGAAGCCACCCGGAATGCCGAGCATCCACACGGCCCATGCCGCCCCGACGTAGAGCAGCGCCAGCACGTGCCACGACGACGCCAGGCGCTCGCGCATGACCCGCACCGCGTTCGGGCCGACGCGCTCGCCGCCGAGCCCGGCCATCCAGCGCTGTACCGGCTGGCGATTCTGCAGGATCAGCACGGCCAGCAGCAGCGCGAAGAGCAAGCCGATCAGGCGTACAAGGAACGCATAGGCCGCCGGTGGCACGCCGAGCAGTAGGGCCGCTTGCGTCAGGAAGTAGCCGTAGACGAGCAGATCGACGGTGCGGCGCACCCATACGTAGAGGTATGCGGCGGTTTCGTTGCGCATGGGCAGTGGCCGCAGGCCCGGCGTGAGTGGGGCGAGCAGGGCTTTGGCGACCGCATTGCTGGCTAGCGCTGCAATGACGGCGGTGAGTGCCGTCAGGATGATCAGCCGGACGCCCTCGGACGGCTGCAGGACCGCAAGCAATGCATAGCCCGTGAGCGCGAACGCCAGGATCGGCGCGATCAGCAGCAGGCTGTTGAGAACGGAGTATGGGATGCGCCGCCACCAGGTGGTGGCCGCGGCGCGAACCTCGAGGCGTGTCGTCGCCGGTCGCAGCAGCCGGCGCACCGACCACCACACGGCGAGGGCCGGCGCTACCGTCAGGGCCAAGTAGAGCAGAAGCGCGGTCCAGAACGTCTGGCGATCGGGCGCCGATTGGTCGGTGAACCAGCGCACGATGCCGCGGGGGCTGCCCATCGCCAGGGCGACCTCGGCGACGCGATCACCGAGCGACGAGAGCGCATTGCTGAACACCGCCAGCATGCCTGCGCCCGAATCAGGGCGGCTGGTGGGCGGCGCCGGCGTGGCCGCGGTGGCGGCTGGAGGGGCCGGCACGGCGGTTGCCGCTGGCGTCGTCGCCGGCGGTGGCGCCAGGCGGCGCAGCTCTTCGAGCAGACGGGCGCGCGCCGCGTCGTCCTGCAGCACGCGGATGAGTGCATCGATGTCGGCCGGCGTCGCCACCGCGGCTGCCGGCGCGCCACCCTGGGCGTGGGCGGGCGGCGACACGAAGGAGAGGAGGAGACACGCTGCGAGAGCGAACAGCAGTCTCAACGCGGATTCTCCGTGCCGGTCGAACGCGTCTCGGCGGGAACGACCAAGTCGTTGGCGGCGGGCGGATGCTCGGTGGGCGTTTCGACGACCGCCGGCATGTTCGTGGATGGCTTCGCGGCGTGCACACGGCGCAGGCGCTCCGCTGCGCGGCGAGCGGCGGCAACCGCACCGTTGCTGCCGCTGCGCACGCCACGGCCGACGGCACGGACGCCGCGCCACAGGGCGCGCGCCTCGGCACCGTACAGGCTGTCGAGGCCGAAGCTGGCGCCGTCGCCGGGACGCCACGCCAAGGCTTCGAGGCGTCGCGCGGTGAGGAGCCACAGGGGGCTCGCCACCAAGCTGAGGGCGATGACAGCGACCAGCAGCCGGTAATCGTCGGCGCCGATCAGGCCCGAAGCGACGCCCGACGCGGCGAGCACGAAGGAGAACTCGCCGACCTGGCCCATCACCGTGCCGGCCAGGAAGGCACGCGGCCACGGCTCGCCCACCAGGCGCAGAATCGCGATGTTGGCAGCGGTCTTGCCGACCGTCACCACCAGAACCAGCAGCAAGACGGTGCCGAGGTTGTCCCAAATGAAGCGCAGGTCGAGCAGCAAGCCCACCGACAGGAAGAACACCATGAGCAGCGCCGACTGAATGGGGCGGGTCGCCGCCACCATCTTCGGCCGCTCGGCGGTGTTGCCGACGATCAGGCCGGCGATGAACGCGCCGTACGCCGGCGACAGGCCGAGCAGGCCCGACAAGGTCGCGGCCGAGAAGCAGATCGCCAGCGCGGTGATGGCGGCGAGTTCCTCGTTCTCCTCGAGGCGGTCGAGCAGGGCGATGCGGATGCGCCGCCGGCCGGACAGGAACAGGATGACAGCCGCGAGCACTGCGACGGCGGCGCCCAGCTTGCCGAGCTCGAGGGTGATCGATTGCTCCTCGCCGGAGAACATGCCGGCGATCAGCAGCATCGGCACTACGGCCAAGTCCTGGGCGATGAGCACGCCGATGGCGGTGCGGCCGACGTCGGTGCGCAGCTCGCCGATGTCTTCCAGGATCTTGATGGCGACCGCGGTGGAGGAAAGCGCAACCGCGAAGCCGACCAGCAGAGCGAGGCCGGGCGACCAACCCAGGAAGCGGCCGACGCCCCAGGCGAGGACGAGGGCAACGCCGATCTGCAGCAAGGCGGTGAGCAGCGAGACATGCCAAACGCGCTTGAAGCTGCGCAAGCTGAGCTCGAGCCCGATCAGGAACAGCAGCATCAGCACGCCGAGCTCGGCGAGGCTTTCGACGGCGCCGCGGTCGGCGGCCAGCCCCAGTACCGAGGGGCCGAGCAGGACGCCCGCGAGCACGTAGCCGACCAGGATCGGTTGGCGCAGCTGGTGCAGCAACAGGCCGCCCAGGGCGGCGGCGCTAGCGATCAAGGCGACTTGGGTGAGATCGAAACCGGCCATCTCAGATGGCCGCGCTCAAGCAGTGGGAGAGCTCACATGCGTCGGAATGGTCGGCGCGGCGCGCGGCCGTGCCCATCCGGTAAAGTCCGTACAGCGAAAGAATCATGCGGCACCAAAGCGCAACACGATTAACAAGCAGGTACCTACGGTCCCGGTCAAGCACCGCGCGCCCGTGGCTCGGCCGAGTCGCTAGCCAAAGTCCCAGGGCGGGTTGCGGATCTCGGAGAATACGGCGCGCAAGCCGCTGCCCCACGCCGCGCGCACCTCGGCGAAGTAAGGGTCGGTGTCGGCCAAGGTCTGGTGGGTCGCCACCTTGAGGGTGTCGCGACGGTAGACGAGCAGGTCGATGGGCGGTCCGACCGAGATATTGGAACGCAGCGTCGAGTCCATCGAGATGATCGCGCACTTGGATGCGTCGGCGAGGTTGGTACCGAACGTGATGACGCGATCGAGGATGGGTTTGCCATACTTGTTCTCGCCGATCTGGAAGAACGGCGTGTCGGGCGTCGACTCGATGAAGTTGCCGGCCTTGTAGATCAGGAACAGGCGCAGCGGCCCGCCTGCGATCTGGCCGCCCAGGATCATGGACACGTCGAAGTCGAGCCCGGACTGGCGCAGTGCCGCGCCGTCGATCGCGTCCACCGCGCGCACTGCGGCTCCGACCAGGCGCGCGGCCTCGGCAGCGGTGTTCACGGTCATCATCGATTCGGACTTCCCGTTGACGGGGAGCCCTTCGTTGAGATGGGCGACGACGGCCTGGCTGACGGCGAGGTTGCCGGCGGTCATTAGCACGAGCACCCGCTCGCCCGGGGTCTCCCAGATCGTCATCTTGCGGAACTTGGCGATTTGGTCGACGCCCGCGTTGGTGAGCGAATCCGACACCATGACGAGACCCTGCTGCAGCAGGATGCCCATGCAGTAAGTCAATTGTTCCCCCGCCTTACTGCTGACCTTGCGCCTGTGCCACCCGCACTCGCACCGTCAGGTTCTCGGTGCCGCCGCCGCGGCGCGTACCCCGCACCGGGGCCGCATCAAGGTAGTCCAAACCGCTGGCAAGACGCACGTAGGTGTCGTTGACGCGCTGCTTATTGGCCGGATCGAACGCGATCCAGCCGCGCTCCGGCACGTACACCTCGGCCCAGGCGTGGTTGGCCTCGTAGTCGATACCGTTGGGATCGGCCCAGTAGTAGCCGCTGATGTAGCGCGCCGGCATGCCGAGTTCGCGGCTGCAGCAGATCAGGACGTGGCTGAGATCCTGGCAGACGCCGGCGCCCGTGTTCAGCGCCTCTGCCGCGGTGGTGGCGGAGCCGGTGACGCCGCCGCGATAGCTGACCGCGCCGCATACGCGCTCGACAAGACGCTCGAGCATCTCTATGCCGGCTGCGCCCTTGGCGCCGCTGCGGGCGAGGTCGATCAACGGGGCGTTGGGAGCGGTGAGGTGCGTCGCGCGCAGGAACACCGCGGGCGGCAAGGTCTCGTCTTCGTCGGACGGGCCGCCGTTGGCGACGGTCGAGACGCGCCCGCGCACCGATACCGTGAACGACTGGTGCGGCTTGGTCAGGGACAGCACTTCGACGTCGTTGCCGAAGCCGTCGCGGAACTGGCTCAGCGGCTCCGGTCCTTTGACCGACCATTGGCGAACGCTCTGCTGCGCCGACTGGTGCGGGCGCAGCCGCAGGTACTGGATCGAATAACGCAGCGGCGTCGCATACGCGTACGTCGTGTCGTGTTCGACGGCGAGTTCCATCGCGCTGTTCCTACGCCGCCAGCTGGAAGTCGTCGGCAATCTGCTTGCCAAGGTTCGCGGTGCGGCGGATGAAGTCGGTGAGGAACTCGTGCAGGCCGCCCTGGAAGATCTCCTCCATGCGGCCATAGCGCAACTTGCCGTAGATGTCGCCGGCCAGGCGGAAGCACTCGTAGTCGCGGTGGTAGCGCGTGCGCAGCTCGCCGAACAGTACGTCGATCTCGCGGAAGCTCGCACGCAGGGAGCGCGGCATGTCCTCGCGCAGGATCAGCAGCTCGGCGACGCGCCAGGGGAGGATCGCCTCGCGGTAGACGTGCTTGTAGGCGCGCAGCGCCGACACCGAGCGCAGCAGCGCCGCCCACTGGTAGTAGTCGACGACGCCGCCCACCGCGTCCGACGCCGGCAGCAGCAGGTGGTACTTCACGTCGAGCAGCCGCGCGGTGTTGTCGGCGCGCTCCAGGAACGTGCCGAGGCGCAGGAAGTGGTACGCGTCATCGCGGAGCATGGTGCCGAAGGTGACCCCGCGGAACAGGTGCGAGCGCTCCTTCACCCAGTCGAAGAACCCCGAGAACCCGGATGCCGCGACATGGTCGTAGTCCTTGCCCTGCAGCGACAGGTAGGTCTCGTTGAGGCACTCCCACATCTCGCTGGTGATGGAGCCGCGCAGCGCGCGCCCGTTCTCGCGGGCGCGGCGGATGCACGCCGAGATGCTGGTCAGGTTTTCCAGGTCGGTCACCATGTAGGTGATGACGTTGCGCGCGTCCGCCTTGTCGTACTTGGTGGCGAACGACTTGGCTGTGCCCGAGATGCCCAGCACCGATCCCCAGTCCGCCGCCGCGACGTCCTGACGGCTGATGAGCGCTGAGCGGTGTGCGACGTCGAGCATGCGCGCCGTGTTCTCGGCGCGCTCGAAGTAGCGGCCGAGCCAGTAGAGGTTGTCGGCGGTGCGGCTCAGCATGGCGACCTACGCATCCAGCACCCACGTGTCCTTGGTGCCGCCGCCCTGAGAGGAATTCACGACGAGCGAGCCCTTCTCCAGCGCGACGCGCGTCAGGCCGCCGGGCACGATGCGCACTTGTTCGGGCGTCGAGAGCACGTACGGGCGGAGGTCGACGTGGCGCGGCGCGATGCCGCGTTTTACGAACGTCGGGCAGGTGGAGAGCGCCAAGGTTGGCTGGGCGATGTAGTTGCCGGGGTTCGCCTGGATGCGCTTCTTGAAGTCGGTGATCTGCGCCTTGGTCGATGCCGGTCCGATCAGCATGCCGTAGCCGCCGGAGCCGTGCACCTCTTTGACGACCAGTTCGCCCAGATGGTCGAGCACATACTTGAAGTCGTCCGGGCGCCGGCAGAGGTAGGTCGGCACGTTCTTCAGGATCGGCTCTTCGTTCAGGTAGAAGCGCACGATGTCCGGAGCGAACGCGTACACCGCCTTGTCGTCGGCGACGCCAGTGCCCAGCGCGTTGGCGAGCGCGACGCGGCCCGAACGATAGACGGACAAGAGTCCCGGCACGCCGAGGAGCGAGTCCTGGCGCAGCGCCAACGGATCGAGGAAATCGTCGTCAATACGCCGGTAGACGACATCGACGCGCGCCGGTCCGGCCGGCGTACGCATGTAGACGAAGCCGTTGGCGACGAACAGGTCCTGTCCTTCGACCAGCTCCACCCCCATCTGCTCGGCGAGGAACGCGTGCTCGAAGTATGCGGAGTTCTCCGGCCCCGGCGTCAGCACCACCACGGTCGGGTCAGCGCTCGGCGATGCCGCGCGCAGCGTGTTGAGCAATTCTTCCGGATAGTGGTCGACCGGCGCGATCCGGTTCTGCGCGAATAGCTCGGGGAACAGGCGCATCATGATGACGCGGTTCTCCAGCATGTAGGACACACCCGACGGCGTGCGCAGGTTGTCCTCCAGCACGTAGAAGTCGTTCTCGCCGGTGCGCACGATGTCGATGCCGGCGACGTGGACGTAGACGCCGCGCGGCGGCGTCACGCCGGCGGCTTCAGGCCTGAACTGCTTGTTGGTGAGGACCAGGTCTTCCGGGATGATGCCGGCGCGCAGGATGTCGCGATTGCCGTAGATGTCGGTGAGGAACGCGTTCATCGCGCGCACGCGCTGCTCGAGGCCCTTGCGCACATGCGCCCACTGCGCGGCGGTGATGACGCGGGGGATGATGTCGAACGGGATCAGGCGCTCGGTGTCGCCGTGACCGTAGACCGTGAAAGTGATGCCGAGGCGGCGGAATAGCAGGTCCGCCTCGCTGCGCACGCGATCGAACTCCTCTTTGGGAGTGAGCGTGAGCCACGTCTCGAGGTTCTGATACGCGGGCCGCAGCCCCCCTCCGGGCTCGCGCATCTCATCGAACGCGGCGAGTGCAGGTCCCCGCGCGCTATTCACGTCTCACATGTAGCACGCGGCGCGCCAACCTATCTCGCGCTACGCGCGCGTCAGCTCATAGAGCGCGACCGACGCGGCGACCGAGACATTGAGGCTCCCGGTCGCACCCTCGACCGGATGGGTCGCGAGCCTGGCGCGGAAGTCGCAATGCTCGCTGGTGAGGCGGCGCATGCCACTTCCTTCGGCACCCAGGACGAGGGCGACCGCGCCCTGGTGCCTGGCGCCATCGAGCGTTTCGGTCGCGGCAGAGTCGAGTCCGACGCTCCAGTAACCGAGCTCTGCGAGGGTCGCGAGGGCGCGGACAAGGTTGGGGACCCGTACGAAGGGTAGGCGCTCGAGCGCCCCCGACGCGGCCTTGGCCAGGGTTCCGCTTTCGGGCGGCGAGTGCGCGGCCGTTGCCACGATGGCTTTGACCCCGAAGGCAGCCGCCGAGCGCAGAATCGCGCCGACGTTGCGCGGGTCGGTCACCTGGTCGAGGACCAGAACCACGGTGCGTCCACCCTTGGTGGGCTCGCACGATTCGGAAAGATCAGGGTTTTCCAGGGGCTTAACCAGGGCCGCGAGGCCCTGATGGACGGCGCCGGCGGGCAGCAAGGTGGCAATCTGAGCCGGGCCAACCATTTCTGCCCGCACCCGGTTGCCGAGTTCTTGGTCGTGGCGGCCGCGGGCCTCGTCGGTGAGGAGCAGGCGGCTGACCGAGCGGGCCGGATTTGCGAGGGCGGCGAGGGTGGCGTGGCTTCCCCAGATCCAAACCGAGGCGCCTTGGCCTGCGGCAGAGCGTCGCGAGTCCCGGTCCTGAGGACGCGGGCTTCTGGCGCGGGTATGGGTTTGCGAGCTGTCGGCCCGGGAAGTGGATTTCGCGCCCCCGGCTGACGGCCGGGCTGGCGTGTGATCGGCGCGTGGGTCCCGATCAGATCCTCGGGAGGCCGCGTTACGCTTGCGAGACGCCATGGGTGCAACCTATACTGTGGGCCGTGATTTGAACGCAACACCGCGAGCGGGCGGGGCTGCGCGATGGTCGTTGGCACTTTTGCGATGCGCGCCGCTGGCGCAGCACGCTGGTGAACCAAGGGAGCGGATACTAAAGCAAGACGGCGCCTTTCTGCTGTGAGGCACGAAGGCACATCCGTCGCATCGCGCGCTTCGGCGCGCGCTGCGGGGGCGTGGAGTGTGGAGGGGTGCCCGAGTGGCTAAAGGGGACGGACTGTAAATCCGTTGGCGTACGCCTACGCTGGTTCAAATCCAGCCCCCTCCACCAGCACTCCGCAGAGTGGCGACTATATAGAGAGCGAGCGGAGCGAGGGTTTCGTCGGACGAGCGGAATAGAGAACCGGCCCAAGGACGGCACGGATCGCGGGTGTAGCTCAATGGTAGAGCAGCAGCCTTCCAAGCTGAATACGAGGGTTCGATTCCCTTCACCCGCTCCAGCCGCTGCCTAGAGGCGACGCGACGAAGGCTACACGGGGCAACACGCCGTCGCGGGACGGCACAGACGGGCGACAGCAGGCGACATGGCCAAAGAAAAGTTCGAACGCAACAAGCCACACGTGAACGTCGGCACGATTGGTCACGTTGACCACGGCAAGACGACGCTGACGGCTGCGATCACGAAGGTTCTGGCGTCGCAGGGCATGGCTGAATTCATGGCCTATGACCAGAT
>CAMEYM010000016.1 GCA_945947575.1 Rhizobium sp. Q54
CCTCAAGCAGATCCCAGGCCGTCGCCAGCCGCGTGTTCACGACCGGGACATCGGCGGGCACGCCGCCAACGGCACCGGTCGCCATGATCACTTCATCGGCATTGAGCTCACGCAAGGCGGCCCGGTCGACATCCTGGCCCAGCCGCACATCAACGCCGAGTCGGCGGAGTTCGTGATCGTAATAGTGCACCAGCCGGCCAAGCTCGGCCCGGTTCCGGGCCTTGGCAGTCAGCGCCAGCTGGCCTCCCAGTTCGTTGCGCCGCTCATACAATGTCACTTTATGGCCACGCTCGGCGGCGACGCGTGCCGCTTCCAGGCCAGCCGGGCCGGCGCCGACAATAACGACACGGCGCGGCTTTGCAGCCCTTGCCTGCTGTGCCGCCCCGAATACCCGCTCCTCGCCACAGGCGGCGTTGACCGAACAGGTGATTGGCTCATTGGCGCGGTTCATTGTCAGACAGGTATTGCAGGCGATGCAGGGCCGGATGGCGGCGGCCTACCACGCAGCGCGCGCTGTGCGCGCTGCGGCGGCGATCCAATCCGCGGTGGTCGCCGAGAATCGCGCTCGTGCGCCACGCGGCGAGGATCCCATTCACGTCCGCATCGGACTTCACACCGGCCCGGTTGTCGTTGGCAACATCGGATCGAAAAGCCGCGTCAACTACACGGTGGTCGGCGATACTGTGAACGCGGCGTCGAGGCTCGAATCTCTGGCAAAGGATCTCCACACAATCGCCGACGACGACAGCCAGGAGTGTGTCGTGCTGTTGTCTGAAGCAACGCGCGCCGGCGTCGCTGGCGGGGGCACCTTTCGATCACTGGGTAGGCACACGCTGCGCGGCCGCGTCAGCACGGTCGAGGTATTCCAATTGGTCCACGAGTGAGCCACTGCGGGAATGCGAACGGGCGGGAGTTACCCCGCCCGTCTGCTCGTACTGGTGACGAACGGCAGGCTACATCGCCCGCCACCAGCCGATGACAGCACCTGCGATGACGAAGGTGACGAGACTGTTGCCGCCGTACACCCAGTACAGCGACTTGGAGCGACCCTCGAAGAGCACGTTCATGGCGATGGCAGCGAAGACCAGCAACCAGACGAGGACGCCAGCGATGATGCCGTCCCGGATGCCAGCGGCGCCCGCCCAGCCGAGCACGGCGGCGAGCACTGTCATTTGCACGAGTGCGAGGATGACGGCGGCGATGTAGACGGACGGTGTGCCCGCGGCGCGTAGCTCTGCCTCGGTCTTGCCGATCGCCGCCATCCAAGACTTGCCGGCGACGGCTGGCAGGTACCAGACGAAGCCGATGACCATGGCGGCGACCGTGGTGATGAGGACGGCGACGTAGTTGACGTCCCAGTCAGGCATTGCCTGCTCCCCCAAGCGGCCCTTGCGGGCCAATCCGCGACCATATCTTGCGCCGAATGGGGCGCAGAACACAAGGGGTGGGGGAAGGAAATGCGCGCCCGTCACAACGTTCTTGGCGAGGGCGCTTCGCGCTGGGGCCGGCTGCGGCTCGCCAAGCCGTAGCGCAAAGCGCGAAGGCTGGTGGGCCCGGGAGGATTCGAACCTCCAACCAAGCGGTTATGAGCCGCCGGCTCTGACCAGTTGAGCTACAGGCCCGCCGGCGCGGACCCTATCACAAGGACGCGCGCGCAGGGCGAGCGGGGCGCATGCGCCGGCTCGCTCTGCAACTGCGGCGTGTCAGAAGGTGGCGCCCATCGCGCCTGCGTCACCCTTCGCTTCGCCGCTCATCTCGCGTCCGTCCTCACCGACTCCGGCCGGATTGCCGGCGCCGTCGCGCGCGTTGGTCTGGCCGGCGGTGCCGGATTGGGGACTCTCCGACTGGGGAATGAGCTCGGCCGTCCGGACGGGCGGCCGAGCTTCGGTTCCTAGTTGCTCAGCACTTGGCGTCGTTGCCGACATCGACCGGATTGCCATCCCTGTCGATGGCGCAGTCCATGCCGGCGGTGCCGGGGTTGAGGTTCAGCTGGCGCGGCACCGAGTTGGCCGTAGGAGAGGTGGCGAACATCGCGCTGGTGCAGCCCGCCAGCGCCGTTGCGGAGACGAGCAGGACGGCGAGAAACAAGCGTTGCATAACTGACGCTCCTTGGTTGGCGTTGGTGTGCGCTCTCTGCCAGCGCACGTCGTCGTCACCCGAGGCGTCCGTCATCGGGAACCAGCACCCTAACGCCGCGGAGCCGTGGAGCCGTCGGTCACATCCGACTCACATTGCCGCGAGGGTACTTGAGACACCCGTTACCATTGCTGCGTGGTGCTGCAATCATGGCGATACGCTCACGGTGCGAGAATGTGTGACCGACAAACACGGAGTACGACGATGAACCAACCTTGGACTCGCCGCGCCTTCACCACCGGAGTGGTCGGTGGCGGCGCCGTCGCGCTAACCCTGCCGCTGTTGGCGCGCGCCCAGCAGGCGGGCGCCGGGCTCGCCTATCCGTTCCCGGCGGTGCCGCGGAACCTCGGCCTGACGCTGGCACCGACGCCGTCGTGCAGCACCGCGACCGAGGCGCAGACCGAAGGGCCGTTCTATTCGCCGCGCACGCCCGAGCGCATCAGCCTGATCGAGGGTGCAAGCCGCGCGCGCAAGCTCGTACTCGAAGGCCTGGTGCTGACGCCGGACTGCAGGCCGGTCGCCAACGCCGTCATCGACTTCTGGCACTGCGACGACGAAGGCGTCTATGACACGCGCGGCATGCGCTATCGCGGCCACCAGTTCACCGACGCCAACGGCGTCTACCGGCTGGAGACGATCCGGCCGCCGCAGTACCCGGGACGCACGCCGCACATCCACGCCAAGCTGCAGGGCGAGCGCACGCGCATCCTCACCACCCAGATCTACTTCCCCGACGAGCCAGCCGCGAACGCGCGCGACGGCATCTTCCGTCCGAGCCTCCTGATCGCCCAGCAAGCGGCCGCGGACGGCACGGTCCTGGGACGCTTCGACTTCGTTCTTGCGGCGGCGTAACCAGCGCGCCCTTCCCAAAAACACAGCCGCCGCAAGGGGGGAGGACCCTTGCGGCGGCTTGGCTAGCGGACCCGCTTCAGTACGGGCCGCTATTGGAGAGGGAGCTCAGATCGCCGTCGCACCGGAGGGGCGCTGCGCGCCCGGGGCGCGCGTGCCACGCGACGCGCCGGCGAGGACGAGAACCAGGAGAGCGGTTGCCACCGTGAGCGGTCCTGCGCCGACCGAGGTCGCCGCTCGGGCGAACGACGATGGGTGGGGTCGGGCGGGGTCCGAGTGCCGAAGGACGCGGGACGAGAGGGAGACCACGTTCTGCACAACTCCAATTTGGCGGGGGAGTGGACCCCACACACGACCGCGGGCGGCAACCGCCCTCGCATTCCCTATCGCAAGGCGCGTGCCGGACGAGCGGGATGCAGGAGCACCGTAGTCGGCGGCTGTTTCCGCCACGTTACGGCTGGGTGCGACGCGCCGCCGCAGAGTGCGTGCGTCCGCAACCGCACACGCAAGAAGCAGACGTTGCTGCGAAACGCAGCAGCGTGTGACGACATGACAATGCGGTGACGGGAGCGTCGCGACGAGGACGTCAGCGCGTCGGATCGCCGAGCACGACTTCCGCGGTGGCCAGGCGGCGATAGAGATCGCGGCGGCGCTTGATCGGCTGCCACTCGTAGAGCAGCGTCTCGATCGCCTTCCAGCAGGCGACCCAGCCGAGGATGATGAGGCTTTCTTCGACCAGACCGACGGGCGCTTCGGGCGGCAGGACGTTGCGCGCAACCTGGCTCAGCGCGAGACAGATGCTGAGCACCGGTAGCGCCACCCACCCGTAGCGCATGCCCTGTCGCAACTCCTCGCGCAGCTCGCGCTCGGCGATGGTGGCGCTTTCCGCGAAATAGTGGGTGATGGCGCGTGCGAGCTCCGGCTGCTTGGCGGCCTTTGCGGCGGCTTCCGGGAGGTGCAGGACGATGCGGATGGGACTGCGCTCGGGCATCTCGCGCGCCCAGCTGACGATGAACTCCTCGGCGCGCGGGTCGAGGTCGCGCTCGTGGAACGGCGACGGGTCGAACGAGTTGAACAGCTGCGCGAGGTCGCGCAGCTGGATGTCGATGACGCCGGCAGCCTGGGTCACAGCAGGTGCCTGAGACGCGGATGGCGGTGCAGGTCCGCGACCGAGTCGAAGAGCTGTGCGTCCCACCCGGCCCTGCGCGCCGCGGCAACGACCTCGGGGGTGTCGTCGAAGAACAGCGGGCGCTCGCCCGGGACGATGCCGAGCGCGGCGTTGACCGTGGCGAAGTACTCGGGCGCGTACTTCAGGTGTCCGACACGGGCGCTGTACCAGATGTCGCGGAAATGGTCGCGGAAGCCGACCTCGTTCCACAGGAAGGCGGCACGGTGGTGCTCCTGGATCGTGGCGATGTGCAGCTCGATGTCGGCATGGCGGCCCAGGCGGCGCACGACGTCGAGGACCTGGTCATCGACGACGGCATCGTGCTCGAACCAGTAGCGCAGGTAGGCATCGACGCTGCCGCGATAGCCGGCGTGGGGCAGGATCTCGGCCAACACGTCCTTGAGGTCTCGGTCGCCGACGGCACAAGCGTGGTAGGCGGCGGGCGCGGAACTGCGCTGTTCGAACAGCAGCCTGCGCACCACGGCGCCGTCGATGCCCAGGTCCTCGGTGACGGTGGCGTCCCACGGACGGCGGCGCTCCGGCTTGGCGTGCCAGCCGTGAATGAGGACGCCGTCGATATCGAAGAAGACTTTCATGGCGCAACGCCGAGCCGCTAGCGCTTCTGCTTCACCGCGGCGATGTGCGCTTCCTCGAGCGCGCAGGCCTCATCGATGATGGCGCGCCAAAGACGCCTCGCTACGCCCGGGTCGAGGCCCGCGGCCTTGGCGTGGCTCTCGACGCGGGCCAGCACGGCCTCGATGCGGGCCGGGACGACGACGGGGTCGCCGCGCGCGGCCTTGATCTCGCCGATCTCCTCGACCAGGGCGAAGCGGCGCGCCAGCGTGCGCACGAGCTCCTCGTCGGCCGCGTCGATCTGGCGGCGCAGGGAAGCGAGGCGGTCGTCGGTGGAACCTTGCGGAGCGGCCATGGACCGAGTCTCGCACAAACACCCCCACCCTGCCCTCCCCCGCTCACGCGAGAGAGGGTGCAAGGGTTAGGTGTCGAGGAAGCTGCGCAGCTTGCGCGAGCGGCTGGGGTGCTTGAGCTTGCGGAGCGCCTTGGCTTCGATCTGGCGGATGCGTTCGCGGGTGACCGAGAACTGCTGGCCGACCTCTTCCAAGGTGTGGTCGGTGTTCATGCCGATGCCGAAGCGCATGCGCAGGACGCGCTCTTCGCGGGGCGTGAGGCTGGCGAGAACGCGCGTCGTGGTCTCGCGCAGGTTGGACTGGATGGCGGCGTCCACCGGGAGGACGGCGTTCTTGTCCTCGATGAAGTCGCCCAAGTGCGAATCTTCCTCGTCGCCGATCGGAGTCTCGAGGCTGATCGGCTCCTTGGCGATCTTGAGCACCTTGCGCACCTTCTCGAGCGGCATCGACAGCTTCTCGGCGAGCTCTTCGGGGGTCGGCTCGCGGCCGATCTCGTGGAGCATCTGGCGGGAGGTGCGGACGAGTTTGTTGATCGTCTCGATCATGTGCACCGGAATGCGGATGGTGCGGGCCTGGTCGGCAATCGAGCGGGTGATGGCCTGGCGAATCCACCAGGTGGCGTAGGTCGAGAACTTGTAGCCGCGGCGGTACTCGAATTTGTCCACCGCCTTCATGAGGCCGATGTTGCCTTCCTGGATGAGGTCCAGGAACTGCAGGCCGCGGTTCGTGTACTTCTTGGCGATCGAGATGACGAGGCGGAGGTTCGCCTCGACCATTTCCTTCTTGGCGCGCGAGGCTTCGCGCTCGCCACGCTGCACCGTGGCGACGATGCGGCGGAATTCCTGGATGTCGAGGCCGATCTCCTTGGCGACCTCGGCGATCTCGCCGCGGATGGTCTTGACCTCTTTGCCCTCGTCGGCGCCGAAGGCAGCCCAACCGCGGTCCTTGAGGCGCTTCACGCGCGAGAGCCACTTCTGGTCGAGCTCGTTGCCGACGTAGTGCTTCACGAAGCTGTCGCGGCTGACCCGGTGCTTCTCGGCGAGGCGCAACAGGCGGCCCTCGAAGTCCATGATGCGGCGGTTGAGCGCATAGAGCTGGTCCACCAACTCCTCGATGCGGTGGTTGTTGAGCCGCACCTTGCGCATGTGCTCGACCAGCTCCTGGCGGAGCTTCAAATAGCGCTTGTCCTGGGCAGGCGGGATCTCCTCGGAGGTCAGCACCATCTCGAGGCGGGCTTCCTGGAGCTTGTGCAGCTTCTTGTAGGTCGCGGCGATCGCATCGAAGGTTTCGAGTACACCCGGCAGCAGCGAGCTTTCCATCGCGGCGAGCGAGAGCGTGTTGGCTTCGTCGTCCTCCTCGTCCTCCTCGGCGATCTGCTGGGCGGTCGGGACCGGGGCTTCTTCCACTGGCGGAGCGCCGCCTTCCTGGCCTTCGTGGGCGAGGACGCTCTTGTCGGTCACGGGGCCGGCGAAGGACGCCTCGAGGTCGATGATCTCGCGCAGGAGGACGCCGTTCTTCTGCAGCTGCTCGCGCCACAAGACGATGGCGCGCATGGTGAGCGGGCTTTCACAGATACCGCCGATCATGGTGTCGCGGCCGGCCTCGATGCGCTTGGCGATGCGGATTTCGCCTTCGCGGGAGAGCAGCTCGATGGAACCCATCTCACGCAGGTACATGCGGACGGGATCGTCGGTGCGCTCGACCTCGGTGGTCGTGGAGGTGGTCTCGGCGAAGCCGGCCTGCTCCTCCTCCTTCTCTTTTTCTTTCTCTTCTTCTTCTTCGTTGGCGGCTTCCGGCTCTTCGTCGGCCTCAACGACGTTGATGCCCATCTCGGACAGCATCGCCATCGTGTCTTCGATCTGCTCGGAGGAGACCTGATCCTGGGGCAGCACGGCGTTCAGCTCGTCATAGGTGACGTAGCCGCGCTCCTTGCCGCGCGCGAGCATCTTCTTGACGGCCTGGCCGGCAAGGTCGATCAGCGGCGTGTCGCTCGCCGGCTCTTCGCGAGGAGTCTCTGCTGCAGTCTCGGCCGCCGCGGTCGTCTTAGTCGCCATATCCGAATCCGTCCCGGTTCAAGGATCTAGTACTCAGCCGCAACAATGCCCAGGCAGGGTCACCCCTAGGCCCAGGTTTTTCTCAAAACCAGCGATGCTCGATTTCCGCGGCCGCGCGCATGTGCTGCTCCCATACGTCACGCCAGCAGGTGTGGGCGTCCGCCAGATCGGTACCGGCCCGCACGAACTTGTCCGCCATACTTGTCGATTCCGCCGACAGCCGTTCAGCCACCTGCTTGGCGGTGCCGGTGAGTTGGGCGCGAAGGCCCGCAGAGTCAAGGCTTTCGACCAATGGCGCGATGTCTAGGAGACTCTGGCGGAGGGCGTCAAGCTCGGCGTCCTGGAAGCTGGTCTGTGCCAGTTCGTCCTCGACCCTGCGCACCAGGGCCGGATGGTTAACGAGGGCCGCCAGCAGCACCCGCTCGCGGGGGCGCGACGAGCCCGACTCGCCGGTGCCGAGGCCACGCTGGGAGGCGAGCTTGGGCATCAAGCGCGGGCCCCAAGGCAGTTTGCCGCCGGCCTTGGCGCCCGGATAGCTCGGCCGCGGCGTGAAACCCGCCGGGCGGCCGGGGGCCGGAAAAGCGGCCTGCAGGTGGGTGCCGAAGTGGCGCTTGTAGTACTCACGCACCACCGGGTGGGCGATCTCGCGCACCAGCTCCTTGAGTTCGGCATTGAGGCCGGCGCGACGCTCCGGCGTGCTGAAATCGCCCTTGGAAGCCGTGCGCCACAGCACCTCGGACAGCGGGATGGCGCCCTCGATGGCGGCCTTGACCTCCCCCGCGCGCCCCTGGCGCACCAGGCTGTCGGGGTCCTCGCCGGCCGGCAGCGCGGCGAAGCGCAGGGAATGGCCGGGTTGCAGCAGCGGCAGGGCGTGGCGGGCCAGACGGACGGCCGCGTTCCAGCCGGCGGCGTCGCCGTCGAGGCAGACGACCGGCTCGGGCGCCATGCGCCACAGCTCTTTCAACTGGTTGTCGGTGACGGCGGTGCCGAGCGGTGCGACGGCGGCGGCATACCCCGCCAACGTCAGGGCGATGACGTCGGTGTAGCCCTCGCTGAGAATGACGGCTGCGGAGTCGCGCGCCGCAGCGCGGGCGTCGGCCATGTTGTAGAGCAGCGTGCCCTTGTGGAAGAGCACGGTCTCAGGCGAGTTCAGGTACTTCGGCTTGGCATCGCCGAGCGTGCGGCCACCGAAGGCGACGACGCGGCCGCGCGCGTCGGTGATTGGGAACATGACGCGATTGCGGAATCGGTCGTAGGTGTCGCGGCCGTCGTCGGGCTTGATGATGAGGCCGGTGTCGAGCAGCACCTTCTCGGAGATGCCGCGGCCGATGAATGTGTCCTTCAGGGTGGTGCGGCCCTCGGGCGCGAAGCCAATGCGGAACTTTGCCAACGCCTCGGGGGGCAGCTTGCGCGACTCCAGGTAGGCGCGGGCTTCTGCGCCGGAGCGCTGGCGCAGCTGATCCATGAACCACGCGGCGGCGGCTTCGCAGGCCTCGATCAGACCGGCGCGTTCGTCGCGGGTCTCGGCATCGCGCGGCGAGCGTGCCGGCATGGCGAGGCCAGCTTCGCCGGCGAGGCGCTCGACCGCTTCGGGGAACTCGAGCCCCTCGGTCTTCATGACGAAGTCGAACAGGCTGCCGTGCGCCTGGCAGCCGAAGCAGTGATAGAAGCCCTTGTCCTCGTTCACCGTGAACGAGGGCGTCTTCTCATGGTGGAAGGGGCAGAGCCCGGTGTGCTCGCGGCCACGCTTGGTGAGCTTGGTCTTCTTGCTCACCACCTGCGCCAGCGAGACGCGCGAGCGGATGTCGTCCAGGAACTGCTCAGTGAACGCCAAGTCCTAGCCCAGCAAGCCTTTGACGACGTTGCTGGCCTTGCCGAAATCCATCTGACCCGCGTACTTCGCCCGCAGCGCCGTCATCACCTTGCCCATGTCCTTCATGCCGGCGGCGCCGGTGGCGGCGATCTCCTGCTTGGCGAGGACGGCGATCTCGGCGTCGCCGAACTGCTGGGGGAGGAACGTCTTGATGACGGCGATCTCGGCGTTCTCCTTGTCGGCCAGGTCCTTGCGGTTGCCCTGCTCGAACATAGCGATCGAGTCCTGCCGCTGCTTGATGGCGGACTGGCAGAAATTCAGGATTTCCTGATCGGAGATGCCGGTGGCGTTGCCGCTCGGACGCGCGGCGATGTCACGGTCCTTGATGCCGGCCAACAGCAGCCGCACCGTGGAAACCCGTGTCTCGTCCTTCGCCCTCAGAGCGTCCTTGAGCGCCTCGCTCAAGCGAGTTCGCAGATTCGACACGGTCCAAAACTTTCGGCTGGCGGGAAGCGACCATCGTACTCGAAACGATGCGTCCCGGCAAATCGTCACGGTGTCGCAACGCCGCGCGTAAGTGCTTGAAAGTGCGAAGCGAACGGTGCGCACCGCGCGGTGCGTTTTCCTTGACGGCACGTTCGTCACTCCCTAGGTTGCGCGAAATAATCCTCCTCGTCGTGGCATGGGCACCAGGCGTGCGCCTGCACACCCCCGCGCGGCCCAAGATACGGACCGCCGCCGAAACGACGCAGGCAGTAGGAGCCAGTAGTACATGGGCGAAGCGCAACTGGGACGCGCTCGGGCTGAGGAGCACCGGGCCGCGGAGATTCCGGCTGCGCGTGCCGCCGCTCCCTACACCGCGGCGCTGGTGTTGGCGGACGGCACGGTGATCCGTGGCCAGGGGTTCGGCGCGGCCACCGTGGTGGTCGGCGAGGTGTGCTTCAACACCGGCATGGCGGGCTACCAGGAGACGCTTTCCGATCCGTCCTACGCCGGGCAGATCATCACCTTCACCTTCCCGCACATCGGCAACGTCGGCGCCAACCAGGAAGACGTCGAGTCGAAGAACCCGGCCGTGCGCGGCATGGTGGTGCGCGAGGCGCTCACCGATCCGTCCAACTTCCGCTCCGAGTTCACGCTCGATGCGTGGATGCGCAAGCACGGCATCCCCGGCATCTCTGGCGTCGATACGCGCCGGCTGACGCGGCATGTCCGCGCCGGGGGCGCACCGACCGGGGCGCTGGCCCACGATCCCAACGGCAAGCTCGATATCGACGCGCTCAAGAAGATGGCGCGCGAGTGGCCCGGCCTCGAAGGCATGGACCTCGCCAAGGACGTGACCACGCTGCAGACCTATGAGTGGAACACGGCGCGCTGGAAGCTCGGTTCGGGCTACAAGCAGGCGAGCGAGTCCAAGTTCCGCGTGGTCGCGGTGGACTACGGCGCCAAGCAGAACATCCTGCGCTGCCTGGCTTCGGCCGGATGCGCGGTGACCGTGGTGCCGGCGACGGCAAGCGCGGACGACATCCTGCGCCACAGCCCGGACGGCGTGTTCCTGTCGAACGGCCCGGGCGATCCCGCGGCTACCGGAGCGTACGCGCTGAAGCCGATCCGCGCCGTCCTCGACAAGGGCGTTCCTCTGTTCGGCATCTGCCTAGGACACCAGCTGCTCGGCCTCGCGGTGGGCGGCAAGACCGGCAAGATGCATCAGGGCCACCGCGGTGCGAATCATCCCGTGAAGGACCTCACTACCGGCAAGGTCGAGATCACGTCCCAGAACCACGGCTTCTGTGTCGATCCCGACACGCTGCCGAGCGGCATCAGCGCGACGCACATCTCGCTGTTCGACGGCACGTTGGAAGGCCTGAAGGTCGATAACGCGCCGGCATTCTCGGTGCAGTACCACCCGGAAGCATCGCCGGGCCCGCAGGACAGCCACTACCTGTTCGACCGCTTCGTGCAGATGATGGAGCGCAGGTAATCGTGCTCGTCGTCTCGTCCCTCGCTTCGCCCGCGCGCAATGCCTAAGCGTACTGACATCAAATCCATCCTGCTGATCGGGGCGGGACCAATCGTCATCGGCCAGGCGTGCGAGTTCGATTATTCGGGCACCCAGGCGTGCCGCGCGCTCAAGGCCGAGGGCTACCGGGTGATCCTGGTGAACTCGAATCCGGCGACGATCATGACCGATCCGGATTTCGCCGACGCGACCTACGTCGAGCCGGTCACCGCCGACATCGTCGCCAAGATCATCGAGAAGGAGCGGCCCGACGCGCTGCTGCCCACCATGGGCGGACAGACGGCGCTCAACGTCGCCATGCAGCTCGCCGACTCCGGCATCCTGGAGAAATTCGGCGTCGAGATGATCGGCGCCAAGCGCGACGCCATCCGCATGGCCGAGGACCGCGACCTGTTCCGCAAAGCGATGGACCGCATCGGGCTGGAGAGCCCGAAGAGCTTCACGGTGCATTCGCTGGAGGAAGCGCGCCTGGCGTTGAAGACGATCGGCCTGCCGGCCATCATCCGCGCGAGCTTCACCATGGGCGGCACCGGCTCCGGCATCGCGCGCGACCCGCAGCAATTCGACGAGATCGTCAACGCCGGTCTCGAAGCATCCATGATCCACGAAGTCCTCGTCGAGGAGTCCGTCCTCGGCTGGAAGGAGTTCGAGATGGAGGTGGTGCGCGACAGACACGACAATTGCATCATCATCTGCTCGATCGAGAACATCGATCCGATGGGCGTGCACACGGGCGACTCGATCACGGTGGCGCCGGCCATGACGCTGACCGACAAAGAGCTGCAGATCATGCGCGACGCGTCGATCGCCGTGCTGCGCGAGATCGGCGTCGAGACCGGCGGATCGAACGTGCAGTTCGCCATCGACCCGAAGACCGGGCGCATGGTCGTCATCGAGATGAACCCGCGCGTGTCGCGCTCGTCGGCGCTGGCCTCAAAAGCGACCGGCTTCCCGATCGCCAAGGTCGCGGCCCGGCTCGCCGTCGGCTACACGCTGGACGAGCTGATGAACGACATCACCGGCACGACGCCGGCGGCGTTCGAGCCGACCATCGACTACGTCGTCACCAAAATCCCGCGCTTCACCTTCGAGAAGTTCCCGGGCACGCCCAACGAGCTCAACACGTCGATGAAGTCGGTCGGCGAGGCGATGGCCATCGGCCGCAGCTTCCCGGAATCGCTGCAGAAGGCGCTGCGCTCGATGGAGACGGGCCTGACCGGACTCAACGAGGTCGAGGACAGCGGCAACCGCACGCGCGAGGAGCTGCTGGCGGCGTGCGCCAAGCCGACGCCTGAGCGGCCGCTGCATGTCGCCGACGCGTTCCGCGCCGGGCTTACGGTCGATGCAATCCACGAGGCGAGCAAGATCGACCCGTGGTTCCTGCGCCACTTCCGCGACATCGTCGCCGCCGAGTCCGGTATCCGCTCGCGCGGATTGCCGCAGAGCGCGGCCGGCATGCGCGCGCTCAAGCAAGCCGGATTCTCCGACGCGCGCCTCGCCGAGCTGTCGCGCACTACGGGCGACGCCGTGCTCAAGCATCGCCGCCGCCTCGGCGTCGTGCCGGTGTTCAAGCGCGTCGACACCTGCGCAGCCGAGTTCGACTCGCGCACGCCGTACATGTACTCGACCTACGAATCCGACGGCTGGGACAGCGACAACAAGAGCGGCGCGGGCGCCGACGAGTCGCAGCCCTCCGACCGGCGCAAGGTCATCGTGCTGGGCGGCGGACCGAACCGCATCGGTCAGGGCATCGAGTTCGACTATTGCTGCGTGCACGCGGCGTTCGCCCTGCGCGAGGCCGGCCTCGAAGCGATCATGATCAACTGCAATCCGGAAACGGTGTCGACCGACTACGACACCTCGGATCGGCTGTACTTCGAGCCACTCACCCTCGAGGACGTGCTTGAAGTCGTGCGCATCGAGCAGACACGAGGCACCGTGCTCGGCCTGATCGTGCAGTTCGGCGGCCAGACGCCGCTCAAGCTCGCCAAGGGCCTGGAAGCGGCGGGCGTGCCGATCCTCGGCACTTCGCCCGACGCCATCGACCTCGCCGAAGACCGCAAGCGCTTCCAGGGACTTTTGGAGCGTCTCGGCCTGCTGCAGCCGAAGAACGCCACCGCGACGTCGGTCGTGGAGGCGGTGCGTGCCGCCACCAGCATCGGCTATCCGGTGGTCATCCGGCCGAGCTACGTGCTGGGCGGGCGCGCCATGGAGATCGTCCACGACGAAGCGAATCTGCTGCGCTACATGAAGACCGCGGTGCGCGTGTCGGGCTCCTCCCCGGTGCTGATCGACAGCTACCTGTCGAACGCCGCCGAGATCGACGTGGACGCGCTGGCCGACGGCACCGACGTGTTCGTTGCCGGCATCATGGAGCACATCGAGGAGGCCGGCATTCATTCCGGCGACTCGGCGTGCTCACTCCCGCCCTACTCGCTCAAGCCCAGCATCGTCGCCGAGATCGAGCGCCAGACCGAGGCGATGGCCAAGGCGCTCAACGTCGTCGGACTGATGAACGTGCAGTTCGCGGTGAAGGACGAGCAGGTCTACGTGCTCGAGGTCAACCCGCGCGCCAGCCGCACGGTGCCGTTCGTCGCCAAGGCGACGGGAAGGCCGATCGCCAAGTATGCGGCGCGCTTGATGGCCGGCGAGAAGCTGAAGTCGTTCAAGCTGCCGGCGCACGACAAGCAGTTCTCGACGTCGAAGCCGAAGCATGTGTCGGTCAAGGAAGCGGTGTTCCCGTTCGACCGCTTCCCGGGCGTCGATGTGCTGCTGGGACCGGAGATGAAGTCGACCGGCGAGGTCATGGGCATCGACCGCGACTTCAATCGCGCCTTCGCCAAGTCGCAGATCGCCGCCGGTGTGAAGCTTCCGAACGAAGGGACCGTGTTCGTCTCGGTGCGCGACCAGGACAAGCGCGTCCTCGTGGCGATCGCGCGCGATCTCGTCGCCCTCGGCTTCAAGGTCATCGCGACGCGTGGCACCGCAAAGATGCTCAATGAGCAAGGTGTGACGGCCGTCACGGTCAACAAGGTGACCGAAGGCTCTCCCCACATCGTCGATGTAATGAAGAGCGGCGGCGTCCACCTGGTGATCAATACCGTGGGCGTCGGCCCGACCATCGCCGATAGCTTTGCGATCCGCCGCACGGCGCTGATCCAGAAGATTCCACACTACACGACGGTCGCAGGGGCACGGGCGATGGTGCTGGCGATCGGCTCGCTGCGGGCCGGAGCCCTTGAAGTCGCTCCGCTCCAGTCCTACTCTACCTCTACGTTCTAGGCCGCAATTACCACCATGGCGCCGGAGGCCAGGCAGGCCCCGCGCCATAATTGATTTTTGGGTGGCAGGCCCCCTCTCCCAAAGAAGAATTGGCCCCGCGCGAGGTTCGAGAAGAGTGGCAGTCGAAAAGATCCCTATGACCGGGCGCGGCTATGAGCGCCTGCAGGAAGAGCTGAAGCGGCTCAAGCAGGAAGAGCGCCCGGCGGTCATTCGCGCCATCGAAGAGGCGCGCGCCTACGGCGACATCTCGGAGAACGCCGAGTATCACGCCGCCAAGGAACGCCAGAGCTTCATCGAGACGCGCGTCGCGGAGCTGGAAGACCGGACCCGGCGCGCCGAGGTCATCGACGTCGCGCGCCTGACTGGCAACCAGGTCAAGTTCGGGGCGACCGTGACGCTGGCCGACGAGGATACCGACGAGAAGATCACCTACCAGATCGTCGGCGCCGACGAGTCCGACATCCGCGCCGGCTTGCTGTCGATCCAATCGCCGCTGGCGCGCGCCCTGATCGGCAAGTCGAAGGGCGAGTCGGTCGAAGTGGTGACGCCGGGCGGCGCCCGCGCCTACGAGATTCTTTCTGTCGCTTTCCGCTAAACGCGGCGTGCCGACGGCGCGCTGCGCGCGCCGGGCCGCCCGGTCCGCGCGACTAGTCCGTCGCGTGCTCCAGCGGAACTCCGGGCAAGTGCTTGGACTCGCGGATCGCCAGCGTGCTGCGCACGGTGTCGACGTTGGGCGCCGCCACCAGCTCGCGCGTCAGCCAACTCTGGTAGGCGTCCCAGTCCTTGGCCACGACCTTCAGGATGAAGTCGGTCTCGCCCGCCATCATCGAGCACTCGCGCACCATCGGCCACAGACGCACCTTCTCCTCGAAGGCGGCAAGGTCTGCCTCGGCCTGGCTATGCAGGCCGACATGGGCGAACACGGTAACGCCGAAGCCGAGCAGAGCCGCGTCGAGCTCGGCGTGATAGCCCTTGATGTAGCCGGCCTTCTCCAGGGCGCGCACCCGGCGCAAGCAGGGCGGCGGCGAGATGCCGACGTTGCGCGCCAGGCGCACGTTGGTCATGCGGCCGTTCTCCTGGAGTTGCGCCAGGATGCGGCGATCGATGTCGTCGAGCTTCACGCGTGCCATTGGCGCCCCCGTGCGGCCATAGCAACACCAGTTGAAAGATTATTTCAAGGGTGCCCCTTCGGCCGCCCGCAGGGCCAGACGACGTGACCCCCGACGACGCCAAACCCTGGGGCGAGACCTGGGTCGTTACCGACGGCAAGCCCGGCATGGAGAACCAGTGCCTGGGCCTCGCCGAGGCGGTCGGCCTCCCCACCCGCGTGAAGCGCATCCAGGTGCGGGCGCCGTGGCGGTGGTGGTCGCCGCAGATCGCACCGGCACCCCTCCGCGCCCTCAGCAAGAAGGGCGACCAGCTCGAGGCGCCGTGGCCGCGCCTGCTGATCGCGACGGGGCGCGCCAGCGTCGGCGCCGCCATCGCCGTCAAGCGCGCCAACCCCGACACGTTCACGGTGCAGATCCAGAATCCGGGCGTCGAGCTCAACAACTTCGACCTGGTGGTGGCGCCGGAGCACGACCGGCTGCTCGGCCACAACGTCATGCTGACGCTGGGCGCGTTGCATCGCGTCACCCGCAAGCGTCTCGACGAAGAGGCGCGCAAGTTGGGCGCGACCATCTCGCACCTGCCCAAGCCGCGCGTCGCGGTGCTGGTGGGCGGCAACAACAAGAGCTATCGCCTCGACCTTTCGGTGGCCAAGCAGCTCGCCGACGGCCTCGCGGCGCTGTGCGACTCCGGCGCCGGCCTCGCGATCACCATGTCGCGGCGCACCGGCACGGGCGTCGCCGACGTCGTGCGCGAGCGCCTGCGCGGCAAGGCGGCGGTGATCTGGGACGGCACCGGCGACAACCCGTATTTCGCCTACCTCGCGATGGCCGACGCCATCGTCGTCACGTGCGACTCGGTATCGATGGCATCCGAAGCCGTCAGCACCGGCAAGCCCGTCTACGTGTTCGACCTGCCCGGCGGCAGCGCCAAGTTCGAGGCGTTCCATGAATCGTTGCGCCGCGAACGCATGACGCGGCCGTTCGGCAACAAGATCGAGCGCTGGAGCTACGAGCCGCCCAGCGATACCGCGCGGGTTGCCGCCGAGGTGCGGCGGCGACTAAAGTTGACGCCGGACTTCGCCCCCGCCCGTACATCGCAACCCGGTCGCGCATGAACGTACTCGACCTAGCCGCGTTCCGCGCCACGCCGCTGGCGCGCGAACCCTACGAGCACATGATCGTGCCGGGCCTGGTGCCGGTCGCCGCCACCAACGCGGTGGCGCGCGACTTCCCGCGTATCCGCAAGGCCGGCCTGTATCCGCTGTCCGCGCTCGACGTGCGCGGCTCGTTCGCCGAGCTGATCGCGGAATTGGACGGGCCGGAGTTCGAGGCCGCGATCGGGGACAAGTTCGGCGTGAGCCTGGCCGGCAAGCCGAAGCTGTTCACCATCCGCGGCCGCTGCCATGCGCGCGACGGCGGGATTCATACCGACTCGCTGACCAAGATCGTCACGGTGCTGGTGTACCTAAACCCGGCGTGGGAAGCGGACGGCGGACGGCTGCGCGTGCTGCGCAGCGCCACCGACCTCAACGACTTCCACGCCGAAGTGCCGCCGCTGGCCGGCACCATGCTCGCCTTCCGCCGCTCCGAGCGCTCGTACCACGGCCACGAGCCGTTCGTCGGCGAGCGCCGCGCCATCCAGGTCAACTGGATCACCGACGTGGCGACGCGCGACCGCGAGGAGACGCGCCACCGCTGGTCGGCGCGCTTCAAAGCACTCAATCCGTTCGCCTGATGGCGCAGTCCAAGAAGGGCGCGCGGGCGTCCGGTCTGGCGATCGAGACGTTTCGCCACGACGGCGCGCGTCACTTCGGCACGACGCCGTTCAAGGCGCTCGGTCATCCCCTCGCGGCGCCCAAAGGGCGCGACCTCGCCAAGACGCTGCGCAAGCGCGCGCCGATTGCGGTGTTCGACCCCGACGGCCTGCTCGCCTCGTTCGCCGCGTTCTACGGCTTGGGGTCAGACGATGTCGGCGGCGTGTACGTGCAGCGCCGCGAGGATACCGGCAAGAAGATCCTGGGTCGCACCACGCAGAGCGTGCACACGCTGCCGTGGTCGAAGGCGCGCACGGTGCTCGTCGCGGCGTTCGACGCCAAGCGCACCATCGAGCAGCTGCGCGCGGTGCTGCCCAAGGCGACGTACTTCAGCTTCGACGACCTGCGCATCCCCACCGAGTGGCTGAGCAACAAGCGCCAGTATCTGGACGGGCGCAACTTCGCCACGAACTTCGCGTTCCTGCGCGACGAGCCTGGTCACCACACGGCGGTGCGCACGGCGAACTATTGGGGCGGCTACGGCGCCACAGACGCCGAGATGTGGCTGTGCCTGTTCGGCGCGAACGGCGACGTGCTGGCCGAGTGGACCGAGAAGCTCCCCACCGCGGGCGGCACCATCGTCATCGACAGCCGCGCGGTGCGCGAGCGCTTCGGCCTGGGGCCGTTCGCGGGCTCGCTGTTCCTGCACGCGCTGCGCATCCTGGGCCACGACATCGTCAAGTACGCGCTCGATACCTACGGCGACGACGACACGGTGCTGTCGGCGACCCACGACGCCAATGCGTGGCCCGCCGACCTGTATGCCGGCTTGCCGGCGCCGGCTTTGGGCGAGCGCGTCGTGCTGTGGGTGCAGAACAGCCATCCCATTCCGATTCCGGCGCGTGGCATCTCGTTCGGGATCATGGGCGGGTCGTCCACGGTCGCCTACGACGAAGAGGTGCCGCCGTTTGCGACGCGCGCCATCGACGTCGGCGCACTGCTGCCGAAGGTGCGCTGGCCGCAGCAGCTCGAGATCCACGCCGGCCGCTACTTCGTGCGGCCGCGCTACGAGATCGAGCGCAACGGGCGCAGCCGCATTGCCCACGCCAACGTCGAGCGCACGGACCTAAAGCCGGACGCGACCATCGCCAAGCTCGGACCGGAGTTCGGTAAGGGATTCATCCTGCCCTTCCCGCTGCCGCCCTTGGGGCGCTACCGCACCACGCTGCTGCCGACGCCGATGGCGACCGGCCAGAAGAACACGCCGATCGCTGTGGCAATCCTCGACAAGCGCGGCAAGGAAGTGGTGCGGCGCTCGCTCGGCAACGTGCCGCGCCGCCACGAGACGCTGGTGGACATCGACGCGCTGCTCGACGGCGCCAAGCTGGGCGGCTTCGGCCACGCGGAGTTGACGTACGACTTCCGCAAGGGCAGCGCCGCCGACGGCTGGCTGCACGGCATTGCGCGATTCGAGGACCGGCAGACGGGCCACGTCGCCGAGACCAGCTTCGGCGCGCACATCTTCAATACGCTCGCGGTCTACAAGGACGAGCCGCAGTCGTATTCGGGACCGCCGCCGGGACTGTCCACGCGCCTGTTCCTGCGCGTCGGTCCGGCGCCCGCCGAGACGTTCTGCCATCTGATCTATGCCGCGTCGTTGCCGTGGCGGCCGAAGTCCGAGACCGCGCTCGTGCTCACCGGCGCCGACGGCAAGGAGGTCGCCACCGAGACAGTGCGCATTCCCTGCGGCGGATCGCTGTTCTGGCAGGTGCGCGACGTGTTCGATGCGGCGACCCGCGCCAAGGCCGGACCGAACTCCTATGTCCTGGTGCGCGATCCGACCTGCCGGTTGTTCGGCTTCCACGGCCTGGATACAGGGGCCGCCTTCTCCCTCGATCACATGTTTGGGTTCTAGCGGCAACCGGCGCCGCCTTGCCCGGCGCCGCGCGAGGCCATACATAAGCGCTTCCAAGCTATCCGAAGTAGCGCGCCTACGGCGCGACGAGGCACTCCCCATGGCGACGCGGCGGCACTCCAAGGTCCTGATCATCGGCTCCGGCCCGGCCGGCTACACCGCCGCCATCTACACGGCGCGCGCGAGCCTCGCGCCGATGCTGGTGCGCGGCATCCAGCCGGGCGGCCAGATGACCATCACCACCGACGTCGAGAACTATCCGGGCTTCGCCGATGTCATCCAGGGGCCATGGCTCATGGAGCAGATGGAGAAGCAGGCGCGCCACGTCGGCACGCAGATGTTCGAGGACATCATCGTCTCGGTAGACCTCTCGAAGCGTCCATTCGAGGCGGTCGGCGATTCGGGCGACATCTATTCCGGGGACGCACTCATTATTGCGACCGGCGCACGGGCGCGTTGGCTGGGCTTGGCGTCCGAGGAGAAGTTCAAGGGCTTCGGCGTCTCCGCGTGCGCCACGTGCGACGGCTTCTTCTACAAGGGCCGCGAGGTCGTGGTGGTCGGCGGCGGCAACACCGCCGTGGAAGAGTCGCTCTACCTCGCCAACTTCGTCTCCAAGGTGACGCTCGTGCACCGGCGCGATTCGCTCAAGGCGGAGCACATCCTGCAGAAGCGCCTGTTCGCGCACCCGAAGATCAACGTGGTGTGGGACAGCGTCATCGACGAGATCAACGGCACCCAGAGCCCGCCGGGCGTCAACGCCGTGCGCCTGCGCAACGTGCGCACCGGTGCGACCTCGGACCTCGCCGTGCACGGCGTGTTCATCGCCATCGGCCATGATCCCTCGACCGAACTGTTCCGCGGCAAGGTGACGATGGACGAGTCGGGCTACATCAAGACCGTGGCCGGATCGACGCGCACCAACATCGAAGGCGTGTTCGCGGCGGGCGACGTGCAGGATGCGGTCTACCGCCAGGCGGTGACCGCCGCCGGCACCGGCTGCATGGCGGCTCTCGACGCCCAGCACTTCCTCGCCGACCAGGCCGACGTCAGCGCACCGCGCGCCGCCGCGGAGTAAGCCGCCAGTTTTTCGTCCGCGCGGCGAAGCTGATATAAGTAGGCTATGATGATGGCCCGCCTCGCCCGAGTATTGAGCCTAGCCGTCGTCCTCGCTTTCGCGAGCCACGCTCCGGCGCGGGCGCAGGACATCCAGACGCAGTGGGAGCAGCACATGCGCGCCGGCGCGCAGGCCTATGGCCTCGCCCAGATGGACATTGCCACGCGCGAGCTCGAGGCAGCGCTCGCCATCGCCGAGAAGAACTTCGCCAACGACGACACCAAGATGATCAACACGTGGCTCAACGTGGTGCCGCTGCGCCGCTCCCAGAACAAACTGGCGGAGGCGGCCGCCATGGGCGAGCTGATGCTGGCGCGCCTGGGCAAGGTCGCCGGCGAGAACGCCCCCGACCTGATGGCGCCGCTGGTGATGGTCGCGGCGACCTATCGCGACATGAAGGACTGGGCCAACTCGGACAAGCACTACCAGCGCACCATCGCCCTGCACGACGAGTACTACGGCGACGCCCACCCGCGCACGATCACCATGCTGGAAGACCGCGCCGCAATGCTCGGCCTGGCCGGGCGTGGGCCCGAGAGCCTCGAACTGTTCGCCGATCTCGTCGATCGCTGGCAGTACGGCCTTGGACCCAACCACATCCGCGAAGCGATCAGCCGCCGTGGCTACGCCGACGCGCTGCGCAAGGCGGGCCGCGAGGCCGACGCCGCCGCGCAGGAGAAGCTGGCCGACCAGATCGCGATCGCCTGGGAAGGCGGCCGCTAGTTCGCGTGCGCGGCGTGCGCTTCGCATGGGTGGCGGCGGTACTCGCTGCTGGCGGGCCGGCGCAGGCCGCGCCCGGCGCCCTCCCCGGCTTCGGCAACGTGCCGTTCGGCATGTCGTTGGAGCTCGCCAAGGCAGCGCGCGGCATCGAGGTGCGCGACCAGCGCTGCGACGACACATGGTGCGAGCTGGTCTACCGCACCACCGTGCGCGAGCTCGACGTCACGGTGTGGCAGCAGTTCCAGAACGGTCGCGCCATCGACGCCGAGGTACTGGTGCGCGGGCCCGGCGCCGAGGGGCGGCACCTCAACGTGTCGCGCTGCGATGCGACCTACAACCGCGTCTACATGCTGGTGACCGAGACGTACGGCCCGTCCGACGTGCCGATCATCCTGCGCAACGAGTACACGCCGAACGGCATCGTCGAGGTGCGCGAGACGACTTGGACGTTTGGCAACGGCGCCCGCATCCGCGAGAAGCGGGATGCCACCAACGATGGAACTTGCGCCGTGCGCCTGTTCTACCGGCCGGGGCTGGACGGGGCCGGCGACGCGCGCTTCTAGCGCGTCACGCCGCGCGCTGCTGCGTTATCAACACAACCGCACGTTTTGGTTGCCGAACACAGAGTCGTCACCGTGCATGCCCCGGTGCTCCGTGCTATGGAGTCCCCGAGCTTGGGAGAGCTTCAAGTAGGAGTACTCTGTCATGCTTCGCGTACAACCGATGCTGCTGGCGGTCGTGGGGACGCTGGCGATGGCACTGGCCGGACCAGCACTGTCCGCCAACGGTAAGCTCGCCGGGTTCGGCAACATCCCCTTCGGTACGGAGTTCGAGGCGGCCAAGCGCGCCAAGGGCCTCGAGATCCGAGATGAAACCTGCAATGCCACCCTTTGTCAGCTCGTCTACCGGACGGCAGTGTCGGACATGCCGGTGACTGTGTGGCAGGTCTTCACCGAGCGTCGCGCGGCGGACGCCGAAATCCAGATCCGCAGCACGGGCGACCAGGGCCGTTTCGTCAGCGCCTCTCGCTGCGACGCGACCTTCAACCGGGTCTACGTCATGCTGCGCGAGAAGTACGGCGAAGCGGACCTGCCGGTGGTCCAACGCCAGGAGCCGACCGCCTCGGGCATGGCGGACGTCCGTGAGGTCACGTTTACCTTTCTGGACGGGGCCCAGATTCGCCAAAAGCGCGACGTGACAGAGGATGGAACCTGCGCCGTCCGTGTATTCTACCGGCCGAGTTCGCCGTCGGGGGGTGACGCCGCCTTCTGAGCGAACGCCGCCTTGGGAGGGGCAGTAACGGTGTTGGCTCGTCACGGTCGTTCGCGCGCGTCGGTTCTGTCGGCTTGGCTGCTCGTAGCCGGGCTCGGCCTGCCCCTGCCCTCCTTCGCCGCCGCCATCGACGACGCGGCGGCCGGCCTTGTCGCCTTTCAGCGGGGCGAGCATCCCGAGGCAACCACGCTCTTCACGCGCGCGATCGCCTCGGGTGAGCTCGCCGGCAACAACCTCTCGGCCGCCCATACCAATCGCGGCCTCGCGCTGTCGGCACGCGGCAACTACTCGGATGCGCTGGCCGACTTCGATCGCGCCATCGCGCTGCGGCCGGACTCGGCGGCGGCGCTGGCCGGACGCGGCGCAGCCCTGCGCGGGCTCGGCCGGCTGGAGCAGGCGATCGCCGAACTCGACAAGGCGATCATGCTCGATCCCACCGATCGCGCGGCGCGGCATTCGCTGGCCGCGGTGCGCTTCGAACAGGGGCGCTACCAGCAAGCCGTCGCGGACTACACCGACCTGTTGCGCACCAACCCGAACGACACGGTGGCGCTGTCCAACCGCGGCATGGCCTATCTGGCGATGAACGACGCGCCCAAGGCGGTGCCGGACTTCGCCGCCGTGCTGCTGCTGCAGCCGCAGAACCCGGTCGCCCACTACAACCGCGGCCTGGCCTTCGCCCAAGCGGGCATCTGGGATCGCGCCGACGCCGACTTCCAGGGTGCTCTGCGCCTGAAGCCGGATTTCGTCGAGGCGCACTACCAGCGCGGCCTGATGTGGACGGCGCGCAATCGCCCGGACTGGGCCGACGAGGAATACACCCTCGCCCTCAACGCCGATGCCAAGCACACGCCGTCACTGCTGGCGCGCGCCGTGACCCGCAAGGTGCGCGGCGACGCGCCCGGGGCGCTCAATGATCTCGGCGTGGTGCTGGCCCAGGACGCGGGACAGGTGGACGCGCTGCTGGCGCGCGCCGCCCTGCAGATGGAGCGCGGCCAAGTGCAGGAAGCGATCCGTGACTACGACCAGGTGATCGCCACCGATCCGCGCAACGTCACCGCCATCGCCAATCGCGCCGCCGCCTTCGGACGCCTGGGCGACTATGCCGAAGCGGCGCGTGGGTTCACCCGCGTCACCGAACTCACGCCGAACGATGCGCGCGCCTGGTACGCGCGCGCCACCGCGTACCGACTGCAGGGCCGCAACGACCTTGCCATCACCGACTTGGGACGGGCGATTGGGCGTGACGCCAACATGACCGAGGCCTATGCCGACCGCGGCGAGCTTTACTTGCGCGAAGGCAGCTTCGGCTCGGCGTTTCGCGATCTGACCGCCGCCACCCGTCTCGATCCCAACCATGTTGCGGCGTGGATCAACCGGGGCATTACCCAGCATCGCCAGGGCGAGACGACCGCGGCGCTGGAGGACTTCAACAAGGCCTTGGCGGTACAGCCACGCTCGGCGCCCGCGCTGTACAATCGCGGCAATTCCTATGCGGCGCTCAAGGAGTTCCCCAAGGCGCTAGCCGACTACACCGCAGCCATCGACATCACGCCGACCGCCGACGCGCTCCACAACCGCGCCAACACGTTGGTCGCGTTGGACCGGCTCCCCGAGGCGATGCCGGACTATGACGCCGCCATCAAGCTGAACGACAAGTTTGCGCTCGCCCACTTCAATCGAGGCATGGCCCACAACACAGCGGGTCGCAGCGATCAGGCGCTCGCCGATCTGGACCGCGCCGTCCAGCTCGACGCCGCGCTCCGTCCGGCGCGGCTGGAGCGCGCCGTGCTGCACTTCGGCCGCGGCGAGTTCGCCGAGGCGTCCGAGGACTTCTTCGTCTCGATGCGCCTCGACCCGGGCCAGACCACGCGCTGGCAGATGTGGCGGTACCTGGCCGCGCTGCGCTCCGGCAACAAGGACATTGTCGATTACGCGCGCCCGTCCTTGCAGGGCGCCGACCGGCTGCAGTGGCCGGCGCAGATCATCGCGTTGCTGTTCGACGAGATCCCGCCCGAGGCCGCGCTCGCCGGCACCGCCGGCAACAAGGAACGCGCGACCATGGCGCGCTTCTTTGCCGGCGAGATCCTGTTGCTGAAAGGGCAGAAGGACGCGGGCGTTGCGATGCTCATCAGCGCCGTCCAGGAAGGGTACCCGGGCTACGAGGCTGTCGCAGCGCGCGCCGAGCTGCAGCGCATGGGGTTGGTCCCGAACTAGCCTGGATTGATTGCACGATAGAGGGCCATGCCGCCCTCGTCGTGCAGCAGGGTGACGGCGAGGAACCCTTCCTCTTGCAGGAGGCGCGGCTGATCATCCTGCGCGACGTGCAGCTGCGGATCGAGCGTGCCGCCCGGCATCACGTAGCTGTCGCAGTACAGGAACATCCCCTCCGCGCGCGTGGCGGCGCGAGCCGAGCGGAAGAACGCAGGAATGCGGCTCTGGTGGCGCACCTCGTGCGCTGACTGCTGCGACACGACGACGTCGAACAAGCCGAGGCCCGTGTTCCACTCGGGATCGCGGAAGTCGCGCAGCACGAACTCGACCCGTTCGGCCGCCGGACCCAGGCGCTCACGGGCGAGCGCGTGCATCGCCGCGGAGAAGTCGAGCGCGACGTAGCCCCCAACCGAGCAGGTGCCCAGCACGTGCTCTGCGAGATGGCCGGGACCGGAGCCGAGCTCGAGGATCGCGGGGCGCCTGCCACCATCGCGAATAGCTTCCGCAATCCTCTCGAAGAAGCGCGGCCGTGAGGGCCTTTTGCACACGGTGTCGGCCTCCCAGGCGCGCGCCTGGGCCGGATCGTGAAAGTCGATCGGGCTTGGGACGTCGGCGGCGGGCGCGGGACTCACGCGCGAAGACATCCCGCACCGCCCTCGCCTAGCGCAGGTTGCGGTTGGTGGCGCCGGCGGAGTTCTGGGGGCGGACGAAGCTGTTCACCAGGTCGCCGAGGTAGGTGTCGCACTCGTAGTTGTGGCGGGCCAGGGTGCCCTGCGGGTTGCGCATGATGACGACGCCGCCGAAGTTGACACGCTCGGGGCCGACCTCCTGGTGCCAGACGGTGTCCTCGAGGAAGTTGAGCGGCTCGCGCGCAAACAGCTCGGCGTGGAAAATCACCTCGCGGCAGATGGCGATCTCGCGCGCCCACTTGCCGGGTCCCTGCACCACGCTGCCGGAGGGCGCGGGCCACAGAAGGTAGGCGGCCGCGGCCACAAGCACTACTCCCGCACCGCCCAGGAGGGCGGTGCGCATCGTCTTCGTCATACAGAACGGTCCTTGAGCTACATGAACAAGGTGCGGGCGTTGCCCATCCCGGCGTAGAGCGACGCCACCTGCTCGGCGTAGCCGTTGTACAGCAGCGTCGGCACCTTGCGGCTGCCACCCAGCGGACGCTCTTCCGCCTGGCTCCAGCGCGGATGATCGACGGCCGGATTGACGTTGGCCCAGAAGCCGTACTCGCGCGGCTGCAGCGTCTCCCAGAACGTGGTCGGACGCTGGTCGGTGAAGGTGACCTCGACGATCGACTTGACCGACTTGAAGCCGTACTTCCACGGCAGCGCCAAGCGCAGCGGCGCGCCGTGCTGCTTGGCGGCGGGCTTGCCGTAGACGCCGGTGACCAGGAAGGCGAGGTCGTTGGTCGCTTCCTCGATGGTCATGCCCTCGGTGTACGGCCACGGGTAGCCGGCGAAGAACGAGCGCTGGGTCGGGAACATGTCCTTGTCCATCAGCGTCTTCATGACGACGAACTTGGCCGAGCCGAGCGGCTTGGCGTAATCGACCAGCGCCTTCACGGGGAAGCCGGTCCACGGCACCGTCATCGACCACGTCTCGACGCAGCGGTGACGATAGACGCGCTCCTCGATCGGCATGGCGGCGAGCAGGGTATCGATGGCGACCTTCTGCGGCTTTTCGACCATGCCGCCGATGGCGACTTCCCACGGGCGCACGACCAGCTTGGCGGCGCGGTCGGTGATCTCGCCGGCCTGGGGCAGGAACTCATAGAAGTTGTTCCAGGTGCCGGCGGCCTTCTCGTCGGTGATGGCGCGGTCGACCTTGTAGGTCTCGTTGCGCTTGGCCGGGTAGTACTTGGCGGAGGGATCGGGCGGATCGGCGGCGAAGACGTCGTCGGTCAGGAAGGGCACGGAGCCGGCGGCCAGGATGGGGCCGGCGGCGAGGCCCTTCATCAGCTCGCGGCGATTGAGGAACAACGACTCGGGCGTTGCCGCCGACTCGGGCAGCTCCCAGCCGCGGGGGATCTTGATCAGCATTGGTCGTGCTCCTCGGATTTGCTTGGCCGCAGTGTACCGGTCAAAGGTAGGCATTAGGAACGCTCCTGGCCGCTCACACCCCTGTGAGTCGGCGCAGAACCTCGGCCTCGCGGGTGCGCGCCATGCCGGTGGTGCCCTGGGACGACGCCAGCACATCGGTGAGGGAGTCGCCGAGGGGCCGCAGCACCAGCCCGGCCGCGCGCGCTTTCGCAGAGGACACGGTGTAGAAGCCGGCGCTGTCCGGGGTGGCGGGCACCCACAGCGGCAGGTCGGCGCCGGTCACGCCCTCGCCTCGCAACAGCATGTCGGGCGCCCACACCAGATCGGCTGCGCTCTTGGTGACGCGCTGGCACTCCTCCAAGAACGTGCCCCAGGTGAGGGGCTCGAACGGGCCGGTGGCGTTGTAGAGGCCGGCCTCAGTGACCTCGATGCGGGCGATCATCCAGGCGGCGAGGTCGCGCGCGTCGATGACCTGCAGCGGATGGGTCGGCTCGCCGGGAGCGAGTACCGCGCCGCCCTCGGCGACGCGGCGCGGCCAATAGGCGAAGCGGCCGGTGTAGTCGTAGGGACCGACGATGATGCCGGGTCGCACGACGAGCAAGCGGCCGGGGAAGTGATTGGCGGCCGCACGTTCGCAGCGCGCCTTCATGGCGCCGTAGGTATCGGCGTTGATGACGTCGGGCAGCGGCTCGGCGATGACGGCGCGCGGTGCGTTCTCGGTCATGCCGATGGTGGCGAAGCTCTTGTAGACCGAGACGCTGGAGACGAACGTGTAGTGCGCGACGCGTTCGGCGAGCAGGCGCGCGGAGCGTTCGACGACGCGCGGCAGGTAGGCGCTGGTGTCGATCACGGCGTCCCAGGTGCGGTTGGCGAGGGGTGCCAGATCGGAGTCGCGCTCGCCGATGATCTTCTCGAGGTCGGGGAAGACGTGTTTGTTCGTCTTGCCGCGGTGGAAGATGGTCACCTCGTGGCCGCGCGCACGCGCCGCCTCGACAATATGGCGGCCGACGAAGGCGGTGCCGCCGAGAACCAGTAGCTTCAAGCAGCGCGCTCACAACAAGACCTCACCCCGAGCTTGTCGAAGGGTGAGGGAGTGGGTTCGGTCGAGGATTCTTTGCACCCTCACCCTATCCTCTCCCGCCTCGTGCCGGAGGCACGCATTTATTGCGTATGCGCGCGTCCCGCGCGACGCGGGAGAGGGGGAGAAAAAAGGGCGGGAGAGTGGCTAGGCTTTGGCATGCTCCTTGGCGTCGGTGGCGCGGGCGGCGATGACTTCGTCGGCGAGGCGGCCGATGAGTTCCTGCAGGTGGTCGAACTTGCTGGTGAAGGTGCCGACGCCGGAGGTCAGCGAGCGCAGCTCGATGATGAGGTCGCGGGTTTCCACTTGGGGAAGGTGCGCGGTCACCACGTCCCAGCCGGGCCAGCCGGGGCGGGCGTCGAAGCCGAGGATCTGGCCGCGGCGGCCGGAGACCAACGCATTGACCTTGGACGTGTAGCTCGACGGCACGGCGATCTCGACCTGGACGATGGGTTCCAGCAGCACGGGCTCGCACTTGGGCGTGCCTTCCTGCATGGCCATGCGGCCGACGGTCTTAAACGACATCTCGGAGGAATCGACGTCGTGGTACTTGCCGTCGATCAGCTTCACGGCGACGTCCACCATAGGGAAGCCCAAAGGCCCGCGCTTCAGATACTCGGAGACGCCCTCCTCCACCGCTGGGATGAAGTTCTTCGGCACGACGCCGCCAACGATGCCGTTCTCGAACTTGAAGCCGGAGCCGCGCGGCAGCGGCTTGATCTCCAGCGTCACGTCGCCGAACTGGCCGTGGCCACCCGACTGGCGCTTGAAGCGGGCGGGCTGCGTCACCGGCTTGCGGATCGCTTCCTTGTAGGGAACGTGCGGACGGCTAGTGTTCACGGTCAGGCCGAACTTGCTCTTGAGACGATCGGCGGAAACGCGCAGGTGCATCTCGCCGTTGCCGGCCAGGATCCATTCGTGGGTGTCGTCGTCGTGGTAGAAGCGCAACGAGCGGTCTTCTTCCAGGAGCTTGTGCATCGCGCTGGAGATCTTCACCTCGTCGTTGCGATCGGCGGCGGTCATGGCGAGGGCGTAGACCGGCTGGTGGACGTCAGGCTTCGGCAGCGCGTCGGTGTTCTTGGCGGACGACAGCGTGTCGCCGGTGAGCGCCTTCTCCAGGCGGCCGAGGCCGACGACTTCGCCGGGGCCGGCCTGCTCGAGCTTCTCGGTAGTCTGGCCCAGCAGGCGGAACAGGCCCGAGACGCGCTCGCCGTTCAACGTCATGCCGTCCTTGAGGGTGCCGCGCCAAACGCGCGCGACCGAGAGCTTGCCGCCGCGCGTGGTGTGGAAGGTCTTCAGCACCTGGGCGAGCGGCTCGCCGAGCTCGTCGATGCCGCGATTCTTGGCGGTGCGCGCCGAGCTCGGCGTCTCGTGGCGCAGCGCCTTCAAGAGTCGATGCACGCCGCCCATGCGGTCGGCGGCCCCTAGGAACACCGGCGCGATGAGGTCCTCGGACAGGTCCTTGGACAGCTGCGCCATGACCGTGTCCTTCTCGGGCGTGCGGTCCTCGAGCAGCTGCTCCATCAGCTTGTCGTCGAAGTCGGCGAGCTTCTCCAGCATGCGGGCGCGCTCGGCCTTTTCGTGCGACGCCTCGCCGGCGGGAATATCGACGCGCTCGGACTCGTGGCCGGGCTTGTAGATGTAGCCGCGCTCCTGGGCGAGATCGATGTAGCCGATGGGATGCTCGCTGCCGTTCATGAGCGGGATCTGGCGCAGAACCAGCGGCTTGGTCGAGTTCGCCTGCAACGCGTCGAACAGGTCGGTGATGGAACCGCTAGCGCGGTCGATCTTGTTGACGAAGACGTAGCGCGGCAGGTCGAGCTCATCCAAGAGCTTGAACAGCGGCACCAGCGATGCGGCCTTCACCGGATCGGCTTCGCACACCACGACCGCGGCGTCGGCGCCGGTGAGCGCGTCGGCGGTCTCCTGCGCGAACTCGATCGAGCCGGGCGTGTCGAGGAAGGTGAACGTCTCGCCCATGAAGGTGGTGGTGGCGACGTTGAGCTCGACGCTCATGCCGCGCGCGCGGGCTTCCGCGGAGGAGTCACCGACGGTGTTCTTGTCGCCGACCTTGCCGAGCCGGTTGACGCGATTGGTGGCGAATAGGATGTTTTCGAGAAGAGTGGTCTTGCCTGAGAGATAGGGGCCCACCAGCGCAATGGTGCGGGGGCCCATGGGTGTGCGTGCCGGCATCGGATCCTCCTCCGACTGATCGGCACGTCCCTCCGCGCACACACTCGCTCGGCGTGCACGGATGACGTGCCAGTGTTGGTTTCGCGCGCTACTCGCGCGACCCACCGCCCGGTCTGCGGCTGCCCTCACTTGTCGAGGCCCAAAGCTTTGGCCTCGTCCGCAGAACGCGGCAGGCTACTTGCGCGACCATCGTTCCAAGCGGCACCCAGGATGACAAGGGGGTGTCGGCCGGATTGCGCCGCGCGCGCATGGCAGCGCGAAAAGCGCAGTTCTCAACGGTGGTATCGGTGAAATACGGGCGGGTCCCGGGCCTGGTGGCAGAGCCCTCGGTCCGGCGCGCCCGCGCAAAGAACGCGGGATTGCGCGGGGCGAAGGCGGAGTGCCGCTGGCGCGGGCGTGTGGCGAGCCGCGGTCGATTGGCCGGGTGCGGAACAGGGTTGGCATCGCGCGGTTACAATACACTTTGTCTACCTCCGTGTCAATACGTTACGTATGTAGCGGCAACGCCGGCCGAACAACCCACGGTCGAGTTCTTGTTATGTTCTCCTGGCCGCGCCAGGGTGGACCCATGGCCCGCGACGCACCCCACCTCGCCCCGCTGTACGACTTCCGGGTCGAAGACCTGCGCCAGTGGCACATCGTCGAGGCGATCTGCTTACGCTGCCGGCGCACCGCCCTGGTGCGCCACGAGGCGATCACCCGCGGCGTGCGGGGCACCGAGCGCATCACCAACCTGTTCCGCAAGCTCAAGTGCACGAACTGCGGCAACCGGGAAGACAACCGGTTGGCGGTGCGGTTGATGAGTAGGAATTGAATGTCGCCGACCTGAGCCGCTGAATGTCCTCCCCGTTTGGGCAGAGTCCGTCGCCGAGAGACCGGTCGCTGCAACCAAAGCAGCGGCCCTGCCAACTCATTGAGTTGGCAGGGCCGGTGTCTGAAGTCCGGCGCGGGTCGGCGTGCGGACTAGCGTGCCGTCACCACCACGTTCGCCGGCACCAGCATCTGGCGGACGTGGAAGACATCCGCAGTCGCCGGATCCACGCCGATACGCACCCAATGCACGTTGGGGCTGCCGAAGCCCTCGACGCGCGTCAAGTTCGGCACCATCTCGAGCTGGTTCAGAAGCGGCTTGTCGACCTTGAAGAAGTGCGTGTCGCCGTGCAGGAGCAACACCTGGCCGCGATAGGCGCGGGTCTCGGCCACCAGCGCATCGACGAACGCGTTGTAGCCCGAGGCCGTCGGTGCGTCGCGTTCGTTGATGGTCGCCGTTTCGACCAGGTCGAACCACAGGTCGGCCTGGATGGTGAGGACGATGCCGGGAGCGTTCTGGGTGCGGGCCATGGCGAACGCGGCCTTCAGCCACTCGATGTTGCTGCGGTCGCGTTCCTCGTACTCGGCATTGTTGGCGGCGCACAGCGCGAGGGTGCGGGCGGAAGCGTTGGTGCATTCCGCGTCCGACAGCACCTTGTTGTTGTTGCTGCCGGGCACGTTCAGCTGCGCAAACACGATGCCCTGGTGCACGAAGCGCGTGTTCTCCGAGAACTTCTCGCCAGGCCGGCCCTGCTGCTCGACGGTCATCTTGGTCTGACCGAAGGTCTGGTTGGTCGCGAACATCGTCTTGCGCAGGTAGGCCAGGCGCTCGAGATTGTCGAAGCCACCGTTGTTGGTGCGATGGCAATCGGTCCATTCGTTGTCGCCCGGAACGTAGACCGACGGTGCGCGCAGGCCATTGAACATGCGCATGGCGTCGGCATAGGCGGCGTCGTCACAGCGCGAGCTGCCGTCCTTGAAGTCGCCGTTGAAGATCGAGAACGCGATGTCCGACCGGTTCATGTGGTCGAGCAGGTTCGGAATCTTCGGCACGTCGCCGTTGCGGGCATAGGGCATGTCACCCCACATCGCGAAGGAGAAGATTTCCGCGGCCGCAGCCGGGGTGACGAACAAAGCGACGGCAAGCAACAGCGCGCCACGCAGAGTGGAAACGAGTCTGGACATCGGAGCCTCTGGCAAGTGCGGCGCGGACTGCGCCCCTCGGCCAGCATGCGGCGGGACGATGACAGTACGGAGTCCGCCGCATGGCGTAACGGTGACGCTCGTCTCGCCCGGCGGGCGACTCCGTTCCATCTGCCAATGTGAGCTTGCTCGTCGATCGACGCGACACGTTGGATATGTCCGATCTGCGAATTTCTCGTGACTACGTGGAGTTGCGGATGGCGGACGCGCTGCGTCCGGCTAGCTTTCCGCCATGGCAACGCAAGCATTGACACTGTCGCCGCCGGCCGCGGTGGCCACGGTCGCAGCGAAAGCAAGCCACCGGGCCGACCATGCCCTGCGCCTCGGACCGCATCCCGCTCACAGTCCCGGCCAACGCATCCGAGTTGCGGTGGAGCGCCTGTCGTTCTGGTACGGAGCCAAGCAGGCGCTCAAGGAAGTGTCGCTCGACATCTACGCCAACGAGGTGGTTGCCTTTATCGGTCCCTCGGGGTGCGGCAAGACCACCCTGCTGCGCTGTCTGAACCGCACCAACGACATCGTGCCCGGCGCCCGCTGGGAGGGGCAGATTCGTGTGGACGGCACCGACATCCACGCCACGGATGTGGATCCGCCGCTGCTGCGCCGCCGCTTCGGATGGATCGCCCAGCGTCCGAACCCGTTCGCCATGTCGATCCGCGGCAACATCGCCTACGGGCCCCGCATTCATGGCCTCGTCGCGTCCCGGGCCGAGACCGACGCTTTGGTGGAGCATTCGCTGTCGGCCGTCGGCCTATGGAAGGAAGTCCGTGATCGCCTGGACGACAGCGCGAGCGCGCTGTCGATCGGCCAGCAACAGCGGCTCTGCATCGCGCGAGCGCTGGCGATCAGCCCCGACTTCCTGCTGATGGATGAGCCCTGCTCGGCACTCGATCCGGTCGCGACCGCGGTGATCGAGAACCTGATCGACGACTTGAAGGCCCGCTACACGATCGTAGTCATCACCCACAACCTGCAGCAGGCCGCTCGCATCGCCCAGCGCGCGGCCTTCTTTCATTTGGGAGAGCTGCTCGAGGTTGGCGACGTGCGCGACATCTTCGTGACGCCGAAAACCCGGCGCTGCGAGGATTTCGTCAGCGGGCGATACGGGTGAGGCCGACCGCGCCACGTCTTCTTGCAACGACACCGCCGGAGCCAACCATGAAGGACTTGAAGAACCTCACCGAGCGGCACCGGACGGTGATCCGCATTCGCGCCTACGAGATTTGGGAGCTCGAAGGGCGGCCCGACGGTCGCCATGTCGAACATTGGCTAAAGGCCGAGCGGGATTTGCGGCCTTCCCGGGCAATGCCGTCGAGGCCCGCCAGGAAGGCTTCCGCCGCCGCGGAGAAGGCGCGCGCCGATGGCGCGGGCCGGGCAACCTCGAGAGGCTCCGCCGAGGGTCAGTCTTGGCGGACGGTCGCACGCAACCCCAGCGGCGGAAGATAGAGCGCCCATGACCGCCCTGTCGCCGACGGAGCCACGGGCGCGCGCACGCGATGCCTGGGATCCGGAGGCCCTCAAAGCGCTGATCGACCGGTTGCTGCCGGTGCGCGGGACCATGCTGGAGGACGAGCGCCGCGCCGAGACCGCGCTGTCCGCCGTCGATCCGAGCTACGGGGCCAGCGCCCGCAACCTCACTCACTACCTGGCCATGCGGCGTCACGACCTGCGCGCGCTGCAGGACGATCTCGCCCGGCTCGGCCTGTCGTCGCTGGGCCGCGCGGAGTCCAATGTTCTCGCAAGCCTGGACAAGGTGCTCGGCATCTTGCATCGCCTGGCCGGCGCCGCCTGGACCGATCACTCGGACGAGGAACCGACCGGACTGCGCGCCAGCCGGGAGCTGTTGTCGCGGCACACCACGGCCGTGTTCGGGGAAGCTCCGGCGGGCCGGGCCGTGCGCATCATGGTGACTCTGCCGAGCGAGGCCGCGTCCGACCAAGGCCTCGTACGCGCGCTGGTTACCGCTGGGATGGACATTGCACGCATCAACTGCGCGCACGACCACCCGGCAGAGTGGCGTGCCATGGCGGCGGCCGTGCGTGCGGAATCGCAAGCGCAGGGGCGGCCGGTACGCATTCTGATGGACTTGGGCGGGCCGAAGCTGCGCACCGGAGCGATGCCGGCAGGCCCCGCGGTGCTGAAGGTCCGCCCGACGCGGGACGAGTTCGGTCGCGTCGTCGATCCGGCCCGGCTCGGGCTGCGAGCGGCCGGCGCCACCGCGCCGGTTGCCGGCGCCACTGTGCACGTCGGCGTCGATGCGTCGTGGCTGGCGCAGGTTCAGGTCGGCGATCGCCTCGAGCTCGTCGATGCGCGCGGCGCCCGGCGCGTAATGATGGTCACGCGCCGGGAGGCATCGGGAGCGGTAGCGGAGCTGCTCAAGACCGCCTACCTGGTGCCGACCACTCGCCTTGTCCGCCACCACGGCAACGACACCAGCACGACCACCCTTGCCGGCCTGATCGCCAGTCCGGGAGCGGTTCTGGTCGAGCGCGGCGACATGGTGCTGCTGACCCACGCCGACATCGCCTCCAAGTCGGACGCGGACACCGTGTCCTGCACCTTGCCCGAGGTGTTCGATCAGGTCCGGCCGGGCGAGCGGATTTGGTTCGACGATGGCCGCATCGGCGGCGTCATCCGCAACGCGCGTCCCGACGGGCTCGACATCGAGATCACCCATGCGCGCGCGGGCGGCGAGTTCTTGCGCGGCGACAAGGGTATCAACCTGCCCGACAGCCACATCGAGTTGCCCGGCCTGCAGCCGAAGGACCTCTCGGACCTCGCCGTCGTGGCGGAGGTGGCTGACCTGGTCGGCCTGTCCTTCGCGCAGCGCAGCGAGGATGTCGACGTGCTGCGCGAGCACTTGCGCAGCCTGCACGCGGCGACGCTCGGCATCGTGCTCAAGATCGAGACGCGGCGCGGCTTCGAGAACCTGCCGCAATTGCTCTACACGCTCATGCAAGGGCCCGGCGGGGCGGTGATGATTGCGCGCGGCGACCTCGCGGTGGAATGCGGCTATGAGCGCCTCGCGGAGGTGCAGGAAGAGATTCTATGGGCGGCCGAGGCCGCGCACGTGCCGGTGATCTGGGCGACCCAGGTGCTGGAGACCCTGGCGAAGACCGGGCGGCCGTCGCGGGCCGAGGTCACCGACGCGGCCATGGCCGAGCGCGCCGAGTGCGTCATGTTGAATAAGGGCCCCTTCATCGTCGATGCCATTGGCGCCCTCGACGAGATCCTGCAGCGCATGCGGGGCCACCAGGCGAAGAAGCGGCCCTTGCTGCGAGCGCTGACGGCATGGGGACTGCCTCCATCGGCGGACGTGGAGACCTGAGGCCCGCGAAACTCGATGCGCGCGCCTGCGTTTTGGGCGTGGGGGCGTTCGCGTAGACGACGAGGGCCTTGCTGCTGGGCCAAAATGTCGATATGTCTGGATATATGGATATTTCCTTGGCGACCGGGGCGTTCGGCGCGTTGGCGCAACCCACGCGGCTCGCGGTGTTCCGGCTGTTGATGACGGCTGGGCCGGAGGGCATGGCGGCGGGGGCGGTGGCGGAGAAGCTCGGCGTGCCGCACAACACGCTGTCCACGCACCTCGGCATCCTGTCGCGCGCGCGCCTGCTGACCTCGCGGCGCGAGGGGCGGTCGATCTTGTATGCGCCGGACATCGAAGGAGTGCGTGCGTTGCTGAGCTTCCTGGTGGCGGACTGCTGCAGCGGGCGGCCGGAGTTGTGCGCGCCGTTGGCGGCGGTCGTCGAACGCGCGGCATGCTGCTAGCGCCATGACCAGCACCCCCAAGCCGCGCGTGTTCAACGTGCTGTTCCTGTGCACCGGCAATTCGGCGCGCTCGATCCTGGCGGAGGCGATTCTCAACAAGGTCGGACACGGCGCGTTCCGTGCGTATTCGGCGGGGAGTTTTCCCAAGGGCAAGGTCCATCCGCAGGCACTGGCGTTGCTCGACAGCTTGCAGTTCGACACGAGCGGGTACCGTTCGAAGAGCTGGGACGAGTTTTCCCGGCCGGACGCGCCGGTGCTCGATTTCGTGTTCACGGTTTGCGACAACGCGGCCAACGAGGTGTGTCCGGTGTGGCCGGGCCAGCCGATGACCGCGCATTGGGGCGTGCCGGACCCGGCGGCGGTCGAGGGCACCCCGGCGGAAGTGGGCGCGGCGTTCGCGGACACGTACCGGATGCTCAACAACCGCATCGCGGTGTTCACCAGCCTGCCGCTGGACAAGCTCGATCGCATGTCCCTGTCCGCAAGGGTGCGCGAGATCGGCTCCATGGCGGGTGCGACGACGGAACGCGCGTGAGGGCGCTGGCGGCGGAGGCGCTGGGGACAGCGCTGCTGGTCGCCGCGGTGATCGGCTCCGGCATCATGGGCGAGCGGCTGGCGGGCGGGAACGACGCGGTCGCGTTGTTGGCGAATACCGGCGCGACTGCCGCCGCGCTGTACGTACTCATCCTGCTGTTCGGGCCGCTGTCGGGGGCGCATTTTAATCCGGTCGTCACGGCCGTGCTGTGGGCCCGCGGCGACGTGGCGGGGCGCACCGTGCTGCCCTTTGCGGCGGCGCAAGTTCTGGGCGCGGCGGCAGGAGCGGTGACGGCGAACGCCATGTTCGCGCTGCCGCTGGTGGCGGCGGCGGCGACGGCACGGACGGGGCCGGCGCTGTGGCTGTCGGAGATCGTGGCGACGTTCCTGCTGGTGCTGGTCATTCTTGGTTTGAGCAAGGCGCGGCCCGCAGCGATTCCGGCGAGCGTCGCCCTGACGATCGCGGCGGCGTACTGGTTCACCGCAAGCACGTCGTTCGCCAATCCAGCGGTTACGCTGGCGCGCAGCCTGTCGGACACGTTCGCCGGCATCGATCCGCGCCACGTGCCGGCGTTCGTCGTCGCCCAGGCGGCGGGCGGCGCGCTGGCGCTGGGCGTGGCGAGCGCACTGTTCGGGCGCCGCCCCGCGGCGCGGGCTGGTATGGTCGAGGCACCGATTCACGCGGCCCAACTCGAGTGACGACTTTGCTGCTGGAAAAGGCGCCTGACCTCTCTGCCTCGCATCGCCTGAACGAGGGGTGCCAGTGCGTCACCTTGCGCCGCGACGTGCTGCGCGCGGCGATGGCGAAGGAGATCGGCGATCCGGCGTTCTGGGCGACCTACATCGAGCCGCGGCCGCACCTGTTCGCGGACGTCGGCGTGTTCCTGTCGCGCGAGCATCTGGCGGCGATGACGCGCGGCGTCGCGGCGATCGAGGAGGTCGCCGCCCTGCCCGGCTTCCGCGACACCGTCCTGGGGCGCATGCCCGGGCGGGCGCGGCGGGCCGATGGGCCGCGCGGCGCCTTCATGGGATTCGATTTTCACCTGGCGCCGTCGGGGCCGCAGCTGATCGAGATCAACACCAACGCGGGCGGGGCGTTCCTGAACGCGTATCTGGTGCGCGCCCAGGAGGCTTGCTGCGGCGAGGCGGAGCATCCGGCCTCGCACGCGGAGACGTTCGAGGCGGACGTGGTGGCGATGTTCCGCGCCGAGTGGGCCCTGCACGGCCCCACGCGGCCGCTGCGGCGCGTGGCCATCGTCGATGACGGGCCGGAAGAGCAGTACCTGTATCCGGAGTTCCTGCTGGCGCAGCGCATGCTGCAGCAGGCGGGGATCGACGCGGTCATCGCCGATGCGGCGGCGCTGGAGTGGCGCGACGGCGCACTGTTTGCCGGCGGCGCGGCGGTGGACGTGGTCTACAACCGCCTGGTGGACTTTGGCCTCGACGAGCCGCGCCATGCGGCGCTGCGCGCGGCCTTTGAGGCGGGCGCGGTGGCGGTGACGCCGAACCCGGAGACTCATGCGCTGTACGCCGACAAGCGCAACCTGGTGCTGCTGTCGGACGGCGCCGCGCTGCAGCGCCTGGGGGCGAGCGCGGAGCTGGTGCGCCGCCTCGATTTCGTGCCGCGCACCCTCGAGGTGAGCGCCGCCAACGCCGCTGCGCTCTGGGACGGGCGCAAGGGCTGGTTCTTCAAGCCGGCCGCCGGGTACGGCAGCAAGGCGGTGTACCGCGGCGACAAGATCACGCGCGGCGCCTGGGCCGAGGTCGTCGCGGCAGGCGGCTATGTGGCGCAGACGTTTGCGGCGCCGGGCGAGCGCGTGGTGACGGTCGAGGGCACGGCGCAGCGGCGCAAGGTGGACGTGCGGCTCTATACCTATGCGGGGCGCGTGCTGCTGACGGCGGCGCGGATCTATCAGGGTCAAGCTACGAACTTCCGCACGCCGGGCGGCGGGTTCGCGCCGCTGCTGGTGGCCTAGGCGATACTTCCCGAGGATGTGACGGCGGCGGACGCTTTCCCGCGGGCGCGCAGATGCCGTAGGGTGCGCCGATGCAGATCATTCTGAACCGACTCTTCTTCCTTGCTGCGGCTCTATTCGTGCTGGCGGCGCAGCCGGCCAGCGCGCAGGCGCCCGCACAGGCCCCCGCCCAGGCCCCCGCGGCGCAGGCGGCGACCAATGAGCAGCTGTTCCTGTCGTTCCTGCAGTCGGCGCCGTATGCGAGCTTCATCGAGCAGGCGCTGGTGTCCACCGACCCGGCGGTGCTGAAGGCGGAATGTGCGCAGATGTTCGTGCGCGAGCAGCCGCGCTATGCGGTGGTGCGGCCGGCAGCGTTCAGCGTCGTCAACGGCCAGGGCGCCATCGTCGATGGCGTATGGGTGGCGTGGGTGCCGGTGGATCGCTGCGGTGTCGCCACGGTGCGGCGGCTGCTGATCGTCGTGGCGGGGCCCAACAACCTGACGCCGTCGCGCATGCTGCCGGGCGAATTCGGCGGCGACCTGCGCCTGGAAGCGGACGTGCAGCGCACGGCGGTGCCGGTGCTGATGGAGCTTGCCGAGTGCAAGGACGAGAAGGCGACGTACATCGCCGACATCAAGATGCTGGCGGTGACGCCGACGGCGTGGACCGAGCATTGGTTCGCCAACGCGTGCGGCAAGCAGGTGGCGCTGCTGGTGAAGTACCGGCGCAACGGCAACGCCATCGAGTTCGAAACCGAGCTGCCGCCCGACGCGGCGCGCGCGGCGCCCGCCCCGTTCCAGCCGGTGCCGGTGGTGCCGCAGCTGCGGCCGGCGCTGCCGCCAACATTGCCGACGCGGCCGGGCGCGGCGGTACCGAAGTAGGGGAATCGCCCCACCAAAAAGGCATAACTACCAACGCGACGTTTCTCCGGCGCCGCGGCAACCCACGTTCCCCTTGACGGGCCCCGGCGCAACGCCGGCGGCCGGCTTTGACAAGGAGACACCGTATGGGTCGCGCAGGATTGCTTTGGCTGCTCGGAGTTCCGATCCCGATCATCATCTTGCTCTTCATCCTGTTCTAGGAGCACGCCGATGAAACTGGATCCCAGGACGGAAGGTGTGGCGCTGGCCGTGAACACCGGCGGCGCCAACGAATCGATTGCCTCGGGCGTGGCGTGGTCGGCGATCCTCGCCGGCACCGCCGCGGCCCTGGCTACCACCCTGATGCTGCTCCTGCTGGGCAGCGCGCTCGGCCTGGCGTCAGCTTCGCCGTGGCCCAACGACGGCGCCTCGGCGGCGGCGCTGGGTGTCGGCGCTGCGGTGTGGATGGTCGTCATGCAGTGGCTGGCTTCGGCGATGGGCGGCTACATCACCGGGCGCATGCGCACCCGTTGGGTGGGCATTCGCACGGACGAGGTCTTCTTCCGCGACACGGCGCACGGATTCCTGGCGTGGGCGGTGGCCACCGCCATCATGTTCGGGCTGACGTTCTCGGCGGTCACCGCCACGGTCAGCGGCGCCGCGCAGGCCGCGGCCGGCGTCGCGAGCGGCGCGGCGCAGGTTGCCACCGCAGCGGCCGGCAACGAAGGCCTCGGCGAGAACCTGACTGCCTACTTCACCGACGCGCTCTATCGCGCGCCGGCCGGCGGAGCCGCAGGCGCCGCGGCACCGGCGGGCGCAACGGCAACGCCGGCGCGCGACGTGCGTCCGGAGACGGCGCGCATCCTCGTGCTGGGCATGACCGACGGCGAGTTCGCGGCGGCCGACAAGGCGCACCTCGCCCGGCTGGTGGCGGCGCAGACCGGCATGACAGAAGCCGACGCGACGCGGCGCGTCGATGAGGTGGTCGCGTCGATGAATGCGGCGAAGGCCAAGGCACAGGAGGCGGCCGACACCGCCCGCAAGGCGGCGGCGACGGCGTCGATGGCCGGGTTCCTGGCGCTGCTGATCGGTGCGTTCATCGCGGCGGCAGCGGCGGCGATCGGCGGCCGCGAACGCGACGATCTGGAGGTCGCGACGCTGCGCTAGACGTCGGAAGCAGGACGCAAGACGCGGGGGCCGGCGGAAGAACCGCCGGCCCCCGCCGCGTTTCAGTGACCCTTCTTGCCTTGGGCGCTCTGCTTGGATTCAGCGGCGGCGCGGGCGGCGCCGATGGCGCTCTTGACGTCGTGCTCTTCCTCGGGCGGCGGCAGCATGGCCTTCAGGCCGAGGGCCTGCAGCCACAGTTCCCGGTGCCAGCCTTGCGTGTGGTAGAGGTGCTCGTCCTCCTCGTCCTCGACCTCGTCGTAGGCGGCCTGCAGCGCCTCGGCCTGGTCGCCCTTGAGCGAGTTCGCCAGGCGGCCGATCAGGCCCCAGTCGGCGTGATCCTTGACCTCGGCGAGCACGACGCACTCGCACGCGACGAGTTCGGCCGCGGCCTTGTCGCCCTCTGCGAGCGCCATCTTCATCGCCTGCACCAGCGCGCTGCCGGTGTGCTGGACGATCTTGCAGCCCGGCGTCTTCTCTTCCGGGTCGATGTCGAGGGCCTGGCACGCGGTGCTCAGCACCTTCACGTGGTTCTTGGTCTGCTTCAGGTACTCCTGCCACTCCTCGCGCAGCTCGTCGTTGACGGCGCACTCGATCGCCGTGGTGTAGACGAGCACGCCGCCACGCTCGTGCTCGAGGGACTGGAGGAGAAGCTCCTTGATCTGCTTGGTGTGTGCTGACGCCATCGCCGGTGACTCCCGATTTTGGGTGCAGAAACGGTGCGGCGCGCCGAGGGGCGCGCCTGCACGTGTGTTCTAGCGGCAGCGGAACGCGCGCAGCATCGGGCGAATCCCTTGCGGCGCGCGCGGTCAGACCGGACTTGAAGTGCGCATGCGGCGCGCACGCGCAGCGTGAGCTTGTCTACTTCAACGCGCCGCGGTCGCGGGCGTCGAAGGCGTCACGAACAAAGCGCCACTTGTCTTTAGCGCTGCGCCTCGTGCGCAGCAATGCCGGCTGCCTCAGCCTGAAGGCTCAGCAGGTCGGTGGTAGCGAACAACGGGAAGTTCGCCGCCGGGACGCCACGCGACATTGCAGCGAGCTGGGCCTCGCAAGAGCGGCGCGGCCAGCGGGCAATGGAGGTTTGATCGAAAGTTGCGAAGGCGCGAAAGTGGCGTGTCGGCGTGAAGCGACGCCAGCGCCGCTCCAGGACCTCGCCTTCGGCGGTATCGACAACCTCCATGTGCTCGAATTCTCGACGGCTGCGAGCAAACCAGGAGTCCTGCAGCAGTTGGACCGCATCGGCATCGCTGGCAGGCGCGCCATAGCCAAATACAGTAACGGTTTGCGCATCCGCGAGCGCGCGCTTCGCTCCCTCCCACTCTCCACGGATGAAAGCGTGGGCGCTGTAGTTCTTTCGACCTGGATACAGCAGCGGCACATTTGCGCGACGCACCCCACAGATGGCGCACGTCTCACCCTGCGGACCCGCGGCGTGGTGCTCATGGCAGTAGCCAATTCGAACACACCCGTGCAGGAAGAACGCCCTGGGAACTGGCACTGCACGATTGCGCGCCAGCGCGTCGTACAGCAGCGGGTCCCAGTTGAACGTCACCAGCACGTCCTTTGAGCGCAGAGAGAGAACTAGAAAGTCGTAGATGGTTGCTGTTCGCGGCAGTTGTACGCCGCGAAAGTACCGTTCGATCCGATCCTCAATCTGGCGCACGACGGCCGCGCCTTCGGGACGCTCGGACAACGCGGCGAACGCCGCCTCGAAGTCGTCTAGGTCGGGAAGTTTCTCGCCGCCGCGTAGCAGCAACGGTCCGAGGTCCAGCGTAGTCACCAGATCGCGCATCAAAGGCAAGGCGCACGCAGCTTTGCTTGCGCCAGCGCCTAGAATGACCACGTGCGGGGCGCGTGGCTCTGGATTTTGGATGAGCTGGGCCCGCGAAAGAAACATGCGTCGCGGCCAGGGTCTAACGCCGAGCGACGCGCCCGTCTAGTGTGGCCCTTGTCCGCTACTTCACCGCGCCGCCAAGTGTGCCGAATCTAGAGGTCGGCCGCACCCACGAGAGCGTCCCAGTTCTCCCGATAGCCGTCCAACCAACCAGGTCCGCACCCAACCGGGATGCCGACCTTGTCGTAGTTCGGCAAGAACCGACGGAAACTAGTCTCGTTGTGGGGCTTGCCGCCCTTGCCCGGCGCGGCAAGCCAATACTGATGAGCACGCGAAAGCACGTCGGCTACTACGGCGCTGGGAACTAGGTAGCACGCCGGCGGATCGACCAAGGATCGACCAAAATCCACAAAGCAGTAGAAAAGTGACGGTGACACAATCTTCTCGTGCTTCTCGCTCATGTGCCACCCGCCATCCGATCCCATTTCCCGTCGGGTCTTTACCTGCAAAGCGCAGAGACGTTCCCCAATGTCGTTGGTGATGACAATATCGCAGTTCGGCACACCCACTGGTGCGAGGGCGGCAATCAGCCCACGCCGCAGCAATTGGCACATCACATAGTGCTCGCCGGCAGCGCCGAGGGTACTCGACGGCGATACCAATAGGTACGTCCGGCTACTTGAGCGCGGCGCAGGCGCGCGTGATGCGCGTGCAGGCTTCCTGCAGCGACTTCATGGAGGTCGCGTAGGAGACGCGGAAGAACGGCTCGAGGCCGAACGCGGCGCCCTGCACCGTGGCGACGCCTTCGGACTCCAACAGGTACGTGACGAAGTCGGTGTCGTTGGCGATCTTCTTGCCCTGGGGCGTCGTCTTGCCGATGACGCCGGCGCAGCTCGGGTAGACGTAGAACGCGCCTTCGGGCTTCGAGCACTTGAGGCCCGGCGTCGCGTTCAGCTGGGCCACGACGAAGTCGCGGCGCTCGGCGAAGCTCTTGCGCCAGTCGTTCAGGAAGTCGGTCGGGCCGTTGAGTGCGGCGGTGGCGGCGGCTTGGCTGATCGACGACGTGTGGGTCGTGCTCTGGCTTTGCACGTTGGCCATCGCCTTGATGAGCTCGAGCGGGCCGCCGGCGTAGCCGACGCGCCAGCCGGTCATCGAATAGGCCTTCGACACGCCGTTGATGGTGAGCGTGCGCGCCTTGAGCGCGGGCTCGACCTGGACGAGCGAGGCGAACTTGAAGCCGTCGTAGGTGAGGTGCTCGTAGATGTCGTCCACCATCACCCACACCTGCGGGTTGCGCATCAGCACCTTGGCGAGACCCGCGAGCTCGTCGCGGGTGTAGGCGGCGCCGGTCGGGTTGGCGGGCGAGTTGAGGATCAGCCACTTGGTGCGCGGCGTGATGGCGCGCTGCAACTGCACCGGGCCGATCTTGAATCCCATGTCGACGCCGGCCGGCATGGCGATGGGCGCGCCGCCGGCGAGCATGACGATGTCGGGGTACGACACCCAGTAGGGCGCCGGGATGAGCACCTCGTCGCCGGAGTCCACCGTCGCCAGGATGGCGTTGAACAGCACCTGCTTGCCGCCGCAGCACACGGCGATCTCGTCGGGCGTGTAGGCGATGCCGTTCTCGCGCTGGAACTTGGCGCAGATCGCATCGCGCAGCGCCTTGGTGCCGTGCACCGGCGTGTACTTGGTCTCGCCCTTGCGGATGGCGGCGATGGCCGCTTCCTTGATGTGGTCGGGCGTGTCGAAATCGGGCTCGCCGGCGGCGAGACCGATGACGTCGCGGCCGGCCGCCTTCAACTCGGCGGCGCGCGTCGTCATGGCGATCGTCGGCGACGTCTTGATGCGGCGAACGGCTTGGGAAAGCAGAGACATGGCACTGTGACGAGCCGTGAGGCCGGCACGCCAGCGATGCGCGCGCGCCCTAACCCCCGGCGGGCCGCCAACCTAGTCGGGCGGCGGGGCGGCCGCAACGGCCGCCGTCATGTTTCTGGTCGGCTGCGCCTCCGGGCCGCAACGGGCGAGCGTCACGGCGGAGAGCGCCCTGGCGGCGCCCCCAAGGCTTTGCTACAGTCGCCAAATCAATATGCAGCACAAAGAGTTAGCGTTGATTTGGGCGCTCGCGGCGGCTGCCGCCGGGCTCTCCGCGTGCGCCGGGCCGCGCGCCCTGGTCGCAGCACCGGCGCCGTCCGCCGCCGAGGTCAACAAGCTGATCCGCGACGCCAAGTGGGACAACCCCGCGGTCGCCGACATCCTGCTCACCGACTTTGCCATCGCGCCGTCGAGCCGCACCTTCGTGGTGGGCGAGCCGGTGCGCCTGCAGATCCGCAACACCGGCGAGATCGAGCACACCTTCGCGGCCCCCGGCTTCTTCAACGCCGTGGCGGTGCGCACGGTGACCGCCAACAACGAGCCGCGCACCCTGGCGCCGACCGGATACACCGGCGACAAGATGGCGGAGCTCGCCCATCACGGCGTCGGCCAGATCGTGCGCCTCACTCCGCACGAGCAGGAACTGGCGCGCACGACGCGCAACCCGTTCGACGGCCCGGCGGCGCCGGCGACGCCCATCGATTTCGGTGACCTGCTCGGTGACCTCGGCGCGCTCGGCGCCGATCCGTTCGGCCTGAACGCGCCCGCCAACCCGTTCGGCGATATTGCTCCGCCGCCCGCGCCGGGCGCGGCCGCCCCGGCCAATCCGTTCGACGTGCTGGGCGGCCTGGCCGCGGCGCCGCCGGCGCCCCCTGCCCCCGTGGCTGCGCCCGTGGCGCAGGCCGCGCCCGCAGTGGCCGAGGGCTTGGCGCCGGAGCGCGAAGGCGAATTGCTGGCGGACTGGGGTCCGGGACGCATCGGCGGGCTCGAGACCGTGGCGGTCGAGCCGGGCGCCACCGTCTACATCACGTTGGTCCCGGTGCGCACCGGTACGTTCGCGGTCTCCGCGGCAAGCCGGCTGTTCGCATTCTGGGGAATGGGCGGCCTGTTGCGCATCGTCGAGAAGGACGAAGCCCTGGCGCCCGGCGAAGCGGCGCCACCGGCGGCCGACCTCGCTCTGCTCCGCACCGAGACCAAGGCGCCGTAGACGCGCCAACCGGCTCATGGCCGCGCCATGAGCAAATCCGTGCAGGAATCCCGGCCTCGGCAGCGAGCCGATGCGACTAGCCGTTGGCGACGACGTTGAGGAGCGAGGTGTGCACCTTCAGCGTGCCGTTGTATTCGATGTAGCCGAGCTTGCGGAACTTGTTCATGAAGTGGTTGATGCGGGATCGCGTCGTTCCCACCCGCGCGGCGAGCGTCTCTTGGGTGACTTTGGGAATGACGGTTTCGAATCCGCCCTCCTTGGCGAAGTTGGCTAGGAGCAGAAGCACGCGGGCCAGCCGGACCTCGCTGGAGTGGAACAACTGATCCACCAGTTCGGCCTCGAACTGGATGTTGCGCCCCAGCAGGTAAGCCGTGAATACCTCGGAGAGGTCGGGATGCTCACGCAGGACCCGGATCATGGCCGCCTTGGGGATCACGGTGACGGCCGAGTTCACTGCGGCCCGGGCGGTTGTCATGCGCAGCGGTTGACCGGCAAGGCAACCCTCGCCGAAAAAATCGCCACCCCCAACCTCGGCGAGGATGGCTCTCTTGCCCGTTTTCGATGTGACCGCCAACTGAACGCTGCCCTTGTCCAGGTAGAAGACTGCGTCAGCAGGCTCTCCCTGCCGAAATATCAGCGCGCCTCGCCGCATGTCTTGAACGGACTTGGTGCGTCCCAGCGCTGCCAAGAACTTTGCCGTGTCAAAAACGGGCTGCCCGCTTGTCTCGCCAGGCGCCGGAGTTGACTTCGTTGGCGCGCGGGCCGGCGAAACGCTCTTTGCCAGCACCGATGCTTTCGATCGAGACAACGGTAGTCCGCCGCTCAATCTCTGCAGTTCAACCGAAATCTTGTCGGGCGGCAGAACGAAATCGATAAAGCCGGCCTTCTGAGCGCTGAGAGGCATGCTGCCTACTTCGGCAGACATGTCCTGCGCAAAGGTCGTCCCTCCCCTTGCCTTGATGTGCTTGCATCCTTCCGTGCCGTCGCCGCCGTACCCCGAGAAGATGATGCCGACTGCGCGCGCCCCCATTGCCTCGGCTAACGAAGTCAGGAAGACATCTACTTGCTCGTCCCTCTTGGCGCGCGCGGGGCTGATCTCGAACGCATGGCCTTCTATTAGAAGGTCCGCGTTCGCAGGACTTACATAGACGTGGTTGGCCCGGATCGGCATCGCCGCCAAGGCCGCTACTACGGGCATTTTTGTATGCCACGACAGAACTTGAGCCAGCTGCCGATCTGCCGTCGGCAGAATATTGGTAACGATGACGAAGGCCATGCCTGTGTTAGGCGGCAGGGCGTTCAAGAGCGCCTTATAGGCGCTCAAGCCTCCGGCCGAGCCGCCGATTCCAACAATGAACTTGGGAGCCTTGACCCTAGATCGCCGGGACAATTTCGCCCGTGCGCGTTTGGCCGGTTTTGAGGTTGCCACGGACTGCCTCGCGTATCGTGGGGGCGTCAGCCTACGAGCGGCGCGCGCTTCGGCCTATCGCGACCGCATGCGCCCGGCCTTCGCCGCGCTTCCGCCTGGCGCGACTCCCTTGCGGCCGCGGCGGGCTTTCACCGCCGGCGGCAAATGTCGTTGCGCGGGCGCCCTCGCTCCTGCCGCGCCGACCGTTCCTTCCCGTTGGTCAAGTGCGGCGACATCCATTGGCTGGATCTCAATTCCATCATCGCTCAAGACCAACTTTTGGACGTCACTGGAGTGCGCCATGCCACGAGACTTGACGACGTAAAGGCCGCGAGTGCGCTTTCTACCCGCGTCTTCTTCCGTTTCTCTCACTACGATCCAAGTATCGATCAAAGACGAGACGCCGATCTCACCGCTGGTGTCATTTTCAGCGGACGACGACACCAAGCTGGTGAAAAACGCGGTTACGCCATTGGACTTCAGAAGATCGATCATCCGGGTGGTCATCGACTGAATCTCACGTTGCTTTCCTTCGCCGATCAGGCTTGTCAGAGGGTCAATGACAACCGCTGCTGGCTTGAATTCTGCGATGATCTTGTACAAGCCAAGTAAATGCATCTCCAAGCCAACGAACGATGGCCGAGTGGCGGTAATCCTCAGAAGCCCTTTCTTTACCAGCGGCTGCAAATGAATGCCGATCGAACTCATGTTCTGGATGAGTTGCCCCGGAGATTCCTCGTACGACAAGAAGAGGCACCGCTCCCCCCGTCGGCACGTTTCATTCGCGAACGCAGCCGCAAGGCTTGTCTTGCCGGTGCCCGCCGTACCTGAGGCGAGCACCGTGCTGCCTCTAGTATATCCCCCACCCTTGAACATCTTGTCCAACGATGGAATTCCTGTCGAAACCCTTTTGGCTGTGCCTGGTTGATCGAGTCCCGCAGAGGTGATGGGAATTACCGATAGCCCGTTGTCGTCGATGACGAAGGGATATTCATTCGTCCCGTGTCTTGAGCCGCGGTACTTAACTACGCGAATTCTACGGATCGAGATTTGGTCATCAACTCTGTTGTCCAGCAGGACTATGCAATCGGAAACGAACTCCTCCAGGCCATGGCGAGTATAAGAGCCTTGTCCCGGCTCGCCGGTAACGATTGCCGTAACTTGCTTCTCCTTGAGCCAGCGGAAAAGTCGCTTTACCTCGAGGCGAAGAACGCCAGGGTCGGTGAAGGCGCCAAAGAGCGATTCAATAGAATCCAACACAACGCGTTTGGCGCCGATGGAATCAATGGCGTGTTCGAGGCGAACCAGTATTCCCTCAATATTGAAATTGCTCTCCTGAATATCTCTGCGCTCCAGGACGGCGTGCTCAATCAGGATCCTCTTTTCAGACACGAGCCGCTGCAAATCCAGGCTCAGCGAAGCCACATCTTTTTGAAGTTCCTCCGCGGTCTCTTCAAAAGACATGAAGATGCCAGGCTCGCCGTAGTTGATCGCGCCCTTGATCAGGAAATCGATCCCCAAGAGAGTTTTGCCCGCACCGGCGCCTCCGGAGACCAAGGTAGTTCTGTTCTTTGGCAACCCGCCTTCCGTAATCTCGTCCAGGCCTTTGATGCCGGTAGGGCACTTGGTGAGTCGGTTGTGCCTCGACAACTTTGGCATCTTGGGAGTCTTGGGCATACCTACTGGCTCCTGGCGTGATCGTGGTCTAGCGGGGTCCTACGGCAGCGGGTGCGGGCCCACCGCCTGACGCCCGAAGCCGACGGAGGCAAGTTCGTCGCCGCCAATCTTTTTTCGGCTGCGGCGCACCCACATCGGCGTCGGCCGTGCAGTACGGCACTCTCCAGGAAGGACGAGAAGTTCAATTGGGCACACTCGGCCTGCTGGAATCAGACGATTCCAGACCACTCCCTTCGGCCCGTTCTCGAGGAAGGTCGGTCAGACAGCTCCGAAGTCGGGATCGTCGGCTCCTAGCGACGATCAGAAGCCGTTTCGGGCCCAACGTCCCGCCGAAACTGGCTGGCACAGCGAACAGGCCGCTTTGGCATGGTCACATGGACGGCTTCTTCGCCGCCAGGTTTGAGAGGCAACTCGGCGCATCCCCGCAGGGCGCACTTCACGCGCAGCGCGCGTTAGTGGTCGCGGTAGGCGCGGCGGCGATAGCCGACGTCTTCCGCATCGCCTTCCGCCTTGGTGCGCGGTGCCGTTGGGGCCCAGCTGCGGGCGCGGGAGGCGCGCTGCTCGCCGGCGCGCTCGCGTCCGCCGCCCTTGCCCGAGCGGCGAAACGCGTCCTCCGGGGCGCGGTCGAACTCATCCTGGCTGCCGTAGCCGTGCACGGGCGTGCTGCGCCAACGGTAGTCATCGGCAGGAAACGCGGCGCTGTCGCTGTAGCCGCCGCCGGGCGCGTAGCCGCGGTCGTGGTCGACGTCGGGGCTGAGGCGTTCGTCCATCTGTCGCGCTCCTCGGCGAGGGGTGACCCACACCAAGAGGACGCCGCATGGGGGCCGCGCGACAGGGCGGCAAACGGGTTACATCCGAACGCGCTGTGCCCGGAAAAAAGGAGGCCGGAGCAACCGCTCCGGCCTCGCTACCACGCGTACTTCCTTGTAGCCGGTTGACCTAGATCTTCGCTTCGGCGAAGGCGCGCACCCACATGGCGCACACCTCCGAGCGGACGATGTCGGCGAAGCCGAACTCGACCACCGGCACCGGCAGCATCTTCGACTTGATGAGGTGCAGCACCGCCGAGAGGCCGGACGACTCGTCGAGATCGCACTGGCTGACGTCTCCGTTGACCACGACCGTGCAGTTCTGGCCGATGCGGGTGAGGAACGTCTTGATCTCGGACGGCGTGGTGTTCTGCGCCTCGTCGAGCAGCACGAACGCGTCGTTCCAAGAACGTCCGCGCATTACCTCGAACGGCACCATCTCGATGTTGCCGCGCTTGACCGCGATGTCGAAGGCAGCGGCGCCCATGCGTTGCTTGATGGCGTCGGTGACCGGCACCGCCCACGGCGCGAATTTCTCTTCGAGCGTGCCCGGGAAGGCGCCGAGCGAACGGCCGCTCGGCACGTTGGGGCGCGACAGGATGATCTTGGTGATGGCGCGCTTGCGGTAGAGGTCGGCGGCGTGGGTCGCGGCGATCCACGTCTTGCCCGTGCCGGCCGGGCCGAGCACGATGACCTGCGGGGCGGTGCGCAGCGCCTCGAGGTAGTCGCCCTGGGTCGGCGTCAGCGCCTTGATCGGCGGCAGCGCGCGCTCGTGTTCGAACTTGGCGTTGTTGTCGTATTTCCCACCCTGGAAATCGATGATCTCGGCGGTGCCGAGCGAGCGGACAATGCGACGCTTCTTGCGGTTCGCTTGCTTGATGCTCGAACGCTTACTCAAGGACGGACCTCCCATTGCTAGACACAAAAAACCCGGCCGCAAGGGGCCGGGGTCGAACAAGGTCAGCAGAGGTGGGGGTGGCCGGAGAGGCGCAGCCGGGGGCGGCCGTCTGAAGCGGCATACCCTCGCGCCATGGAACCGCGATCCCCACTGGTAGTGATGCTACCCCAGGTTCATTACAAGATCATGTAGAGAACGTGCCCCCCGTGGATTTTTCTGACTTGACGGGGTGGGCACCGGAGTCGGCAGCAAACGCCCCACATCGAGCGCTGTTGCGCGGCGTTGATGGCCGGCTCAGGCCCGGCCATGACGAAACCGCGCAGTCCCGCCATCATGCAGCGATGGTTCGCGGATTCGTTCTCGCCGTCGCGCTGCTGGTCGCGGCGCCGGCGCTCGGAGAAAGCGCCGAGGCGCAGTTCCAGTTGGCGCGCATGTACGCGACGGGCGAAGGCATGCATCAGGATCCGGGCGAAGCGCGGCGGCTGTATCGCGCCGCCGCCGAGCAAGGACTGTTGAAGGCGCAGTACGCGGTGGCGCGCGTCTACACGCTCGGCGTCGGTAGCACGTTCGACGACGAGGAAGCGGCCGTCTGGTACCGGGTCGCCGCGGAGCGCGGTCACGTCGGGGCGCAGCACGATCTCGGCGCGATCTACGACCAGGGACGCGGCGTGACGCAGAACTTGCGCGAGGCGGCGAAGTGGTACGGGGCGGCGGCGGCGCAAGGCGACGCGAACTCGCAGGTCTGGTTGGCGCAGATGTATGCGAACGCGCGTGGCGTGCCGCAGGACCTGGTGCGCGCGCACGTCTGGTACAGCCTCGCCGCCCCGTTGCTGGCGGGTCCGGAAGCGAGAGTCGCGAGCACGCAGCGTGACGCGATCGCCGGGCGCCTGACAGCGGCGCAGCTTTCCCAGGCGCAGGAGATGGCGCGCGCCTGCGCTGCTGCCAACTACAAGGACTGTGGCTGAGCGCCGCGGCGGCCGAGGACGAGGAACACCATCACGGCGAGCGCGAGCATCACCACCACGCCGGCGACGAAGGTGACCTGCAGGCCGTAGAGGAAGGCGTCGCGCGCCGATTCCACGAGCAGCTCGCGGGTGGGCTCACCGAGTTCGGCGGCGACGCCCATCGCGCCGCCGAGGGTGTCGCGCGCAGCGGTCGCCACTTGCGCCGGCAGGTCGGGCGGCAGCGCTTGCGCCATCTCGCGGCGGTAGAGGGCGGTGCCGATGCTGCCGAGGATCGCGATGCCGAGCGCGCCGCCGAGCTCGCCGCCCGTCTCGGAGATGCCGGCCGCAGCACCGGCGCGCTCGGGCGGCGCCGCGCTGAGCACCAGATCGTTGGTGAGCGTGAACACGGGCGCGGAGCCAAGCGACCAGACGATCGTCGCGAGCACGAACGCAGCCAGCGTGGTGTCGGTGTCGAGAGTCACCAGATAGACCATGCCGAGGGCGGACACGACGAGGCCGCCGGCCATCGCCGTGGGCGCGCTGACCCAGCGGCGCAGGCGCGGCGTGAGCAGCGATCCGGCGATGAAGGCGAGCCCCCAGGGCAAGCTCCACAGGCCTGCTTCGAGGGGCGACAGGCCGCGCACCAGCTGCAGGTACTGGTGCACGAACACGAAGCCGCCGAGCATCACCATGCCGCCCATCATGTAGACGAGGATGGAGGCGCTGAACGCGGGGATGCGGAACAGGCCGATGTCGAGCAGCGGATCGGCGAGCGCGCGCTGGCGGCGCACGAAGAGGAATCCGACGGCGAGCCCAAGGGCGACGACGCCGAGGCTGAGGATGCCGGGGCCGTCCTGGGCGAGCTGCTTCAGGCCGAAGATGACGGCGAGCACGGCAGTGAGCGACATCGCGGCGCTGACCAGATCGATGCGGCCAGGATTGGGGTCGCGGTACTCGGGCAGCAGGATCGGGCCGAGCACCAGCAGCAGCGCCATGATCGGCACGTTGATGAGGAACACCGAACCCCACCAGAAGAACTCGAGCAACGCGCCGCCCACGACGGGACCGAGCGCGGCGCCGATCGAGTAGCTGGTGATCCAAATGCTGACCGCTACGGTGCGCTCCCGCTCGTTCAGGAACATGTTGCGGATGAGCGAGAGCGTGGACGGCGCGATGGTGGCGCCGGCGAGGCCCAGCAGCGCGCGGGTGACGATGAGCATCGCGGCGCTGGTGGAGAACGCGGCGAGCAGCGAGCCGGCGGCGAAGGCCACCGCGCCGAACATCAGCAAGCGGCGGCGGCCGATACGGTCGCCAAGGTTGCCCATGGTGAGCAGGAAGCCCGCCACCATGAAGCCGTAGATGTCGATGATCCACAGCAGCTGCGCGCTGGAGGGCTTGAGTTCCGCGGACAGGGACGGCACCGCCAGGTTCAGGACCGTGAGGTCCATGGCGTAGAGCGCGCACGGCAGCATGAGCACGAACAGACCGATCCACGCGCTGCGGGGAGCGCGTGGACCGGAGGTCGTCGAGTCCGTTGCGGCGGCGGTGTCCGCCGATGTGGTCATCCGTGCATCACGAGGTGGGGCCGCTTGCTGGAGCGGACGACGAACAATGCGCCAGGACGCTGGCGGCCATGACCATCGCGCCGGCGCCGATGGCGCAGGTGTGGCCGCCGGCCATTGCCTGCAGCATGTCGCGGTGGGCCCCGAAAGGTCCGCCGTGACGACAGCAGCGAGCGCGGCGAGCAGCGACTGCTCGACGAGCAGGCGCAGGCGCTGGGCGAGCTGACCCGTAAGGCAGTCGCTCTCCCGCCAAAGCGAGCGAGGGGACGAGTGGCGTCCGCGGCTGGATCAGAAGGAGACGATCGGCTTGAAGCCGCCGACCACCATGCGGCTCATGTCGAAGGGCATCTCGAAGTTGGCCATGCTCGGATCGGACATGATCTTCTTGTTGACGGCGTTCCGATGCGCCTTCGACTTGTAGACGATGAAGGAGAAGACGACGGTCTCGCTCGGCTTGACCTTGAACGCCTTGGGGAACGGCAAGCCGAAGGGCGGATTCATGTCGTCGCCGACACACTCGTAGTAGCTCAGCGCACCGTACTTCTTCCACATCCTGGCGCCGCCCTTCGCCATCTTCTTGTAGGCGGCGAGCTTCTTGGTGGGGACCGGCAGGACGAAGCCGTCGACGTAGGCCATGAGAGTTCTCCTTCCAATGGTGCGGCGGCGATCTTACTCGGCCGCGTCGCGGGTGGCTCGGGCCAGTCCTAGCAGATCGGGCCGCGCGTCCTCGATGAGATGCTGCGCCGCGAGATGCCCTCCCCGTTTGGGGGAGGGCACCGCGCAAGGCGCGGCGTTCACGCCGCTTTGACGAACCCCGCCAGCTTGTCGAGGGTCTGCGTCCAGCCTTCGGCCATGCCGGCCAGCGCCTGTTGCGCGCCGGGAGCGGCATGGGTGCCCTGAACGTGCAGATGCACGCCGGTCTTGTTGCCGTACGCGGTGAAGGTGACGGTGTTCAGCGTCTCGGGTTGGGCGTTGCCGTCGGCGTCCTCCATCGCGCGCGCGGTAAAGACGAGCTTGGACGGCGGCGTCACCTCGCGGAAGAAGCCGCCCATCGGCAGCACGGTGCCATCGGGGGCGCGCATGTCGATGCGGATGGCGCCGCCGGCGCGCACGTCGAACTCGACGAGCGGCGCGTCGAAGTGGTGCGGACCCCACCAGCGCGCCACCATCTTGGGATCCGTCCAGGCGCGGAACACGAGGTCGCGCGGTGCGTCGAAGACGCGATCGAGCACGAGGTCCTTGGTGTTGGCCGGCTGCGGGTCGCGGGCGATGTCGGCGAGCAGCTCGTCGAGGCGGCCGAACGTCTCGTTCATGCCCCACTCCATGCCGGAGGCGACGTGGCCGTCACGGAACTCGAGCGCCTCGTAGACGATGGTGTTGGTGAACCTGGTGCGGCCACCGATTTCCTCGAGGCGGATGTTCTCGACGGCCGGATGGTCGCGATAGAAGTCGACGTCGTAGATCATGGTCTGGACGACACGGGCCGGCGCGTCGATCTCGCGATAGATGCCCTTGAACCCGATCTAGTTGCCGTTGGCTTCGCCCAGCACGTAGTGCCATTGGCCGCCGACGCGGAAGTCGATGTCGCAGACCAGCAACTTGGAGCCGCGCAGGCCCCACCAGCGCCGCACATGCTCGGGCTTGCTCATCGCCTCGAAGACGAGGGCGCGCGGCGCATCGAACCAGCGCGTGATGACGACCTTGGGTTCACCGGCCGGCACTTCGACCGTGGCGCGGTTGGACGTGTCGCGGGTAGTCGGGGGGCCTGCTTGGTGTTCATGGTGCGCTCCGCCAGCGTTGCGACGTTACTTCTTGCCATCGTTCTTCTCCCTGGATTGCGGGTTGGTCCCTTTGGGTTGCGTCTCCTGCAGTTCGCGCAGGTAGTCGTCCATGCGCTCGAGGCTCTCTTCCCAGAAGCGCCGGTAGGTCTCGATCCAGTCGGCGACGTCCTTCATCGGACCCGCGGCCAGCGTGCGCGGCCGCCACTGCGCCTTCGCCTCGCGCGCGACCAGACCGGCCTTCTCCAGCACCTTGAGGTGCTTGGATATCGCCGGCAGGCTCATCGAGAAGGGCTCGGCGAGCTCGGTCACCGTCGCCTCGCCGTGCGCCAGACGCGCCAGGATGGCGCGCCGCGTCGGGTCGGCCAGGGCTGCGAAGGTGGTGCTGAGGGTGTCCGGAGTCATGAGCTCGACCGCTGTATTTAACCATTCAGTTAATTAACGTATAGGTTAAATACGGTGGCCGGTGCGGAGAGTCAAGTCCGGCTCGCTAGCGCGGCGAGAACACCTGGACCGACGGAGTCTTGGCGTCGCGGACCTCCTTCGCCAGCGCTTCCCAGGAATCGGCGACCTCGAGGAAGGCCGTGCGGGTGGTGCGGTCGTAGGTCGCGTGTGCCCGGGCGCGCATCTCGGCGGCGCGCTTCCGATACTTCTGCTCGTTTTCGATGGAGCCCACGAGCCCACCATGCGCCCTGCGCGGGGCTTTGTATGTGCACTTCGGCACTCGGCGCCCCCTGCCCCGTTGGGCCCGCGAAAAAAAGTCTGGGGCCCGTGTCGATTCCGCCGGGGCTGGTTCGTCGCTTGGGTAGAGCCGGACGAATTCCTCGGCCGGCGCTTAAGCCAGGAGAGACCCATGCGCTTCATGATGATCATCAACATCAAGGCCAATGCCCAGAGCGAAGCCGGCGTGATGCCAAGCATCGAGACCCTCACCGCCATGGGCCGGTACAACGAGGAACTGGTGAAGGCGGGCGTGCTGCTGACGGGCGAAGGCCCGCACCCGAGCGCCCAAGGCGCGCGCCTGCACTACGTCAACGGCAAGCGCACCGTTGTGGACGGGCCGTTCGCCGAGGCCAAAGAGCTTGTCGCCGGCTTCTGGATCATCCAGGTAAAGTCGAAGGCCGAGGCGATCGAGTGGATGCGCCGCATCCCGCTCGGCGACGAAGCGAACGAGTACGGCGGCGAGGCGATCGTTGAGCTGCGCCAGGTGTTCGAGTCCGAGGAATTCACCACCGCGACGCCCGAGCTGATCGAGCAGGAGAATCGCCTGCGTGCCACGGTCGAGGCCCGCACCAAGCACCAGGATTGCCGCTGCGAAGCCTCGTACCGACCTCCCCGGTGCGAGGCTTCGTTGGTACGATGCGCGCAGAGGAGACGCCCATGTGCCGCAACATCCGCACGCTGTTCAACTTCGCGCCGCCTGCCACCGATGAGGAGGTGCGCGCGGCGTTGCTGCAGTTCGTGCGCAAGCTGTCGGGGTTCCCGCAGCCGTCGGCGGCCAACGAGGAGGCGTTCAACCGCGCGGTCGAGGAGACCGCGGCGGTGGCGCGGCGGCTGATCGACTCGCTGGAGACGAACGCCCCACCCAAGGACCGCGAGGTCGAGGCGGCGAAAGCGAAGGAGCGGTCCCGAATTCGCTTCGGGACGCCGGCGTAGACCGCCCTACTCCGCCGGTTGCGCGCCGCGGAGGGCGACGCGCGGTGGCGGAGTCACCAGGCTGAGCACGAGCGCAGCGACGGCGCAGGACGCGATGACCGTGACCATCGGCAGCGAGGTGCCGTCGAAGAAGACGCTCGCCACGGTGATAGTCACGGCGCCGGAGAGGAACTGCAGGGTGCCGCCGAGCGCGGATGCCATGCCGGCGATGGGGCCGTGTTCTTCCAGCGACAGGACCATGGTCGAGGGAATGACCAAGCCCAGGCTGGCGAAGGCGAAGAACAGGCCGGTCATGAGCACGGGCAGGCTATCGACGCCGGACGCGGTCACCGCGAACAAGGCCAGGGCAAAGAACGTGTAGACCGACACCGCGGTGACGACGACGCGCGCCATGCCGAAGCGCTCGCCGGCCTTGGCGGCGAACTGCGACGCGCCGATGAAGCCCACCGCATTCAGCGAGAACGCGAGGCTGTACTGCATCGGCGTCAGGCCGAAGTGGTCAATGTAGACGAACGACGACGAGGCGAGGAAGGCGAAGAAGCTCGCCATGCCGAAGCCGCCGATGAAGGTCAGGCCAAGGAAACGCGAGTCGCGCAACAGCGTGCCGAAGCCGCCGAAGGCGTTGCCGAAGCTGAGCGGCAGGCGCTGGGACTTCGGGCGCGTCTCGGGCAGCAGGAAGGCGACCATCGCCAGCGCCAACACGGCGGCGACGGTGACCGCGAGGAAGATGGCGCGCCAGCCGAACGGGCCGATGACGGCGCTGCCGGCGAGCGGCGCCAGGATCGGCGACACGGAGAAGACGAGCATCACCGTGGCCATGAGGCGCGTCGCCTCGGTGCCGGTGTGCAGGTCGCGGATGATGGCGCGCGGGATCACCGCGAGCGCGGCAGCGCCGACGCCTTGGACGACGCGGCCGGCGATCAGCCATTCGATCGACGGCGCCAGGGCGCAGCCGACGCTGCCGACGGCGAACACGGACAGACCGAAGTAGAGCGGCACCTTGCGCCCGAGCATGTCGGACAGCGGGCCGAAGGCGAGCTGGAACACGCCGAAGGCGACGAAGAAGACCATCAGGGTCATCTGAGTCGCCGCGGTGGACGCGCCGAGGTCCGAGGCGATCGCCGGCAGGGCCGGCAAATACATGTCGATGGCGAACGGGCCAACGGCGGCGAGCAAGCCGAGCACGATGGCGTTGCGGAGGAACGAACTCATAACCAAGACCCCGGGGGAAGCGTGAGCGTGGGCATATAGATCAGCGTCGAAGGTCGTCTAGAGCTGGGGGCGCGCAGCGTGCGCGGCAACCGTGCGGCGGGGTGACGCAGCCCGCTGGATGTCACGCGCGGGCTTGACGGTCCTAGTTCGTTTCCAGGGCGGCGGCGAGCTTCTCGACGCGTTCCAACAGGCGCGCGGCATCCATCTTCTTGGCGAGGGCGGCGAACTCGTGCGTGGGGCCGCGCCACTGCAGCTCGTCGACGTTGTTGAACAGAGGGGCGTCGGTGCGCAGGGTCGCGAGCTTCTTGAATAAGAGAGCGTTGTCGCGGTCGGCCTTGAGGACGTCCGCGGGGAAGTCCTCCAGCGCGCCGTGTTTCTCGATGAGGCGCGCGGCGGTCTTGGGCCCAAGGCCGCGGATGCCGGGGTAGCCGTCGGCCGAGTCGCCGACCAGGGCCAGGTAGTCGGGGATGTGGACCGGATCGACGCCGAACTTGGCGCGCACGCCGGCGGCATCGCGAATGGCGTTCGAGCGGCGATCGACCTGCACGACGCGGTCGCCGACCACGGACTGGCCGAGGTCCTTGTCGGGAGTCCAGATGCACACCTTGTCGACGCGCTCATCTGCGGCGGCGAGGTGGGCGGCGGAGGCGAGCGCGTCGTCGGCTTCGAGCTCGACCATCGGCCAGGTGACGACGCCCATGGCGACAAGCGCATCCTCGAGGGGGTGGAATTGCTTCCACAGGGCCGGCTCGATGCCCTCGCCGGTCTTGTAGCCGGGCCACAGGTCGTTGCGGAACGACTCGATGACGTGGTCGGTGGCGACGCCGACGTGGGTGGCGCCATCCTGGATCAACTGCACCACGGTGCCGCACACGCCGACGACGGCGCCGAACGGCGCATCGGTCTCTCGGAAGCGGCGGCCGCCGAAGAAGTGGCGGAAGAGTTCATACGTGCCGTCGACGAGGTGGACGATCATCTGTGCCTGTCATGCGCGGGCTTGGCCTGCGCATCCGCGTGGATGGCCGGATCAGGTCCGGCCATGACGAGGGTGCGAAGGGCGACGGAAGCCACTATCTTGCGGCCCGCATGGGTTTCCCACCGACACTCACTGAGGGCTACCGGTCGTTCCTGGGCGAGCGGTTTGCGCGCGAGCGGACGCGGTGGGCGCGGCTGGCCGAAGGGCAGCGGCCGGAGATCATGGTCATCTCGTGCTGCGACAGCCGCGTGTCGCCGGAAGTCGTGTTCGACGCGAGCCCGGGCGAGATCTTCGTGGCGCGCAACGTCGCCAACCTGGTGCCGCCCTATGAGACGCAGGGTCTGTATCACGGCGCGTCGGCGGCGGTGGAGTTCGCCGTGCGCGCGCTCAAGGTGAAGCACATCGTGGTGCTGGGGCACGCCAAGTGCGGCGGCATCCAGGCGTACGAGAGCGCCGCGGCGCCGCTGACGACGGGCGACTTCGTCGGCAACTGGCTGTCGCTGATCAAGCCGGCGGCGGAGCGCGTGCGCGCGGAGAACGCCGGCGCGAAGCCCGGCACGGCGGAGTTCCTGCGCAAGCTGGAGATGGCGACCGTGGAGTTGTCGCTCGGCAATCTGCTGACGTTCCCGTGGGTCAAGGCGTTGGTCGAGCAAGGGCGGTTGCAACTGCACGGCGCGTATTTCGGGGTTGGCGACGGGGTGCTGTGGGTGCGGGACGAGGCGAGCGGAGCGTTCAACAGACTCACGATGGAATAGGCGCGCGTCGCCCCCTGCGTTCAGAACCGTAGCCACCGTAAATACGGGCGAATGCCGTTGCCACCTTTCCCGGATGGCGGGAAACTGCGGAAAACTGTGAAGACCGGCGTAAGTACGGTGCCTGTCAGCATTTTCTCGGTTCAGTACCCTGCGCCGGTCGGCGTACGATATGTATTGCACCGGCGCGCCGAGTCAATACATAACGTGATTGTGAGCGCCCTCCCCCTTCGCCGGGCTAAGTCCCGCGAGTCGGTGGGTGTATCGTCCGCCGGGGGTTGTGGATGAAGGCTGCCGGAGTGGCGGTGATGCTCTTGGGGCTCGCGGGTCCCGCCGGCGCGCAGGATATGGCGGTGCTGGAGACGGGCATGCGCGTCTTCAAGGATGCGCTGACCCAGGCCGACGGCGGCGCCGGGTGCGAGCTTTGCCACAACTGGAATGGCGTCGGGCGGCAGCACAACATGCTGTTCGCCGAACTGGTTCCGGCAGGCGGCAACGCCCTGACCCTGAGCCAGATGACGCGCGAGCAGATGATCGAGATGGTGTCGTGCGGGACGTTCGACGGCGGCCGCATCATGCCGCAGTACCGCGGCGACGCCTGGACTAACGCCTACAAGTGCTACGGCAAGACCGCCGCCGAGGATGCCGCCGCGGCAACGCCCCGGCGGCCGCCGCAGCCGGGCATGCGCCAGCTGGCGCCGCGCGAGATCGAGGCCGTGGTGGACTACATCCAGGCGGTGTATCAGGGCAAATCCATGAGCTTGGACTGGTGCTTGAAGTGGTACGGCACCAATTCCAAGGGGTGCGATAATTGGCGGCCGACGGTGACAGCGCCGTGAAATCCCCGCGATGACCCAAGCGACCGAAGTACACAGCGCGTCGCCGCTCGACGATCTGCTGCGCGAGCAGCCGAAGATGACGCGCGGCGTGGTGAGCATCGCGGTCGTCGTCATGGCGGTGTCGGCGGCGTTCTGGACGTACTTCACCCAGCTGACCGAGGTCGCGGTGGCGAGCGGCGCCGTGGTGCCGCAGAGCCAGTTGCGCCAGATCGCGCACCTGGAAGGCGGCATCGTGGCGCAGATCTTCGTGCGCGACGGCGAGATGGTGGCGGCGGGACAGCCGCTGCTGCAGATCGAGCTGGCGCCGACCGACCTCAACCCCACCGAGATTCAGAGCCGGCTGGATGGTTTGCTCATCGGCCGCGCGCGCATGACGGCGGAGAGCCGCGACGTGGCGCCGGTGTGGCCGGAAGAAGCCGTGGCGCGGCAGCCGCAGATCGCCGCGGCCGAGCGGCAGCAGTATCAGTCGCGCAAGCAGCAGCTCGACACCTCGCTGGGCGTGCAGGAGCGCCAGGTGGAGCAGCGGCGGCTGGAGATCCTGGAGTTCGAATCGACGCGCACGTCGCTGCGCGCCGAGCTCGAGTTCGTGACGCGGCGGTGGCAGATCGCCAACGACCTGCTGCGCGATGCATTGACCACGCGCACCGAGGTGCTCGAGCTAGAAAAGGCCAAGACCCAGCTGGAAGGCCAGATTTCCACCATCACGGTGTCGATCCCGCGCGCCCAGGCGACGTTGAACGAGGCGCTGGCGCGAGTCGAGGACACCAAACTGAGCTTCCGGCGCGAGGTGCAACAGCAGCTGGCGCTGAATGAAGTCGAGATCGCGCGCATGCTGCAGCTGCAGGCCGAGGCGAACCGGCAGCAGGAACGCACGACGGTGACGAGCCCGATCGACGGCGTCATCAAGAACGTCAAGATCCGCTCGCTCGGCGACGTGGTGCGCCCGGGCGAGCCGTTCCTGGAAGTCGTGCCGCTGAGCGAGACGCTGGTGGTGGAGGTGCGGCTGATGCCGGCCGACCGTGGCAACGTGAGCGTCGGCCAGGCGGCGATCGTCAAGGTGTCGTCCTATGACTTCGTGCGCTACGGCGCGCTGAGCGGCAAGGTGACCTACATCGGCGCCGACGCCGACACCGACGACAAGGGCAACATCTACTTCCGCGCCCAGGTGGAGACCGACCGCGCCTACCTCGGCACGGAAGCCTCGCCGCTGCCGATCAGCACCGGCATGCAGGCGACGGTGGACTTCGTCACCGGATCGAAGTCGGTGTGGGACCGCCTGCTGCGGCCGCTGCAGCGCATCCGCTACGAAGCGTTCCGCGAGAGATAGGCGCGAGATGCGCGCCGCCACCCGGCGTCTGACGTGGCTTGGCCTGGCGCTGGCGCTGATGCTGCCGGGCGTGGCGCTGGCGCAGGCGCACGGTGGCGCCGGAGGCGCCCAAACCAACGACGCGGCGCGGCTCGAAGACGGCATGCGCCTGTACCGCGCCGATGGCGTGGACTGCGAGTGGTGTCATGGCTGGCACGGCTTGGGGCGTGGGCACGACTTCGAGTACGCGGACGTGCAGCAGGCGGGCGGGCCGGCGCTGAGCACGTCGCTGCTGGACCGCGCCGCCATGATCGAGCTGATCAGCTGCGGCCGCATCGTCGGAGAGCGCCTGATGGTGATGCCGCAGTACCGCGGCGACGCGTGGACTGCTGGCCTGCCCTGCTGGGGCAAGACGTTCGCCGACATCCCGATCCAGGAGCGGCCGGTGCACGGCAAGCGCCAGATGAACGCGCGCGAGATCGAGGCGGTCGTGGACTACATCCTCGCCGTCTACCGGGGCAAGCGCATGACGCTGGAGTGGTGCCTGAAGTACTTCCCGGCCAGCCGCGGCATCTGCGAGACGCTCTGACCGGCGCGGGCGCCGCCTCGACTTATGGTGCGATAGCGCGCATACAGGCGCATCGCTGATCCGCTTCCCGGGCATTGGCGGCTGAGAGACGCGTTGCGCTCCCGCCCCGATCCACTCAGGTGAAGCCCATGCACATCCTGCTCAGCCCCGTCGTCGCCGTTCCGGTCGGCCTGCTGCTCGTCGCGTTCGTGTACGGGTATTTCTGGTAGGCGCTACGGCTGCGACTGCGGCGCGACGACCGTAGCGCCGGCGTCGTGCAGCAGCGCGACTTCGAGCTCACGCGGATCGATCGCGACCGTATGCCAGCCGCCGGGCGCGCCGGTGGCAACGTGCAACAGGGTCGTGGTGCGTCGCCAGCCGCGCACGGAGACGCCCTCGTAGAGCCCCTCCTCCGTCTCGACGATGTACGCGCCGGCGGGCAGCTCCTCGTCCCATGCGGTGAGGACGAAGGGCTTGGTGAAGGTGACCGTGCGCTCGCTGGTGCGGGTTATGTCCATCATCAGGCTGCTCCTTCGACAACGCCGAGGCCGGCGACGAGGACGCAGCCGAGATCGACGTCGATCGCCTTGGCGTCGATCTTCCACGTCGGGTCATTGCGTTCTGCTTTGGCGACGACGGCCGACATGGCCGGCGTGATTGCCTCCGGCGCCACGATCGGACGCCAAAGGCCGCGAACGCGAATGCCCCAGACGGATTGGATGCGTACGCCCATGGCGCCTGGATCCCTTCGGCCTACTGGCCGAGGCCGGCGAGGTAGACGGACGCGAACGCGAACACGAGACAGCTGAACGCCACCGGCAGCACGAAGCCGAGCGTCTCGCGGGTGCTGACGGCGCGCAGCGCGGCGCGCGCGGGGCGGATGGTGCGGGTGATCATTGGGAGACTTCCTTTCCGCCGGACACGCGGCGCGGGAGGCCAGCGCGCTGCCCCGCCGTCGTTTCCGGAAGCGTGAGGGTGACCGTCCGAACCGTACGCACGCGGACGGGCTCGACCCGTCTGCTCGCGGCCTTCCTAGATATGGCGCGAGGTGGCGCGGATTACGATGGGAGCGGCGCAAATAAAGCCCGTTCCCGCCCAACGTCAGCGGCCGCGCAACTTTGGCGCGGTACCGGGCCATTTCTTGGGAATATTTGCCAATATTCTTGCCCGCGCCGTGGCGGCTGCATGGCCGCCTGGGCATTTGCTGCGCCGCGCCCTATGTTCTCCCTGTGGCGCCATGCGTTGCCCCCGGCGCCCGGAAAGCGATGAACGCCCATGACCATGCTCCCCCTCGAGGCCGAAACCGCGAAGGCTCCCGCCAAGGACAAGTGGACGTTCAGCGCCGACAACGCCGGCAAGTGGCGCTGGTCGCTGCACACCGCCGAGCGGCTGCTCCTCCGCGCGTCGTCGGAGGCGTACGCCAACCGCGGCGACGCGGTGAAGAACGCCAAGCAGTACGGCTATCGCGAAGCCGACACGGGCACCGGCTCGTTCCCCACCACGAAGCGTTCGCCCCGGAAGGGTCCCAGCCGCTAATCAGCGCGGCGCGATCGTTTGCGCGACGGATTCATTGCGAATGTTGTGAATCCGCTCGCGGCGCTTGTATGCGGCGCAGCCAGGGCCATCTCTCGTCGTAGTCGGTAGCGTAGGCGGATGTGGGGAGCGATCTCCGCAGAAGTTCGCATGGCCGCAGTTGCCAGGATTTCTGGCCAAGCACTTCGGAGAATCCGCATGAACAAGTTCACCAATCTCTTCGCCGGCACCACGCTCGCCGCAGCCCTCGCCATCGCCGCGTTCGCGCCGAGCGCCGGCGCCGCAACGGTGCAGTTCAGTGAAGGTGTCGTCACCGGCCTGAACCAGGCCGACCAGACCTTCCTCATCGACGGCACCGCGTACACCGCGCAGCGCCACGATCTCGTCGAGTTCACCAACGGCGACGTCGTCGATGTGTCGTACGAGGTCATCAACGGCAAGCGCGTCGTGGTGGCGATCCAGCTCGAGCAGCCGGAGTTAGTGCGCGGCGACCTGATCGACTAACGCGCGCCGACGTCGAAATCGTCTGGCATCGAGATAGCCTGCCCTCCGGGGTGGGCGGGCGGGCGCCTTCGGGCGCCCGCATTCTTTTTGTCGGCGTTCGTAAGCCCCGCCGGCCAGTGGCGCAGCTTGAACTACACGGCAACCCTCCCATATCACTCGGCGGCCCAGTGAATTGGCCACGACCGACGCCTGAGAAGGGAGTGCTGAACATGTTGGTCGGCGAGCAGGACTCGAAGACCGCCGCCGCCAATATGGAAAAAGGCATGACGCAAGCCATGCGCAAGGGCGGCTATTACACGCCCGGCATGGAACTGCCGAAACGCGATCTTGCTTACTACGATCGCAAGCCGTCCGAGTGGAAGCAATCAAGCCGCATGGCCCGGGCAGCGATTGTCCGGGCCAGTCTCAACTCTTAACTCGGAAAACGCACCTTCGACCCACAGATCGTGGATCGTCTCGATTATTTCCAGAAGGCATCCTCTGCCGCTTGGTCGCCAGAGAACAGCCAGACTTCCTTGATCTTTCCATCTGCAATGCGCATCACATCGACTCCGTCCATCGAGAGCTTGCGGTCAGGCCGTTCGGCCGTGAAATGCAGTGTTGCCGATACCATATCTCCGTTTGCCATCGTTGAGCCGACCTGCTTTGCGCGAAACGTATTTCCGCTAAGTTCCATGAACTTCCCCAGATGCGCGAACAGCTTTTTCTTGCCGCTATGCAGGCCGGACAAATGGCTATTGCCCGGTTGGTGCCATGTCACATCATCAGCCAGAAGCTTGCCGACTGTGTCCATGTCACCCTTACTCAATGAGTCAAGGTAGGTTTGCATAATCTTCACATTCTGAACGTCGCTCATTTTGGTTTTCCTTTTTGGATCACGTCACGAGATAAACGCGGCGGGACCAAAGAGTTCCTAGCTAAAGGTCGCCGCATGCGGGCGTTCGCAGCCAAGGCCGCTGCGGTCCTCAACGAGAAGGGCGATTCCGGTGCCAAGGATGCCTTGGCGATTCTTAGCGAAGGACTCAGAAAGTACGACGCCAACGAGGCCTAGCTAGGCCGGTAAGACCGACCCAACAATATCGGTAATGTAGTCCGCGTCGCGCTCCAACTGCTTCCGACATGGAGGTATCCACATGGGGTGAGGGCGGACACTAGTTGCGCCCTTTTCCCACCCAGGCCAAGCGTACCCAGTCGCAGTCGCAGCTTTCCGATCGAGTCGCCCCTTCACCATTGGAACGCGCTCGACGAATTGTGCGAACTTACTAGGAGGCGTTCTTTCGAATAGCGCCCGATAGCGGCCAACGCTCTCCGAGACAACGTGTTTCCACACGTCGATCGCTCTCTTCAGACGTGCGTCGCCCACGCCTTCGTCTTTTCCGCCCACGTTTGTTGATTCATCGTTGGGCGGGCTCACAACTGAACTCCGAAGAAGGCACCGATATCGGTAAATCGTGAGATTGCGTGAGCAGGTATCACCGTTCGGCCGGAGTTCGCCTTCTCGCGCTGCACATCGGCCTCCGTCCAGTGCGAAACCTTGCGCAGCAGATCATACTCTACCTTGTGTTGAACGCCCCCGTAGGTCGCGTGCACCGCAAGGATTTTTGCGTCCTGGGCCATAGCTACGTCTTTCATCAAGTTATCGCCAATGTACACACACTCCGACGGGTCGCGGCCCAACCTGCGAAGTATGTCCCGCAGAACTGTGCCTGGGGCCCTGGCGCCGGTTGGACGACCGACCGGCGGCCCCCTATTTGACGCCTGAGACTGCGGCGCCCTTTCCACGCGCCCTCCCCTGCAAGGGGAGGGGGAGTCTTAGATGAACCCCGAAATCTTCGTCCCTGAGCGCCACGACGCTTTGCATGCCCGCAAGGATCGCGGCGGGATTCCGTTCAAGCTGGTGTCGAACTTCAAGCCGACCGGGGATCAGCCGGCGGCGATCGAGGCGTTGATGGCGGGGGTGAACGCCGGCGACAAGGAGCAGGTGCTGCTGGGGGTCACCGGCTCGGGCAAGACCTTCACCATCGCCAACATCATCGCCCAGGCGCAGCGGCCGGCGTTGATCCTGGCGCCGAACAAGACTCTCGCGGCGCAGCTGTACGGTGAGTTCAAGGAGTTCTTTCCGGAGAACGCGGTCGAGTACTTCGTGTCGTACTACGACTACTACCAGCCGGAAGCGTACGTGCCGCGCACCGACACGTACGTGGAGAAGGATTCGGCCATCAACGAGCAGATCGACCGGCTGCGCCATTCGGCGACGCGGTCGCTGCTGGAACGCGACGACGTCATCATCGTCGCGTCGGTGTCGTGCATCTACGGCATCGGCTCGGTCGAGACGTACCAGAAGATGACGATTCCGCTGCAGGTCGGCACCAAGCTGGACCGCACGCTGTTCCTGCGCCAGCTGGTCGAGCTGCAGTACCGGCGCAACGACGCGGCGTTCGGGCGCGGCAAGTTCCGGGTGCGCGGCGATTCGATCGAGCTGTGGCCGGCGCACTTGGAAGACCGGGGGTGGAGGCTCAGCCTCTTCGGCGACGACCTGGAGAGCATCACCGAGTTCGACCCGCTGACGGGGGCCAAGACCGACAAGCTCGAGTACGTGCGCATCTTCGCCAACTCGCACTACGTGACGCCGCGCCCCACCCTGAAGCAGGCGATCGGCGGCATCCGCGCGGAGCTGGAGGTGCGGCTGCGCGAGTACGAGGCGGCGGGGAAACTGCTGGAGGCGCAGCGGCTGGAGCAGCGCACGACGTTCGACCTCGAGATGCTCGAGGCGATGGGGACGTGCAGCGGCATCGAGAACTACTCGCGGTACCTGACCGGGCGCGCGCCGGGGCAGCCGCCGCCGACGCTGTTCGAGTACCTGCCCTCCAATGCGCTGGTCATCGTCGACGAGAGCCACGTGACGCTGCCGCAGCTGGGCGGCATGTCGCGCGGCGACTTGCGGCGCAAGTCGACGCTGGCGGAGTACGGGTTTCGGCTGCCGTCGTGCATCGACAACCGGCCGCTGTCGTTCGAGGAGTGGGACGCCATGCGGGGGCAGACGATGTTCGTCTCGGCGACGCCCGGCAACTGGGAGATGGAGCGCACGGGCGGCGTGTTCGTGGAGCAGATAATCCGGCCGACCGGGCTGATCGACCCGGTGACGATCATCCGGCCCGTCGAGAACCAGGTCGACGACCTGATGCACGAGGCGCGCGCGGCGGCTAGTAAGGGCCAGCGCGTGCTGGTGACGACGCTGACCAAGCGCATGGCCGAGGACCTGACCGAGTACCTGCACGAGAACGGGGTGCGGGTGCGCTACCTGCACTCGGACATCGATACGATCGAGCGCATCGAGATCATCCGCGACTTGCGGCTGGGGGCGTTCGACGTGCTGGTGGGGATCAACCTGCTGCGCGAAGGGTTGGATATCCCGGAGTGCGCGCTGGTGGCGATCCTCGATGCCGACAAGGAGGGCTTCCTGCGCAGCCGCACGTCGCTGATCCAGACCATCGGGCGGGCGGCGCGCAACGTGGACGGACGCGTGCTGCTGTACGCCGACGTCATGACGGGCTCGCTGACCGAGGCCATCGCCGAGACCGACCGGCGCCGGGCGCGGCAGGTGGAATACAACACCGCCCACGGCATCACGCCGGAGAGCATCAAGAAGAACATCGGCGACGTGCTGCAGGACGTGGCGGAGCAGGACTACGTCACGGTCGGCACCGGCGACGACGAGATCCTCCACCGCATCGGCCACAACCTGAAGCACCACCTCGCCGACCTCGAGAAGCGCATGAAGCAGGCGGCCGCCGACCTCGAGTTCGAGGAGGCGGCGCGGCTGCGGGACGAGCTCAGGCGCCTGCAGACCGCCGACCTCGAGATCGGCGACGCCGGCTCGAAGGCGAGCGCCACGCTCAGGAAGACGGCGCCGCGCTCCACGGCCGGGCGCCCGGGCACGCGGCAGGCCAAGGGCAAGGCGCCGAGGGTGCGGACCTGACCGAGGCCTCCCCTCTGCGGCAGAGGGAATGCTAGGACTGCACCGCCTTGACCTATCTCCTGTTCATCGCGGGCTTGGCCGTGCTGCTGGTTTCGGCCGAGCTGCTGGTACGGGGTGCCGTCGCCCTCGCCGACCGCTTCGGCGTGCCGTCGCTACTCATCGGCTTGACGGTGGTCGCGTACGGGACCTCGGCGCCGGAGCTCGCGGTGGCGATCGGCGCGGTGATCGACGGCGCGCCCAGCATCGCCGTCGGCACGGTGGTCGGCAGCAACATCAACAACGTGCTGCTCGTGCTGGGCCTGCCGGCGGTGCTGTTCGCGCGCGCGCTGCACACCACGCCGGCGGCGCGCGACGTCGCCCTGATGACGGGCGCCGGCGTGCTGGTGCTGGCGCTGGCGCGCGACGGCAGCCTCGATCGCGCCGACGGAACCGTGCTGCTGGTGCTGCTCGTCGCCTACGTGCTGGCCACCTACCGCTGGGCGCGGCGTCAGCCGGCGCGGCCCGAGGCACTGGCTGCGCACGAGCGGCGCACGGCCCTGCGTCCGGCACGGCGCGAGGCTGGCCTCGCCGCGGCGCTGGTGCTGGCGGGAGCCGGCGGGTTGTGGCTCGGCGCCGAGCTATTGGTGCCGGCAGCGATCGACGTCGCCACTGCCCTCGGCGTGCCCCCGCGGGTGGTCGGGCTGGTGCTGGTCGCGATCGGCACCTCGCTGCCCGAGCTTGCCACCGCGATCGTCGCAGCGGCGCGCGGCCACGCCGACGTGGCGCTGGGCACGGTGGTGGGCAGCAACATCTTCCGCCTGCTGGGCATCCTTGGCGTAGGATGCCTGATCGACCCGCTGCCCATCGCCGCCGACGTCCTGCGCTTCGATTTCTGGATCATGATCGCCGCCGCCGCCGCCCTCCTCCCCTATGCCTGGCGCGCCGAGATGGTGGGACGGAAGGGCGGCGTGGCATTGCTCGGCGCCTATGGCGCCTATGTCTGGCTGACGTTCAGCGGGGTTTCGGAATGACTCTCGGCAACGCCTTGGTGACGGGCGCGGGGCGGCGGATCGGGCGCGCCATCGCCGAAGGGCTGGCCAAGCAGGGCTGGTCGGTGGCGGTGCACGCGCGCACCTCGGATGCCGACGTCAACGCGGTGGCGGCGGGCATCGTGCGCTCCGGCAAGCGCGCGGCGATCGTCGCGGCGGATCTGGCGGACGAGGCAGCGGTGACGCAGCTGATCCCGCGCGCGGCCAAGGCGCTGCGCGGGCCGATCACGCTGCTGGTCAACAACGCCTCGGCATTCGAGCACGACGACTGGGACACGGCGACGCGCGAGAGCTGGGACCTGCATATGGAGGCGAACCTGCGGGCGCCGTTCGTGCTGACCCAGGCGTTCGCGCGGGCCCTGCCGGCCGAGGCGGAGGGGGTCATCATCAACCTATTGGACCAGCGGGTGTGGAACCTGACCGACCAGTTCGTCAGCTACACGGTGTCGAAGGCGGCGCTGTGGACCCTGACCCAGACCATGGCGCTGGCGCTGGCGCCGCGCATCCGCGTCGCCGGCATCGGACCGGGACCGACCATGCCGAGCAAGCACCAGAGTGACGAGCAGTTCGCGGCGCAGGCCGCCGCCACGCCGCTGGGCATTCCGGCGACCCCCGCCGACATCGTGCGGGCCGTGCAGTTCATCGTGAACACGCCGAGCTTCACGGGACAGATGCTGGCGCTGGACGGCGGGCAGCATCTGCAACCCTTCCGGCGCGCCGCGTTAGACCAATGAGCCTCGTCAGCCGGCGCGTCGTCATCCGCGACCTGGAGTTCGGCGCGAAGATCGGCATCTACACCCACGAACGGCTGGATGCGCAGCTGATCCGCATCAATATCAGCCTGGACGTAGGCACCGCGCCGATCGCCGACCGCATCGAGGACGTCGTGTCCTATGAGACGGTATGCGGCCAGGTGAAGGCCGAATGCGCGCGCGGCCACGTCAACCTGGTCGAGACCCTGGCGGAACGCATCGCCGACCTGTGCCTGGGCTTCCCGGGCGTGCGCGAGGCGTGGGTGCGGCTGGAGAAGCTGCACGCCATCGCCGAGGCCGCAGGGGTGGGGTGCGAGGTCACGAAGCGGCGGGATTCGGCGGGTTCTAGTACGCGGAAGGCCTAGGGATGGTGGCGGTTGTACACATGGCCGCGCGAGCATCCGCGGGGGTCTGCAACCGTCGCTGTTAGGCGTTCACAGACGCGCGACGTTGCTGCTTGACTTTGTTTTTTGGGGGAAGATCAGCCGGTTAGCCGATCTGCCGAAAAAATGGGCAGGCCGCAGGAATCGCAACAAATCCCTCGCAGGGGAACCAATCGTCTTTGGTTGTGCACAGGCTTATCCCCCGAAACCGTGGACATCGTGACAAATGAGTGACGAGCCTGTTGCGAATCCGCCAAAACGACCGACGAAGCAGTCGATCGCCGAGGGCGCGGCGGTGATCCTCGGCTACCAGCGCACACTCCCGGATGCACCGGGGGTGTACCGGATGTTCGACCACAAGGGCGCGGCCCTGTACGTCGGCAAAGCCAAGAGCCTGAAGAAGCGCGTGGTGGCCTACACGCGGCTGACGGGCATCGACGCGCGCATCCGGCGCATGGTGGCGGGCACGGTGACCATGGAGTTCACCCAGACCCATACCGAGGTCGAGGCGCTCCTCCTCGAGTCGAACCTCATCAAGAAGCTGAAGCCGCGCTTCAACATCCTGCTGCGCGACGACAAGAGCTTCCCCTACATCCTGATCACCGGCGACAGCGAGTGGCCGCAGATCACCAAGCATCGCGGCGCGCGCAAGAAGAAGGGCCAGTACTTCGGGCCGTTCGCATCCGCCGGCGCGGTGAACGCGACAATAAACGCTCTCCAGCGGGCGTTCCCGCTGCGCAACTGCTCGGACCAGGTGTTCCGCTCTCGCACGCGGCCGTGCCTGATGTTCCAGATCAAGCGCTGCACGGCGCCGTGCGTGGGGCGCATCGACAAGGACGGCTACGACAAGATCGTCGACCAGGCGGCGGACTTCCTGAGCGGCCGCAGCCACGACATCCAGGGCACCATGAGCCGCCTGATGGAGGACGCCAGCGAGGCGCAGGACTACGAGACCGCGGTGGTGTGGCGCGACCGCATCCGCGCCCTGAGCGCCATCCAGAGCCGCCAGGGCATCAACCTGCCGAAGCTCGGCGATATCGACGTGATCGCCGCGCACATCCAGGGCGGGCAAGCGTGCGTGCAGGTGTTCTTCTTCCGCTCGGGCCAGAACTATGGCAACCGGCCGTACTTCCCGGCGCACACCGAGGAGGCGAGCGAGGCGGACGTGCTCGCCGCGTTCCTCGGCCAGTTCTATGCGAGCGCGATGCCGCCCAGCGAGGTGCTGCTGAGCCACGCGGTGGAGGCCCAGGACCTGATCGCCGCCGCCCTGTGCACGCGCGCCGGACGCAAGGTAATCCTGGCCGTGCCGGAGCGCGGCGTGAAGACGACGCTGGTCGCCAACGCCAAGGCGAACGCCAAGGCGGCGCTGGAGCGGCGCATGGCGGAGAGCGCAACGCAGCGCAAGCTGCTGGAGGCGGTGGCCAAGGCGTTCGCGCTGGAAGCGCCGCCGCGCCGCATCGAGGTGTACGACAACAGCCATATCGCCGGGACCAACGCGGTGGGCGCGATGATCGTGGCGGGGCCCGAGGGGTACCAGAAGAACCAGTACCGCAAGTTCAACATCAAGAGCGAAGACCTGACGCCGGGGGATGACTTCGCGATGATGCGCGAGGTGCTGACCCGGCGGTTCTATCGCTTGGTGAAAGAGCGCGAGGAGAAGGCCGCGGACGAGGGACTCACCGACGCAGCACCCGCGATGGCGATGGCCGCCGAAGAAGCGGCCCCCTACTCCGCTCCCGAACCGGAGGCTGTCGCCAATGACAACGAGCCTGCAGACGATTCCGACGAAGCGAGTGGCCGGGCAGGCTGGCCCGACCTGGTGCTGATCGACGGCGGCGCCGGGCAGCTGGGGGTGGCGTGCCAGGTGTTCGCCGACCTCGGCGTGACGGGCGTGGCGTTGGCGTCGATCGCCAAGGGGCCGGACCGCAACGCCGGCATCGAGCGCTTCTTCCTGCCGGGCAAGGAGGCGTTCCGCCTGCCGCCCGGCGACCCGGTGCTGTACTTCCTGGAGCGGCTGCGCGACGAGGCGCACCGCTTCGTCATCGAGGCGCACCGCGCGCGGCGCTCGAAGCGCATCGGCATGAGCCCGCTCGACGACATCGAGGGCATTGGCCCGACGCGCAAGCGCGCCCTCCTCAACCGCTTCGGCAGCGCCAAGGCGGTGGCCGGCGCGGCGATCGAGGACCTGGAGTCAGTCGAGGGAATCTCGAGCGAGCTGGCCGATACGATCTATCGATTCTTTCATCCTGACGGATGATGTCCGGATCACTGGTCGCGCCACCGCGCGACACATTCACGCTTCGCGACCTCACGACGCTTTGTCGAGGGCCT
>CAMEYM010000017.1 GCA_945947575.1 Rhizobium sp. Q54
GGTGGTAGCGCGTCAGCAGCATCGGCAGGCTCGCCGGCTGCACACCCTTTGCTGCCCAGGCGCGAGCATCAGCGACGAGCACCGTCATCAGCGCGTCGGCGCCGCCCGGGTTGAGCTTCGCCAGGGTCTGGCACGCCGTGCAGAATTGCGGATTGCTCGGATCGGGGCTGCGCCCTGCGAACGTCATCACCGCGCGCCCAAGACCGTGCAGCGGCGCGTTGCACATCTTGCAGCGCGGTGCGCCCGGCACGTACTTGAACAGCTGCCGCGCGCGCTTGAGGTCGATTGCCTGTCCGGCCAGGATCTTGGCCCACACCGGCGATTGCTGCAGATCGCTCATCGCCGCCAGTATAGCGGCTGGCGGCCTGGTGGGCGCTCGGGGGCGCCCGCGCCACACGGGGGCGCCCCCAGACAGCGCCCCGCTTGACCGCGCATGCGCAAGGGTACGCGCTGAACGGCGAGTCGATGGCGTCCGCAGCTCTGGCGGTTCGCGCGGCGCGTGCGTGCCGCGCGTGTGATGGCACTCACAGTAACCGGCGGTTGCGGTCCAGCGTCCGGCGCGAAGTGGAGTGGGCACCGTCACGTTCGGGTGTGCCCAACCGGGCAACCCCTGCACGGGCGATTCGGCGGAGTTAGGTACTCCGCCCGTTCACCGCGCTCGCTATTCGTATTGGTTGCGGCGGCTTGGGCCGCAGTGGGAGCGCCGAGTTAGGCCGCGGGCTCTTTCGCGCGCCCGGTGGCGAGGCTGGTGCGGCGCGACAGCTCGGCGAGGTAGGCCTCGAGCACGTTGTGGTTGGCCGAGAAGATGTGGCGCTGTCCCTGGCGGCGTACGCTCAGCAGGCCAACATCCTGCAGCACCTTGAGATGGTGCGACACCGTCGCCTGGCTGACCGGGCAGCGCGCGGCGATATCGCCGCACGACAGCTCCGTCTCCGCGGCCACCATCTCGAGAATCTCGAAGCGCTGCGGGTCGGCAAGGGCCTTGGCGATGGCATGGAAGTCGTTCATCGCCCTTCGCGATACCACGCCCCGAGCAGGCTGCCTAGGAGCAGCGCGAGAGCCAGCAGAGCCGGGATCAACGGCGTCTCCCGCACTCCGGTAACAAAGTAGGAGTCGTTGTCGCGCAGCCCGATCCAGTTGCGGCCCGCCGCTTCGCGGTCGGCCGCCACCCGGCGCACTTCCGGGATGTCGCGCTCGTTCAGCCACACCACGGCGCCGCCAGCGGCATTGGCGATCGGCCCCAGGACGGCGTCGGTGGTGCGCAAGTCTTCGTTCTCTTTGGGGTTGAGCGCGCCCACTGCGGCGATCGCCGTCAACGTGCCGTCCGTGACGCGGTACAGGCCCGAATGCTCTACCTGGACGCTGGCCTGGGTCCGCCCGCCGGTCCCGGCTTCGAGGGCGACCGTTTGTTCCAGCCCATCCGGCCCGGTGACCGTCACGGTCGCCACCGGCATCTCCGCGAGCGTGCGGCGGCTGATCTCCAGCTTGTTGCCGACGCCGACGGCGCGCAGCGCCTCCTCTTCGAGGTCGGGCTCCTTCATGAGCCAGTGCGACAGGCGGCGCAGCAGCTCGGCCTGGGGCCCGCCGCCCTCGATGCCGCGCGTCCACAACCATGCCTGGTCGGACAACAGCTGTGCGACGCGCCCCTCGCCGACACGATCGAGCACCAGCAGCGGCGCGCCGTTGTCGCCTTCCATGACGACGTTGCCGCGGTTCGCCTGCGCCCCGATCAACCGGAACCAACGCCCCCACGTCGGCGTGGCGCCCGGCGCCAGCAGGTCCGATGTCACCGGATGCCGCGTGCCGAGGTTCGAAACTTTCGGGCGGAAGCCCGCGGTGAGGATGCGCCCCGTCGGCATGGCCGGCAGGATGTTGGCGATCGGCGTGCTGAACAGTGACAGCGCCGGCGTCGCGTCCTCCGGTCCCGCCGCTTCCAGCACCGCGCCGCCGTAGGCGACGTAGTCGGCGACGTTCTCGAGGTAGATGCGCGGGATGACGCCGCGCTGCGCGTAGCGATCGAAGATGATGAGGTCGAACTCGTCGAGCTTGTCCTCGAACAGCTGGCGCACCGGGAAGGCGATCAGCGACAGTTCACGGATCGGCGTCTGATCCTGCTTCTCCGGCGGCCGCAGAATGGTGAAGTGCACCAGGTCGACGCTTGGGTCCGCCTTGAGCAAGTTGCGCCAGGTGCGCTCGCCATTGTGCGGCTCGCCGGAAACCAACAGCACGCGCAGCCGGTCGCGCACACCGTTGACGACCACCGCGGCGCGGTTGTTCATCAAGGTAAGCTCGGCACGCCCCGCGTCGGCGATCATCTCCAGCACCGTCGGGCCGCCATGCTCGATGGTGACCGGAATGTCGGTATCGGCGCCCACGGTCACCTGCGCGCGACGCTCGGCCGTGCCGTCGGTGAAGACTGTCAGATTGGTGCGCGTGCCCGCCGGCGCCGTCGCGTCCTCGACGCGGATCGTCATCGAAACCTGGCTGCCCACCACGCCGTAGGCCGGCGCCCGCACCACGACGACGCGGCGGTCGCCCTCGTTGCGATTGCCGGTCAGCAGCACGTGTACCGGCCCTTCGCCGGTGCCACGCCAGCCGCCCGAACGCACGACATCAGCGCCGGGCGCGTCGTGGACCTGGCCGTCGGTGACAAAGATCGCTCCCGCGACGCGCTCGGGTGGCACGTCGGAGAGGGCGCGTTCCATCGCCGTGAACAGCTTGGTGCCGTCGGCGTTGGCCTCGTCGCCGGCATGGATGACGCGCACCTCGAGATTGCCGAGCGCCTCCAACTGGCGCGTCAGCTCAGCGACTGCGGCTTCGGTGCGCGCCTTGCGGTCCCCGATGTTCTGCGAGAGCGATATGTCGGCGACGATGATGGCGACGTCGGTCAGCGTCTCCCGCTCCTCTTCCACCAGCGACGGATTGGCCAGCGCCGCCAGGCCGACCGCGAATGCGCCGGCGCGCAGCAGCAACCCGCGCGCCCGCTTGAACGCGCCGAACAGCAGGAAGGCCGACGCCAGCGCGCCGATCACGAGGATCAGCGACCACGGCACCACTGGCGTCCATGCAACGCTCATGACGCCGTTCATTGGCCGAGCCGCTCCAAGATGGCAGGCGCGTGGACCTGGTCGGCCTTGTAGTTGCCGGTCAGCACGTACATGACGAGGTTGATGCCGAAGCGGAACGCCATCTCGCGCTGGCGCTCATCGCCGGTCTGCACGGTCGCCAGCGGCCAGCCGTCGGCGTCCAGCGCCCAGGCGGCAGCCCAGTCATTGGCCCCGATGATGATGGACGAAACGCCGTCATTGATGCCGCCGCCGTGCTGTACCACCCAGACGCGGCCGCCGGCGTAGCGGCCGGGGAACTCCTGCATCAGGTAGAACGCCTGGGTCAGCACGTGACCGTCGGGCACGGGAATGAGCGGCGGAATGTCGAGCTGGGACAGCAGCGTGCGCAGCGCCAGAGTGCCGCGCCCCGTTCCGCCGAAGCCGCCTTCCGGCGCGTCGCGCGTGTCGAACAGGATGGTGCCGCCGGTCTTCATGTAGTTGTCGACCTTGGCCAGCGCCGTGTCGGTCAGTCGCTGCTCGGTGCCGGTGATCGGCCAGTAGAGCAGGGGGAAGAACGCGATCTCGTGGCGCTCGATATCGACGCCGACCGGCGCCGCACCTTCCACCGAGGTGCGCGCCGCCATGACGCGAGTCAGTCCGAGGAGGCCCGCCTCGCTCAGCTTGTCCACCTCGGCGTTGCCGGTGACGACGAACGCAAGGCGCGTCGCCAACGCGGCGTTGAGCGCGAACTGGTCGGCGATCTGGGGCGGCACCGCGGCGGGCGCCGCCGGCGTTTGCACCTGCGCGTGCGCAATGTCCGGCGCGGCCACCAAGCCCACGGCCAGCAGCACGACGGCGGTCGCCGCGACCGCGCGGGCGCCGCCGCGGAACATGCCCCGCAGCGCGAAGCTGGCGATCAGCTCGACCAGCGCCAGCAACAACGCCGTCGTCAGCAGCCACGGCATCAGGTTGCGCTCCCGGCTTTCGTTGAAGGCATCGAATGTGACCGACGCCGGCAGTCCGCTGATCGGCACCAGCCGCGGCAATGCGCCGCCCAGGTTGAATGCCTGGCGCGCCTCGTCGACGCCGTAATAGCCCGGCGGATGGCGCGGCCCGGGCCGCGTCGTCTCGAACGCGTCGCTTGCGATCGGCTGCGCCGCCGGGGATGGCTCGCCCAGCCGCCCGAAGCCGTCGAGCAGCGTCAGCGGCGGCAGAGTGACGCGGCTGCCCTCCGCCGCCACACCCTGTGACAGACGCACCAGCGTGCGCAGCATGTCGACGAACAATCCCGACAACGGCAGGTCGGACCAGTCGGCATTGGCCGTCGTATGGAACAGCACGACCCAGCCGTCGCCGCGGCGCGCGCCAGTGACCAGCGGTGTGCCGTCCTCCAGCCGCGCCCACGTCTTCTCGCCGATGTCCAACGTCGGCTCGGCCAGCACCTGGCGATTGACCCGCACCTCGGGCGGCACCGTCAGCGTCGCGAACGGGCTCGCCTCGGGGAACGGCGCCAGCTTGGCGGGTTGGGTCCAGGTCATGGCGCCACCGAGACTGCGCTCGCCTCGGCGCAAGCGCGCCGGCAGCAGGTCGTCGGTCTCCTGGGCGGTGCGCGGTCCGGCGAAGCGGATCAGCACGCCGCCGTCCGACACCCAGCGCTCCAGGCGCGTACGGTCGGAACCCACCAGGCGGCCGACGTCGGCCAGCACCATCACCGACATCTCGCGCTCCAGCAGCGACGCGACCGTGCCCGAGCGCACGTCCGCGTACGGTGTCAACGCGCGCTCCACATAGAAGAGGCCGGAAAGAAGCGGCTGGCCCGCCTCCAGCGCCTCGCCGGACACGAGTCCAACCGGCCGCCGCCGCCAGCGCTCATCCAGGAGCGCGACGGCCGCCGCCGAGCGTTGCGTCTCGATCTCGACGCGCATGACGCGATTGCGCAGCTCGGACGGCAGCTCGAGGACGAAATCCGCCGTGGCGGCGCCACCCGCGAACGCGACTTCCTGACGCGAGAGGAGCTGTCCGCGCTCGGCGCTCGCCCGCACCCAGACCGAGCCCGGACCGATGCTCGCGGCGCGCCGGATGGTGAAGGCGAGATCGGATCCCGCCAGCGCGGGCGGTGACAGCACCATGGCCAGCTCGCCGGCGCCATCCGCCAGCACGTGCAGCGTGCCGACCTGTTGCAGCGCCTCGGCCAGTTCGCGTGCCGTCGGGTCTTCGCCCGCACCCACGGCCGGCGTCGTCAGCCCATCGGTGAGCCAATACACTTCTGCCGGTCGCTCGATGGTCGCCGCGCGCAGCGCCACGATCGCCGCGGCGCGATCGACCGGCCACGACTTCGGCTCCAACGCCTGAATTTCCTCGCGCGCCTCGCCTGCCGTCATCAATCCGCTCATGCGCAGCGGGGTGCCGTCGGCGAGGGGCGCGGTAGTGAGCAGGGCGACGGGACGGTTCTCGCGCTCCGCGCGCGCCAACAGGTTCAAGAGCGTATCGCGCCGCGCATTCCAGCGGTCGGCCGACGCCCACCCGTCGTCCACCACCAGCACGACGGTGCCCGAACCTTCCAGGCGCGCGCCCGGATTGAGAATGGGGCTCGCCAGCGCCAGGATCACCAGCGTCGCGACGACGGCGCGCAGCACAAGCAGCCACCACGGCGTCTTGGCCGGCGTCTCCTCGGGCGTCTGCAGGCCGAATAGCAGGCGGATGGCAGGGAAGTCGACGCGCTTCGGGCTGGGCGGCGTGATCCGCATGAGCCAGAGCAGGACGGGCAGGGCGGCCAGCGCGGCCAGCACCCACGGCGCCGCGAACGCGAGGTTGCCCAGAATCAGCATGCGCGGCGATTAGACCAGAAAAGGGCCAAGCGTGAGGCCATCCCTACGCGTCCACCGCGGACAGCGTCTCGTACAGCGTGAGCAGCGGAACCTGGGCCGGCCGATCAGTGCGGTGCTGGGTGAAGGTCCAGCCGGCGGCGCCTGTAAGGTGCCGCAGCGCCTCGCGCTGGGCTGCAAGCTTGCCAAGGTACAGCTCGCGCAATCCCTCGACGCGGCTGACCACCAGGCGGCCTTCGCCTTCGACGCCTTCGAACTCCGTGCGTCCTTCGAACGGGAGATCTTCCTCGACGGGGTCGAGAACTTGTAGCAGGTGCCCGCCGATGCCGCGCGCGGCGTAGCCGCGGATGATCGATTCCATTTGCTGGGGCGGCGACAGGAAATCGCCGATGAACACCATCGTCGCAAACCGCGGCAGCTGCTCGATCGGTGGCAGGCTGGCGGTCGGCTTGTCGGCACGCGCCCGCGCGACCAGTGTCTCGGCAACGCGCGCCAGGGCGCCGCGGCCGCTGCCCGGCAGGCGACCCTCGCCCAGCAACGCGACGCGCTCGCCGCCACGAATCAGCAGCGCCGCCAGCGCCACCAGCAGCAGCGTCGCGCGATCGACCTTGGATGCTGGCGCGAACGCCGAGCGGAAATGCATGGACGGAGAGTTGTCGCGCCACAGCCAGACGCTCTGCGCCGCTTCCCATTCCTGCTGGCGCACGAACAGGCGATCCGACTTGGCCGACTGCCGCCAGTCGATGACGGTGGCGGCGTCGCCCTGCTCGTAGCGGCGGAACTGCCAGAAGCTTTCGCCGGGTCCAACGCGGCGGCGTCCGTGCACGCCCTGGGCGACCGTCATCGCCACGCGCTCTGCGGCCACCAGCAGCGGCGGCAGCGTCGAAGCAAGCTCTTCGGCGCGTTGACGGACCGCCGGATCGGCCATCGTGTCTACCGGCTCAGGTCAGAGGCTGGCAGAGGAGGGCGATCACGCTGTCGAGGGTGACGCCGTCAGCGCGCGCCGAGAAGTTGAGCGCCATGCGGTGACGCAGCACCGGCGCGGCGAGCGCCAGCACGTCCTCGGCTGACGGCGACAGACGTCCGTCCATCAGCGCCCGTGCCCGCGCCGCCAGCATCAACGCTTGGCTCGCGCGCGGGCCGGGGCCCCACGCTACGTGTTTGCGCACTTGCTCCAGTGACGAGCTCTCGGGCCGGCCGTTGCGCACCAGGGTCAGGATGGCCTCGACGACTTTGTCGCCGACAGGGATGCGGCGCACCAGACGCTGGGCGCTCTCGAACTCATCGGCGGTCATGGCCGCGCTGGGCTTCGCTTCCGACGAACCGGTCGTCGCGTGCAGCATCTGCCGCTCGGCGTCCAGATCCGGATACGTCACGTCCACCTGCAGCAGGAAGCGATCGAGCTGCGCTTCCGGCAGCGGATAGGTGCCCTCCTGCTCCAGCGGGTTCTGGGTCGCCAGCACATGGAATGGATGCGGCAGCGCGTGGCGGTGACCGCCGACCGAAACTTCGCGCTCTTGCATTGACTGCAGCAGCGCCGATTGCGTGCGCGGGCTGGCGCGGTTGATCTCGTCCGCCATCAGCAGCTGGCAGAACACGGGGCCCTGGATGAAGCGGAACGAGCGGCGGCCGCTCTCGGCCTCCTCCAGCACTTCCGAGCCGAGGATGTCGGCGGGCATCAGGTCCGGTGTGAACTGCACGCGCTTCGCCGTCAGGCCGAGCACGGTGCCGAGCGTCTCGACCAGACGCGTCTTGGCAAGGCCGGGCACGCCGATCAACAGCGCGTGGCCGCCGGCCAGGAGGGTGATGAGGGTTTCTTCGACCACCTGCTTCTGGCCGAAGATGACTTCGCCGATGCGGCGCTTGACCTCGACCAGGCGCGGGCCGACCTGCTCGACCTCGGCGACGGTGGCATCGGGGCCGGTCGCGGACCGGGCTGGAACTTCGTTGCGAATGCTCACGGGGTACTCCGCGTCGGTTGTCGGGATCGTCGCAGGCGGTTCCCGGCTCCGCCGCGTTGGGGCGGCGCGCACGAACGATGGCCTTATCCGCCGCGGTCCCGGCTGGCCCAAGGTGTTCCAAGACCCGCCGGGAGAGCCCATTTTGTACCACGGCCGGGCCGGCCGAGTGGACTCACGAGTTGGTAAAGCAATGTTTCGCCGCCGCCTCCCCTACGACTCTTTTTTGGTGGAATCGGCCGATGTCCCCGGCGAGCATGGGTGGTAGGGCCTTCGCTTGGGGAGGTGCTTGCGGCAAATAGCCGGGCCTCGCGACCGGCGTCGTGCTCATCGAAGATAGGCCGCGCGTGCGCGCGTTCGGCGAAAGCGGCGCGGGGCGGATGTTCAGTCGATCAGCAGGCTAGTCGAGGTTCAGGCGCCACTCGCGCTCATCGCGCGTCACGTCGATGGTGCGTGAGCGTTGGCGGTAGGTCTCCATCACCTCGGGCATGAGCTCCTGCAAGTTGGTGGCGCGATGGCCCGGCGCCGGATGGGTCGCCAGGAACTCCGGCGGAGCCTCGCCCATGTCCTCGAACTTCTGCCAGACGCGCACTGCGGCGCGCGGGTCATAGCCGGCGCGCGCCATGTAGCGCAGGCCGACGTCGTCGGCCTGGGCTTCCTGGTCGCGGCTGAACGGCAGCACGAGGCCCAGCGTCGCCGCCATGCCGGCGGCGCGCGCGATGTTCTGGTCGATGTCGAACGCGGCGCCCAGGATGCCGAGACCGAGTTCGAGCAACGTGCCGCGCTGCATCCGCTGGCGGCCGTGCTCCTGGGTGACGTGGGCAACTTCGTGGCCGATCACTGCCGCCAGCTCGTCGTCGGTCTTGGCGACCTTGAATAGCCCGGCGTGCACGCCGATCTGGCCGCCCGGCAACGCGAACGCGTTGGGCGTGTCGTCGTCGATCACTGCGAATTGCCACTCGCGCGGATTCTGGTCGGCCGCTTCGAGGATGCGCTCAGCGACGCGTTCGACGCGGCGGTTGTAGGTCGCGTTGCGGGACACGCCCTTCTCGCGCAGGATTTGCTCCCAGGCGCCGTCCGCGCCGGACTGCGCGATCGCGGGGCTTGTGTTGAGCGCCAACGGCGCCACGAGTACTGCGGCCAGTGCCGCCGTTCGCATTGCGCGCAGACCAAGCATCATGACGACGCACTCCAGGGGACCAGGGTGACGGTTGCCCTAGAGATGGCGTGCGGCGGCGCGCGGCGCCAGGGTCGCGCCCGAGGTACGCCTACCGGTGGCGTGGCAACGTGTTGGGGTTAGGAAGGTCTGGCCGGCCCGTACCGGTTTCGGGATCACGCCGACCAGCAAGAGCCCGATCTCACGCCGAGGGTCTCGGCCCAACGCAAGGGACGCACGTCGAGGCCGCTGGTGACCGAAGGGACGCGCAGCGGGTGCGAGCGGTTCGCGAGCGGCCCGAACCGGGCCCTGCGCCGCCGTGCCGTCGAACCCGATTGGTGGTGGTGATCGTCGCAGTTCCCGGAATGCGCCGGGCTCCGGCAACCGGGAAAGAATGCTATCTCTTGCCGGACCGCATGACCGAAGCGTTCCTCCTGCAAATCCGCGCACGGCTGCTGCCACTGGGGGTTGCCCCGTTGGCGCCGCGCGGCGGCGCCGCGGCCGCGGTGCTGGTGCCCCTCGTGCGCCGCGCCGGCACCCTGACGGTGTTGCTGACGGTGCGCTCCGCAACCCTGGCGGATCACGCCGGGCAGATCAGCCTGCCCGGCGGACGCGTCGACGCCGGCGACCGCGACCTCGTCGCCACCGCGCTGCGCGAGACCTGGGAAGAGGTCGGCATCGCCGCGCAACACGTCGATGTGATGGGATGCCTGCCCACCGTGTTCACCGGCACCGGCTTCGTCGTCACGCCGGTGGTGGGCGTCGTGCAGCCGCCGCCCGAATTGCGTCTCGCCGCCACAGAGGTCGAGGAGGTGTTCGAAGTGCCGCTCGCCTTCGTGCTCGATCGGGCCAACTACGTTTCGGAGTCCGCATTCCTGCGCGGCCGGCGGCGCGACTACCATGTGCTCTCCCACGCTGGCCGCCGGATCTGGGGCGCGACTGCGGCTATCCTGCGCAGCCTGACCGACTTCGAGAATCCGCGGCAGCATCGCGAGGCGTCATGATCGGTCAGCTCCTGCGGTACGCGATCCTCTTTCTGCTGCCGTTCATCGTCTACGGCCTTTGGCTGGCCATCGCGCGGCGCCGCGCCCAGCAGCACGAGAACGAGCCGGGCTGGCGCGACGCGCCGCTCGTCTGGCTGACCGCAGCCGGCCTCGGCCTGGTGCTGGTCGGATTCGCGGTTGCCGCCCTCTTTGACGGCGGCGCCGCCGACTGCCGGTACATCCCCAGCCGCATCGTCGATGGCCAGTTGCTGCCGGCCGAGCTGCGGTGCGACGACACCTGAACCGGCGATGACGCCGGCCGGCAAGCTGCCGCAGCAGCCGTGGATGGCTGCGCCCGCGCTGCGCGCGGTCATGGCCGCGCTCGCCGCCCGGGGCGGGACTGCCCGCTACGTCGGTGGCTGCGTGCGCAACGCGCTGCTCGGCCGCGAGGTCAAGGAAATCGACATCGCCTCCGCCGACGCGCCCACCGCGGTGATCGAGCTGCTGGCCGCCGCCGGCATAAAGGCGATCCCGACCGGCATCGAACACGGCACCATCACCGCCGTCGCCCACGGAGTGCCGTTCGAGATCACGACGCTGCGGCGCGACGTCGAGACGATGGGTCGCAAGGCTGTCGTCGCCTTCACCGACGATTGGGCCGCCGACGCCGCGCGCCGCGACTTCACCATGAATGCGATCTACTGCGACGCCGACGGCACGCTCTATGACCCCACCGACGGTCTCGCGGATGCCCGCGCCGGGCGCGTCCGCTTCGTCGGCGCGGCGGAGCAGCGCATCCAGGAAGACTACCTGCGCATCCTGCGATTCTTCCGCATCTACGCGCACTATGGCCGCCCGCCCGCCGACGTTGCCGCGCTGCGCGCCTGCCGCCAGCACGCCAAGGGTCTCGCCATCCTCTCGGTCGAGCGCATCGCCCACGAGCTCCTGCGCCTGTTGGCCGCGCCCGATCCCGCCACGGTGCTTACGCTGATGTCCGAGTACGAGGTGCTGGCGCAGGTGTTGCCGGAGGCGACCGATATCGACCGCTTGCGGGCGCTCGCGCGCGTCGATGGCGCCGATCCGCTGCCCTTGCGGCGGCTCGCCGCCGTGCTCGGTCTCGACGTCGCCAAGGCCGAGCGCGTTGCTACGCGCCTCAAGCTGTCGAGCCGCGCGCGCGCGCGCTTGGCCGCCGCCGCCTCGGGCGCGTTCGGTCAAGAGCCGAACGCCGCGACCCAGCGCAACAACCTCTATCTGTTTGGAGCCGAATCGTTCATCGACCAGGTCTACCTGCGCTGGGCCGAAGCCGGTGGCCGCCCCGCCCAGGCTGCGTTCGCAGCGCTGATCGAGGACGCGCGCAGCTACGTGCGGCCCGTGTTCCCGCTGACCGGCGACGACGTGCTCGCGCTCGGCGTTGAGCGCGGCCCGCGCGTGGGTGAATTGCTGGGGTTGGTCGAGCGGTGGTGGGTGGAAGGCGGCTTTGCCGCCTCCCGGCCGGAATGCGTCGCGCGCTTGCGCGCGCTCACCAAGACAGAGCGAAGCTGAAGGCGCTCGCGACGCCGTAGCGTGTGGCTACTCGTCCTGCTCGGCTTCCGCGAGCACTTCCGACAGCGCGACCATGCGGGCGAGCTGATCCAGACGCTTGCGGTCGACGCCGCGCACGTTGTGCAGCTGCTGCACGTGATGCAGCATCAGGTCGGTCCACGTCTCGATGCGCGGCGCCTTGGCGACCTTGCCCATCTTGCTCATCAGGTTGCGGCTCGAGATCGGCAGGGTGAGCGCGAGCGCATCCGCCTCCTCGAACCCGCACGCCACCAGGTCGGAAGCAAGGCGAACCGCTTCGGTTCCGGACATCGAGCGCAGGTCGTACTTCGCGGCGATGCGGCGCAGGTCATAGACCTGGCGAGGATCGGGCACCGGCAGGCGGACCTCGGCCAACGCCTCGTGGTTGAGGCGCTCCTGGGCGACCGCCATGACGCGCGCCCGAGACTCCGGGCCACCCACGCCGGCCGTAGCCGTCGGGGTTACGCGCGTGTCCTTCGCCAATACGGTCGGGGTTCTGCTCATGGGGGGCGCCTGCTCCGGGGGTTAGACGCTGGCTCTTGTTGCTTCTCCTGCATTCAAGCGCCGTGCCATCCCGAGACCCCGCAAAACCAGGCAATTCGCCATTCTGCGGCCAGCCTGAAAGGGTCGTTTCGGGTGCTTTCGGGTGCCGGGGGGCAGTTATTGCCTGTGGAGAACCCACAGCCGCCGCGGCCGTCAGGGCAGGGGCTGCTGGCGCGGGAAGGCGATCGACAGCAGGACCTTGGTGCGGTCGCCGCTGCTGAGCGTCGCGATCAGTTGCCCGGCCGCCTCGGCCTGGCGCCCGCGCGCCCGCAGTACGGCGAGGATGGCGCTGGCGCCCTGGCGCTGCCGCTCGGTCGCGATGGTGGCGATCGCCTTGGCCGCTGCGTCGAGCAGCGCCGCATAGGCCTCGGGATCGTCCGTCGCCAGCATGGCGGCGCGCAGGAGGGTGTTGGCACGGTCGGCCGGGTCGCGCAGCGCCTGGACCAGCGCCACCGCCCGCGCCGTCTCCGCCATGCGGCCGAGATCGCGCACCGCCTCGCGCAGGGTTGGCGCGGCGACCGGCTCGGTGGCAGCCGCGAATTCGTCGAGGATGGCCAGCGCCGTGCGGCGGTCGCCGACGTCGATGCGCCGCGCCGCGATCGCCTCCAGGGTCGCATTGCGATCGGCGCGCTCGTTGATGCGCCGGGCCGTCGCCACCGCGCCGGCTCCATCGCCGGCCGCTGCCTGGGCGCGGGCGATGGCGTCATAGATGAGGCGCGGCAGACGCGCCGTCGTCACCGGGTCGCGCGCCGGCGGCGGATTGGTCACGGCCATCTCGGCGATCGCCAGGGCCTTGGCCACCTCGCCGCGCTCGGCCAGCACCGTGGCCAGCCGCACCATGCCGTCGCCGCGTGTCTCGCCTTCGCGGATCTCGGCGAGCATGCGCTCGGCCCCCGCCGTGTCGCCCTCGATCGCCATCGCCGTGGCGATGTCCACCAGCGCGCTGTCCGAGTGATACGGGTTCTGCGACTGGCCGGCGATGTGCCGGGCGATGACGTACTCGCGGCGGCGGATGAAGCCGTCGATGACGCCGCGCACCGCGAACTCGCGCAGGCCGATGACGTCGATGCGATCGCGCAGCGCCAATGCGGCGTCGAGGTAGCCACGTGCCACCAGCTCGCCCGCCACCCAGCGCGCCACGTCGGGATTCCAGAACACCAGCTCGCCCGCCACATGGATGACGCGCTCCCACTGGTCGGTCTCGCCGTACGCCTCCAACAGGCTCTCGCGCAGCTCGTCGCCGAGCTGCAGGTTGGCTTCCGGCAGGAACGCCTCGACCACGGCGATGTCGCCGGCGTCCGCCGCCGCGATGGCGACCGTCGAGCGCGCGAACTCGCGCCGTAGCAGGTCCTGGATGCGATCCGCCGACTCGAGTCCCGCCGCAAAGGCGCCCGCATCCGCGTAGCCCTGCACCAGCATGACGCGCGCGTCGTCGCGCGCCTCCGCGTCGGCAATGGCGGCGACGATGTCCTCGCCTTGCCGCACCAACGCGAGCGCCGCGGCCGAGTCTCCGGCCGCGTTCAGGAGTTTCGCTGCTTCGCCGAGTCCGTTGATCTTGTCGGAGGCGTCCGGCCGCGCCATCACCTCGGCCACGACCGCGTCCATCAGGCAGGCGCGCGCCCGGCTCGCCAGGCAATCGGTAAGCGCGTCGCCGAACGCCGGAAAAGCGCTGAAAACCGCCAGTGCAAGCCCGAGAGCAAGGCCGTGCCTCACGGCCGCTTCACCACGGCCCGCGCGCACAGCGCGCTCGTCGCCCGCGAGGCGACACAAGAAGCCGCCCGACGCATCACGGCCACTTCACCTCGGGCGGCAGGCTCATGAGGATCGCCTCGGTGTTGCCGCCGGTCTTCAGCCCGAATTGCGTGCCGCGGTCGTAGAGGAGGTTGAACTCCACATAGCGGCCGCGCCGTACCAGCTGGTGTTCACGCTGCGCCGCGGTCCACGGCTTGTTCATGTGGGCGCGCACGATCTGCGGGTACGTCGTCAGCAAGGCGCGTCCGACGTCCTGGGTGAAGGCGAAGTCGCGCTCCCAGTCGCCCGTCTCGAGGTTGTCGAAGAAGATGCCGCCGACGCCGCGCGGCTCCTTGCGGTGCGGCAGGTAGAAGTACTCGTCGCACCAGCGCTTGAAGCGCGCGTAGTACTCGCGGTCGTAGCGGTCGCACGCCTCGCGCAGCGAATCGTGGAACGTCGCCGTGTCGGCGTCGTTCGGGTAGATCGGCGTCATGTCGGCGCCGCCGCCGAACCACGACACGGTCGTGACGATGTTGCGCGTGTTCATGTGCACCGCCGGCACCAGCGGCGAGCGCATGTGCGCGACGAGGGAGATTCCGCACGCCCAGAAGCGCCGGTCCTGGGTGGCGCCGCGCATCTGGCGCGAGAACTCCTGGCTGAACTCCCCCATCACTTCGGAGAAGTTCACGCCGACCTTCTCGAACACGCGCCCGCGCATCAGCGACATCTCGCCGCCGCCGCCGCCGCCCGTCTCGCTCGGCCGCTCCCACGGGGTACGCACGAACCGGCCAGGGGCCAGTTCCTTGCCCGGCCCGCTCAGTTCGTCCTCGAGCTTCTCGAACTCGCGGCACAGGCGGTCGCGCAGTTCGCGGAACCAGGCCGCGCCGCGCCGCTTGCGCTCCTCGATGTCAGCTTCCGCCTTGGGGGGCACCGGGTCTTTCTCGACTACGCGCATGGGCGGCAATCCAACTCGAGTCCGGCGTGCAGCGGGTGCGTCATAGTGTTCCAGTCTAGCCGAAAGGCGGTCCAAAAAAGCCCGTCCGCTTAGGCACTTGTGTAGACAAGGCCAGCGGAAACATGAGAGTCTCCCGGCCGTGCGGGGCAAGCGCTAGCGAAGCGCCTCCGGGGCTCGGGGTAGGAGCAACGAATGACGGCGGAGCCGAAAGGCGACGACGGCACCAGACGCGACTTCATCTACATCGCGACGGGCGCATTTGCCACGGTTGGTGCGGGTATCGCCACGTGGCCGTTCATCGATCAGATGAATCCGGCGGCCGACGTTCTGGCGCTGGCGTCTCTCGAAGTCGATATCTCCGGCATCCAGCCGGGCCACGCGCTGACGGTGAAATGGCGGGGCAAGCCCGTCTTCATCCGCCACCGCACACCCGAAGAGATCAGCCAGGCGCGCGCGGTCAATGTCGCCGACCTGCGCGACCCGATGCGCGACGAAGACCGCGTCCAGCAGGACAAGTGGCTGATCGTCGTCGGCATCTGCACGCACCTCGGCTGCATTCCGCTCGGGGTCAAGGAAACCGATCCCAAGGGCGACTTCGACGGCTATTTCTGCCCGTGTCACGGCTCGCACTACGACTCCTCGGCGCGCGTGCGCAAGGGTCCGGCGCCGCGCAACCTCGAGGTTCCGGCCTACGAGTTCCTGACGCCCACTCTCGTCAAGATCGGCTAGGCAGCAGCATGTCGGGCGAACCCCAGCACATCGACGATCTGCATCACGAGTTGAAGCTGCGCGGCGTGCTCGGCTGGATCGAGTACCGCCTGCCAGTCTTCAACTGGATCAACAACGCCGTCGGCACCAACTACCCGACGCCGAAGAACCTCAACTACTTCTGGAATTTCGGCGCGCTCGCCGGCATCGCCCTGGTGATTCAGATCCTCACGGGCATCGTGCTCGCCGCGCACTACGTGCCGACCGTGGACGGCGCCTTTGCCTCCGTCGAGCGCATCATGCGCGACGTGAATTACGGCTGGCTGTTCCGCTACGTCCACGCCAACGGCGCGTCGCTGTTCTTCGCCATCGTCTACGTGCACTTGTTCCGCAACCTCTACTACGGCTCGTACAAGTACCCGCGCGAGCTGTTGTGGTGGCTCGGCCTTATCATCCTCTTGCTCATGATCATCACTGCGTTCATGGGCTATGTGCTGCCCTGGGGCCAGATGAGCTATTGGGGCGCCACCGTCATCACCAACCTGTTCGGCGCCATCCCCCTGATCGGCGACAACCTCGTGTTGTGGCTGTGGGGCGGCTACTCGGTCGGCGAGGCGCTGCTGCGCGGCTTCTACAGCCTGCACTACCTGCTGGCGTTCGTGATCGCGGGCCTCGCCATCGTCCACATCTGGGCGCTGCACCAGCACCGTTCGAACAATCCCTTGGGCATCGACATCAAGGGTCCGCAGGACGTGCTGCCGTTCCACCCGTACTACACGACCAAGGATCTGTTCGGCCTCGGCATCTATCTGATCATCTTCGCCGCGCTCGTCTTCTACATGCCGAACGCGCTGGGCGAGCCGGACAACTACATCCCGGCCGATCCGCTGCAGACCCCCGCGCACATCGTGCCGGAATGGTACCTGCTGCCGTTCTACGCCATCCTGCGCGCCATTCCCGACAAGCTCGGTGGCGTCATGGCGCTGGCGGCAGCGCTGCTCGTGCTGTTCGCCGTGCCGTGGCTCGACACCTCGAAGGTGCGCTCGGCGCGCTTCCGCCCGATCTACAGGCAGCTGTTCTGGATCCTGGTCGCCGACGTGTTCCTGCTCGGCTATATCGGCGGCAGCCCGGCCGAGGGCATCTACATCCCGATCGGCCAGCTGGCGACCGCGTACTACTTCGCCCACTTCCTCATCCTGCTGCCCATCGTCGGTAAGCTCGAAAGTCCGAAGCCGCTACCGGACTCGATCGCCACGGCCGTGCTGGAAGAGAACAAGCGCAAGCGCGCCCGCAAGCTGCCCCAGGTCGGTGTGCAACCGACGAGTGCAGGAGGGCATCACTGATGCGCCGCCTCGTCCTCGCTCTCGCCGTCCTGGTGCCGGGCCTCTCGTTCGCCGCCGGCGAAGCCGACGCGCCGAAGAACATCGAGTGGACCTTCTCCGGTCCGTTCGGCACCTTTGATCTGCCCGCAGCGCGCCGCGGCCTGCAGGTCTATCTCGACGTGTGCAGCACCTGTCACTCGCTGCGCTACGTCGCCTATCGCAACCTCACCGAGATCGGTCTCACCGAGGACCAGGCCAAGGCGATCGCCGCCAGCCACGAGGTGCGCGATGGCCCCGACGAGACGGGCGCCTACTTCATGCGCCCCGCTGGCCTTGCCGAGAAGTTCGTGCCGCCGTTCGCCAACGAGCAGGCGGCGCGCTTCGCCAACGGCGGCGCCTATCCGCCCGATCTGTCGCTGATGTACAAGGCGCGCCCCAACGGCGCGAACTACGTCTACTCGCTGCTCACCGGCTACGGCGAGCCGCCCGCCGACGTCGAGCTCGCCCCGGGCATGAACTACAACCCGTACTTCCCGGGCCACCAGACTGCAATGCCGCAGCCGCTCCTGGACGACATCGTCCAGTACGCGGATGGCACGCCCGCCACCCTCGACAACATGGCGCGCGACGTCGTGCAGTTCCTCGCCTGGGCCGCCGAGCCCAACCTGCCGACCCGCCATCGCATGGGCTTCGGCGTCCTGATCTACCTGATCATCCTCGGCGGCCTCCTGTTCGCCGTGAAGAAGCAAGTCTGGCGCGACCAGCATTAGCCACACGAACACGAGAGGCTACTGGCGCCTGGCCAGAAACGCGCAGGACTGGTTTTCAACTACTCAGGGCACTATTTTTCGCGAATGACGCAGCGGAGCGTCTGATAGGGATGGCCGAACGGGAAGCCGCGCACAGGATCGAATGGGATTCCCATGCGCTTCGGTCAAGCACTCGAGATGCGCGAATCGGACTCATGATGGGATTTTCGGTCAGCGTTGGCTTGATTGTCGGTGCCGTCATCTGCGCCTACCTTATCAGCCGGTGATCGGAACCGCGCTCGTTGGCACGTCGGCGCTTGGAGTCGTGAGTGCCTTCATTCGTGGCCGAGCGCGATAGGCGTCACGGGGCGATTGTCGCCAACGTCCCTCTAGCCCCACCCCTGCATGTCCGCGTCGTCGCCATCGGCTCACCCAGCGCGACGAGTGGCTGGCCATGGAGACCCTGCGCCGCGGCCGCGTTGCGCTGTTTCCCGACGGACTCGGGGCCGCCATCGGCTAAACTCTGGCCGCTTCTCAGTACGGAGACGACATGGCATCGGCACGGCAAGCGCAGGCGCCCCAAGGTGCTTCCAGGCGGCTGCTCGGAGTGATCGGCGGCTCGGGCCTCTACGAAGTGCCCGGACTCACCAATACGCGCTGGGAGAAGGTCTCCTCGCCGTTCGGCGAGCCGAGCGACGCGTTGCTGTTCGCCGAGCTCGGAGGTCAGCCGGTCGTCTTCCTGCCGCGCCACGGACGCGGCCACAAGCACTCGCCGACCACCATCAACTACCGCGCCAACATCGACGCCCTGAAGCGCGTCGGCGTCACCGACCTGCTTTCACTTTCCGCCGTCGGCTCGTTCCGCGAGGAGCTGTCGCCCGGCACGTTCGTGGTGGTGGACCAGTTCATAGACCGCACGATCCAGCGCCAGAAGAGCTTCTTCGGCGAAGGCATGGTGGCCCACGTCTCGATGGCGCACCCGGTCTGCGCCCGCGTCGGCGACGCCGCCTACAAGGCGGCCCAGGCCTACGGCCTCAAGGTCGTGCGGGGCGGCACGTATCTGGCGATGGAAGGCCCGCAGTTCTCGTCGCTCGCCGAGTCCGAGCTGTACCGGTCGTGGGGCTGCCATGTCATCGGCATGACCAACATGCCGGAGGCCAAGCTCGCCCGCGAAGCCGAGATTTGCTACGCCACCGTCGCCATGGTCACCGACTACGACTGCTGGCACCCCGATCATGATCACGTCCAGGTCGCCGACATCATCCGCGTCCTGCTCGAGAACGCCCGCAACGCCTGCGAACTCGTGCGCGAGTACGTGCCGCTGATGAAGAACCGTCCGGCCGTATGCCCGCACGGCTGCGACCGCGTCCTCGACACGGCGCTCATCACCGCACCGGCGGTGCGCGATCCCGCGGTGCTCAAGATGCTCGACGCGGTCGCCGGCCGCGCGCTCGCGGCACAAGCGAAGTAGGGGATCAGAATGGTAGCCAAGAAGCCGACCAAGAAGGCGCCCGTCGCCAAGAAGAAACCCGCCGCCAAGTCCGCCAAGGCCAAGCCGGTGCCGCGTCCGCGTCCGCGCCCGGTCGCCCACGCCGGCATCCCGGCGTCGCTGGTGCCACTTAAGGCGCGCATCCGCTCGATCCACGGCTATCCGAAGCCCGGCATCATCTTCCGCGACATCACCACGCTGCTGCAGGACGCCTTCGGCTTCCGCAAGCTGGTCGATGATCTCGTCCAGCCCCACGCCGGCAGCCGCATCGACGCCGTCGCCGGCATCGAGGCGCGCGGCTTCATCATCGGCGGCGCCGTAGCGCACCAGCTCTCGGTCGGCTTCATCCCGGTGCGCAAGAACGGCAAGCTGCCGTGGGAGACGATCGGCGTCGACTACGAGCTCGAGTACGGCCGGGACCGCATCGAGATCCACAAGGACGCCATCACCAAGGGCCAGTCGGTTCTCTTGGTTGACGACCTCATCGCCACCGGCGGCACCGCCATCGCCGCCATCCAGCTGTTGCGCCAGGCCGGGGCCAACATCGTCGGCTGCTCGTTCGTCATCGACCTCCCCGACCTGGGCGGCCGCAAGCGCATCGAGAAGATGGGCGTGAACGTCCAGACCCTGGTTGAATTCGAAGGCGAGTAGGGGGTTTGAATCCCGGCTGCAGGACCCATATTCCACCACCCGTTGGCAGTGTCGCGCGGGAGCGCGACCCACAGAAGCGGACCCCTTCGAGAATGAAAGTAGGCGGGAAGCACTACCGGACGATTTGGCCTGGCGAGGACGGCACCTCTGTCGAGATCATCGACCAGACGCGTCTGCCCCACGAGTTCGTCACCCTGCGCCTGCGTACGGTGGACGACGCCGTGCGTGCCATCCAGACGATGCAGGTGCGCGGCGCGCCGCTGATCGGCGCCACCGCCGCATACGGCCTGTGGCTCGCCCTGCGCGTCGATGCCAGCGACGATTCGCTCGTCCGCGCCTACCAGATCCTGCTTGCCTCGCGCCCCACCGCCATCAATCTGCGCTGGGCGCTCGATCGCGTGCGCGCCCGTGTCCGCCCGCTGTTGCCATCGGCGCGCGTCCAGGCTGCCTTCGAGGAATCCGGCGTCCTCTGCGACGATGACGTCGCCACCTGCGAGGCCATCGGCCGCAACGGCCTGAAACTGTTCAAGCAGATCGCCACCAAGAAGGGCACGGTCGAGGTGCTGACCCACTGCAACGCCGGCTGGCTCGCCTGCGTCGATTGGGGCACCGCGCTGGCGCCCATCTACATGGCCCACGACGCCGGCCTCGGCGTCCATGTGTGGGTGGATGAGACGCGTCCGCGCAACCAGGGCGCGTCGCTCACCGCCTGGGAGCTCGGCCGCCACGGCGTACCGCACACCGTGATCGCCGACAACGTCGGCGGCCACCTCATGCAGCACGGGCAGGTCGACCTTTGTATCGTCGGCACCGACCGCACCACCGCGCGTGGCGACGTCTGCAACAAGATCGGCACCTACCTGAAAGCCTTGGCGGCGCACGACAACCGCGTGCCGTTCTACGTCGCGCTGCCGCACTCGACCATCGACTGGACGATCCAGGACGGCGTCGCCGAGATCCCCATCGAGGAGCGCCCCGGCCACGAGCTCACGCGCATCACCGGCCGCGACGACGACGGCGGCCTCACCACCGTGCAGATCGTCCCCGACGGCACGCCGGCGGCGAACTTCGCCTTCGATGTGACGCCTGCCCGCCTCGTCACCGGCCTCATCACCGAGCGCGGCGTCTGCCAAGCGAGCGAAGAAGGCCTGCTCTCGCTCTACCCGGAACGCCGCGGCAAGGCCGCCTAAGCAGGAGTAGCCGCACTCTGAGCCTGGCGAAGGGTGAGGCGCCGCTCTCCTTGATCTCCACCTTCAGCGCACTACATTCCGTATCGAACGGCTTGACGCTGAGTTCGGCATCGGCCGCTATGGATGGCCCAGAAATGCGCAGAAATACGAGAGAATTACGGCGTGGGATCGGGAGACGATACGCCCCCGAGGCAGCAGCTCCGCGAGAACTACGCATTGTAATGATTGGGTTTTCTCCCCGGGATACGGTGAATGTTCGTGCGTTGAGGTCGTTGGCGAGGAAGATGCCCGCATGAAGTCCGCCTGGTCCGACAAGGAAGCGTCCGAGTACGTCGCGCGCTACGCCGACAAAGGCGTCAACCGCGACCTCGCGCTGCGCGTTTACACCACGCGGCTGTTGGGCCGCGACCCGCTGCTCGTCCTCCACGGCGGCGGCAATACCTCGGTGAAGACCACCATCCCCGACCTGCTCGGCGACAAGGTGAAGGTGCTCTGCGTGAAGGGCTCCGGCTGGGACATGGGCGAGATCGAGCCTGAGGGCCTGCCGGCCGTCCGCCTCGACCCGCTGCTGCGCCTGCGCGCCTTGGAACGCCTCACCGACGAAGACATGGTCGCCTTCCAGCGCGCCAACCTCCTGGACGCGTCCGCGCCCAACCCGTCCGTTGAGACCCTGCTGCACGCCTTCCTGCCCCAGGTCTACATCGACCACACGCACTCGACCGCGGTTCTCGCCGTCACCGACCAAGAGGACGACCATCCCCTGCTCGAAGAGGTCTACGGCAACCGCGTTGCGCTGGTGCCGTACGTGAAGCCCGGCTTCGATCTCGCCCAGGCCGCCGCGCGCGTCGCCGAGGCGAACCCGAAGGTCGAGGGGCTGATCCTGCGCAAGCACGGCATCTTCTCGTTCGGCGCCACCGCGCAGGAGTCCTACGAGCGCATGGTCGCGCTGGTGACCCTCGCCGAGCAGCGCCTCACCAAGGGACGCAAGAAGACTTTCGCCGCCGTCGCGCTGCCGGCCCCGGTCGCGTCGGCGGCCGACGTCGCGCCTGTCGTGCGCGGCATCCTGGCGCTGCAGCCCGCCGATGACGCCACCGAGCCGACCCGCTGGCTGCTCGCCTTCCGCACGTCCGCGGCGATCCGCGCCTACGTCGATGGCGCCGACCTCAGCCGCTACTCCCAGGTCGGCGTCGTCACGCCCGACCACACCATCCGCACCAAGAACTGGCCGCTGGTATTGCCGGCCCCGGAAGCGGGCCTTGCTGGCTTCCCGATGGCGGCGTGGACCGCGGTCGAGGACTTCCAGGCGCGCTACCACGCCTACTTCGCCCGCCACAATGGCAAGCGCGAGGCCGCCAAACAGGAGCTCGATGCCGCGCCGCGCGTCGTGCTCGTGCCGGGCCTCGGCCTGTTCGGCGCCGGCCGCTCCGCCTCCGCCGCTCACATCGCCGCCGACATCGCCGAGAACACGATTCGGGTGATTACCGACGCCGAGGCGATCGGCCGCTACCGCCCCGTGCCTGAGTCCGACATGTTCGACATGGAGTACTGGTCGCTCGAGCAGGCCAAGCTCGGCAAAGCCAAGGAGCCGCCGCTCGCCGGCCAGGTCGTCGTCGTCACCGGCGCCGGCAGCGGCATCGGTGCCGCGGTGGCGCGCGCCTTCCATGCCGAAGGCGCTGCTGTCGTCGTGCTCGATCGCGACGGCCCGGCCGCTGCCACGGTCGCCGCCAAGTTCAAGGAGCGCGGTCTGGCGCTCGCTTGCGACGTCACCGAGCCCGACCTCGTGCGCGCCGCCTTCGACCGCGTCTGCACGGTGTTCGGGGGCATCGACGTGGTCGTCTCCAACGCCGGCGCCGCCTGGCAGGGCGCCATCGGCACGCTGCCCGACAAGACCCTGCGCGAGAGCTTCGAGCTCAACTTCTTCTCGCACCAGACGGTGGCGCAGAACGCCGTGCGCATCCTGCTCGCCCAGGGCACCGGCGGCTCCCTGCTGTTCAACGTCTCCAAGCAGGCCCTCAATCCGGGCCCCAATTTTGGCCCCTATGGCCTGCCTAAGGCCGCGCTCCTACTCCTTATGAAGCAGTACGCCCTCGAATACGGCGATCACGGTATCCGCGCCAACGCGGTCAATGCAGATCGCGTGCGGACCAACCTGATGTCGCCGGAGTTGATGGAGCAGCGCGCCGCCGCGCGCGGCCTGACGGTCGAGGAATATCTGCGGGACGGCAACCTGTTGAAGCGGGAGGTGCTGGCCGAAGACGTAGCCCAGGCCTTCGTCAGCCTAGCTAAAGCTCGCAAGACGACCGCCGCGACCATCACGGTCGATGGCGGCAACATCGCCGCCAGCCTGCGCTAGTCCATTCGCCACTCCGCTCTCCTGCGACCGCCTGCCGCACCTACTGCCTCTGCGCCGGGCAGGGGTGCAACAACCCGCGCCATGTTCCTGTCTGCGCCCGCGCCTGTGGTGCGCGCGCAAAGGGGCCGGTTACAAGCCCGCGCCGGTCGTTCTGCCCTTGGCATGTTGCTTGCCATGCGTGGGACAGGGTCTTTGCGGAGTGTGCAATGTCGAAGGTCATCTCGCGTAGGCAGGCACTGGTAGGCTTGGTCGCTGGTCTGGTCGTCGTCCCGTCCGTCTCCTTCGCGGCTCGCCGCCAGGACAACCCCACTGCGGCGCGGATCGAGGTGTCGGATCTCGTCGCCTTCGATCCGGTGGTTCGCCGCAATCCGGACGGCGCCTTCGCCCGCTTCAACCTCGCGTTCCGCACCGAGCCGCGCCACACGGGCCGCGTCTTCGAGCTGCTCGACGAGATCACGGCCCAGTCAGTGGCCGAGCTCGACCTCATCTGGACCCGTGGCGTCGAGGGCCTGTCCTTGACCATGTTCAACGCCACCGTGCACCTGCACGAGTGCGCCCGCCTGTCCCAGCAGGCGCGCGGTCAGGAGTATGACGAGTTCGGTATCGTGGTCGAAAGCACCCACGGCTCGCTGCGCCGCCCGGCAGTCAGCGCCGCCAACGGTATCAGCGACTACCGGGTCACCCCCACCGGCGTGCAGTGGGAGCGGCGCATCGCCTAGGCCCTCAATGCCGCTAACGCATTCATGATCAAGGAGTAACTGGCTGCGTCTGGATTGTGCGCCGGGAAGCGCGCACAATCGCCCGAGGAGAACTCGGTGGTCGCGGCTTTCAGTCGCCGGCAGATGTCAGCAATGGGGCTGGCGTGGGCCTTTGCCCCCGCGGCTGCGCGTGCGGTCTTGCCGAACGGCGCCGCCTCCACCCTTTCCTTCAACGTAGCGGATGTCGGCGGCTTCGATCCGATCGTGCGGCGCAACGCCGACGGTGGCGTCGCCCGTCACAATCTCGGCCTGCGCCTCGACGACTCGGACACCCAGCGCTTCATCGGCCTTCTCGAGGATATGCGGCGCATCACCGTCGCCGAGTTCAGCGTGCGCTGGGAGACGCCGTCCGGCCCGCAGTCGCTGCGCATGTTCGACGCGTTCCTGCTGTCGTTCACTTACGTCTCTCTGTTCCAGGGTGGCCGCGGCCAGCCCTTCGACGAGTTCGCCATCGCCATCGAGAGCACCCACGGCAGCCTGCGCCGCCAGGAAGCACAGCAGACTCTGGTGGCCGACTACCGCGTCACCAGCGGCGGCGTCGTCGTCTGGAACCGCTACAACGGCTGAGCGCGGCTAGACCGCGAACTTGATCAGCAGCACGTCGCCGTCCTGGACGACGTACTCCTTGCCCTCCGAGCGCATCTTGCCGGCGGCCCGCGCGGCGGGCTCTCCGCCGGCTTTCAGGTAGTCCTCGTAGGCGATGACCTCGGCGCGGATGAACCCGCGCTCCAGGTCCGAATGGATCTGCCCCGCGGCGCCCGGCGCCTTGGTGCCTTTTGGGATGGTCCAGGCGCGCGACTCCTTCGGCCCGGCCGTCAGGAACGTGATGAGGCCCAACAGCGCGTAGCCGGCGCGGATGACGCGCGTCAGGCCTGTCTCCTGCAGACCGAGCGAGTTCAGGTACTCGCTCTGCTCTGCCGGATCGCCGAGCAGGGCGACCTCCGCTTCCAGCGCCGCCGAGATCACGACGATGCCGCGTCCCTCGGCCTTGGCCTTGGCTTCCATCTTCTTGGTGTGCTCGTTGCCGTTGGCCGCGTCCTTCTCGGACACGTTGCACACGTAGAGAACCGGCTTCGCCGTCATCAGCCCGAGGGTCTTGGCGAGCGGCACCTCGTCGGAGGTGAGGCTCACACGGCCCGCCGGCGTGCCGGCGCGCAGAGCGTCGAGCATCTTGGCCACCAGCGGCAGTGTTGCCTTGGCCTCCTTGTCGCCGCCGCGCGCGCTCTTCTCGAGCGGTACCTTGCGGCGCTCCAGGCTGTCCATGTCGGCGAGCATCAGCTCCGTCTCGATGGTCTCGGAGTCGGCAACTGGGTCCACGCGCCCCGCCACGTGCACGACGTTGCCGTCCTCGAAGCAGCGCACGAGGTGCAGGACCGCGTCCACCTCGCGGATGTGGCCGAGGAACTGGTTGCCGAGACCTTCGCCCTGGCTCGCGCCCTTGACCAGCCCGGCGATGTCCACGAACGACAGCTGCGTCGGCACGACCTTGGCCGACTTCGCCAGCGCGGCGATCTTGTCGAGGCGCTCGTCCGGCACCGACACCTTGCCGACGTTTGGCTCGATGGTGGTGAACGGATAGTTGGCCGCCTGCGCCGCTTGGGTCGCGGTCAGCGCGTTGAAGAGGGTGGACTTGCCGACGTTCGGCAGTCCGACGATGCCGCAGGTGAATCCCATCTACTCGCCGTCCTCTTCGTCGCTTGCCGCCCTCTTCGCCTTGGGGGGCTTGGTCAGCAGCGCGACTTTGTTGGTGAACTTGGCGTCGCCGCCCTCGGCTGCCAGCAGCGGCACCGCCTCGACCATCGCGTCGATCAGTGGTGCGAGCCACGTCTCGTCTTCTTCGTCGAAGCGCGCGTTGGTCAGATAGCGCGCCACCTGGTGGCGCTCGCCCGGGTGACCGACGCCGATGCGCACGCGCCGGAAGTCAGGCCCGAGGTGTCCTTCGATGCTGCGCAGGCCGTTGTGCCCGGCACTGCCGCCGCCCATCTTCGCCTTCAGCTTGCCCGGCGCGAGGTCGATCTCATCGTGGAAGACGATGATCGCGTCGCGCTCGATCTTGTGGAAGCGCGCCGCCTCCGACACCGCGACGCCCGAATTGTTCATGAAGGTCATCGGCTTCAGGGCGAGTGCGTCGACTCCGTCCACCCGTCCCTTGCTGACCAAGCCGTGAAAACGACTGCGCCACGGCTCGAAGCCGTGGCGCGCTACGATCTCGTCGATCACACGGAAGCCGACGTTGTGCCGGGTATCGGCGTACTCGGGCCCAGGATTGCCGAGCCCGACCAGCAGCAACATCGCGGCCGGAAAAGAAGCCCCCTACTTCTTTTCCTTGGCGGGTGCGGCGGCCTTGCCACCGGCGGCCTTGGCGTCGCCGCCGGCCTTCGCGCCGCCGGCGGCCTTGGCGTCGCCACCAGCGGCGGCAGCGCCCTCGGCGCCCGGCGCGGCAGCGCCCTCGGCACCTTCGACGCCTTCTTCGGCAGCCGGAGCGCCAGCAGCGGCCTTGGCCTTCGCGGCGGCTTCGAGCGCTTCGTCGCGCACGGCAGTCGGCGCCGTGATCGAGGCGACGGTGAAGTCGCGATGCAGGGTGGGCTTCACGCCCGGCGGCATCTCGACCTTGCTGATGTGCAGCGAATCACCGATGTCGAGGCCGGCCAGGTTGATGACGATGCGTTCCGGGATGGCGTCGGCGTTGCACGTCACTTCGATGGTGTGGCGCACGACGTTGACGATGCCGCCGCGCTTCAGGCCCGGTGCTTCGCTTTCGCCGACGAACGCAACCGGCACCGCCAGGCGCACCGTCGAACCGGCGACCAGGCGCTGGAAGTCGACGTGGACCGGCTTGTCCGACACCGGATCGAGCTGCACGTCGCGCGGCAGCACGCGCACGTTGCCGCTCTTGGTGGCCAGCACGAAGACGCGGTTGGAGAAACCGCCCTTCTGGTATTCCTTGCGCACGATGAACTCATCGACGGCGACGAACTCGTTGTCCTTGGCTCCGCCGTAGACGACGCCCGGGATCAGGCCCTTGCGGCGCAGTGCGCGGCTGGCTCCACGGCCCGCGCCTTCGCGCGCATCAGCCTTGAGTTGGACGACTTCGACCATCTTCGTGCCCTCGGTTCCTAGTTCTAATCAAACAAGCTCGAAACTGACGATTCTGTATTCACCCGCGTCATCGCCTCGGACAGCAGCGGTGCGACCGAGATGCGGCGCACGCGATCCTGCTCCCCCGTCGAATGCGGCGCGATGCTGTCGGTGGTCACCAGCATCTCCAGCGCCGATTTGCGGATGCGGTCCACTGCACCGTTGGAGAGGACGCCGTGGCTGGCATAGGCCACCACCGACGCCGCACCTGCATCCCTCAGGGCATTGGCCGCGTTGCAAAGGGTTCCGGCCGAATCGACCATGTCATCGACTATCAGGCAGTTCCTGCCTTTGACTTCGCCGATGATGTTGACGACTTCCGAAATGCCCGCGCGTTCGCGGCGCTTATCGATGATTGCAAGGTCTGCGTCAAGGCGCTTAGCCAGGGCGCGGGCCCGGTAAACCCCCCCTACGTCAGGGGAAACGAAGATGAAGTCGCGCCCTGAATACGTCTTTTCGATATCCCGCGCGAATACCGGGGCGGCGAACAGGTTATCGGTCGGAATGTCGAAAAAACCCTGAATCTGGCCGGCGTGCAGATCGAGGGTTAAGACGCGGTCGGCCCCGGCCTCGGTGATCAGGTTGGCCACCAGCTTGGCCGAAATGGGGGTGCGGGGCCCCGGTTTGCGGTCCTGGCGGGCGTAGCCGTAGTAGGGGATGACCGCCGTGATGCGCCGCGCCGAGGCCCGTTTCAGGGCATCGATGCAGATCAGCAGCTCCATCAGGTTGTCGTTGGCCGGGAACGACGTCGACTGGATGATGAAGACGTCCTCGCCGCGGACGTTCTCATGGATCTCGACCCAGATCTCCATGTCCGCGAACCGGCTGATGTCGGCCCGGGTCAGGGGCATCTGCAGGTAGCTCGAGATGGCCTGCGCCAACGGCGGATTGCTGTTGCCGGCAAGGATTTTCATAGCCTGGCCACTCGGGACGGGGGCGGAGAGAGCGGGGGGTCGAGCGCGGCCGGACCATACCCCGCGCCCCCCGCGGCTGGCAACGCGACCTTCCGCCCTTCTCGGCGCCCCTAGGCGCCCTCTTCCGCCACCAGGATGGCCGACATCTGGCGTCCCACGTCTTTCTCGCCCATCAGCGTTGAGCGGCGGTGGCTGAAGAAGCGCCCGGCGTTGGAAAGCGTGTCGAGCTCCAGCACCTCGATGCGCCGCAGGCCCGCCCGGATCAGGTGGGAGCCGACGTACTCGGGCAGGTCGAACTGGTACTTGGCATCGTCCTTGGGCGAAAGCGTGAAGAAGGAGGCGCTCGCCGGATCGCTCGCCATGAACTCGGCGTGGAACTCCTGCCCGACCTCATAGGACGGCTGCGAGATCGTCGGCCCGACCACCGCCGTCATCCGATCGGCGCGGGCGCGCAGTCCCTCCATTGCCGCGACGGTCGCCTCGACCACGCCGCTCAGCGCGCCGCGCCAGCCCGCGTGCACCGCCGCGACGACGCCTGCCGCGAGATCGGCGAGCAGGACCGGCGCGCAATCCGCGGTGAGCACGCCGACCGCGAGGCCCGGCACCCGAGTCACCAGCGCGTCGCACTCCGGCGGTTGCGTGCCGGCCGGCCACGGCGCGGTCACTTCGACCACTGCGACGCCGTGCACCTGCTTGGCGGTGACGAGCTTCGCCGAGGCGATGCCGAGCTGGTGCGCGATGCGGCCGCGATTCTCCGCCACCGCCTCAGCGCGGTCACCGCTGGCGATGCTGCAGTTCAGGCTCGCATAGCCACCGCTGGAAATGCCGCCGATTCGCGAAAAGAATCCGTGCCGCATCCCGCGGTAGCCGCGCAGGCTCTCGGCTTGGATCATCGGCGCGCCGGCGGCGGGCTCGATCATTGGAATCCGGCGATGTCGTCGAGGTCGGGGTGGGCGAGGGCCACCACCTTGAACAGGCCGCCCATGGCGTGCGGCCCGACCAGGCGATTGAGGGCCGCGGCAATCTCGTCGCGTTGCTCGGGTGTCGCGACACGCGACAGCACGGTGGCGCGCTCGGCGATGCCGATGGTGCGCAGGAACTCCCCCTGAGTGCGCGGTCCCCACACGTGCGCACCGGCCTCGCGCGCCGCCTGTGCGACCATCGCGAAGTCTACGTGCGCACAGATGTCGGCGGTGCCGGGTGCGTCCAGCACCGGATGGCTGCGGTGGCGCAACACGGCTTGCAGCGTGTCGCGCGCGCCGAACTCGGCGTTTCCGTAGTCGATGATCAGAGCGCCGCCACCTTCGGCCGCGACGCGCGCGCCGATCGCGGTGGCGAGGTTGATCGCCGCCGGCGATACCTCGGCCACGCTCTCCAGTGGCGCCGTCTCGCGCACGCTGGCCGGGATCAGCGCCGAGGCAGGCGACGGCCCGCGCGTCAGCACGAAGCGCAAGGCGCCGTCTGGCCCGGCGTCCACCAGCCGCTCGCACCATCCGGCGAGGGTGCGCACGAATTGGCGGATGGGCAGGGCATCGAACAGCTCATTCGCGATGAGCAGCAACGGCCCGCGCGACGGCACGTCGGCAAAGCTCGAGTGCCAGCGAATGTTCCAGCCCGATTCCGCCAGCGCGCGCCGCTGCACCAGTTGCAATGGCGCGCTGACGTCGACCAGGTGTACGGTCGCAGCGTCGCGGAAACCCGGTACCGTGGAAGCGGCGCGGAGCAGGTCGCGCATCAGCACGCCGCGACCCGGCCCGATCTCGACCAGGTGCACGCCGCTCGGACGGCCCATGCGCGTCCAGGTGTCGGCCATCCACGCGCCGATCAGCTCGCCGAACATCTGGCTCACTTCGGGGGCGGTGATGAAGTCGCCGCTCTGGCCGAACGGCTGCTGCGCCACGTAGTAGCCGTGGCGCGGGTGCGTCAGCACCTCGGTCATATACGTCTCGACGGTCAGCGGTCCGAGCGCGCGGATGCGCCGCGCAAGGTGCTCCCCGAGAGAGTCCGCCTCGCCGGTGGCGCCCGGAGACATGGATGCCTGGCTAGGCTGCACTGCGGGCCCGCACGAGTAGCGCTGCGCCGAGGAGTACCAGAGGGACGCTGAGCCATTGGCCGAGCGTGGTGCCCGCCGCGAGGAATCCGATCTGGCCGTCCGGCTCGCGGAACAATTCGACAAAGATGCGGCTCGCCGCGTAGCCGAGCAGGAATACGCCAGAGACGACGCCGGGTCGCGCGCGCACCTTCGGGTTGTTGTAGAGCCACTGCAGCACGACCAGCAGCACCGCGCCTTCGAGGAACGCCTCGTAAATCTGGCTGGGATGGCGCGGCGCCGGACCCGCGCCGGGGAACACCATCGCCCACGGCACGTCGGTGGCTCGGCCCCACAGCTCGGCGTTGATGAAGTTGGCGAGGCGGCCAAAGAAGAGTCCGATCGGCACCACCGAGGTGATCAGGTCGGCGACGCGCAGCAGCTCCAATCCGCGTTGGCGGGAGAACACGATGAGCGCGACGACGACGCCGATCAGACCGCCGTGGAACGACATGCCGCCGCGCCACAGGAACAACGCCTCCAGCGGCCGCTCCAGGTAGAACGACGGATTGTAGAAGAGCACGTAGCCGAGCCGGCCACCGACGATCACAGCGACAATCGCCCACACCAGGAAATCGTCGGCGTCGTTGCGCCGCATCGGCGCGTCGGCGTTGCGCCGGATGTGCCACAGCACGATGCGCCAGCCGGTCAGCAGGCCGGCGATGTAGGCGAGGGCGTACCAGCGGATGGCGATCGGACCGATCTGGATCGCGATCGGGTCGATCATCGGATAGCTAAGGGCGAGGAGCATTCTCTCCGTACATTTGCATACCGGGGCCCCCGGCCCAACCCTTGCCTTGGTGGCGGGTGGGGCCACATAGTTGGCGTCATGCAATCCGAAAAGACTTTCCTGGATGATCTCGCCCGCCTCGCCACCGGCGCGGTCGGCGCCCTCGGCGACGTCAAAGGCGAGGTCGAGGCTCGCGTGCGTGCGCAGCTCGAACGCATCCTCGCCCGCATGAACCTGCCGACCCGCGAGGAACTCGACGCCGTCAAAGAGCTCGCCGCCGCGGCCCGCGCCGAAGCCGACGCGCTCAAGAAGCGCGTCGCCGTGCTCGAGGGGAAGAAGGCGAAGGCCTCGGCTGCCAAGGCATCGACGGCCAAGTCCGCGCGGTCCCGCCCCTAGCTCGCCTCGCGGCGGCGCCTGCGCGCCCGCCCAAGGAATTTCTGTGGACAACTGCCGGTTTCCCGCAGGCAGTGCTTGCGCGCGCCTTCCCCATTTGGCAGGGTACATTTGGTTGTAGTTGAGGCCGCGCGGGCCACAAGCAGTTGATGGCCCTAGGTGCGGCCTTCCAGGAGGGCACCATGGCTTGGCTTGCCGAATCCTCGCGTACCCCCCAGCAGAATCCCGTCGATGCCTTGGAGCAGATCGTCTCGGCTAATGAGTGGCCGTTCGAGCGCCTGGGGGAGGACGAGATAGCCTTTGGCGTGGGCGGCTCCCATGCCCAATACCAGCTGTGGTTCGGCTGGCACGAGGACGCCAGCGCCCTCGAGTTCCGCTGCGCTTTCGACCTCGCCACCCCCGATCGCCGCTACACCGAGATCTGCGAAGTGTTGGCCCGCGTCAACGAGCAGCTGTGGATTGGCCACTTCGAAGCGAGCCCGAGCGACTCCCAGGTCACCTTCCGCCACACGATGCTGATTGGCGCCGGCCCCAAGGAAGCGCAGCCGAACCTGGAGTCCCTCGTCGAGGTCGCCCTGTCCGCGTGTGAGCGCTGCTACCCGGCGTTCATGCTCCTCCTATGGGGCGGCAAGAAGCCCGAGGAAGCGGTCGCGGCGGCCATGCTAGAGACGGTCGGCGAAGCCTAGCTTCCAAGCCAGGTCAGCAAGGTGTCACCCGCACGCCGCCGCATCCTGCTCGTCGGCTGCGGCAAGATGGGCCAAGCGCTTGGCCGCGGTTGGCTGGCGCGCGGCCAGAGCGCCTCCGGGCTGATGGCCATCGAGCCGAACGACGTCACCGCCCGCGCCGCCAAGGACGCCGGCATTCCCACCGTGCGCTCGCTCGCCCGGGTCGATGCCGCGTTCCAGCCCGACTGGGTGGTGCTGGCCGTCAAGCCTCAGGTCGCGGCTTCGACGCTCACCGACTACGCGCGCTTCGCCCAGCCGGCGACGTTCGTCTCGATCATCGCCGGCGTACGCATCTCGTCCTTGCGCACGTTCTTGGGGCCGAAGGCCGCTGTGATTCGCGCCATGCCCAACACCGCCGCCGCCGTCGGCCGTGGCATGACGGTGGCAATCGCCGGCGCCGGCGTCAGCACCTCGGCGCGCAGCGAATGCACCGCTCTGCTCGACGCCGTCGGTGACGTCGCCTGGGTCGAGGATGAAGCCCTGATGGATGCCGTCACCGCGGTGTCCGGTTCCGGCCCCGCCTACGTGTTCCTGCTCATCGAATGCCTCGCCGAGGCCGGCGTGAAGGCAGGCCTCGCGCCGCAGCTCGCGCAGCGGCTGGCGCGCCAGACCATCATCGGCGCCGGCGAACTCGCCCGCCTGACGCCCGAGAGCAACGCCCAGACGCTGCGCCAGAATGTCACCAGCCCCGGCGGCACGACCGAGGCCGCCCTCAAGGTCCTGATGGGCGAGGGCGGCCTGCAGCGCCTCATGACCGAAGCCGTCGCCGCCGCCGCCGCTCGCAGCCGCGACCTCGCCGGCTAACGCCTCTGTGAGAAGAATCACACGCGCCGCCAGCGCGTGGTTGTGGTGCTCGACGTCCGCGCGAGCCAAGCGCTCCGCGCCTTTCGCGCGTGGCCGCCGCACCGCCGCACAACCTGCAGTGAATCACATCGCGCCGTGGTTGCCGTTGCGTGCGCGTACCTACGCCCTACCCTGAGCGTCACCAGCAAGGGGGCCTGCCCATGTTGTCGGGAAATCTGTCGGAGCTTGTGCTTGCGGCCGGCGCGCTCGGCGTCGCTGCGTATGGCCTGGTCGAGGCGTTCAAGTGGGCGTGGATCGGGCTGATCGGCTTCGGCAAGGTCGAGGCCGAAGTCGGCTCGCCGTTCGCCGCGCAGTTGATGACGGCATACGGCAACGAATACCCGGCCTTGCTCGCCGCGCAGTACCGCAACGGCCGCAGCAAGGGCGAGCTGGCCAAGACTCTGCGCCAAGGCATCCGCATCGGCCTGACCAAAGACAACGCGCCTGCGGCCGCGCTAGCGCTCGGTGGCACCCTCGTCACCGCTACGGCCCTGGCCCAGGCCGCGGCGGCGGTTGCGTCCAGCGCCGACGGCGCCTTGCCGCCCGAGCATCGCGCCACTCTCGGCCGCTTCGAACTGGCGATCGACGCCCGCATCGAGTCGGCGTTGGGGCTCGCCGAAAGCGTCTACGTCGGCGGCGCCCGTCTGCACGCGATGGGTGCGGCGCTGTTGCTCGCCATCGTTGCCGCCGCCTCGATCGAAACCGCCACCAACGCCTCGGCGTGGTTGTTCGGCATGAGCGCTGAACGGTGGGTGACCGCGCTCGTCGTCGGCATCGTCGCCGTGCCGCTCGCCCCCGTGGCGAACGATCTCGCCGGGGCGCTGCAGGCCGTCACGAAGGCGCTGCGCCAGAAGTCCGCATGAAGTTCGTCCTCGACTTTCGCACCAGCGACCGCGGTGGTGCGGTCGTGCCGGGGCGGCTGTCGTCGCCGACTGCGAACGGTCATGCTGCCCTTGACCAGCTGCGCGCCGCCGGGCGCATTGCCTTTCTCGTCCATGGCTTCAACGTCACCCGCCCACACGGGCTGGAGCGCCTCGGCCGCTTTGCCGACCAGCTCGCGCACTGCCTCGACTGGGCCTTGGTCAGCGTGGTGTGGCCGGGCGACGCGTGGATCCCCGGCATCAACTACGTCGTCGAGGGTCGCGACGCCGACGACACGGCGGCCGAGTTTGCCAAGTTCCTGCGCGACGGATTGCCGGCGCGCCCCACGCTGTCGTTCGCGACCCACAGCCTCGGCGCACGCGTCGCGCTCGAGACTCTGCGCCGTCTCGGCGATGAGTTTGAAGTCGGCCAGTTGTGCCTGATGGCGTCCGCCGTGGACGACGACTGCCTCTCCGACATCTACAGCGACGTCACGTCGCGTGCGCGCCGCGTCGCCGTGCTGTCCTCGGTCGAGGATAACGTGCTGCGCTCGGCGTATCCGCTCGGCGACCTGTTTCAGGCATTCCTATTCCCGACCACCGACAAGCCGGGCGTCGCGCTCGGCTACCAGGGGCCGCGCCCGGTCGCAGGTTTGGCCCATTTGGCGATTCCGCAAGTGCGCGCGGCCGGCCACGGCGACTACCTGCCGGCCTTCGGCGCGCCGCTGAATGCCGAGCAGGCGTCAGCCGCCGGGTTCGCGGACGATGTGCTGATCGGCGCCTCCCCGGTCTACCGCTGAGGCACTTGGGTGCCCTGGGAGTCGCCCGGATACCGCCCGCGCCGCGCTTGGGCTAGGCTTCCTTCCATGGCGACGCCCCGCAAGTCCCGCAAAGCTGCTGCGCTGCCGCGCGATCCGCGCAGCGCCGCGATCGCTGCCATGCTGCGCGTCGCCCACAACGTCGGATGGAAAGGTGCGACTCTCGCTGCCATCGCTTCCGAGGCGGAGATTCCCTTGGACGAGTTGCAGGCGATGTTCACGTCGCGCGCCGCCATGGTCGCCGCATTGATGGGCGACATCGACCACGAGATGCTGGCGCGCGTCGGCAGCACGGATTCCGACGACTCGGTGCGCGACCGCCTGTTCGGCGTCGTCATGGCGCGCCTCGATGCGCTCAAGCTCCATCGCGGCGCCGTTGTGTCCATCCTGCGCGGCGCCGTGCTCGACCCCGTCACCGCGGTGACGCTGGCCTGTGCCTCGCGCCGCTCGCTGTCGTGGATGCTGGCCGCAGCGGGCATCGGCCACACCGGCATCGATGGCGAAGTGAAGATGCAGGGCCTGAGTGCCCTGTATGCGTCTGTGCAGTGGGTTTGGATGCGCGACGAGTCCGAGGATATGGCGGCCACCATGGCGCACCTCGATCGCCAGCTCCGCCGCGCCGAGAGCTTGGCGCAGGTGTTGCGACGCTCGGTACGCGCAAAGCCTTCGCGCAAACCCGCCCGCGCCTGAGTCGCCCCCGATGACCGCCGCCGCCGTCCTCATCGCCGCCGTGACGATGGTGCTGGCGCTCGCTCTCGCGATGAGTCTCGCCTGGCGTATCTGGTTCCAGACGCGCAACGCCGGCTGGATCGATGTCGCTTGGACGATCGCCGTCGGCGCCACCGCGTTCGTCGCCGCGTTCGTGCCGCTCGGCGCCGAGCCTCGGCGCGGCGCGCTGATCGGTGCGGCGGTGGCGGCATGGACCGCGCGCCTCGCGCCGCATCTCATCGCGCGCACGCGCGTGCGCTCCGACGACCCCCGTTACCACGTCCTGATCCGCCACTGGGGCGCCGACGCACCTCGGCGCATGTTCGGTGTGTGCATGGTGCTGGCCCTGTGCGGGTTGCCGCTGGTGCTGGCGGTGTGGCTTGCGGCCCACAACGCCACCGGTCCGCTTGGGCTGCGCGACGCGGTCGGTACTGCGTTCATCGTGGCCGGCGTTGCCGGCGCGGCGCTCGCCGATCGCCAGCTGCATCGCTTCCGCGAGCACTCCGGCGGCGCCGTGTGCGAGCGTGGCCTGTGGCGCTACTCGCGCCATCCCAACTACTTCTTCGAGTTCCTCGTCTGGTGCGCCTATCCGGTGTTCGCCATCCAGATGGGAGCGCCGTGGGGCTGGCTCGCCCTTGCCGCGCCCCTCACCATGTACTTCCTGCTCGTGCACGTCTCCGGCATCCCGCCGGTGGAGCGGCACATGCTGCGTACGCGCGGCGACGCCTATGAGGGCTACATCGCCCGCACCAGCGCGTTCATGCCGCTTCCCTTGGGACGCAGTCCGCCGCCGGATCGCTAGCCCTACAACACCACGTCGAAGTGTCCGCGCCAGGCGGAGTGGTGCTCGAACTCGGGCCCGTGCGACCACGCCAGCATCAGATGCGTCCGCGCGCCGGCACGGAGGTCGGCGGCGTAGGGAGCGCCGCCGACCTCCGGCAGGCTGAACGCCGCACGCGACATTCCGCCCATGAACATGCCCGCCACGTCGGCGAGGCCGCTCCGGCCGCCGAGCGCCTCGATCGGCGCATGCTCGGGCACCAGCGCGACATGGACCTCCGCCACCGACGCCGATCCCGCAACCGCGGCGATGACGAAGCGGGTGCCTTCGAGGGAGCGGGCGTCGTTGAAGCCGACCGCCAGCCAGCCGCGCGTCGGCGCCGTCAGCGTGCCGCGCAAGCGTCCGCCCGCGTGGGCCCAGGTGAACGTCATGCCGCCCTCGGCGATGCTGCCTGCCATTGTCCGACTCCCGCTGCGCTGGTAGAAGTCAAGTCACTTGACGATAGGGAGAGATGCCGAGGTGGTCAAGCGGCTTGACGAACCCATCGACCACATCGGCTGGGACCTTTGGCAGGCAGCCGCCGTGTGGCAGAGCCGCTTCCAGTCGGACATGGTCGCCGCGGGCCACGCCTGGTTCGCGGAAGCGCGCGGCGGCGTGCTCGCCCACCTCGATCGCACCGGCAATCGCCAGTCGGATGTCGCGACGCGCATGGGCGTCTCCAAGCAGGCGGTCCAGCAGCTCGTCGATGGCCTGGTCGCGGACGGCGTCGTCGAGCGCCGCGCCGACCCTACGGATGCCCGCGCCCGCTGGGTCGTGCTGACGGCGCGCGGCCGTGCGGTCCATGCGGACGCCGACCGCATCAAGCGCGCCATCGAGTCCGAGTGGCAGAAGCGCCTAGGCAAGTCGGCCTTCGCCGCCCTTCGCCGCGCCCTGCGGGACATCGGCCGCCCTCAATAGGTTAGGCGGTCAAATCGGAGTGACGAGGGCCCCGGCCCCTTGCCCGGGGTCAGCCTGAAGCCTAGCCTCCGGCCAGATTTCCTAGGGGAGGTTTCCATGCTTCGTCGTTCATTCCTGGCCGGCTTGGCCGGCGCCGCCGCACTCGCGTCGGCAGCTCGCGCGCAACAGGCTCCGGCACCCGCAGCGGGCGGCGGTGCGGCGGCTCCTGCTGCTCCGGCCGCACCCGCGGCGCCTGCGGCACCGCTGGTGCTGCGTCCGGGCGCCAAGCGCATTGCCATTGCCAGCGGCATCCTGCCTACCGAGGCGATGATCGAGGGCAACAACGGCGATCCGGGCATGAACGCCTTCCTCGTCGAGCTGAAGGCCCAGGGCCTTGTGCCCGGCCAGGACGTCGCCATCGAGCGCCATTCGGGCGCCCAGTGGAACACCGTGCGCCGCCTGCAGGGCAACCGTTGGAATGCCCTCGGCGTCACCATCGCCGGCACCAAGCCGGACGTGCTGTTCACCACTTCGAGCTTTGTCGCGCGCGGCGCCGCCACCAATCCGGAGACCGCTCCGCAGACCGTGGTCATCCTGGGCGACGCCGCCGGCACCGGCCTCATCACCAACATGGCCAAGCCGGGCGCCAACATGACCGGCGTGTCCGGCTCCGCCGGTGCCGCCCGCGAAGGCATGAAGATCGACCTGCTCAAGGAGGCAGTGCCTGCCGCAATGCGCGTCGCCTACCTGATGAAGAGTCAGGCGATCTCGCCGACTCCGTGGGGCCAGGCCCAGCTCGCCGCCGCCCGCGCCCAGCGCCAAGGCGTCACGGTTACTCCGGCCTTCATCGACGATCTGCTCGATGACGCCGGTCTCGACGCCACCGCGCACCTGCGCGCTCTTCTCGAGGCGCAGCGCGCCGGCGCCCAGGGCCTCGTCGTCGCCGAGATGCTCGACCTGTCCGAGTACAGCGCCATGCTTGGCAGCTACGCGCTCGCCGCCAAGCTGCCCGCCATCGGCTCGACCCGCGACTTCGTCGTCAACGGCGGCCTCGCCAGCTACGGCGCCAACTACAACGACATGTACAAGAGCGCGGCGCAGCTCGTCGCCCGCATCGTCAAGGGCGAGAAGGCCGGCGACATCGCCGTCGTGCAGGCGCAGCCCGAGCTCGTCATCAGCCAGCGCAACGCCCGCCACCTCGGCGTGACGCTGCCGCAGCCGTTCGTGGCCAAGGCCAAAGAAGTGCTGATGTAACGCTGCCACAGTTCCAATAGTTGAAACGGGGACCGGCTCGCTGCCGGTCCCCGTTGTGTTTCGCAGCGCTCGGATCGAGATTTGGCAACGGGGAGGGAATACCGAGTGTCTGCGCTCCTGCGGCCGGACCAAGGGTCGGCGCGGCCTCTCCATGAGGTCGGCGCCATCGCCGAGCTTGGGCGCCTCATGGCGCAGGCCCAGGGGGGGCGACCGTGTCGCCTACCGTATGTTGCTCGATCGGCTGGTGCCGCTCCTGCGGCGCTTCGTCGCCCGACAGCTGCGCAACCCGAGCGACGTGGACGAAGTGGTGCAGGACACGCTCCTGACGGTCCACACCGCCCGCCACACCTATGACCCCAGCCGGCCGTTCTTGCCGTGGCTGATCGCCATTGCCAGGCGCCGCGTCATCGACCGTTTGCGCAAACAGGGGCGGGGTTCCGCCCTGGAGGTAGATATCGCCGCCTACGCTGAAACCTTTTTGGTCGAGCCGGCGAACCTATCTGAAGGGGACTGGAGTCCGCGGGCGCTGCAGGAGGCGATCGACGCGCTGCCAGAAGTGCAGCGGCAGGCGGTCACCATGCTCAAGCTCAAGGAGATGTCTCTGAAGGAGGCCTCGGTTGCGTCCGGATTCACGGTGGCGGCTCTCAAGGTGGCGACGCATCGCGCCATTAAGCGGCTGCGCGACCGTTTGCTGGGTACCCCGTCATGAGCACGGCGTTGATCGAGTCGCTTGTCGCGGGCGCAACTCCCGTCCGCCGCCTGCGCGCCTCGTGGTTGCGCGCCGCGCAATGGCTGGCGTTCGCCACGATCATGCTCGTGGTGTTCTCGCTATCGCATTCTTTCCGCTACAACATCGAGCACTGCCTGCGCGCGCCGCTATGGTTGGCGATGTGCATCGGTGCGGTGACGACGGCGGCACTCGCGGCGGTCGCTGCATTGGAGCTCGGTGTGCCGGGTCGATCCCGCTTGTGGGCGCTGCTGCCATTGCCGACCCTGGCGGTGTGGACCTCTGCCATTGTCACGCGCGAGCGCTGGATCGACACCAGCCGCGACGCGTTGGGCTGGCCCGGCATTGCCGACTGCCTGGCGACCGTCGTCTTGATCGGCGTTCCGCTCGGGATCGCCATGACCATCATGCTGCGCCGCGCCGCAGTGCTGCAACCCGCGCTTACGGCCATGCTGGGCGGGATCGCGGTGGCCGGAGTGGTCTCGGCCGCCTTGCACATCTTCCATCCGTTGCACGCCACGCTTTGGCTCGTTCTGTCCAATGCCGGCGTCGCGGCACTGTTTGCAGGTCTCGGACTCTTGCTTGCGCCGCGCCTGCTCGCTCCGACGGCGCGGTAAGCCCGTACACACTCACGCCAACGACGAGGACGTACCTATGAAGTGGATTCTTCCGATACTGGTTGCCGCGCTGCTTTGGCCGGCCGCAGCTTTGGCGCAGGCCAAGGAATTTCAGGACTGCCCCGAGTGCCCGAAGATGGTCGAGGTCCCGGCCGGCAAGATGATGCGCAGCGACAAGTTCGGAGCACCCGAATTCGAGGTGACCATCGCCAAGCCGTTCGCGGTCGGCAAGTTCGAGGTCACGTGGGCCGAGTTCGATGTCTTCGTCGACGCCACCAAGCGCGAAGGCAAGGGCTGCAACTGGTTCTCCCTGGTCGGTCCGCGCCCGCAGGCGGACAAGGATTGGAACGCAGCGTTCGACGAAGCGGTGCACATCCAGGACGAGACCGAGCCGGTGCTCTGCGTCAGCTGGGACGACGCCAAGGCCTATGTCGTCTGGCTCGCCGAGAAGGCCGGCAAGAAGTATCGCCTGCTCACCGAGGCCGAGTGGGAGTGGGCGGCGCGCGCCGGCAGCCCCAACAACTCCGCCTGGTGGACTACCGCCAACACGCCGCAGTTCGAGATGGCCAACTGCGCCGACTGCCCGGGCATCGACACCATGGGCCGCGAAGACTGGCTGTTCACCTTCCCGGTCGGCAAGTACCAGCCGAACAAGTATGGCCTCTACGATATGCCGGGCAACGCCGCGGAATGGGTCGAGGACTGCGTAAACCCGTCCCTAGCGAATGCGCCCAAGGACGGCACCGCCTGGACCCAAGGCAACTGCAACCAGCGCATCGTGCGCGGCGGCAGCTGGCACCACGAGCGCGCGTTCCTGGCCGGCTTCCGCCAGCCGACGCCCGCGACCCTGCGTATCAACGACATCGGCTTCCGCGTCGCCCGCGATCTCGAATAGCGCACCCATGCCCTCCCGCCTCACGGCGGGAGGGTTGGTGTGTACTAGTCGCTGAGGACCTTGGTTGCGGGCCGTGGCGCGCAGCAGTCGCCCTCGGCCTGCATGGGTGGACAAAGCATCGTGCCGTACGAGCAGTACACGCAGCAGTCGCCGTGCTTCGGCCTCAGCAGGGCGCCGCAACTCCTGCAGTCGTAGAAGAACTGGCAGTAGTCCGTCGGCATGATCTCTTCATGCCGGGTGCCGCATTCCGGGCAGGTCAGGACCGAGCGCAGTTCCACGGCCATGGGCGGGCAATGCCCGTTCCACCGCTGGAAGGTCCAATCAACTCGCGGTGTAGTCCGCTAGTAGCGGGTGGCGAGGTTGAGCAGCCACTCCGGGGTGAGGGCAATCAGCCATGTCTGCACGTCGCGCTCGAAGCCGGTGATGATGCTGATGCCGACGATCAGCACCACCGCGCCGAACACCATCTTCACGCCGCGCCCCGAGGCGGCAATCTTGCCGCGCCAGCGCAATAACAGCTCGCGCGACAGCGAGCCGAGGATCAACAGCGGCAAAGCCGCGCCGATTCCGAACAGCGCCATGGTCAGGGCGACTTCGCCGAGGTTCTCGCCGCGGCTCGCCATGATCGAGGCGGCGCCCAGGGTAGGACCGACGCACGGGACCCACACCACGCCGAGCAGCAGGCCAATGACGAGCTGCCCCTGCCAGCCCTCGGGCGTCACCTTCTGCATCCAGCCGTCCGCCATCGAGCCCAAGCCGGATCCTGCCAGCGCCAGGCGCTGTTGCAGCGGCGAGCTCAGCAACACGAGGCCGAGGACGATCAAGATGCTGCCCGCGATGTACTGGAACAGCTCGGCGTCCAGCCCGATGCCGAAGCCGATGGTGGCGACGAACAGTCCGACGCCGACGAACGAAACGATCAGTCCGCCGGCCAGGGCGAACGGGCCATAGCGATGCGCGCCCGCGGCGCTCGCCACCACGATGGGCAAGAGCGGCAGTACGCACGGATTGATGATGGTAAGCACCCCGGCAAGGAAGCCGAGGAAATAGGTAGTCATGTGACCTCGCTCACGCGCCCGCCGCGGCCACGGCCGCGACAGGCGCTATGAGTAAGTTCGCTGCGTGCGGGCGTTTGGTTACAGCCCGGTCGCCAGCAGGTCGAGGATCGGGCCCTCTTGGGTTGCGCCGGCCGAGCGGCCGGTTTCTTTGGTGCCCTTGAACACGACGAGGGTCGACTGGCGCTGGGCGTTGAACTTGCGCACCAGGTCCTTCTGGGTGTCCCAGTCGATGTTGAAGGTGACGACGTCCTTGTACTTGTCGCTGGCCAATGCCTTGGCAAGGATCGGACGCTGCGCCGCGCACTGCGGGCACCAGTCGGCATGGACCTGGACCAGGATGGTCTTGTTCGCCGCCTGCGCAGCCGTGAAGGCCGCGTCGTCGAACACGACCGGCGCAATAGCGATCGCGGCCGCGATCGGCGAGAGCAAGAAGGCGAGAACGGTGGCAATCAGAGTACGCCGCAACATGTGGTGACCTCCCCTAGGCATCGAAAAGCATGCGCCCGCACGATGCGGACTTCATGGGCCGGAGTGTCGCCAGAATGGCTGCTCCCTGCAATTCAGCTTTGCGCGAGCGACACCGGTCGCGGTCTATTCCAGTAACGTATTGATATAGCCAGTAAATCCAGGACGCGGCTCAGCGGAGCGCTTCGTATAGCGCCGCCGGTGTGCGGAAGTCGGGGCCGGCGAGTGCGCCGAGGGCGTCGTCCACGTACTCGGGCCGCCGCATGCCGTTGAGCACGCACGTGATGCCGGGGGTATGGAGGAGGGCGGCCATCGCCTTCTGCGACAGGGACCAGCCCCGCACCTCCGCCGGCAGGTACGCGTCGAGAATCTTGTGCAGCCCGGCGTTGGCGGCACGGCCGCGCGCCGCGGCCTCGGTGCCGAGCGCCGCCATCAGCAGGTTGAGCTCGCCCGTGTATTCCGCCGCCCACGTCTGGAAGGCCGCCGCCTGGGCTTCCTTGACGCCCGCTGCGGCCTCGCGCAAACTCAGACCGAACTGCGCATGCACTTGCGCCTCGACCTGCCGCCACTGCTGCAGGTTCTGGGCGCTGCGCGCCGCTGTCACCAGCTGCGCGCCCCAGGCGACTCCCTTGCGTGGCGCGCGCGCCTCGAGCGCGGCCACCTTCGCCATTTGATCAGCGACCGTCGCTGGCGTCGCCGGCACGACGCCGTCGGCCAGGCGAACCAGGCGCTCGTCCTTGTAAGCATTGAGCGGGCGGTTAGCGAGCACGGCCAGGTTCTTCGCGCTTGCGTACGTCAGCGCCGGCAGCGTGCCGCCGGCGTTGTTCGCAGTGAGCATGGGACCGCTCTCGTAGAGATTGGCCGGCAGTTGCACCACGGCAAAGTGGTGCTGCGGCGTGATGCGCTCGGCGATGTCGTGCATGCGGTCGAGGGACGTCGCCTCCGGGTCGTCGGGCGCCGCGCCGAACGTGTTCGACGACACGCCGTACCAGGCGATGCGGCCGCGCTGGACCTCGTCCTCGAGCTGAACGAAGGCGCTGGCGATGCGGCGATAGAACTCGTCGCGCAACACGCCGAGGTTCCCGGTCTGCTTGCGCTTCACCGCGTCGGAGAAGAAGTACTCCGGGTTGTGCAGCAGGTAGACGTCGATGGTCTTCAGGTGCAACCGGTCCAGGGAGCGCGCCAGCTGATCCGCCACGAACCCGGGATGCAGGCAATGCCAGCACCCGTCCATGTACTTCACCATGTCGCCGAACGGCTGGCCCTCGCGCTCGCGGGCGCGCGACAGCGCCAGCGCCTGGCCCTGCACGTAGCCGACCTTGGAGACGACGATCGTCTCCTCGCGCGGGCGCGCGGCGAGTACGGCGCCGATGGTGCGCTCGCTCGATCCGTCGGTGTAGTTGGTGGACGTGTCGATCAGATTGACGCCGCGATCGATGGATCGCGCCAGCGCCGCGGCGTGCTCGGGCGTGCGCTCGTCCACCCGGTATGTGCCGAAGCCGAGCGCCGAGGTGACCAATCCGGTGCGGCCGAACGTCCGGTAGGCGAAAGCAGGCAGGCCCGCCGCACGCCCGCGCTCCGCCGCTCGTTGCGTCCCCGCCGCGGTGGCGCCGCTCATCGCGGCAGCCTGTCCGCCGACAGGATCTGGCGCCAGGTCGCGCCGCCGTCGCGCGACTCGAACACCGTGGCGCGGGGGCCGGAGAGGAAGACGTGCCGGGCGTCGATGCGGCTCCACACCATATGGGTTGGCAGACCGCGCTCGCGCGCATACTCGCCCGGCAGCCTTGCCTTGGTCTGCCAGGTGCGGCCGCCATCGCGGCTCTCCGTGATGCTGTCGTCCGTGGCGCCGAGCAGGTGCAGCCCCGCGGCGTCGTGCGGATCGAAGGTGGCGACGTTCATGCGCGCCGTTCGCGTGAGGGTGACTCCGCCGTCCGCCGACCAGTAGCCGGCGTTGCTCGACGCCGTCGCGTACACGCGCAAGGCGTTGCGCGGCGCGACAGCCAGCTCCAGCAGCGCCTGCTCGCGCGGGTCCGCGCTCATGCCGCGCAGGGACGCCGACCACGTGCGGCCGCCGTCGGTGGAGCGCAACACGCCGCGCTGAGGCGCTTCGCCGAAGTTGCCCGGGCCCCCGGCCGGCAGCTTGGCAAAGGTGCCCGCGACAATAACATTGGGGTTGGCTTCGTCGATGCGCAGCGCCACGACGCGCAGGTCGGAAATATAGAGCGCGTCGAGCTCGCGCCACGTCGCGCCGCCATCGGTGGTCTTGTAGATCGAGCCGCGCGTGTTGAAGTACGTCCCGCTCGCGCACACCGGCGGCGGATTGGAGCAAGGACCGCCGTTGACACCCACGTACATCGTGTTGAAGTCGGTGGGGTCGATGGCGAGAGTGACCGCGGCCGTGTTCATGCTCGGCCCGACCCGCTGCGTCCACGTCGCGGCGCCGTCGTTCGAGCAGTACACGCCGTTGGTGCCGGCGCTGGTCGGCGAGCTCAGCAGCCCAGGCCCGCCGGCGCGCGCGATGCAGAGCTGGGCCGGGCTCTTGGCGTTGATGACCGTCTCGTAGAACTCCTCGAAGCAGGGCAGGCCCGAGCCGTCGTTGCGCGCCCACGCCTTGAGGCCCGCGTCGGCGCGCAGCCAGGTCGCGCCGCCGTCGACCGATTTGAAGAAGCCTTCCTGCTCGACGCCGACGTACAGGATGCGGTCATCGGTCGGGTCTACCGCGAACGAACGCTGGGTGCGCTGCGGGAACGAGTGCGGCACGCACGCAAGGGCCTGCACCCGCGGCGGGCCGCCGGGTGCCTGGCCGGTGGCCGGGACGGGCAGTGCTGCCAGCGCGAACACGAGGGCGGCGGCCGCGCGCCGCACCTACCGCACCACCTTGACGACGTCGCCGGCCTTGAGGATGGCGCCCGGAGGCAGGTCGTTGAGGCGCAACAGCCAGTCGAGCCCGCGCGGCATATCCATCTGCGCCGCCACCGCATCCAGCGTCGTCGCTGTGCTCACCGCGTGCATGTGGATGCGCACGGGTTGCCACGCCTGCGCCTCGGCCGCTGAGATGCGCCGGAAGCTGATGATGGACGACCGCGACGCCGCCACTTCCGCCTCGCTGAACGGCTCGCTCTGGGCAAAGTGGAAGCGCATAACGCGGTCGTTGGCGGTGCGGATCGCGCCCAGGATGAAGTACTCGCGCTTCGCCTCGTTGCCGCTGGCGGCATTGGCCATTGCGGCGCGCAGGCCGTCGATGTATCCGGTCTCCACGGAGTTGAAGTGGGTATCGGGCGCAACGACGCTGCGCAGGTAGTCGCCCATCTCCATCTCGGCCAGCATGCGCCGCGCATCGATCTGCAGCAGCGCGCCGCGCGGCCCGTCCGCTGCGATGCCATTGCCCATGCGGAACTGGTAGCCGTCCGGTACGTCGAAGGTGATGCGGGTGGCGGCGTCCACATAGCGCGAGCGGCTCACCATGCCTTGGGCGGGGCGGAAGCCGAAGACCATGTTGTCGATGGCGGCGCGGTGCTCGGCGCGCCCGTCGTACCACCGAGCGGAGCGCGCGCTCAATGGCAGCCCGGCGAGCGCCGCGTCGAGCAGCGCCAGCCGCTCGGCGACGGTCGCCTGCGCCTCGGTCTCGCCGTTGGGGTGCAGGCGCATGCCGACGTCGACCTCGAAGGTCAGTTGCGCGTCCATGGTCTTCAGGAACTGTGCCTGTGCCGCCGGGTCGTAGCCCGCGGCCGCGAGGATCTGCACGCTGATGGCGTCCGCGGCGATCTCCTGCTCATGATTCAAGGCATTGGCCGCGATCGTGATCTCGCGGCGCGGCCGGTCGGAAAAGGCGGCCAGCAAGCTCGCCCGGTGCGAGCCATGGCGCAGGATTACGTGGCCCATCTCATGGGCCAGCACCGCTGCGACCTCCGCCTCGCTGTTGGCGAGCGCCAGGATGGCGCGGCTGACGTAGACGAACCCGCCCGGCTGGGCGAACGCCAGGACGCCCGGCGTGTCGAGCACGGTGAAGGTGAACTGGAATGCCGCCGCGTCACTGTTTGCCGCCGCGATCAGCCGCGCCCCGATGCCCGCGATGTATGCTTGCAGCACGCGGTCCGGGTACTCGCCACCGAGCTGGGCGACAAGCGCTGCGTGGCTGCGCGCCGACTCGCGCATCTCCATCTCCGGCGTGACGCCGTCGATCGACGCAACGTCGGCAGCATGGGTGGCGCCGGCGAGGCTCGCCCACGCCAGTGCCAGCACTATCACGAGGAGTCGGCCCACTCTCATTCGCGCCCTAGCCGAGGGTACCGTCCCCGCCAAGATACCGTAGGATACGGGCGATGGCAGCGCGCATTCGCCGCATCGTCCTCGCGCTCGGAGTCTTGTTCGCCGCGCCGCCTGCGCTGGCCAAGGACGTCACCGCCGAGGTGGTGCGCGAAACCGACCTCGACGAGCGCCTCGTGCTGGCCTGCCGCGCCTATTGCCTCGGCAACCGGGCCGGCGCCACCCTCAACCAAGTGACGGTGGTCCGCGCAACGGCCAGTACGTTCCGCGTCGCCGGCCGCGCCTCGCTGCGCAACCAGCAGTTCGTCGAGCCGCAGGTACTGTTTGGAGCTGCGGTCGGCGGCTTCGACCTGTTTCACTACATCGTCACGATCGATGCGGTCGGCACCCTCGACGGGAACACCTGCAACCTGCGGATCGACCGCGTCCAGGTCCTCGACGACCGTCTCAACCTCACCGATGTCGCCCGCCGCGAAGAGGGCAAGATCTACGCCGTGCCCAACTGCCAGAGATTTCTGGCCGGACTCTAGACCGGCAGCCGCAGCTGGGCGCGCAGGCCGCCCATGGGTGCGGTGTCGAGGATGATGTCGCCGCCGTGGCTGCGCACCACGTCGCGGGCGATGGCGAGGCCAAGCCCCAATCCGCTCGCCGAGCGCGGCCGGGTCTCGTCGAGGCGGCGGTAGGGCTGGAACACCACCTCGCGTTTCTCGGGCGGGATGCCGGGGCCGTCGTCGTCCACCAGGATCTCGATGGTGTTGCCGACGCGCGCCGCGCTGATGGCGATGCGGCTCGCGTACTGCCGCGCGTTGTCCACCAGGTTGGTCATGCAGCGCAGGAATGCGTTGGGATGCAGCGGCACGACCAGGTTGCCGCTGGTGGCTAGCTCGACCCGCGCGCCCTGCCGGCGCGCGTTGTTGACGACCTGGTTCAGCAGGCGCGGCAGGTCGGTCTCCACCGCCACCTCGGTGTCCTGGTTGCGGGCGAAGGCGAGGTAGCCGTTGACCATCGCCTCCATCTCGTCCACGTCGGACTTGAGATTCGCGGTCGATGGCGACTCGGACAGCATGGCGATCTGCAGGCGCATACGCGTCAGCGGCGTGCGCAGGTCGTGGGAGACTCCGGCGAGCATTTCGGTGCGCTGGGCGACGAAGCGGCGCAGGCGCCCGCGCATGGTGTTAAACGCCGCCGCCGCCTGGCGCACCTCGACCGCGCCCCAGCCCTTGAAGTCGGCGACGTCGCGGCCCTTGCCGAACGCGTCGGCGGCTTCCGCCAACCGGCGGATGGGCCGGATTTGGTTGCGCAGGAAGATGAGCGCTATCGACAGCAGGATGAGACTCGCGCCGACCATGGCGAGCACGAAGTAGGTCGTGGTGGCGCTGGTCAGACGGTCCTTGTGCACCCGCGCCACGGCGACGCCGGCCTCGGTCTGCATGCGAATGTCGATGTAGTCACCGCGCTGCGCGGTGTCGATCTGGAAGGGTACGGTCAGGCGTTCGGTCAACGCCTGGGTCAGGTTCTGGTCGAGGATGCGGTTCTGCACCGCCCGCGCTGGCGCCGGCCGCAGCTCGGCATAGTCCTCGACGAAGAAGGTGATGAGTAGCTGGTTGCGCACGCTTTCCACGTACGCGTTGAGCTGGCCGGCGCGCTGCAGGTTGTCGAAGTTGGCGAGCAGCACCGCGATATCGCCGGCAACGCCCAGGGCCAGTCGCCGCGTCACCGAGTCCCAGTGCCGCTCGTAGAAGAACGTCGTCGCGATCATCAGCAGCAGCACCATGGGCGCAACGATGATGACGATGGCGCGCCCCATCAGGGTGCGCGGCGAGAGCTTCTTTAGGAAACTGCCTACCGGATCCATCGAGTCCCAGAGTCTATCGGGCGATCAGTCGGGCCAGAGGACGTAGCCCTCGCCCCACACGGTCTTGAGGTAGCGCGGGTTGCGTGGATCGGGCTCGATCTTACGGCGCAGGCGGGCGATGTGCACGTCCACGGAACGCTCGGCTACCATCGTGCCGCTCGCCGCGACGCCCTGGACGATCGCCATGCGCGACAGGAGCGACCGTCCGTTGCCACCGAGGAGCTTCAGCAGCGCCGTCTCGGCGGTGGTCAGGTGCACCGGCTCGCCGCCGCGTGTGAGCTCGCCGCGGCCCACGTCGAACGTGTGCTCGCCCAGGCGCAGCACGGGCATCGCTTCGGTCTTCTGCACGCGGCGCAGCACGGCTGCGGCGCGCAGCAACAGCTCGCGCGGCTCGAATGGCTTGGCCAGATAGTCGTCGGCGCCGGCCTCCAGGCCCGCGATGCGGTCGTCGGCCTCGCCGCGCGCCGTCAGCAGCAGGATGGGAGTCTGCAGGGTGCCGCGCACCGAACGCGTGAACGAGATGCCGTCCTCGCCCGGCATGGTCACGTCCAGCACCATCAGATCGAACGCCAACGACGCCATGCGCTCGCGCGCCTCGGCGGCATTACTGGCGGTGGTGACGCGATAGCCGTTCTTGGCGAGGTACTGGCGCAGCAGGTCGCGCAAGCGCGTATCGTCGTCGACGACCAGAACGTGGGGCTGCAGGGTAGGGTCGTTCACTTCCGCCGCGCCGGAGGCGCGCTAGCGCGCCGAGCGCGCGCCTCGCGTAGGCGGTTTGCGGCGCGCTGCTGGTACGCCTGCTCGAGGGAATCCACCGCGGCGACGAACGAGGCGCGCTTCTCGGTTGCGCGTTCGGCGAACGCGCTGCGCCGTGCCGCGGCGCGCTCCAGCCGCTCGCGATCGGCGGGCTCGACCATCGCCAGGAGCACTCTCTGCCATCCCTCGATGGCGTCGGCGCCGACCGCGGCGAAGGCGCGCGACAGGCGTTCCTGCTGGACGGCCGACAAAGTCTGCTCCAGCTCGAATCCGCCGTTGGTGAGAGTGAGCGGCCTCCGCCGCTGATCGCCCTCGTCGCGTGACTGCTGCACTAGGCGGCGCTCGACCACATCCTTCAGCACGCGCGCCAAGCTCTGCTTGGAGATGCGCAGGACGGCGAGCAGCTCGGCCACCGTGATGCCCGGGTTGCGCCCAACGAAGTGCAGGACCCGGTGGTGCGCACGGCCAAGGCCGAGTCGCGCCAGCATCTCGTCGGGCCCCGCTGTCATGTCGCGATAGGCGAAGAACAAGAGCTCGATTGCCTGGCGCAGGTCCTCCTCGGCAAAGCCGTGACGAGACGTGAAACGGGCCGGCAAGTCGTTGTCGGGCAGGGGCTCCGTTAGCGCCCAGCGCGTGCGGCCGGTTTTTATGTCAACCATGTTGACATATCTTATGCGGTTCGGTACGACTCGCAACAGAATTCATTCCGAAACTTGCGCGGGAACATTCCGATGGCAGCGGTGGCACCGTACGACGACCGCGATGGCGTGATCTGGCAAGACGGGCACATGGTGCCGTGGCGCGACGCGCGCCTGCACGTCCTGACGCACGGCCTGCACTACGCATCCGGCGTGTTCGAAGGAGAGCGCGCCTACAACGGCCGCATCTTCAAGCTCGCCGAGCACACCGATCGCTTGTTCGCATCCGCCAAGATCATGGGGTTCTCCCTGCCCTACGACGCCAAGACGCTCAACGACGCGTGCTACGCGGTGATGAAGGCGAACGGCATCGTCGACGGCTACGTGCGCCCGGTGGCGTGGCGCGGCTCCGAGATGATGGCGGTGTCCGCGCAGCAGACGCGCATCCATATGGCGATCGCCGCGTGGAGTTGGCCGTCGTACTTCGGCCAGGAGGCGCGCCAGAAGGGCATCCGCCTGAAGACAGCGCCGTGGCGCCGTCCCGCGCCCGATACCGCGCCGGTGCACGCCAAGGCGGCGGGCCTGTACATGATCTGCACCCTGTCCAAGCACGCCGTGGAGCGCGAGGGCTACACCGACGCCATGATGCTCGATTACCGCGGACTGGTGGCCGAGGCGACCGGCGCCAACATCTTCTTCGGCATCGACGGTAAGCTGCACACGCCGACGCCGGACTGCTTCCTCAACGGCATCACGCGCCAGACCGTCATCGCGCTCGCCAAGAAGCGCGGCATGACCGTGGTCGAGCGCGCCATCAAGCCCGAAGAGATCGCCAACGCCACCGAAGCATTCCTCACCGGCACCGCCGCCGAGGTGACGCCGATCGGCAGCATCGACCAGCACACCTACCAAGTCGGCCCGATGACCAAGAAGCTCATCGAGGACTACGACGCGCTGGTGCGCGACAAGGTTCCGGCCTAACACGTTCCGCTTCCGCGCTGCCTCTGGCGGCCCAACGATCGACGCACGCGCGGGTTGATCGTGGCCGCCGCACCCCAACGCGAAGTCCGTGCCTTCAAGACCCAGGCCGCGTTCGAGGCGTGGCTGGCGAAGCACCACGCCAAGACCGACAGCATCTGGCTGCGCTACTTCAAGAAGGCGTCGGGTAAGCCGACCGTCACCTATGCCGAGGCCCTCGATGTGGCCCTCTGCTACGGGTGGATCGACGGCCAGCGCAAGTCGCTCGATGAAGAATCATTTGTGCAGCTCTACACGCCGCGCCGTAAGCGCAGCCTGTGGTCGAAGATCAACAAGGGCCATGTCGCTTGCCTGATCGAGTCGGGCCGCATGCAACCGGCCGGCCTCGCCGAGGTCGAGCGTGCCAAGGCCGACGGCCGCTGGGACCAAGCCTACGGCAACGCCAAGGACATCGAAATCCCGGCAGACTTCCTGCGCGCCCTCGCCCAGGACAAAAAGGCGAAGGCGTTCTTCGCGACTCTGAACAGGACCAACACGTACGCCATCGCCTGGCGCCTCGCGACCGCCAAGAAGGCGGAAACCCGCGCCCGGCGCATGGCCGCGATCCTCGCCTGGCTGGCCGCCGGCAAGCCGCCGCACCCGCAAGCGGAGCCGCGGAAGAAAAAAGCAGAAAAGGTTGTCGAAAAGCGTCCGCGCCGAACGACTAACCGGTGATCGCGAGCCTGGCGCTCGCGTCATCCGCGGATGAACCTATGCGCTACCTGTGCCTGATCTACGACGAGGAAAAGAAACAAGCCGGCATGTCGAAGGCCGATGGCGAGGCGATGATGAGCGAGTACGGCGTCTTTACGGACTCGATCAAGAAGAGCGGCCACTTCGTCGGCGGGGAGGCGCTGCAGCCGACCAGCTCGGCCACCACCGTGCGCGTCCGCAACGGAAAGATGTCGTCCACCGACGGCCCGTTCGCCGAGACCAAGGAGCAGCTCGGCGGCTACTACCTGATCAACGCCAAGGATCTCAACGACGCGATGAAGGTGGCCTCCCGCATCCCCGCGGCCAAGTACGGCAGCGTCGAGGTGCGGCCTATCCTCGAAATCATGTAGCCCCAAGGAGTGCGAGCGTGGCCGAGGACGCGTCAGCGGAAGTCGCCGCGGTCTACCGCGCCGACAAGGCCCGCGTCCTCGCCACCCTCATCCGCCTGCTCGGCGACTTCGATCTCGCCGAGGAGGCGCTGCACGACGCCTTCATGGCCGCGGTCGACCAGTGGCCGCGCGACGGCACTCCCGCCAGTCCGCGCGCCTGGCTGGTGTCCGCCGGCCGCTTCAAGGCCATCGACCGCTTGCGCCGGCGCGCCCGCTTCGACGCGTCGCTCGGCGAGATCGCCGATCGTCTCACCGCCGACGCCGGAGCAGCGAGTGAGCAGGACGACATCGAGGACGACCGCCTGCGCCTCGTCTTCACCTGCTGCCATCCGGCGCTGACACCCGACGCACAGGTGGCGCTGACCCTGCGCGAGATATGCGGCCTCACTACCGAAGAGATCGCGCGCGCGTTCCTGACGCGTCCGCCGACCGTCGCCCAGCGCATCGTGCGCGCCAAGTCCAAGATCCGCGATGCGCGTATCCCCTACCAGGTGCCCGAGCGCGACGAGCTGCCGCGGCGCCTCGATGCGGTACTCCACGTCGTCTACCTGGTGTTCAACGAAGGCTACGCCGCGTCATCAGGCGGCTCGCTCACCCGGCTGGACCTGTCCAGCGAGGCGATCCGCCTCGGCCGCCTGGTGGTGGATCTGCTGCCCGACGCCGAAGCCATCGGATTGCTCGCGCTGATGCTGCTGACCGAATCGCGCCGGCCCGCGCGTACGACAGCGGCCGGCGAGGTCGTTCTGCTCGATGAGCAGGATCGCTCGTGCTGGGACCACACCCTCATCGCGGAGGGCCGCACCCTGGTCGAGCGCGCTCTCGGCCAGCGCCGCATCGGGCCGTACGCGCTGCAGGCGGCCATCGCTGCCGTGCATGCCGAGGCCGCTCACGCTGCCGCGACCGACTGGGCGCAGATCGTCGGCCTGTACGACGTGCTGGTGCTCGCCGATCCCTCGCCGGTGATCGAACTCAATCGAGCTGCCGCCATCGCGATGCGCGACGGAGCCGCCGCCGGCCTCACGCGTCTCGAGCAGTTGATGGCGCGCGGCGATCTACACGACTACTGCCCGGCCCACGCCACCCGCGCTGAGCTGTGCCGCCGCCTCGGTCGTGTCGCCGATGCGCGCGAGTCCTACGAGCGCGCCCTTTTGCTCACCCTGCAGGAGCCGGAGCGGCGCCTCTACGAGCGCCGTCTTGCGGAGTTGCGGAAATAGGGCCGCCACCAAGTTCGGCGGCACGGGAAGCAGTCCGCTTCGCGCGCTCCGCGCCTGCACCCAGGCGACAATCGCATCGCGCCTATCGGCGGCGGTACGGCCATCGGCACTAGCGGCGCCGGTACAACCAAAGCGTGAGCGGCGCCAGGGTGACGGTCAGCAGCGCCGGCGCCAGCAGGGCGAGGCCGATCTCAGCCATCGTCACGCCGCCGCCCATCAGGCCGCGCATCGCGGTCGTCATCAGCGACACCGGATTGGCCTCGACAAAGACGCGCAGCCAGCCCGGCATGGTGGAGGGATCGACCATGATGTTGGAGGCGAATACGAGCGGCATGATGCCGGTGAAGGCCATGGTCATTACGGTGCTGGGCGTCTTCATGACGAGTCCGAGCACCAGGAAGATCCAGCCGATACCGAAGCCGATGAACAGCAGCAGCGCGAACGCGCCGACCACGCCAAGCACGCCTGCCTCCGGCCGGTAGCCGAGCAGCACGCCGATGATCAGGATGATCAGCGACGCGATCAGATGGCGCAGCACGTCACCCACCATCAGTCCGGCGAACGGCGACAGCGACCAGATGGGCAGCGAGCGGAAGCGGTCGAACAGCCCTTTTCCCAGGTCGGTCGACAGGCCCATGCCCGAGTACATCGAGTTGAACACCACGGTCTGCACCAGGATGCCGGGCAGAAACGTCTGCACGTACTCCTTGGGCGAGCCGGCCAGTGCGCCACCGAACACGAACGTGAACAGCAACGTGAACATGATCGGCGTCATGACGAGGTCGAACATCTGCTCGGGCACGTGCTTGAACTTCAGCACCGCGCGCCAGCCGAACGCCATCGCATTGGACAGCGCGCTCGCTTGGGGCGGCCGCGCCGTGCGGATCACGGCGGTGGTGGCTTGGGTGTTCATGGCTTGGCTCCCGTCGCGCTCGTCACCGCGCCTTTGCCGGTGAGAGCAAAGAAGACTTCATCGAGGCTCGGCGCCGCCATGGCGAAGCCCTCGACCTCGATGCCGGCTTGGGTCAGCGCGGCGATTGCCTCGCTGGCGTGAGCTGGCGATTGCGTCTTGACCGCCAGCACAGCGCCCTCGGCGCTGCGCTGCGGCGCCGTGCCGACCACTTGGGCCAGCACGCTTGCCGCCGCTTCGATCTGCGCCGCCTGGGCAACCGTCACGTGCAAAAAGCCGGAACCGACCTTGGCCTTCAGTTCGCGGCTGGTGCCCTCGGCGATCTTCCGGCCATGGTCGATCACCGCGATACGCGCCGCCAGCTGGTCTGCTTCCTCCAGGTACTGCGTCGTCAGCAGGATGGTGACGCCCGCGTCAGCGAGCTCGCGGATCATCGCCCACACGCTCTTGCGCGCGTTGGGGTCGAGGCCCGTGGTCGGCTCGTCGAGGAACAGAACGTCCGGCGTCACCACGAGCGACGCCGCGACGTCGAGCTTGCGCCGCATGCCGCCGGAATAGTCCTTCACCTGCTTGCTCGCCGAGTCGCTCAGCTCGAAGGCGTGCAGGAGCTCGTCGGCACGTGCGCGCGCGGCGCCGCCGCGGAAGCCCCACAGTTTGGCGAGCAGCATCAGGTTCTCGCGCCCGGTCAGGTCCTCGTCGAGCGACGCGAACTGCCCCGTCATGGCGATGGAGCGGCGCACTTCATGCGGCGCGCTGACAATGTCGTGGCCGTTGACCTGCGCCTCCCCCGAGTCGGGGTGCAGCAGCGTCGCCAACATGCGCAGCAGCGTCGTCTTGCCGGCGCCGTTCGGCCCAAGAACTCCGAAGATCATGCCGCGCGGCACGGCGAGGTCGATGCCGTCGACGGCGCGCAACCCGCCGAACGTCTTCACCAATCCGCGCGCCGAGATCGCCAGCGCGACGGGTTGTTCCGGCGTGTGTTTCATGGCGAGCCCTCCCAGGCCGCTACGGGGCGCCTTAGCTAGAACAAAGAGCGAACACGGTCAAGCACCAGGGTGCCTGTCGCGCGTTGCAGCCAAGTGACGGTGCCTGCGGATACCTAGGCGCTCGCGGGCAGGGCGTCCAGCATGGTCCTCGGCGCCCGCGTTTGATTACGGCAGAGTGATACAGCATACTGTGCCGTATGTCGGATACGCAGAAAGTTACGGCCCACGTGCCGGTGGAGCTGCTGCGGCGCGCCAAGGCCGCTACCGGCAAGGGCACGACCGAGACCATTCGCCTTGGGTTGGACCTCCTTGCGGCAAGCAAGGCCGCGCAGGAGGTGCGCCGCCTGCGCGGCACCGTGCGCCTCGATCTCGACCTCACAGAACTGAGGAGCGACCGCCGGTGATCGCCGTCGACACCAGCACCCTGGTGGCCTTCCTCGCCGGCGACTCGGGCCGTGACGTAGAAGCGCTCGATTCGGCGCTGGCGCTTGCGCAGGCCCTGTTGCCGCCGGTCGTGGTGACGGAGACGCTCAGTGCCGCGAACGCGCCCGCGCGCATGCGAGAGCTGCTGGCGGCACTCCCCATGCTTGCCCTCACGGACGGCTACTGGGATCGGGCCGGCGCCCTTCGTCGTCGCGTGCTCGCCAAGGGACACAAGGCGGCACTGGCCGACACGCTCATCGCACAAGCGTGCATCGATCACGAAGTGGCGTTGCTGACGCGCGACGCGGACTTCAGGCGATTCGCCAAGGTCGGCGGCCTGGCGCTCGCCTAATCATTGCCGTCGCGCCGCTACTCCGCCGCCGAGCGCTCCGTCGCGCCGCCGGTTTGGACGCGCCACTGGGCGGCATAGGCGCCGCCGCGCGCCACCAGCTCCGCATGCGCGCCGTGTTCGACGACGCGGCCCTGGTCCAGCACGGCGATCTGGTCGGCGCCGACGATGGTCGATAGCCGGTGCGCGATCATGATGACCGTGCGGTTGTGGGCGATGCGCTCCAGCGACTTCTGGATGGCCGCCTCGGTCTCGTTGTCCACCGCGCTGGTCGCCTCGTCGAGCACCAGGATGGCGGGGTCTTTCAGCAGCGCGCGCGCCAGCGACAGGCGCTGGCGCTGTCCGCCCGACAGGCGCTGGCCGCGCTCGCCGACGATGGTGTCGAGGCCCTGGGGCAGCCGCTCCAGGAACTCCCACGCCTCCGCCGCCTTGGCGGCAGCGATCACCTCCGCCTCGCTGGCGTCGTGCCTGCCGTACAGGATGTTCTCGCGCGCCGTGCCCTCGAACAGGAACACGTCCTGGCTGACGAGCGCGATGGCGCCGCGCAGCTCGGCGAGCTTTAGGTCGCGGATGTCGATGCCGTCGATGGTGATGCGCCCCGCCTGGGGCTGGTAGAAGCGCAAGATCAGCTTGATGAGTGTCGACTTGCCGGCTCCGGTCGCGCCCACGAGCGCCAGCGTGCTGCCCGCCGGCACCTGCAGCGTCACGTCCTCGACCGCACCCTGGTTGCCGGCGCCGTAGCGAAACGACAATCCCTCGATGCCCACCGCGCCGCGGCCCTCTCCGGTGTTCATGGGGCGGGGCAGGGTGCGCGTACCGGTGTCCTGCACGCCGATCGGCGTCTCGATCAAGTCGAGGATGCGCCGCGTGCTCGCCATGGCGCGCGCGTACAGGTCGATGATCTGTGCCATGCCCGTCAGCGGCCACAGGAGGCGCTGGGTCAGGAACACCAGCACGCCGTACGCACCGACGTTCATGGTGCCGTCAAGGGTCTGCAGGCCGCCCACCACGAAGGTGAACAGGAATCCGGTGAGGATCGCCATGCGCACCACCGGGATGAACGCCGACGACACCGCGATCGCCTTGCGGTTGGCGTCCACGTACGCCTCGCTCTCCTGGCGCAGGCGCTCGGTCTCGCGCAGCTCGGCCGTGAAGCTCTTGATGGTGGCGATGCCGGCCAGGTTGTTGGTTAGCCGGGTGGCGATGCTGCCCACCCGTGCGCGCACGTCGGCATACAGGGGGGCGGCCTTGCCCTCGAACAGGAAGGCGCCCCACAGAATCAGCGGCACGGGCGTGAACGCCAGCAACGCCACCAACGGCGAGATGATGAAGAACACCGCGCCGATCGCCACGACCGACACGAAGATCTGGATCATGCCGTTTGCGCCGCCGTCCAGGAACCGCTCGAGCTGATTGATGTCGTCGTTCATCACCGACACCAGCTCGCCCGAGCTGCGCGTATCGAAGAACGCCATGTCGAGCTTCTGCACATGCGCGTAGGAATCGAGGCGCAGGTCCGCCTGCAGCCGCTGCGCCAGGTTGCGCCAGACGATCTGGTAGCCGTACTCGGCGAGCGACTCGCCCACCCAGATGAAGAACGTCAGAATCGCCAGCGCCGTCAGCTGGTGGTAGGGCGACTCCAGCCCGAACCAGCGCGCCAGGAAGCTCTGCTCCTGGCTCACCACCACGTCGATGGCGACGCCGATCAGGATCTCCGGCGCGATATCGAACAGCTTGTTGGCGGTGGACAACAGCGTCGCCAGCACCACGCGCCCGCGATAGCGGCGCGCATAGCGCAACAGGCGCCCCAGGGCGCCAAAGGACGAAGTCTTGGGATCGGCCATGAGCCGCGCCTTGTAGCGCGAATCGGCCTTCACCGCACCTTGGGTGGCGGGGATCGCGCGGCCGAGGCGCGCAGGCGCCTCGGCCGGAGGTATGCCTAGTTGGCGGGGCCGATCTTGACGACCGTCGCCGTGTTGCCCGTCGTCTCCAAGGTCAGGGTGACGCTCTGGCCCGGCGTCACGTTGGCGACGTCGAGGTTGTCGGCGAACGCATACGTCTGGCCGTTGTCGAGCATCAACGTGTGCGCTTCCTTGTTGATCGACTGAATTTTGCCGATCATTGAAGACGCGTTGACGATGACGCGTGGGCCCTCTGCGTTCGGGTTGCCTAGCGGCGTCGCGCCGCCGATCGCGGCAGGTGCGCCGGGGGCGACGATGGCGCCGCCGCCGGCGAGCGCCGGCCCGGCCAGTGCCGCGGCCAGTGCTGCGGCGATTGCCAATTCCCGCGCAAAGCGCGAGCGACCGTTGTCATGGGACATGGATTGACCTCGATGGGTTGGAAGGACTGGGGATCGAATCGTCGTCCTAGCGTTCGGCTGCCTGCTGCGTCGGCAGCTGGTCGAGCGCCTTGCGCAAAGCGCCGGCGATCTGCTCGGGCGCGCCGACACCCCAGAAATGCATGAACGCGAGCCGCGGCTCCTCGTCCAGCATGTGGCTGTGCAGGGCGGTGACGTCGATGCCGTTGTCGCGCAGCGTGCGCATCACCGGCGCGACCTCTTTTTCGGCGAGCACGAAGTCGCCGGTGGTCGCTACCTTGCCGCCGCCTGCATCCTGGAAGTTGATGGCGATGCCGGCGCCGTGCGCCGTGCCGACGTGCACGCCGTGGTGCGCCTCGATGCTCTCGGCGCGCGCCACGTTGTACTTGTAGATGACGCCGTCGAGCGTGCCCTTGCGCCCCATGGCCGTGGCGATCTTGTCGACGTCGAAGCCGGGGTTGGCCGGCGCGGCGGCAGCGGCAGCAGCGGCGGGGGGCTGCAGAGGCGTCTTGCTCAGCGCCATCGCCGCCTTCAGCGTCGTCGCCAGCTTGACCGCGTCGCCGTGCCCCTCGACGTGCATGTACATCGGGAAGGGATCGGCGCGCAGCAGGTGGTTATGGATGGCCGTGACCTCGACGCCGCCTTCCAGCAGGCGCTTCATCACCGGCCCGATCTCGTCTTGGGTCAGCACCAAGTCGCCCATCACCGTCGCGTCGGCACCGGTGGTCGGCTGGAACGCGAGCCACGAGCCGAGCGCCAGGCCCGCCTTCACCTCGACGCCGTCGAGCATCACCTTGAGGTCCGAGCGCGGGAATGAGAATCGCTTTACCCCGCTGGCCTGGTCGGCGCCGTCGCGCCCCATTTCCTGGTTGACCTTGGCCCAGTCGGGCGCAGCGCTCGCGGGCAGGGAAGCGAGGGAGATCAGAGCCGTGGTGGCAAGAATCGTGGGAAGCAAGCGGAACATGGTTCCTCCAAATCATCCCCCGATGATCAGCGCTCAATGACGCGTACCAGCCAATAGATGCCCGACAGTCCGATCAGCACGAACACCACATCGTCGAGCGGATCCCAGACCTTCTCCAGCACCAGGTCGAGGATGTTCACGTCCGTGACGAAATACGCCCAGGCGAATGCGCCGACGATCAGGAACGCGAACGCGATCCAGTCGAGCACCGTCTGCGGCCGCACCTACAGCTCCTTGATGACCAGGTTGTCGAACGACGTCTTGGCGTCCGCCTTGGTCCACAAGCCCACTGCGCCGGCCTCCTTGAATGTGCCGTCGCGCAGCGTCGTCAGCTTGTCGCCGTTGATGTAGCCCTCGATCTGGTCGCCGCGCTGGACGACGCGCATGGTGAACCACTCGCCGGTGCCGACCTTCAGGTTGTCGGCCGAACTCAGCTGCTGGCGCTTGCCGTCCTTGACGTAATAGATGCGGAAGTTGTGCTCGAGCGGGTTGTAGCGGGCGACGTAGTAGTTGTCCTGATCGCGCGCCCGCCAGATCAGTCCGCCGCCCTGGTCGATGTCGCCATCGTTGGCACGGATCGCGACCGACACGTCGATGTCGCGCGCCTTGCTCTCGGGCAGCCAGGCGATGTTGAAGGTGTTGAGCGCCGTGACGCGCGCCAGGATGCCGGTCGCCTCGGGCTCGATCAGGCTGAACACCTTGGTGTCACCCTTCGGGCCCTTGGCGTCCTCTACGATCCAGCGCGCCCGCTTGTCGCCGCCGTGGGTGGCGGTCAACTGCCAGCCGGCGGGAACTTGCCCCGCCTTGCCCTCATCGAAATCGATGGTGCGGTCGGCGGCGGCCGCCGCGTTGCTCACTGCGAGCGCGGCGATGGCTGTCATCGCCATCGGAAGGAACCGGGTTTGGCGCACGTTGCCTCCTACGGAGTTTCATCAGACATAGGCGTGGCGGGCGCGCGTCACATCGTGCCCTCTGCATACCTCCGATGCAGTGCCCGCTACTGGATGCCCCGCTCGGCCCACACCTCGCAGATGCGCAGGAAGTCATCGAAGTATTTGCGGCACCAGTCCCAGGTCATGTCCTTGCCCTGGTAGACGGCCTGCACGTAGTCCACGACCAACTCGATATCGGTGGGCGATAGCATGCGCTGTGGCGCGCGCAGGGGCCGCTGGTTCTCGGGGATGTCGGCGGCGACCTTGCCCCAGCACGGGTAGGCAGTGGTCCAGGCATCGCCACGGTACATCGGCATGATGTTGACGCCGCTGCTGATACGCCCACACGAGATCATCATGACCATCTCGTCACGTGTCATCGTGCTGGCTACCAACGCGTTGCCGCCGTACTCCAACTTGGTGCCGTCGTTCAGGGTGCTGTACGGGTGGTCCGCGGGCTTACCGCGCCCCGCCCAGCCGTGGCAGCTGTCGCACTCATAGTCGCGGCTCTTGTAGAGGGACTGACCCTTCTCGATGCGAACCTCGTCGATTGCCTGCTGTGCGGCGAGGGGCATGGGCAGGGCGAGCAGTCCCAGCGCGACGAGTAGAATCGTTTTCGCAATTCTCACGATGGTCACTCCTGCTGGGGCATGTTGTGACGCCCAAGGTACGCCATCCCGGCGCACGCGGGGCCGCGATGAGGTCTTGGTGCACCAGAAACCTTGCCCCAAGGACTCCAAGCGCCGCATTGGCGCACCGTCCGCCCGGGGGCGCGCCGTGGCAGAGGAGCTACCTCGGCGGGGTGCTAAGCTCCTCGCTCTGCTCGAAACAGGATCTGAGGAACGGCCGAGAGCTGGAATGTTTCGCTGGATTGGCGTTCTCGTTCTGACCCAGGCTGCGCTCGCCGCGGCACCGGCGCACGCCGGCCCGTTCGATGACGGCATCGACGCGTACTATCAGAACGATTTCGCCAAGGCGCTGCGGCTGTGGCTCCCGCTGGCGGAGGATGGCAACCCCAATGCGCAGAACAACCTCGGTGCGATGCACGAGAATGGCCAGGGTATCGCCGCGGATATGCAGGAGGCCGCGCGCTGGTATCGGCGCGCCGCGGAACAGGCGCACACGGATGCGCAAATGAATCTCGGACGCCTGTACTCCACCGGCCAGGGGGTTCCGCAGGACCTGGTCCGCGCGCATATGTGGCTCACAATCTCGACCGACCGCTCGATGGGCGGCATGCTGTGGGGAGCGCCCGATGCGTTGGCCGCCCGCGATGCGATTGCCGCCAAGCTCACGCCCGAGCAATTGACGCGCGCGCGCGTGATGGCAAGACGCTGCGTCGAGTCGAACTATTGGGAATGCAATTGAACCGCCTGCGCGCGGCAATCCTCGCCGCGCTGGTCACGGCCGTCCTTGTGCCGCCGCCAGCCAACGCCGCACCGGCGTTGCGCAAGGTTGCGGAGGTCGACCTGCCGGGCCCGCCCGGTCAGCGGTTCGATTACATGCGCATCGACGACGCCGGCCGGCGCCTGTTCGTCACCCACCTGGGCGCCGGGCAAATCTATGTCGTTTCTCTCAGCGACCTGTCTGTGGCGGGTACCGTTGCCGGGACGCCGCGAGTCGAAGACGTCGCCCACGTGCCGGAGCTGAACCGCCTATACAGCTCCAACTGGGGCGACAACACCATCGGCGTCGTCGACTTGGCGACGCTGACCGTGGTGGAACGCATTCCCACCGCGAACAAGCCGGACGGCATCGAATACGCCGCGGCCGCAGGCAAGGTCTACGTGTCGAATGAGCTGGCGCGCGTCGTCTCCGTCATCGACGTCCGCTCGAACCAGACCGTGAAGACCATCCGCTTTCCCAGCGAGACGGGGATGCCGCGCTACGACGCGGTCGCCGGCAAGGTCTATGTCAACCTCCAGGACGTCGACATGATTGCCGTGATCGACGTGCATACCGACGCCGTCGAGGCAGAGATCGCCCTGCCCGGCTGCAACGGGAACCACGGCATGGCGTTCGACGTCGCCAAGCGACGCGCATTCGCTGCGTGCGCGGGCAACAACGTCCTCGTCGTTGTCGATCTCGACCGCCGCCAGGTCATCGGGCGATTCAATATCGGCCGGGGTTCCGACTTCGTCGATTTCGACGCGGCCCTCGGCCGCATCTACGTGCCGTGCAGCGACGGCACCCTGGCGATCATCCAGCAGGAGGACGCCGATCACTACCGCGCCCTCGACCCCCTCGCTGTATCGCCCGGCGTGCACACCGTCGCGGTCGACCCAACCACGCACCGCGTCTATGTGGCTGAGCAGATCGCCGGCGGGCGGGCGGTGGCGCGCCTCGTGGTCTATGAGCCGGTGACCCCATGAAGTGGATCACGCGCGAGCGCCCGAAGATCGACCGCGTCGCCTGTCCGTGGCTGGTTGCCCGCTTCATCGACAAAGACGCTGAGTTCCTCTACGTGCCCCGCGACCGCGTCATGGCGGTCGCCTCGGAGATCGGAGCCATCCCCTACGACGTGCCCAACGTCGAGCTCGGCCACTCGGGCGAGTTGTGCAGCTTCGATGCCTTCTTGAAGAAGTACGATCTGCGTGAACCCGCACTGCACAGGCTCGCCATCATCGTGCGTGCCGCCGACACCGATCGGCTGGACTTGTCGCCACAGGCGCCGGGCCTGCTCGCCATCTCCTACGGCCTCTCGGCGAACTTCCGTGACGACCACGAGATGCTGCGCCACGGCATGGTTGTCTACGACGCGCTCTATTCGTGGGTGCGCTCGTCCGGCAGTTGAACGCGGCGGAACGAGGCGAGCAGCGCCAGGTCGTAAGCGATCTTCAGGGCGCCGCACACAATAAGCGGCCATCCGAACGCAGTCAGCGCCAACAGGTAACCGGCAAGGGCCGGACTCGCGGCCGCGGCCAGGCTGCGCGGCACCATCGTCAGGCTCGCGGCGGCGGGGCGCTCCGGCGGTGTCACCACCGCCATCACGAACGCGCTGCGCGTCGGCACATCCATCTGTGACAACAGGGCGCGCAGCAGCAGGAACGTCACGGCGAGCCACAACGTCGGTGCCAGGGCTGCCCCGATCAGCAATCCGCTCGACGGCAGGTGCGTGAACACCATCGTGTTGATCAGGCCGAAGCGGCGCGCGACCACCGGCGCCAGCGCTAGCGACAGCGCGTTGAGCACGTTGATACACAAGAACAGCGTCGCTGCGGCGGTCAACGACAGGTCGAACGCCGCGAACAGCCACAGAGCCAGGATCGATTGCACGATGAACCCGCCGGCGAACGCGTCGATGCTGAACAGCGCCGCCAGGCGAAGGACGTTGTGGCGTGACGGGCCCAGTCCGCCGGTAGGACGCTGCGCCGCGGTCGGCGCCCGCAGCATCGGCCGGTACAAGAACAGCACCGCGGCACCGAGTACGGCGTAGAAGGCGAACATCGCCCGCATCGCCGCCAGTGGCTCCGCGTCGAGCGCTGGTCCCAGCAAGGCAGGCAAGGCAGAGAACTGCGCTCCCGCGGCGCCGGCCAGTGCGCCGATGACGTGATAGCGGCTGAACATTGCCGTGCGCTGCGCGGCCGGCACCGCGTCGCCCAGGGACGCCTCCTCGAGCGGCCGGAACACGGTCACGTCGCCGCCGGAAGGGTTCACCGTGCCGACTGCTGCCACCACGAGAAGCGGCCAATAGTCGCCCAAGCTCGCCAGGCCGATGCCGGTCAGCACCATCAGCACGGCCGCTGCAACCAGCAACACACCCATGCCGGTGCGGTGCGCAAGCGAACCCGCGGCCGCAGTCAAAGCCGCCGATCCGAACAGCGCGGCGCTGGCGAGGGCGCCGACCTCGAACGGCCCAAAGCCGAGCGCCAGAAGGTAGGCCGGCAGCAGGATACTCACGTATCCATCGCCGAAAGCGCGCGTACCCTTGGCAAGCATCACTCGCCGGACATCGCCCCTCCCGGTGGTGCCCGGTGGTTCCTCTCCAGCCACCCTCGGTGGTGCCGGGAGGCTTAGGCGGCTTTGGAGGTGTCGCCCGGTCGAGTCGACAGCCCCAGCACCCGATAGAGCGGGCACCAGCCGATCAGGCTGGTCGCCAGGAACACGACGGCGAGGATGCCCAGGATGATCGCCAGCGTGCCGGTGATCGTGCCGGTGAAGTACAGGACGGCGATGACGACGACGATCGCCAGCCGCGCCATGCGGTCGACGTTACCCATGTTCTTGATCATGGCAGTGTTCCTTCGTTCCTTGCGCAGTTCTACGCCAGCCACTGAACCAGTAAGACGACGCCCGTGATCGCGCCGAGACAGACCGCACACACGACGGCGAGCTTGAGGGCTTTGGTCTGCGGTTCCGTCATGGCGCCACGGGAGCTTACCGCACTTCCCGCCGCAACCATGCCTTAGTCCAGCAGGAACTCGGTGGCGCGGTTCATCCACCCGGCGCAGAACCTCGCCTGATCCGGCCGGTCGGTGACGAGGCGCCCCAGGAACCGGATGCGCTGCACCGCCACGCGGCGATAGACGACGCTCGCGCCGAGGTCCTCGATCGCCTGCAGCGTGACGCGGCCGAGGATGCCATCGTCGTTCACTCGCACCGCCTGCTGCAGCATCTTGGTGGCCGCCGCCGGCCCGTGCAGCACGCCGGAGTCGACCACGAGCGCGCGCAGCTTGTCGTCGATGATCCTCTCGAATCCGGGCCGCGCTACGTACTCGCGCTCGTAAATCTTGCGCGCTTCGTCCTCGGTGAGGGCTTCGACGTCCGCCGCCGTCACCGCGGCCCCGCGCCAGGCCGCCAGCGCTTTCTGCGTGATGCCGAACTTGGTCGGGCCGCCGCGATCGGCGGGGTCATTGGTAAAGACCCGCCCCTCGCGCGCGATCACGCCGTCGATGATATCGCTGACCGAAGCTGCCATCTGCTCCCCCGCGTGGCCGAGTCTAGCGCCACGATTGCCGGCGGCGAGTGAACTGGTTTACTCCACCGCCGGATTTCTGTCGAAGAACCCGAACGGCGTCAGCGTGAAGCGCAGCTTGCGCGCATTCAGCACCGGCCAGTCTTCGGGCGCCGGCACGTGGCGGAAGCCCATGGTGTACCAGAGCACGATGTCGGTGTTGCGGATCGCCCGGTTGGCGGCGGTCCACTTGGGGAGGCCGTCGCCGGCGTTCTGGTTGGGATAGTTGCCGGCGGCGAAGCGCTCGCCGGCCTGGTACGGCGTCACCCACAGATGCTGGCGCGCGAACGCGCCGCGCTCGATGCCGGGATCGTCGGGCGGACCCAGTGGCAGAATGTTGTCGCCGGGCGTCAGCACGTAGGCGGTGCCGCGCGCGGTGTTGCGCACGCGCCACTGGCTCGGATTGTCGAGGGACATGCGCGCCATCGCCTCGCGCTCGCGTTCCGCGACTTGGTCCTGCACGACCCAGATGGCGCGGCCCGCGCCGGGCTGCGGCTCCGACACGAAGCGCCCGTGGGCGAACTCGTTGGCCGGGCCGTCCACGTCCACGTCGAGGCGGAAGTTGAAGTAGTGGTCGTGGGCCGGCGCCACCAGGCCCGGCGCCACCGCGACGCCGTGGTGCGTCGCCTCGCCGGCGCGCACGCCGTCGATGCCGTTGGCGATCACCTCGGCGGAGATGTCGCCGCCGGCGCTGAACACCCAGTCCACCGTGTAGGAGTAGATGCCGAGCTCCGCCGTCAGGCGCAGCACCAGGTCGAAGCGCGCGCGCCCCGCCTGGGTATTGGTCAGGACCTCGGCGTGACGCCACAACGGCTCGGCCGCGTCGCGCTCGAAGATGCACACGGCGTCGTCGAGCAGCGCCGGCTCGCCGTCGCCCGGCCACGCCACGGTGGCATCCAAGAAGCGTGCCCCATCCGGGCAGTCGAGCCCGCGCCGCAGTGTCGTCGCCATGCGCCCGAAGCCGTACTCGCCGGCGTCCAGGAACGTGCGCCAGTGCCACTCGGGGTCCGGGTCCATGTAGGGCACGAAGATCTCGCTCAGCGCGCCCTGGTACAGCACGCTGCGCCCGTCGAACGTCACCACGGACACGATCGGTCCGACGCGCGGATCGACGCGCCAGTGGAACGACCAGTCGCCCCAGCGCACCGTCTGGTCGCTGATGTCGGCGGTGAACGGCCGGCTGGTCGAGCGCTTGGCGGCGTTGTCGTCGAACTCCTGCGGCGGCGGCACCGTGACCGCGCCGGTGTCCACCACGCTCAGTACGCTGACCGCGTCGAGGTCCACCAGCGCCAGCAGCCCGGTGATGGGCCGCGCATACGGATTGAGGACGGTCCCGGCCGGCTCCGTGCATTGCACCTGCACGACGCGCCGCCCCGGGGCCGTTGCGTTCGAGAACGTCCCCGCGGTGGACGTCCAGCAGAACAGCCGCGCCCGATTGGCGGCCGAAATGCCGCGCGCCGTCAGCGCACGCTGGAAGCGCGCATCCGCCAGCACCGCGTCGCGTGCCTTGCCGTACTCCTCCGGCAGCAGCCCCGGCTGCACCCCCGGCACCTCGACGCGCTGGGCGAGGCCCGTGGCCAGGTCGATCGTCACCTCATAGGTGCGCGTCTGTTCGCGCACGACGGCAAACGCCCGCCGCGCCACCGCGCCGCTGATCGGCTGCCCGGTCCGCCACGCCAACACGGCGGCCTTCGCCGGCTCCAGAACCTCGAGACTATGCACGCGCGCCTGTGCGGAAAATCCTGCGCGGCGGATCGCCTGATTGGCGGCGCGAATCTCCGACGCGCTCAGTGGGTCGAGCGGGTGCGGCGCAGCGAGTGTGGGGGCAGTGAGAAATAGTGCCGCAACGAGCACTGCAAGGAGCTCGACTCGTCGCGCGGTGGCGCGACCAAACATGCGGACCATTCCCCCTAGCGCAGAGCGCTAGTGGGAATGGGGTTGGTAGTAGGGATTCTTCCCCTCGGCGTGATCCGTCGTATCGAGCACCGCGACGATGGTGGGCACGCCCTCCATGATCGCCACCTCGACGCCCTGCTTGAGCGTGACGTCGGCAGCGCCGCAGCCGTGGCAGCCGCCTTCGAGGCGGATGAAGGCGGTGTGATCGGCGACGTCGATGAGGCGGATCTTGCCGCCGTGCATCGCCACGCCCGGGTTGATCTCGTTGTCGAGCACCGCCTGGACCGCGCGGCCTTCCTCGGTGTCGAGGCCGGGCTTCGGCGTCCAGTCGTTGTGGTTCACGACCTCGTTCACCTCGGGAACGTAGTGGCGCAGCATGGTCTGGATGCCGCCCAACAGGTTGACCGCGCCGCCGGAGAGATCCAGGTGGACGCGGCCGGTCGCCGGGTTGAAGCCGATCAGCACGGCGTCGCCGTCCTGATCCTTGGCCACCGGGCGGATGCGCGTATCCAGGAGTTCGGCGATCTGCTCGGCGACTTCGCCTTCGAGGGTGAGCGCCGGCCCCGCCGCCACGCTGGCGTCGTTCTTGACGGGTGCGTTGGTCACTACCGGCTGGTTGGCCGTGAAGTGATCCATGATGGCGCCGAGGATGGCGGGCTTCAGCGTCTTCCACTGGCTGCCCTTGTCCTTGGTCAGCGTGATGTGGTCGTGCCCCAGCGCGACCTTGGTCACGCCAAGCTCGAACAGGCGCTGGGCGAGGGGCGAGTTGCGCGCGTCCTCCGGCGCATGGAAGTTGAGCGAGCCCTCAGCCAGCACCTCGCGGCCGGGCAGGAACTTCAATACGGACGGGTCGCGCGTTTCTTCGGTCTGGATGAACATCAGGGAACCCCTCGGGGAATCGTTGCCCTAGAATCTGCCCCGAAGGGGGCAGATTTCAAGCGGTCGCTCAGGCCCGCCGTTTTGCTGGCCCGGAGGTGACTTTCCAGCGGTCCGCCGCCTGGTCGTCGGTGGCCTTTGCCTCGACCCAGCTCTGCCCGGCCGGACCCGCCTCGAGCTTCCAGAACGGCGCCTTGGTCTTCAGCCAGTCGACCAGGAACTCGTTGGCCTCGAACGCCGCCTGGCGATGGGCCGACGCGGTGATGACGAGGACGATGTTGGCGCCCGGCTCCAGCCGTCCGTAGCGATGGATAATAAGAGACGCCTCGATCGGCCAGCGCCGCACCGCCTCCGCCTCAATGTCCGCGAGCTGCCGCTCGGTCATGCCCGGGTAATGCTCTAGGGTCATGGCGGCGAGCTGTTGGTTGCCCGACCACTCGCGCACGACGCCGGTGAACGTGACGATGCCGCCGACTCCCTGGGCGCGCGCCATCAGCGCCTTCAGCTCGACGCCGACGTCGAAGTCCTCGGTCTGGACCTTGATCACGTCAGCCTCCCGTCACCGGTGGGAACAGGGCCACTTCGTCGTTGGCGCCGACCTTCGCTTCGGGCCCGGCGTATTCCTGGTTCACCGCGACACGCACCGCGGAGAGGTCCTTCAGCGCCTCGGCATAGCCTCCGCCTTGGCCTTTCAGCCACTCCAGCAGGGCGCCCACGGTTGTGACGTTTGCGGGCGGACTTAAGGTCTCTCCGGCCTTGCCGACGCGCTCCCGCAGCCACGCGAAATAGACGAGCTTCATGGCGCCGATCATACCACAGCGTCTCGCGGCACCGCCGCCGCCTCGCGTGTGGGGGGTGGGCGCGTCACACCAAGCGGATGTGTGCCGTCACCGTGTCGCCGGCGCCGACACCTTCCGCCGTCCGCACCTTCGCCTTGATGGCGAGCAGATAGCCGCCGGCCTTGGTCGGGAACAATGTCGTCCGCCATTCGGATTTGCCGAGGGTGGCGCGCACCGGCACGTAGCCCCAGCCGACCTTCGTCTCCTTGGGCCGCGCCCGCAGCATGCCGGCGTGCTTCTTGCCGACATCGACGAAGTACCAGCCGCCCGTGCCGGGATAGCGTTTCACCACACCCCGGACGCGGAACTCGCGGTCGATCAACCGGCCATCCCGCGCGTGCGCCGCGCATACATGGCGACGAACGCGGCGATGCTGACGATGTCGTCACGCGCGAACGCCTGCACCGCATAGCCCTCGGGCTTCTGCGTGCCGACCACCGCCACCACCGGCGCCTCCAGGTCCACCACGGCGCGCGGGTTGGCTTCCAGCTCGAACACCTGGATGCGCGGCAGCGGCATGTCGCGGAAGCCCTCGACCAGTACCAGGTCGCACGGGCTCATGCGCGCCATCGCCTCGTCGAGGCCCGGCCGCTTCTTGTCGCGCGACGGGTGATGCAGCACCCAGCCGTCGGGCAGGGCGATCATCACCTCATGCGCGCCCGCCTCACGATGGCGGAAGGAATCCTTGCCGGGTGTGTCGAGCTCGACCGGATGATGGACGTGCTTCACCGTCGACACGGTCAGCCCGGTCGCCGACAGGATCGGCAACAGCTTGATGATCAGCGTCGTCTTGCCCGACCCGCTCGGCCCGGCAATCCCCAGCCGCGCCGGTGGTCGCGCCCCCGGGATCTTCATAGATGCTTTCGCCCCGCCCGCATGTAGTCGTACCCCGTATACAGCGTGAGAGTCGCCGCCACCCACAGGCCGTATCCCCCCACCAGCGTAGCGGGCAGCGCGCCCGGCATCACGCCGTTGCCCGACTCGCCCGCCAACAAGAATCCGAGAGCCACCATCTGGATGCCGGTCTTCCACTTGGCGAGCTGGGACACCGGCACCGACACCCGCACCTCGGCCAGGAACTCGCGCAAGCCCGACACCAGGATCTCGCGCAGCAGAATGACGATGGCCGGCAGCACGTGCCAGCCCTCAATGCGGTCGATCGCCACCAGCATCAGAATGACGGTGGCGATCAGCAGCTTGTCGGCGATCGGGTCGAGGAACCGCCCCAGCGGCGACATCTGCCCGCGCACCCGCGCGATGTAGCCGTCGAAGAAGTCCGTCACCGACGCATAGGTGAACAGCCCGAGCGGCACCCAGTCGTTCCACGGCGGCTCGAGATAGAACGCCGCCACCACCAGCGGAATCGCCAGGATGCGCGACAGCGTCAGAAGGTTGGGCAGATCGGTGATCACAGGTCGGCCGGCGGGACGCGACCCAGCCGGCCGCGGGTAAAGGTCAAAGCTCGACTCGTCGCGCGGTGCGCGACCAATCGAGCGGGGTGCAGTCTCCCCTAGGCTTCCAGGCGCTTCAAGGGCGTCGCGGGCCGCACCCTTGCCCCCCGGGGAACCTTGCCAACCGACCGTTCGGATGGCCGTCCGTCACACCCGCCTCGGCGGTTCACCCGATGGTGGCTGCGGCGCGACGGGGCGATGGTGCCCCCGCGTCCCGGCTTCTCGAAAGGGTACCCATGTCAGTTCGCCTCCCGACCTTCTCGTCCGCCGCCGTCATCGCTCTGGTCTTGACCGCCGCTCCGGTCGCCCTGCGCGTCGACGCCGGCGGTGTCTCTTTCTCCAACGCCGCGTCCGCTCAGGGCCGCGGCAACGACGGCGAGGACCGCGGCCGCGGCAATGACGAAGACCGCGGCCGGGGCAACGATGAGCGCGGCGGTGGCAACGCCGCCGACCGCGCCAACGACAATGCTGGGAACCCGGGGCGCGGCCCCGGCGCCAACGCCGGCCCCGGCGACAACAACGACCCGAAGTTCGCCGCCGCAGAGGAACGCGTCCGCGACGCCGCGGCCCAAGGCCGCCGCGGCCGCGACCTCACCAACGACGACATCGACGCGCTGATCGCCGGCGGCTGGGGCAATCGCCCCGTGACCAACGACGGCTTCCGCAACCACGGCGAACGCGTCCGCACCTACGTGGCGATCGCCAAGGCCCTCGACAAAGCGTCGTGAGGTCGCGAAGCGTGAATGTGTCGCGCGGTGGCGCGACCAGTGATCCGGACATCATCCGTCAGGATGAAAGAATCGATAGATCGTATCGGCCAGCTCGCTCGAGATTCCCTCGACTGACTCCAGGTC
>CAMEYM010000018.1 GCA_945947575.1 Rhizobium sp. Q54
GGCCTTCATCACTCACGCGGCATGGCTGGATCAGGCTTGCGCCCATTGTCCAATATTCCCCACTGCTGCCTCCCGTAGGAGTCTGGGCCGTGTCTCAGTCCCAGTGTGGGTGGTCATCCTCTCAGACCACCTACGGATCGTAGCCTTGGTGGGCCGTTACCTCACCAACTAGCTAATCCGACGCGGGCCGCTCCAACAGCGATAAATCTTTCTCCCTTAGGACGTATACGGTATTAGCCCCGGTTTCCCGGGGTTATTCCGTACTGCTGGGTACGTTCCCACGCGTTACTCACCCGTGCGCCACTCCTGTATTGCTACAGGCGTTCGACTTGCATGTGTTAGGCCTGCCGCCAGCGTTCGTTCTGAGCCAGGATCAAACTCTCAAGTTTGATTTAGCGTCAGGCGGAAACCGGTTTTGACACCGGCGCCGCCAAACTCAAGGACCATCACAAATAGCTTTCGACAACCTGACCTGACAGACCGAAGTCCTTCAGATCGAGTTGCATGTTTAAGAAAGCGCAGTCGTGACGGCCTATTGTTTAGGTTGGCGCGCCGCCGCCCACGCATCTCTTCCGTTCTTCACGATGTCCAAGAACTTCGTGTGCAGCTCAGCTTTCGCCAATCCACACACGACGCAAAGCCCGCAGCGCACTTTAGGGCGCCCTGCGGCCCGCGGAGGCGGTGATAAACACCAGGTCCCCTACGGGTGTCAAGCCGACGACTTTGCGGCCGATCTCACCGGGCGGAAGCAATGTCCCGCGCGGCGAGGGGCGGAATATGACGCCGGTGTAACCTAATGGCAAGCGGCAAATCAGCCCGCCGACTCGATTTCCTGGGGAAAACTTCGGCGCGGAAACCCGCGGATTCCCTAGAGGCTCGAGCCTGGCGCCCGCCGGCGCGGGCAATCGGTCGCACCCCGACCCGCAGAACGACGGGTAAGCCCATCCAGTGCGGACGTCATGCCCTAGGACGCGGATCCTTGCGGTTTCCGCGTCCTAGAGCATTCCTCGGGAGGACCCGACGGAACGGCCAGCGCTGACCTCCGCGCCCGACCGTCCCGCCGGACGCGGACATATAGCTGCGCTATCGCACGATCCAAGCGCTGCCGCAGCAGCCCCTTACCCACCATCGACCCGAATCCCCTCGCCCGCCCTTCGGCGGGAGAGGGTTGGCGCAGCTTGGCGAGCGCAGCGAGCCTAGCGAAGCCTGGGTGAGGGCGGAAAACTTTCCCGCGTCAGCGCGCCTTCCGCTCTCTCGATACCGCGCCGCTACAGCAGCGCCAACCGTTCGTCGCGACGCTCGTGGAGCAGCCAAAAACGGGGCGCGGGCGGTTCTAACCGCCAATCCAGCGATCCAAAGTCCGACATCCGGCCGCCCTCTCTTTGCCGACGACCGAAATGATTCGTTGAACGTCGCTTTCTCGAACTCTCATTCTGCCGATCTGGAGCGCGAGAAACACGACATCGGAATGCGCAGGATCACCGAGTGTCTGCCGAACCTGCGAATGAAGAAGCAGGTCGACCGTGCTCGAAGTCGCAATCGGGGGGGACTGCAGACGGCAAATCCGAACGGCCTTCGCATCGTCGATTGCGACAGTTGCGCCAATCCGTGCACCGTACGCGATGGCCGATGCCTCCCCGTCATCCAATGTAGAGGCAGCAGGTCCTATCGTCAGCGACGCGAAGTGCTGCGCGCCGAGTTCGTCCAGTCGTGCGCGCTCGATGATACCGGCGCGGAGCATCTCCGATGCAAGCGCCGCAGATCGGTGCCCAAGCACAATGCCACGCTCGAACTCCAAGCGAACGATGTCGGTGACGAACAGCCGATATGGGAGCGACTGCAGGACCTGCGTCGCACGACCAGTAGCACCGATGTTAATTAGGACGCTGGTGTCGAGCACAAGCGCGTCCTGCTGCTCGGTCAGAATAGGTCGGCGGCCTCCACCACAGGCCCAGCGTCAACGCCCCCCGCATCGTCGAGTAGCGCGCGGAGCTCTATGCGATCCAGCTCCAACAGCCGAGCAATCTGACCCTCGCTAAGGAGGCCCTTCTGCCAAACCTGCGCAACTAGCAGTCCGAGACGAAGCGAAACCGATCGTCCGGCACCATCATCGTCATAGAGCTTCCACAAATCACCGAGCACTTGCCGAGCTTGTTCGTCGGTGATTCCACCATTTGCCTCGAACCAACTCCACGTTCCTTGCTTTGTTAGCCCTAGCTCTTCGAGGCGCTGCACAGTTGCTTGGCGAGACACTCGAAGCATGTGCGAGAGCACAATGATGTGACGGCGCGTAAGTCTGTCCGCACCCGCTGTTACTTCCTCAAAGCGGGCCTTTACCGACCGAGCCGGCATCAGGAACGCCCGGGCAAACGCGTTGGCGTAGACCTCCTCCCTAGAGCGTGCGGGCCGATTCAGTTCTAGGATTTCCGGCTCTCGTCTAGTTGACAGAAAGTGCCCTAGTTCGTGGGCAGCGGTGTGAACGCGACGTGTCAGCGGATGGTTCGCATTCAACAAGATGCATGCCCCTAGCGCGTCATCAAAGACGAAGAGCCCTGACACCTTGGGGTCAAGTCGGCGCGTATAGACGCGAGCACCAAGCTCGGTCTCCAAAAGAGTGACGATATCGAGTATCGGAGCGCCTCCGAGCCCGAGCCGGTCCCGGAGTTCTGCTGCGTCGTGCTCCGCTTGATGCACAACATTGCCCGGCAACAGCGGTCGCTCGGGAGGATAGTTGCGCCGACGACGGACACCCAGAAGGTCTTCTAGCTCAACCTCCGCTTTCGCGAGCGAAGTCAGCGTGCGAGTTGCGGAATCGACACCTCGCAGACTTGATTCCGGAAGGCGCCGAAACTTTGGCTCAAGGTCCACATGAATTGCCTCCGTACGCATGAGCGCATTGACGGTCAGGCCATAGACCCCAGCCAGCTCTTGAATCTCGCCGATTCTCGCTTTGCGCTGCCCCTGCTCAATCGCAAGTAAAGTTGTCCGGGCAACGCCAATTCGCTCGGCGACCGTCCCTTGCGTTAGGCCCGCCGCCTCGCGGGCGATACGTAGGCGATTGCCGATCTCAATGTCAGTGATCGGGCTACTAGACTCGTCCACTTTAGTTTCCACCAACTACGCAGCCCATGCCGACAGAAAGGCCCTCGGTCCCAGGCCGCCCACAAAATCGCTCCACTCTTTCGCATGCCGCAGCGGCATGCGGTCAAGACTTCGCCGCGCGTCCTGCGGCAAAACTCCAAGAGTCCGCGCCAGTTCCTGTGCGCGCCGTGGGAGCTGCCTCACGCCAAACTGCGACTCCGGCAGTGACGCCAAGTGATCAAGATGAAGCGCCCCGGCGATCGCGTACTCCTTGTAACTCCGGTTGATCTTCTCGAAACCTCGGGCGGCGCCGGCGCTGAAAGTTGTCGAATTCAGGCGCTCCCAAACGTACACGCGCGAATCCTCTTCCTCACCGGTCGCGTGCACGCTCATTCTTCTCAACAAGCACGCAGCACAGATGCCGCATTGACGTTTGCGATGTTGTACTGCTGTCCAGCTGCTTCGACGCCAACACGACCAGGTTTCATGCCATTCATCGCCACCGAAACGAGCGAGGTATTCTGCAAGCGTTTCGCCTTTTGTGGACCACAGCCTCGGAAAGACGAAACGCGGGTGCCTTCCGAACAGCTGACCCAAGAAGACTTCCATGCGCCGCGTGAAGGTCGGATGATTTCGATAGTCCTCGTACGCATGTCCAACCGGAACTAGCCATGTCCCCAATGCGCCTTGCCCACTTTCCGGCATTACAACGCGGGTGGCACCGGAGAGGTGTGCGGCAATCCCACTAAGCATCGCGAACTTGAAGCCACGGGAACGCGCGCTGGACTCCGGCCACCTCACGCCCTCATTGGGCCGGACGCTGTACGGCACCGATGCGAATGGGTCCCGCTCCAATCGCCTCGATGTCCACCCCTTGCTACCCAGACGGACTCGCATCAAGCGATCGCCCAACTCGAGCGACATAAGCGACGCAACTAAGAATGAATCCATTCCGTCGCTGAACGGAAGAACAGCACCTTCGCCAGCAGGAAGATTGAAACGCTGCTCGCGAGGACGAGGGACAACCTCAGTTCTTTTCCGGAACGAGATGTCCCAACTATCTCCCGTCAAGAGATCGAGAGCCGATCGAAGGCTGTCAGCTGCCATGCCCCAGCGGTCCGGGTCGTGTACCGGCACGCTGACAGACAGAACTCGCGACCAACCCATCGAAGGTCGCAGCTTTGAGCGGTCGCAGAACTCGACCGCGCCCGCAACGACCATTGCGTCGAACACGACGGGATCCCAATCGGCAACGCAGTAGCTTTCCAAGTCGTGCGTGTTGAAGCTGATGTTGGTTTCGATAGTGCAAGGCAGGCGACCTGCCCGGGGAAAGTGACCAGCCTCGACCACGTCTACGTTCAGACTCGGCTGAGCGAACGCCTTCATAGGTCCACTCCATCGTCCACGTCCGACTTCTTCTCGACTCTGCGAAATGCGCGCCCCTCTCCTCGGACGATCGATCGCGCAAGTTCCTTTAGCGGCGTCCTGGAAAAGGCGGACTCAATCTCCGAGCGCACGTTGGCGGCACGGTGTTGATTCGATTCGCGGAGGTAGTGCTCCTCAATATTCTTCGCTGCCCTAGCGCACACGTCAGTCAACAGGTCCTCGACGACGGCCGAAAGATCGACGTCTCTGCCCTCGTTCTGTTCGAGTTCGCAGCGCGTTGCCTCGACGAACGACCGCTGGAGGACGGTCAGGCTTGCATCACGCTCAAGACCTTCCAAGCGCGCTAGTCGCTCGTCCCCGAGTAGGCCCTCAGGGCACCGGACCACCTTGACGAGCTTGGGCAGCAGCGCGCCACACCCCTCGCCTTCCCAATCGTCGAGCAGCGCCTTCGGAATGGCTGCAACGCATTCGTCCGAAGAGTACGCGTCAACGTCCGCTCGCTCCGCCAAAACGCGCCAGCCCCGGCGCATACCAAGGCTTCTGTGGGGACCATCGCTCATAGGCGACCTCCATGTCAGGATTATCTCTAGAAGTACATGACATTGTCAATATACGAGGCCAGTAGGTACACATCGTATTTGACTCGGTTCGTGTCGTGCGCTACCTTTCGTAGAAACCAAGGAGGAGGTTCGTGCCAAAATCAACTACCAGCAGCGCGGCGCCCAGACCCGCGGAAACCGCAGTTCGACCGCTTCCGGGCCGGTCCGCGCAGCCAGAATCGCATTTCCCCGCCCCTCTCGGGGCGAGACAACGTTTTTCGCCCGTGTTTACGGTGCCTACGGTGGTCGCGGCCGGCCCTGGGGCGGCGCGCGCCGCGCTCTCTCAGCGCGCCGATGCGCTCCGTGACCATACATCGCCCATACTTATGGGCGTTCAGCTCGCAGGTGCGGACTGCTTCGGCGGAGTGGGTCCGGCGGGTTTCGCGGGTGCGGCGGCCGGCGGCGCCACGGGTGCGCTGGGCGGCGCGGCGGGCGCAGCAGGCGCCGCAGCAGCGGCTTCCTTGTCGCGGTTGGCGGCCGCCTTGCGCAGCTTGGCTGTGAGCGAGCGCAGCATGCTGCGCACGAACGGGTCGGAGCCTTCGAGGCGCTTCTGGAATTCGACAGGCGTCAGGACGACGCACGTCGTCACCTCTTTGGCGATCGCGGTCGCCGAGCGCGGCTGCGCGTCGATCAGCGCCATCTCGCCGAACATGTCGCCGGCCTTCAGCTGGCCGAGCGGCACTTCCTTGCCGTCGCGCGTCGTCGAGACTTCGACGGCGCCGGATTGGATGAGGTACGCGCAACGGGGCAAGTCGCCCGCCTTGAAGATGGCTTGGCCGATGGAGAACGTCTCGCGCCGCAGTATCTCGCTGGTGGCCATGACCGCACCCCAAGGCTCGCATGCGCCGGGCGCGCGCACTGTGGCGCACCGCACAATTCCACACAATGACCGCGCGGGCGTTCCCTGCGCTGGAACGCCACAAGTACGCGGATTTGCGCGGCGCAATACGCGGGCATGCGCGGCGGAATCCCCCCGCCGCCCGCGCAATCCCGCGTTATTTGCGCGGCCGTCAGGTGCGCGCGGGCAGTGGCACCTGGTCCTAGGTTGGCGCGCGCAGCGGCACGCGACGTTCGTAGACGCCGACCGCCACGAACACCGCCGTGGCGACGAGCAGCGACAACAGGAAGGCGTAGTCCTCGTAGTACCGGCCGAACACGAAGCTGCCGGCAGCGCCCAGCAGCAGCGCGGCGAGCGCCGCGCGCGGTCCCCCGAAGCCGCCGAACAGCCCGACCACCACCGTCACGGCAATGCCGGCGGTGCCCCAGGACGACGCGTACGACACCAGCTCGTAGACGCTGTCCGAGCCGGTGGCGATGACGTAGGCGGCGAAGCCGGCGCCCGCGACCGTGAAGCGGGTCGTCATCAGGCGCTGATCGTCGGATGCCCACTCCATGAGCGGATTGATGAAGGTGCGCGAGGCGAGCGCGGACACCGCGAGCAGCGTCGAGTCCACCGTGGACAGGATGGCCGAGACCAGCGCGCCGGCGAAGAACACGAACAGCACCGGCGGCAGCAGCTCCTGCGCCAGCAGCGGCAGGAAGGTGTCGTTGAACTCGAGCCCAAGATCGAGGTGCGAAGCGACCAGGGCGATCAGCGCCGGGATCAACCCGACCACCAGGTAGATGCCGGCCGCGACGAAGCAGGCGTTGCGCGCGATGGCCGGCGTCTTGGCGCCGAGGAAGCGCGAGATCGCTTCCTGCGCCACCAGCGAGCCGACGATGGGGATCGCCCACGAGTCGATGCGCGACAAGAATCCTTCGTCCGGATGGGAGAACCGCAGCTGCTCCGGCTCGATCGAGTCGAGCGCCGGCCCGATGCCGCCCATCGCGACGAACACGAACACCAGCAGGATGATCAGTCCGATGATGACGACCGATTCATGAAACAGGTCGTTGATGGCGTCGCCCAAGAGGCCGCCGAGCGCGGTGTAGAGGACCACGACGCCGAGCGAGACGAGCAGCGCCGTCTCGATCTCCACCGGCGCGACCACGGTGATGACTTCGCCGAGGGCGAGCAGCTGCGCCGCCGCCCACATGATCGAGGTTGGGATCAGGATGAGCACCGCCAACAGCTCGACCAGCCGCCCATAGCGCTCGCGGAAGAAGTCGCCGAGGGTGATGTAGCCGGCCTCGCGCATCTTGTAGGCGATGAGGAAGGCCATGCCGACCAGGCAGATGGCGTAGCCGAACGGATCGGCGCGGCCGCCGGCCAGCCCCTCCTCGGCGATCGCCGCCGACGAGCCCATGATCGTCTCGGCGCCGAACCAGGTCGCGAACAGCGAGCCGGACACCAGCACGAGTCCGAGCGAGCGCCCCGCCACCAGGTAGTCGGTCTCGCCGCTGATGCGACGCGCCGCCCAGAGGCTGATGCCCAGCGAGATCAGAAAGTACGCAGCAACCGCGACCCACAGCATGGCCCACCCCCCGGTCCGCCCATCTGTACGCCGAGTCTGCGCACAAACTCGTTAGCGCGCAATGAAGGCGCGGACCCGGGGCGGCGCTGGCGAGGCACCGGCGGCGCGTTTATGATCCCGCCGCCGTCGCGCACCGCGCTGGCGTACTCGTTCCCGGACAAGTCGTCGTCATGTTGAAGCGCATATTCATTGGTGTGTTGGGCGTCATCGCCGTCGTCCTCGTCGTCGGCCTGGCGGTCGCCTGGGTGCAGCGCGACCAGCTGGTGTTCTGGTGGTCGAGCCCGCGCATCAACTACGGCGAGCAGCGCACCATCATCCCGGTCTACCTGTTCGCCGAGCAGTGGGCCGCGCACCCCGACAAGCGCGACAACGCCGACCTGGTGCCGCCCGGCATGACCGACAACCAGGCGACCGCGCAGGTGGACGTCTTCTTCATCCACGGCTCGTCGTACTTCGGCTACCAGTGGAACGCCGAGGTGCGCGACGTCGCGGTGAACACGATCGTCGATGGCCCGCTGATGGCGCTCGACGCCTCCGTCTTCAACGGCTGCTGCCGCGTGTTCGCGCCGCGCTACCGCCAGGCGCATTTCGCCGCCATCGACCAGACCAGCGGCAACGGCCGCAACGCCCTCGAGCTCGCGTTCAACGACATCACGCGCGCCTGGGACAGCTACGTGATGGACAGCAACAAGGGCCGCCCCGTCATCATCGTCGGCCACGACCAGGGCGCGGTGCTCGCCCAGCGCCTGCTCGATCTCCGCATCGAACCGGGCACGCGCCTGTCCGAGCGCATGGTCGCCGCCTACTTGATCGGCGGCGGCATCGCCGAGCGCCGCTTCGGCGGCAGCTTCAAGAACATCAAGATCTGCGAGACGGCGACCGATGCCCACTGCGTGGTGGCGTGGGAGACGTTCGTCGAAGGCACCGACCCCGTGGCGCATCCCAACGCCAAAGAGGCGTGGGACAATCGCGCCTGGACGTTCCTCGACGAGGAACGCCGCCTGTGCACCAATCCGCTGACGTGGACGGTGAATTCGAAGGCCGACGCCTCCCTGCACCTCGGCGCGCTGCCGCTGGGCGCCGACATCTCGCTCGGCTTCGGCCGCATCATGGGCGCGCTGCCGACCTCGGACCCGTCGCGCTACAAGTCGCTGCCGGCGCTCATCCCGAAGTACACGTCCGCCGAATGCATCGACGGCTTCCTGTACGTGCCGGAGCCCAAGGACGCCGCCTTCAAGACCGGCTGGCGCGGCGAGGGCAACCTGCACCTCTCCGACATCACCCTGTTCTACGGCAACCTGCGGCAGAACCTGATCGACCGCTCGGAAGCGTTCCTGAAGACCTTCGTGCCCGACTCGCTGCGCGCCATGCCCGGCGCGGGAGGACGCTAGGCTCAGGGACCAAGAATCGGTTTGCCGTCCATCTGCCGCCACTCCCACGGCGTGGTGAAGCGGATGGTCGGCTGCCACAGGCCGAGGCCCTTGGCGCGGGCCTCTTCCTCGAGGGCGATGTACTTGTCGGACTGCGGCCGGAACGCCACCGCCCAGCCCTGGCGCACCAGGTCCGCGCCGATGTCGAGCTCGCCCAGCCGGCAGGTCATGTAGGCGATGCCGATGAAGTTCTTCTCGCCCGAGTCGGTGCAGTTGACCGGGCCGAGGTCGACCAGGGTCTCGAGGGCGCGCTTGGCATTGGTCGCGCAGCCAAAGCGCGTGCGTCCGGCCAGGCAGTCGTTGTCCTGGTCCGGGTCCGGCGCATCGATGCCGTACAGGCTGATGCGCTGGTTGCCGATGGTGATCTGGTCCGACGTGATCGCCCGCGCCCGGCCGGTGACTTCTTGTGCCGCCACAGGTGCACTCAACGCGGCGCCCATCGCCGCGATCCACAACGCTCGCATGCTTGTTCCTGAACTGAATTGCTGTTGGAGGACTACTGCGTGCCGACCTTGAACACCGCGAGCGGCGCCAGCGCCTTGTTGATCTCCTGCAGCGTGCCGGTCAGCGCGCTGCGATCGGTGGAATTGCACGCGGCGATGGTCAGCACCGCCGCGACGAAGAGCAGAGTGCGCACCTACGGTCCGAGCAGCGGGCGGCCGTTCATCTCGCGCCACTCCCACGGCAGGGTGTAGCGGATGCCGTCCTGCCACATGCCCTTCTTCGCCGCCTTGGCCTGCGCCTCGGCCGCAACATACTTGTCCGACTGCTGGCGCAGGGCAAACGCCCACCCATCGCGCACCAGGTCTTCGGCAAGGTCGAGGTCGCCGCGCTTGCAGATCATGTACGGGAAATTGACATAGTTGCGCACGCCGGTGTCGGTGCAGGTCACCGGGCCGAGATCGACGAGGATCTCCAGCGCCCGCTTGGCGTTGGTGAAGCACCCATAGTACGCGCGCCCGGCAATGCACTCGCGGTCCTGGTCGGGGTCCGGCGCGTCGATGCCGAACAGCGAGATGCGCTGGGTGCCGATGACGATCTGGTCGGCCTGCAAGGCGCGGGCGCGGCCGCTGATCGGCTCCATCAGAGGCGCCTGGGCCAAGGCTGCGGCCGGCAGGAGCACGGCGAGCACCGCCGCCGCCACAAGCCTCAACCCCGCCGCCCAACCGCGCATCGCCGCAACTCCGCCCTTCGAGAGGCGCGGAGTATAGGGGCGGGGGCGCGGGGCGGCTAGGTTGCCGCCCTGCCCGCCCGCGCAGAAAAGGTGGTCACGATTCATGTAGGCGCACCCCGCTCACCCCGGCGCGAGACCAGCGGCTTGCCTGGCTTTCCCGGGATAGTGGCAGGGTTGCCGCCGCAACGTTCTGTTACCGGCCCAACCTTGCCGCGCTGGGCGGCGCCATGGCTCAATGCCACTAATTCCCGGACGGCGCCTGTGGTTTGGGTGCTGGCCGCCCCAAGTGCGTCAAACCGGAGCGCGCCTCCGGCGCGACGGAAACCGCCCCCCAGCGCGTTGTTGGTAGGCGAAATCGCTCGGAGCGAAGCCAGTCCCAGCCACGATCGCCGGCAACCCGTAGGTGGCCGTGGGTCAGCTAGCTCCGATGAAGGCACTCCCGGCGGCGGAGTCCGACGACGCGCTGATGCAGCGCCTCAAGGGCGGCGATGGCGCCGCTTTCGGGGAACTGCTGGGCCGTCACGCGGGGGCCGTCGCGGGTTTCTCGTATCGGATGCTCGGAAATGCGGCTGAAGCGGATGACATTGCCCAGGAGACCTTCCTTCGCCTTTGGCGGGGCCGGGAAAAGTGGGAGCCGCGCGCCCAGGTCCGTACCTGGCTGCTGCGGGTCGCCCACAACCTGTGCATCGACCGTTTCCGCCGCCGCGAGGTCGTAACGAATGAGTTTCCGGAGGTGGCCGATGGGCGCCCCTCCCCGGCCGCCGAGCTGCAGAGCAAGCAGGTCGGCAGGATCGTACTAGAGGCGTTGGCAGCGCTCCCCGAGAGGCAGCGCTCCGCAATTGGACTGGTGTACTATGAGGGACTTAGCAACGTCGAGGCAGCGGAGGTGCTGGGGGTCAGCATCGACGCACTCGAATCGTTGCTGTCTCGCGGCCGGCGAAGCCTTCGTCACAACCTTTCGCACCTGCATCCTCATCTCGGGGAGGAGTGAAGATGGCAGGCAATGACACTCATCCCCGTGGCTTCCGCCTTGGGGATGCAACGGTGAACGTCCGCGCCCAACAGATCCTCGCCACCTATGGCGCGGCGCCGCAGCGCTGGCCGCTCGAAGAGCGCGGCACGGTGCTCGACGCGCTGATCCAGGATCCGTCCATCACCGGCGCGCATCGCCGCGAGGCGGCGCTCGATGAGGTTCTGGCCGAGGCGCCGCGTCACGCGCCGTCCGCTGCGCTGCTGACGCGCATCCGTGCCGGTGCGGTGCCTGCCGTGCGCCGGGGCTGGCGCGCGACGCTTGCGGTGCTGTTCAGCACGCCTTCGGTCGGCTTCCTGCGTCCGCTGTCGGCGCTCGCCGGCGCGATCGTGCTGGGCGTGATCGTCGGGGCCATTTGGGCGCCGGCGGATGACGCCAACGCGATGGCTGCGGAGTTCGTCAATTTGGCTTTCGGCCACGACTTCCAGGGCGAGCCGGCTTTCGGAAGCGGCCTCGAATGACCGCGACCCTGTCGCGCGGCTGGACCGCAGTGCTGGTCGCCTCGCTCGGCGCCAATCTGTTCGTCGCCGGATTCGTCGTGGCGCGATCGGTGCGCGGCGATTCGGTCGAGACCCCGCAGGTCGCAGCGACAGCGGCACCGGCGGCGCCCGCTGCAGCAACGACCCCCGCGGTGCGCCGAGTCATCGAACAGAACAAGGCCTTGCGCCCCAGCCTGGTGGCGGTGCGACGGGCGAACGAGGCGGTTACCGCCGCTCTGTTGGCGGAGCCGTTCGATCCCCAACAGCTCGACGTGGCGCTTGAGCGTCTGCGCGGCATGACGCTGGCGAGCCAGGCGGCGCTGCACGGCACGATGTTGGATGCAATTGCGGCCATGACGCCGGAGCAGCGGCGTCAATTTGCCGAGGCTTCACGGCGTTCTCCTGCGGAACGCGTCTTCCTGGGGCGGTGACTATGATGAACGAAGGAATTCGCCGGAGCCGCTGGCCCCGGCGCTTGATGCAAGGTGCCTTGGTCGTCGTCGTGGCGGGCGGCGCCGGCTACTACTTCCTGCGCTCCAGCGCCGAGGGCGGACCGGTCGAGTACCGCTTCGGTACGGTTGAGCGCGGCACCATCACCAACGTCGTGTCCTCGACCGGCAAGGTCGTCGCCGTCGGCGAGGTCAAGATCTCCAGCCAGGTCGCCGGCCAGATCATCCAGGTGCTGGCCGACTACAACACCCCCGTGACGGCGGGCACAGTGTTGGCGCGCCTCGATCCCGAGGCATTCCTGTCAAAGGTCGCGCAGGCCGAAGCCGACCTCGCCATTTCGCGCGCCTCGCTCTTGTCGAACCGCGCTTCGGTCGAGCGCTCGCAGTCCGACCTCCGCAACGGCGACGCGTCGCTGCAATCGCTGCAGGCGCAGCTCGCCAACTCGCGCATTTCGCTCGAGGCGGCCGAGCGCGATTACAACCTGCAGCGCGAGCTCTTCGCCCGCAACGTCGTCGCCACCAAGGCGGTCGACGACGCCACCACCAAGTACGAGCAGGCCAAGACCAACTTCGACCAGATCACCGCCAACATCCAAGGCTCGCTCGCAACCCAGGAAGGCCGCAAGGCATCCTTGGCACAGTCGAACGCGTCGGTGACGACCGCCGAAGCCCAGGTGAAGCAGCGGGAGGCGCAGCTCGCCTCGGCGAAGATCGAGCTCGAGCGCACGGTCATCAAGGCGCCGGTCGATGGCACGGTCATCGACCGCACCGCCGAGGTCGGCCAGACGATCCAGAACAACTCGAACACCGCGCTGTTCACCGTCGCCCAAGATCTGCGCCAGATGCAGCTTGAGGTCAGCGTCGATGAAGCTGACATCGGCAAGATCGCGCAAGGCATGCTCATCAAGTTCAACGTCGACGCGTTCCCCGGCCGCGAGTTCCAGGCGACCGTGCGTCAGGTGCGCCTTGCGCCTAAGACGGTGCAGAACGTCGTCACCTACACGATCATCGCTTCGGCGCCGAACACCGACATGTCCCTGCTTCCAGGCATGACGGCGACGGCGCGCGTCATCATTGAGGAGCGCGCCAACGCGATGCGCATTCCGAATTCGGCGCTGCGCTATGCGCCCGCCGGGTACCAGGCACCGGCAGCGGCTGCACCCGCGACCGCCGCTGGCGGAGCGGCAGCGATCGCCCAGGCCGGACAGGCGCCTGGCGCTGGGGCCAACCGCGCGGCCCAGGCTGGCGGCGGCGGCCAGGCCGCCGCCCAGGCCGGTCAGGGCAACCGCAACGCGCAACCGGCGCCGACCGCGCAGACCGGTGGCGCGCCCCAAGGAGGTGCCGGTGGCAACGCGAAGAACGCCAACCAGGGCGGTGGCGCGGGCGGAGCCGCGGGCGCACTCGCGCAGTTGGGCCAGCTCGGCCTCAGCGAGGCCCAGACCCAACAGGTCACCCAGGCGATCGCCGCGGCGCGCACCCAGGCGCAGGCCGCTGGCGGCACACAACAGGAAATCCAGCAGCGCCTGCAGCTGGCGCAGCGCCAGGCGATCCTGGCGGCGCTGACACCAGAACAGCGCACGCGCTTCGAGGCGATCGAGCGGCAACAGGCTGCGGCGGGAGCTGGCGCGGGCCAAGGTGGCCAAGCCGTCGCCGCAACCACGGCGCCGGCCAACATCCCGGTTGCTACGGCTGCCGGCGCACGCAATGCGGCGAGTCGTGCTCGCGCCGCACGAGTGTTCGTCCTGGGACCTGAGGGCAAGCCAGTGGCGATCGACGTCATGATTGGGATCACCGACGGCGGCTTCACCGAGATGGTGCAGGGCGACGTGCAGCCCGGAACCAAAGTGATTACCGGCTCCAACGAGGTTGCGACAGCGGCCACAGCGAACACCAACAATCCTCTGGGTGGCCTTTTCGGCGTCGGCGTCGGCGGCGGTGGTGGCGGTGGCGCAGCTCCGCAGGTATTCCTCAAGTAATCCGACTCGAACCCGAGGCAGCGCAGTTGGCGACGTCCGTCGTACAGACCGTCGATCTCCGCAAGGAGTATCGGATGGGAACCAACGTGGTGAACGCGCTGGCTGGCGTTTCGGTGCGCATCGAGCCCGGCGAGTTCGTCGCCGTCATGGGGCCCTCGGGCTCCGGCAAGACGACGTTCATGAATCTGCTGGGCTGTCTCGATCGGCCTTCCGCGGGGAAGTACCTGTTCGAGGGGCATGAAGTCTCGGCGTACGACCACACCGAGCTCGCGCGCCTGCGCAATCAGAAGATCGGCTTCGTGTTCCAGAACTTCAACTTGCTGCCGCGCATCACGGCGCTCGACAACGTCGCGTTGCCGCTCGCTTACGGCAAGTTCGCGCGCGGCGAGCGCCGCCAGCGCGCCGAGGTGGCGTTGAGGGAAGTCGGCCTCGGCGACCGCATGGACCACCGGCCGGTGCAGTTGTCCGGCGGCCAGCAGCAGCGCGTCGCCATCGCCCGCGCCATCGTCGGCTCACCGTCGCTGATCCTGGCCGATGAGCCGACGGGCGCGTTGGACACCAAGACCGGCGTCGAGATCATGGGCATCCTGCAATCGCTCAACGACCGTGGCATCACCATCGTGCTGGTGACTCACGAGCCGGACATCGCCGAGCACGCAAGCCGCGTGCTCAGCTTCCGCGACGGCCGCATGATTCGCGACGAAAAGGGCGTTGGCCGCCGCGCCGGCGCCCCCCCAGCCTCACAACCGCACCTGGTGGCCGTAGCAGGCCATTGAGGAGTTCAACGAGATGACCCCCGCCGACCTGCTCTTCTCCGCGCTGCAATCCCTGCGCTCCAACACCATGCGCAGCGTGCTGACGGCCCTCGGCATCATCATCGGTGTCGGCGCGGTGATCACCATCGTCGCCATCGGCGCCGGCGCCCAGGCCAACATCGAGAAGGTCATCGAGCAGATCGGTTCCAACATGCTGACCATCTCTCCCGGTCAGGCGCGCGACGGCGGCGCCCAGCAGGGCGCGGCCAGCCGCCCAACCCTGACCGCCGAGGACGCCGACGCCCTGAAGACGGTGCCCGGCGTCTCGGCCGTGGCGCCCGAAGTCCGCGGACCGGTGCAGGTCATCCTGGGCAACCAGAACTGGCGCACCAACGTCGTCGGCATCACCGAGGACTTCTTCACGGTGCGCAACTGGAAGCTCAACAAGGGCCGCAACTTCGAGGACTGGGAGATCGACGCCGGCGAGAAGATCGTCATCCTCGGCTCGACCGTCGCCGAGAAGGTGTTCCCGGGCTCGGACCCCATCAATCAGATCATCCGCATCGACCGAGTGCCGTTCACCGTCATCGGCGTCACGGCCGCCAAGGGTCAATCGAGCTTCGGCCAAAACCAGGACGACATCATCTTCGTGCCGCTGAAAACAGCGCAACAGCGCATTCTCGGCGGCCGCCTGATCAAGCCCGACTCGGTGCAGCAGATCGCCGTGCTGGCGCGCACCGCCAAGGAAGTGGACGTGGTCGAGCGCGACCTCGCCGAGCTTCTGCGCGATCGCCACGCGATCGTCCCGGGCCGCGCTGACGACTTCCAGATCCGCAACACGTCGGAAATCTTCCAGGCTCGGGCCGGCGCCACCGAGGTCATGACCCTGTTGCTCACCGCCATCGCGTCGGTGTCGCTGCTGGTCGGTGGCATCGGCATCATGAACATCATGCTGGTGTCGGTGACCGAGCGCACTCGTGAGATCGGCGTGCGCATGGCGATCGGCGCCAGCCGCACCGACGTCATGATGCAGTTCCTTATCGAGGCGCTGGCGCTGTCCATGATCGGCGGCATCATCGGCATCATCCTCGGCATGATTTGCTCCCAGCTCACGGCCCACTTCGCCGGATGGCCGCTGCGCATCGAGATGACGTCGATCCTGCTGGCGGTGGGCTTCTCCGCCGCGGTCGGCATCTTCTTCGGCTACTATCCGGCCCGAAAGGCGGCACGACTGGACCCGATCGAGGCCCTGCGCTACGCCTAAGCCCTTGCGCCGCAAGGTGCGAACCATCAGTTGCTAGGCACGCGCTGTTCGCCCGGAGTCCTTCTGGGCACGTGTGTGCGACGCCCAGGAGGCTTTCGATGCGTACAGGGGGAAGTTTCGTTCTCGCGCTGGTGTTCCCGCTGGCGGTGGCAGCGCCGGCTGCCGGACAGACCCTGACCGACGCGCTCGCGCAGGCGTATCTCACCAACCCGGGCCTCGCGGCGCAGCGCGCCAGCATGCGCGCCACCGATGAGCAGGTGGCACAAGCCAACTCGCAGAAGCGGCCGTCCCTATCGCTGAGCACGGGCATCACGACGTCGTACACGTCGAACGGCACCGCCGCGCAATCGACCAACTCCCCCGCGCTGACGTTGAGCGTCAGCCAACCGCTCTACCGTGGCGGCCGGATCGAGGCGGGCATCGATCAGGCGGAAGCGGCCGTGCTGGGTGCGCGCGCGCGCCTGCGTACGACGGAACAGACCATTCTTGCGTCGGTGGTCGAGTCCTACATGGGCGTGCTGCGCGACCAGGCGGTGCTGCAGCTGAATACGAACTCGGAGCAGGTGTTCCAGGGCGAGCTCGCCGCGGCGCGCAACCGCTTCCAGCTAGGCGCCGCGACTTCGACGGATGTCGCCACCGCCGAGTCGCGCCTCTCCAATGCGTCTGCCGCGCGCATCCAGGCGGAAGGCGCCTTCCGCACCAGCCTGTCCAACTTCGAGCGCATCGTTGGCGTCGCGCCGTCCAACATGGCCACGCCAGATTCGCTGCTGGTGCTGCCGAACTCGCTTGAGGAAGCGATCGCGATTGCCCTCAACGAAAGCCCGACCGTGCTGACCGCTTTCTATTCGGAAGAGGCCGCCCAAGCGAGCTTGCGCTCCGCCAACGGCGCGCGCCTGCCCACGGTATCCCTCTCCGCCAGCACGTCGCGGCGTTCCCCCGATTGGCCGGACTTGACGCCGCCGACCTTCGCGAGCTCGATCGGCGTCAGCGTCTCGGTGCCGCTCTACCAGTCCGGCGGCGAGTTCTCGTCTATTCGCTCGGCCATGGAGAACCTCACGGCGTCACGTCTGAGCCTCGAGGACGCGCGCCGCACTGCCCGCCAGGCGGTGACCCAGTCGTGGCAGGGTCTCGCCACGGCGCGGGCGCAGATTCTTGCGCGCGGCGACCAGGTGCGCGCGTCGGAGAGTGCGCTGCGCGGCTTCCGCCAGGAATACGAAGTGGGGGCACGCACACTGCTCGAGGTGCTGAATGCCGAGCAGGACCTGCTCAACGCCCGCGTGTCGCTGGTCACCTCGCGCCGCGACGAGGTCGTCGCCAGCTACGGCCTGCTCTCGGCGATGGGGCGCCTGACCGCCCAGACCCTGGGCCTGCCGGTTCCGGTCTACGATCCGACCGCGAACTACAATCGCGTCGATAACAAGTGGTGGGGGCTGAACTAGCCCTCACCCACCTCCCGGCTTGCCACGGCCCTGCTTCCGTCCTCGAATAGAGCGGCGGGAGGGGGCCCGCGGCCGGTCCGGCATGCGCTCCACCCCGTTGATGAGGGAGGGAGATCATGAACTGGCGTTTTTCCATCCTTGCGGCAGCGCTCCTGTCGCTCCTGGCAGGCGTCGCGTCTGCCGCTGAAGTAAAGGGCGTCATCAAGGCGCTCGACCCGGGTCAGCGGACCGTCACCGTCAACAGCCTGCGCTTCTCGTTCCCGCCGGGCGTGAACATGGCGGGACTCGCCGTCGGTCAGACCGTGACCATCACGTTCGAGGACGCGAACGGCACCAACTACGTCTCGAAGGTCGCGAAGTAGCGCGCGTGTGGTTGGGGGAAGGCAGCGGCCCTCCCCCAACTACCGGCGCTTCGGGCGTTTGGGGGTCTTCGCTGCGGCCGGCTTCTTCTCCGCGACGGCGGACAACGCCTTCGCTGCTGCCTTGCCCTTCTTGGGCGGCAGCGCGGCGGCGTAGGCGAGCGAGCGCTGCACCCACGGCTTCGCCCTGTCCGGATCATCCAGCCAGTCGGCGGGCAGCAGCACGTACTCGCGCATCGGCCGGCCGGCCATGGGCTCGAATGGACCGGCGCCATCCTCTGCGAGGAGTTCCTCTCGATCGGTTGCCACGAGCCGCACCAGCACGCGACTGCCGAACACGCCCATGAACATCGTGCCGTTCACGAATGCGGCGATGTGGCCAAACATGGGCTTGGTGACGACGTTCGGGGCCTCAGGCACCAGATCGCGGAAGAAGGCCATCGCGGCTGGATCGGCTTTGGGGAAGGAAGACTTCGCCATCCGACGAGCGTAGCACGGGCGCCCTACCCGAGCGCCCCCGGCCTCCCCATATCTGGATGCACGGGCCCATCCCAGGCCCTGGGGGAGCAAGCATGCGGCCAGACTCAATTCGACGCAGCACCGGGCGCGTGGCGATCGTCAGCGATGACCCGTTGGCACGCGAGTCCCTTGCGGCGACCCTGCGCCACCGCGCCGACGTCGCCGCCATGCTCGGCGCCGGCGCGGGCGTTGCCGACACGCTCGCGCAGATCGCGGCGGACGTGGTGATCTGGGATCTTGGTCCTGCACCGCAACCCGATCTGGCTGGCCTGCGCGCCGCGGTAGACGCGGGGCACACCGTCGTCGCCCTGATCGCCGAGGAGCGCCAGGGCGCGGAGGCTCTCGCCGCGGGCGCCGCCGGCGTGCATCTGCGCGACGGCGCGCGCGAGCGCCTGCCGCTGATGCTGGCTGCCGCCGCGGAGGGGTTGATCGTTCTCGACGACGCCCTCAAGGCGCGTCTGGTCGGCTCGCGCCGCATGGCGCTCGATGGCTTGCCGCTCGAACCGCTGACGGCGCGCGAGCGCGAGGTGATGTCCCTGCTCGCCGAGGGCCGCTCGAACCGCGACATCGCGCTGGCCCTCGGCATCGCCGAGCGCACGGCCAAGTTCCACGTCAACGCCATCCTCGAAAAACTCGACGCGGAGGGGCGTACGGAGGCGGTGGTGCGCGCCGCGCGCCTCGGACTGGTCGTCCTCTAGTACCTGTCCGGTTTGCCGATAGGCGGTTGCCCTGCCGCCCTCCTACCTTCTGCACAGCAGGAGGTAGTCATGTCCGACGCCGTCACTCTTTCGAACGCCCTCGCCGCCGTGGTGGATGCCGTGGCGCCGGCCGTGGTGCGCATCGCCGGCGAGTCCCATCGCGGGACGGGCCTCGCCTGGGGCGACGACTTGGTCATCGCTGCGTCAGACGCGGTCGATGAGGAGGACGCGCTGCAAGTGGTCGGTGCCGACGGCCGCGAGACGGCCGCCGAGATCGCCGGCCGCGACACAGCCCTCGGCATTGCGGTACTGCGTGCGCCCGGTTTGGGCCGCAAGCGTCCGGCCACCGCCGATGTCGCCGCGCTGCGTGTCGGACACCTCGTGGTCGCCGTCGCGCGCCCCGGCAAGTCGGCGCGCGCCACCTTCGGCATGATCGGCACGCTCGGCGACGCGTGGCGCACGCGTAGCGGCGCGCGCATCGATCGCTACATCGACACAAGCCTGGTGCTGCCCGGGGAGTTCGGGGGCGCCGTCATCGTCGATGCCGCGGCGCGCCTGATCGGCCTGGGCGTGCCCGGCGGGTGCCGCGAGCGCGGCGTCATCGTGCCCGCGGCAACGCTGGAGCGGGCGGTCGGCGCCATTCTCTCGGGCAGGTCGGAGCGGCGCGGCTACCTCGGTGTCGCGACCTACCCGGCGCGGCTGCCGCGCGGCGCCGGTCAGGACCGTGGCTTGCTGGTGGTCGATGTCGAGGACGACAGCCCCGCCACACGCGCCGGGCTGACCCTCGGCGACGTCATTCTGACGATGGGCGGCGCGCCCATCGAGCAGCTCAGCGACCTCTTCGGCGCCCTCGCCGACGCGGGCGCCGGCGGCGCGGTGAGCGCGCACGTCTTGCGGGCGGGAAAGCCATTGGACCTTTCGATCACCGTGGGCACTCGCCCGCGGGACTGATCCCATGGGCCTCCTGCGCCAGTTGTCGGACGAGCTCGGAGCTCTGGCAGCGCGTGCGGCGCCCATGCGCCGCAACTCCGTGGCGCGCCGGCACCGCTTCTGCGTTCCATCATCGACCTCGGCCACAACATGGGGCTCGTCGTGTACGCCGAGGCGTCGAGGCCAAAGACACCCACCAGGCCTTCTGGGCCTCGGCTGCGACCTCGCCCAGGGGTTCTATTACGGCCGCCCAATGCGGGCCCAGACACCTCCGGGCGCCTGGCTGCAGACGATCAACGAGCGGCCTACGGCGGCCCTCGAAAGCCGCAGAAAACTGCGCCTCTCCGGTGGTGTATCGCAGGGGTGGGGTGCGGCGACGGACTACCTTGCAATCTGTAGCGGGCAAGGTACAAGAAACCGTGCGCGAGCCATGGTTTCCGCACACGGGGGCGGCCGCTTCGGGTTGTGCCGCGTTAACCCGGCACAAGCCGAAGCGAGGGCCTTGGTTCCGACAAACGGCGCCAAGGACGATAGGAGAGGGAAACAGATGATTGATCGTAAGTACGTCGGCGCTGTGGTCGCGGTGGCTGCCGTGGCGGGCGCCGGCATGATGGCGTTCACCACGAAGAACGTGTCGGCCGCCGAGGCGCACCGCACTGCAATCAGCACTCCGGTCGTCGAGGGCATGCAGGTCGCGCAAGACGCCGCCGCTGGGGCGACGGCTTTCGTCCGCTGCCGCGTCTGCCACACGGTGGAGCGCGGTGAACCGAACCGCGTCGGTCCGAACCTGTTCGGCGTCTTCGGGCGCAAGGCCGGTGAGGTCGCCGGATTCAACTACTCCGCCCCGATGAAGAGCTCGAACATCACCTGGACCGAGGAGAATCTTGAGCGCTACATCAAGGATCCGGCCGGTGTCGTTCCCGGAAACAAGATGCAGCTCGCGAAGGGCGCCATCAACGACAAGGGCGCAGATGACATCGTCGCGTTCCTGAAGACGAAGATGTAATCCGCGCAGCCACGGCTGCGAAGCTTCGAGCCCGCCGGGAGACCCCGGCGGGCTCTTCGTTTATGCGGATCCGGCGATTGTCACAGCGCAAGCGGCGCGCCTAGGGCGCCACCTCACGCACGAACGCACGCACCGCCGCGTTGAAGGCGGCAGGCTCCTCGACGAACGGATTGTGGCCGGTGTTCGCAAACACCTGCAGGCGGGCACCCGGAATGCCCGCGGCGATGATGCGTGCCTGGCGCGCGGTCGTGATCAGGTCGTTCTCCCCGACCACCACCAAGGTCGGCGTGCGAATCTCCGGCAGCCGGGGACGCGTGTCGAAGCTGCGGAACTCGCGCGTCGCGATGAGCTGGCGCCAAGCCTCGGCGGACAGGATGACGCGATCCATGAAGGCGTCGGCCGTGGCCTGATCGGGCGGATCGAAGTACAGAGCAAAGACGCGACGGATGCGCTCGTCGTTGGACAGGCCGGGCACCACGCGGCGTTGCTCCGGCGTGCCGAAGCGTTGAATGTTCTGGTTCGCCTCGGCGTTGTACTCGTAGCTCGGCGCGGTATCGACCAGGATCAGCGCCGCCAGACGGCCGGGGTACGCCAACGCGTACAGCTGGGCGACGAAGCCGCCATACGAATGGCCGAGCAGGACGATGCGATCGAAGCCGAGTTGCTGGCGCAGGCGATCGATCGCCGCCACCGCCCCCGGCACCGAATAGGGAACGCTCGGCGGCAGGCGTTCGGACAGGCCTTGCCCAGGCTGGTCGATATAGACCACGCGGAAGTCGTCCTCGAGCGACTCGAGGTAGGGGCGGAAGTAGTTGCTCTCCATGCCCGGTCCGCCGTGCAAGACGAACATCGGCAGGCCGGAACCGCGCTCGACGATGTGGATGCCGAGCCCGTCGACCGCAACGAAGCGGCCGACCTCGTCGTCCCGGCGCTGCCAAATGCTGGTGAGACGCTTGGTCCACTCGCCTTCGATCGCGAGCACCAGCGGATCGGCCGGGTCGTCATGGATCCACAGGGCGGCGCCGCTGTCCGAACGGACGACCAATGCCGGCAACTCCGCGGGTGAGCCGTCGATGCCGATCGGAAAGCGCGCGCGGCGCTCCAGGGCGAACGTGCGCGCCTGCACTTGGCGGCCAGGACTGTCGTTGAAGGGGAGGATGGTCCGCGCCCCGGAAGCCAGCGCCTCGTACGCGGCGCGGCTCAGCCAAAGAGCAGTCGCGTCCCCGCGCGGTCCCCACTCCGCGTCCTGGTAACACTCACAGTGAGTTGTGGCGCGCTCCAGGGTGACTGCGGCAATGGTGCGCACACCGTCGGCCGCGACGGGCGACGTCGTGAACCACTCGAATTGGAGATCGGGCACCACCTTGAGCACCGTCGCGACGAAGCGATGGGCCGCGGCGCCGGCGCTGACGTCGTAGGTGAGCTTGGTGCCCAGGCGTCGCGCCCCGCCTTCGTGCAGGGGCGCGGCAGCGGCAACGCCGGCGGCAAGCCAGAGGAGAAGCGCCGCCAGGTGGCGCACAGCCACGCTCATCCGGGAAGAGCCGCGATCCCCGCGAGAAGGGCCTGAACCAGATCCTCGGCCTCACCGTTGGCGCGCGGATAGTTGCGCGCGAATGCTTCGGCCCCGGCGCCATCGTGGAACTGTGGCGAGCCGAACAGCCCAAGACCGAGCAGCCGGTTGGCCTCGCGCAGCGGGTCGGGTTCCTGGGCGAGTGCGTCGCGCGCGTACCCGCGCCCGTACGCCGCGCCTTCCGCGTCGCCCAAGGCCTGCTTGGCACGCGCGGCACCGGTCTGCGCGACGGCATCCCCCAGGGCGCTGTCCAACCGGCCGAGCGGATCGAAGGCGCGGCGAAAGTCCTCAAGCGCCTCGGCGGGCCGAGTCAGCAGATGCAGCCAGCCGCGCTGGATGTGCGCCATCGCCTCGCCGCGGTCATCGCGGTTGACGCGAAACAACTCGGCGGCTCCCGCGAATGCGTCGGCCGCCTCGGCTTCGTCGCCGCGCGCGGCCAAGGCTGCAGCGAGGCCGACCAGCGCCGGGCCCGCAGCACCGGGATCGGTTGCGGCGAACGCCGCGACCGCGCGCTCATAGGCGGCCTTCGCCGCGGTTGCATCGCCGCCCAGCCGGTCAGCGTCGGCCGCGCCCAGGATCGCCTCGGCCCGCAGCGCGCGTCGCGTCGGTCGGCTGCGCCGGGTTCGCTTCGATGCCCGCGGGCGCTGCCGGGGCGGCCTGCTCGACGACAACGCTGCTGTCCCCGGTGCGCTGACCAACCAGAAGAGCCGTCAGGAGCAGGAAGGCAGCCGCTCCGGCTCCTCCGACCAGAATGCGCGAGCGGTCGCGCAGGGCGAGCCCACCGACGACAGCGACCAGAAGGGCGGCGAGCGCGCCCCAGGTGAGAGGAGCGAACATCTAAGGCTCGCCGCCGCGCATGACGGTGGCGGCGAACTCCCAAGGCGCAATGAACCGCCCGCGAAAGAGGCCGACCCTGGCGGCCTCCGCCACGGCTTCCGCGGCGAGGTACCTGTCGGTCTGATCGACCAACGCGAGAGCGTGACCGGCACGCACCAACTCCTCGGCAACGTCGCGACCGTCACTGGTGAGGCAGATGCCGTAGAGGAACGTCCGCCGGGTGCGCTCGGTGTCGCGCTGGACGGTGCAGGTCACCGGCCCTTGGGCCGTGATGATCTGCAACTCGCGGAGCGCGATGCTCTGACAGTCGTAGGGTTGGTTGTTGGCGAAGAAGCACGGCTGCGCGAGCTCCGGGCCGTCGGCCCCCCACAGGCGCAGGTAGACGCCATCGACAACGAGCTTGTCGCTATCGGTCACTCGGGCGGCCCCGCGGACGACTTCACCGGTCTGCACAGGGCGAGTCGCTTGCGCGCCCGCCACCCCCGCAACGAACAGGAGGGTGGCAACCGCTACGAGCTGAATCGCCCTGCCGGATCGAACCCACATAGGACGAGTATAGGTGCGACGCGGGCCCCGTGAAACGCATGCGGCGCGCCTTCCGGCGCGCCGCATGCGTCGTTCGAAGCGAGAGGACTAGCGGCCGCCAGCCCCGCCCGGCAGCGGAATGGGCGGAGCCCCCGGCACCATGGCGCCCGGCGGGGTCAAGCGACCACCCAGGCCAGGAATCGGGGGAAGGCCGATGGTGCCCGGAGCGCCGGGAGTCGGCGTCGTCACCTTGTTCTCGGTCAGCTCGGCGACCGGACGGTTGAACGCCGGGGCCTTGAAGCCCGGCATCTGGAACAGCCAGCCGTCGGTGGCGGCAGAAATCTGGCGAGCGCGCTCGGCGCCGGCGGCGTTGGGAGCCGCAGTGGCCTTGAAGCGCGCCCAGGTCTTGCCTTGGATCTCCGCGACTTCGGCCGACAGGGTCATGCCGTCGAAGGTGGTGAAGATGAGCTCGCGCGGATTGTTCGGGAACTGCAGCATGGACGCGGGGCGCAGGTCTTCGAACTGCAGGGACACGACGGACGATGCCACCTGCTTCACGGCGCTGTCGGCCGCCTGGATCTTCTCGTCGCGCGGCACGAGCTGGTAGCGCGAGACGCCCGACTGGTCGGTTTCCTTCTCGGTGTTGAGAACGAGCTGGCCGTTCTCCTTGATCTGCAGCGTCTTGATGTCGGGGCCGGGCACGTGAACGATCTGGCGCTCCATCCAGTCCACGGCGGACGGCGGCAACGCGACGGTGCCGCGCACCAGCCAGGCGCGCGCATCGCCCGGCACGCGCACGTACATGCCGCCGAGCGGGTCGAAGGTCATGGTGCCGCTGGTGCGGCCGAGCACGACAGAGGCAAGCACAGTGCCATCCGCCGCTTCGACGATCAGCTCACGCGAACGCGCGAGCTCGGCGGTGACGTCTTCGACCGCCAAGCTCGCATAGCGAGCGGGCGTATCGGTCTTCGGCTCGAGCTTGCGTAGCGCCGCCACTGCGGCGATGACGCTGCGGATGTTACTGGTGGCAACCGGGTAGCCGTACCGGTCCGTGAAGCGCCAAGCACCGTCCTTGAATTCGATTACCGCCGACTCCATGGCAGTGCGATAGGTGATCTTGGCGGCATCGTTGGCGCGCTCGACGAGGCGCGGGAACATGGGCTCGTCGTAGAGCTGTACGTCGGCACCGACGCGGCTCTGCACGAGGGTAGCGCCGCCGGCAGCGACGACGGCGACCGCCGTCAATCCGGCGAGGATCAGGAAACTACGCGGGTTCATGCTGTCTTGCCTCCGGCGCTGGCGCGGCCACGGCGCAGCTTGGCGCGCCGCCAGCTTGCCGCGACCATTCCGAAGGCCACGACAAGGATCGGCACCAGCGCAATGTTGGCGAACTGGAGTCGGGTTTCGAGCGCGTCGATGTCGGCGTTGAGTGCCGCCCGCACGTCGCGCAGCTGCTGACGCAAGGTCAGCATCTTCTGGTTGAACTCGATGATGCGGCGCTGCTCGTCCTGGCTCAGCAGCTCGAACGCCACCTCGTCCCGGTTCAGCGCCTGCATCTGCGCGAGTTGACCCTGGGTCTGGGCGAGTTCCGCCTCCAGTCGCTGCTCCGTAGCAAAGTACTTGGAGCGCGCGTTGTCCTCGATGCGCTCGACCGTCGTGAACGGGCGGTGCGAAAGGCCGCGGCCGCGCAGGCCGATGAGCGCGCCGCCACCGGCAAGGTTCTCAACCGCGTTGACCACGAAGTCGCCGTTGCTCGAAACCGGTTGGCCGGCCTGATTGACGACGTGCGGGTCCGTCAGCATGTCGACGTCGGCGACGACGATCACGTTGATGTTGCCCTCGTTGATCTGCGGCGGCTCCGGCGGCTTCGGCGCGTTGGGGTTCTGCTGCGCATCCTGGTCCTCGTTCTGCTTGGGGGGACCATCGGAGAAGGCGGTGCGGGCACGGCCGGTAATGCGAACGGCGAGGTTCTGCCGCACGCCCGACGGCTCGAAGGTCTCGAGCAGACGGCTCGGATCGTCGCGGCGACGGATGGTCGTCACGTCGATGAGCATCGAGTCGCGGCTCGTCTGAATGAGCGGCGTGACCCGGACTCCGTCGATTCCCGTCTCCTGGATGGCGCCGCCCGACGTGATGCGCATGATCTTCAGCTGGGCTGTGACCGCGTCCTCGGTGTTCATGTTCTCCGGCCGGACCTGCAGCCATGGCACGTAGTCGACCACGACGCGGGTCGGACCACCGAAACCAGAAACGCGCAGCGCCATGCTGCGGTCGGCGGCGACCTTGTTGGTCGCCATCTGGATGCCCCAGCGCTCGAACAGGTCGGACAGCTCCGAGGTCGGGAACAGGTAGTTCAAGCGGTTCTGCGGATCCGTCGGCGACGCCTCTGCGAACGGATCGACGAACACGATCACCGGTCCACCGAGCATCGCGTACTGCTCGATGGCGTAGCGCGTGCGGGGCGTCAGGCCGGCGGGATGGATCACCATCAGCACGTCCGCGTTCGGCGGAATGACGTTGGCGTTGTACTTGAGCGGGCGCACGTCGTAGCTCGCCTGCATCTGCCGGATGACCGCATAGGCGGGCGTCTGGTTCTGCTCCTGCCCCATCGCGCCGATGCCGTCGATGACACCGATGACCGGCTTGGCGGGGCGCGCCAGGTTGGCGACCATGCGCGTCAGGTCGTACTCGAGGAACTGCTCGCGTACCGGGTCGAGGAATGAGATGACCTGCACGTCGTCGACGGAGTTGGTGCCGACGAGGCCGAAGTAGCCCTGCTCGCCCGCTTGGGTCAGGTTGAACGAGCGCAGCTGGAACTGCAGCGCGCGGTCTTCCGCCGGAGAGAATGGGATCGGATCGATGATTTCGAAGCGCACGCGGCCGCGGGACAGCTCCTGGTAGGTGCGCAGCAACTCGTTGACGCGATCCGAATAGACGTTGAGCCCCGGCGCACTTTCGAGCAGCGCCGTCGACTGGAACAGACGCAGGGTCACGGCCTCGTCGAGGTCGCGCAGGACGTTCGTTGTCGACTGGGTCAGCGTGAAGAGCTTGGCCTGGGTGAGGTCGGAACGCGCCGAACCAAACGTCAGAGCAGAAAACACGTTCACGGCCAGGAACAGGATGATGGCGAGCACGATAGCGATGCTAGCGAGGACCGACCGCTCGATCTTGCTCACTCGTTCGAGGAGACCGTTCATCGCTAGCTCGCCTTCTTGAGTTCGACGATCTGCGCGTTGATGAACAGGCAGACCGCCATCATCGACAGAAAGAACACGATGGCGGGGAGCGGCAGCACCCCGTCCGCGATCGTCTGGAAGTGGGTGAGGAACGACAGCGACGACACCATGTCGAGGACATAGGCGGGCGCCCAGCTGCGGAACATGCCGAGCACGAGGTCGAGGCCGCTCATCAGGAACAAAAAGCTCGCCGCCGAGCCGATGACGAAAGCGATGACCTGGTTGCGGGTCAGCGCCGACAGGCACGACGCGAGCGCCAGCAAAGCGCCGGCCATCAGCAGGCTGCCGACGTAGCTGGCGAAGATCACGCCGTTATCCGGGTCGCCGAGGTAGTTGACCGAAATCCAGATCGGGAAGGTCAACGCGAGGGCGAAGCCGGTGAACATCCACGCGGCGAGGAACTTGCCGACGACCGCCTCGCCGGTAGTGACCGGCAAGGTCATCAGCAGTTCGATGGTGCCGGTCTTGCGCTCCTCGGCCCACAGACGCATGCCGACGGCCGGAATGAGCACCAGGAACAGCCACGGGTGGAAGCTGAAGAACGACTGCAGGTCCGCCTGGCGGCGGCCGAAGAAGTCGCCCATGAAGAAGGTCACCGCACCGGCGCCCGCGAGGAAGGTGACGATGAAGACGTAGGCGAGCGGCGTCGAGAAGTACGCGGCCAGCTCGCGCTTGGTGATGATCCAGATGTTTCTCACCGCAACACCGCCTGTTCGTGACCGACGGTAAGCTGACGGAAGACCTCGTCGAGCTTGCCGACCTCGGTGTGAATCTCGTCGACCTCGATGCTGTTCTGGCGGATGGCCATGCCGACTTCGTCGGCGATGAACTTGCCCCCGCGCGGCACAACCGACAGCGAGACGCGGCCGTTGTGCGGCGTGCCCGACTCGACGGCAACGACGTTGTTCAGCCCGCGCAGCAGCTTGACCGCCTTGGCCGCCGCATCGGCGCGAACCTGGAGCACTACCGAATTGTGCATGCGCGAGCGGGCATGCAGCTCCGCCGGCGTACCGTTCGATACGACGCGACCGCGATCGATGATGACGGCGCGGTCGCACACCGCGTCGACCTCTTCGAGAATATGAGTCGAGATGATGATGGCCTTGTTCTTGCCGAGCTCGCGGATGAGCTCGCGCACATGGTGCTTCTGGTTGGGGTCGAGACCGTCGGTCGGCTCGTCGAGGATGAGCACGTCTGGGTCGTGCAAGATCGCCTGCGCGAAACCGACGCGGCGCTTGAAGCCCTTCGAGAGCGTCTCGACGCGCTGATAGAGTACCTGTTGCAGGCCCATGCGCTCGATCGAGTACATGATGCGTTGCTTGGCCTTCGAGCCCGCGAGCTGCCGGATCTCGGCGATAAATTCGAGCAACGACATCACCGTCATGTCGCCGTAGAGCGGCGCGCCCTCCGGCAAGAAGCCGATGCGCTTCTTCACCTCGACCGGCTCTTTCTGGATGTCATGGCCGAGCACGCGCGCCGTGCCAGCGGTCGGCGGCAGATAACCAGTGATGACGCGCATGGTCGTCGACTTGCCGGCGCCGTTCGGCCCCAGGAAGCCCATGACAACGCCGCGCGGCACGCTGAAAGTCACATCGTCGACGGCGACGATCGACCCAAAGCGCTTGCTCAAGGATTGGACTTCGATGAGATCGGACATGGAACCTGTCTGAGTGTGGCCTGGACCGGCCGGCGTCTCCCCCGCCGCTCGGGCGGCGTGCGTTGCCGCCCGTTACCGGCGGTACGTCACTCCGCGTCGCAGCTTTGCGGCGCCGTTCACCGTCCAAGACCTCCCCGTACTCGGCGGGTGTCATAGTCGGAATAGCGGCCTCAATCAAGGTTTACGGGCCAAATCGGCCTGGCGGAAGCGCAACAGATGGTTGCCTGGCATGGGCTTGGCGCCGCCGCGCAGGGCGCGCAAGTGGCGCGGCGCCAAAGGAAAAGGGCCGCCTGTCGCCCGGCGGCCCTTTGGGTCACATCCGCGTGGCTCTAGTTGGCTACGGAGAGGTTCTCCGCGGAAACCCGACCGTCGCGGCCGGATTTGACCTCGAAGTTCACTCGCTGGCCCTCGTTCAATCCGGGAAGATTGGCCTGTTCGATGGCGGACACGTGGACGAAGACGTCCTTGTCGCCGCCATCGGGCGCGATGAACCCGTATCCCTTAACCTTGTTGAACCACTTAACGATGCCGGTCTGCACGATCGCGTCTCCTTGGAGATATCGTTGCGGCCGAACCCCACGTCCGACGGCACTCTCAACCAACCCGCGGATGACTTGGCTCGGTCGACGACCAGGCAGGCACCGCAGTTTCGAGTAGCCCGGAAAGTCTAGGCGGCGGCCGCACACCAGCAAGCGCGCGGCAGGGTTAGAGCGCCTTCGCGCGCAGCGGCAGCGACATACCTTCCTCGGGCGGAAACGGGGCAATGCCTCCCGTTCAAGCTATGCACATCGCGCTATAGTGCGCGTCGAAAGTGCAACGCCGCAGCCGTTGCGTTCACAGCGCCATGATCGGGTGTGCCCGAAACGCACACGCGCAAACCCAAGCGAACCGCCGCGCTGGCGCTTCGCGGGCCTCTCCCTTCCGTGCTCGCGGTGCGTGTACCCCGAGCGGGATAGCTAGCGAGTGACCTGCGCAACCAGCGCGGTTAGGCGCTGGTTAGCGAGCGGCACGTTGAGATCGACCTGCTTCACCGCATTCAAGTTCGACGTGTCGTTGCCGACAACGATGATCCCGACCATTCCTAGGCTGCGATGTGACGTGCACTCGTAGACATAGATGCCCGGCACGGTGAACTCGAGGATGTAGTCCTCGTTGCGCCTGCTGTTGAAAGCCGCGGCGGCGGCCGGGATGCCGCCGCGCACCGAGGTCACCTGATGGTTGCGATCGCTCGCGGTGAACTTCACGAAGTCGCCGACGCCGATACGCACAATGCCGGGCTCGAACACGAACGTGCCGCCCTGCCCGGCATTGAGCTGCTTCACTTCGACCATGGCCGCCGAAGCAACGCCTGCCCCGAACGACACGCCCAACGCGGTGAGTAGTGCAGCGACGCGCATGTCACATCGCTCCTGCGGCCGGGGCCGGCTCGCGCATCTCACCAACCACGTAGGCAAAGTCGTAGCCGGCAGCACCCAGCGGACCGTGGCACTCGAAGCAACCCTGCAGGTTGCCAGAGCGCGGCGCGCCGTCCGCCGCGAAGGTCGCGTACTCCCAATTACCGTTGCGCCATTCCGGCGGATACTCCCCGCCCCAACCGGCGCGCTTCTCCATGATGTTGATGCCGTTGACGACGTCGCGCACCAGGCGGCCCTTGGCGTCTATCGATGGCGACCTTGTTGGCCCAGATGACGGCAACCATCGACATGTCGCTTGCTCCCCTCCGTTGCGCTCATCCGCCGCGCGCGACCGCCCGCTTGGCAGCCATCGGCACGACCCTAGGCCGAATCGGGAGAACACAACAACCAATGGCGGCAATCGGGTGCGCCAACGCCTGTCACGCGCGCGTGAGCAAGAGGTCCGAAAACGCAGAACGCTGCCCCCAGGGATTCCGGGGACAGCGTTCCACCGCGAGCGACGAAGTTGGTAGCGGGAGAGGGACTTGAACCCCCGACCTAAGGATTATGATTCCTCCGCTCTAACCAGCTGAGCTACCCCGCCAACAACCGCGTCGTTCGAGTACCGAAAGAGCGCGGGATATAAGGACGCGCGCCCGAGTCCGTCAAGCAGAGGCCGCCAGCCCGTTCGGCACTGCCGCCAACTCCGCCTGTTTCTCGATCCAACCACCGCCCACAACGCGCCCGCCGTGGAATGCAACGCAGGCCTGTCCGGGCGCCACCCCCAGCTCGGCCACGTCAAGCTCGACCCGCACGCGGCCGTCCGGCAAGGGGTGCAGCGTGGCGCCCGCCGGTGGCCGCATCGAGCGGACCTTCACGGCAGCGCGCAGCGCCCGGACCGGCGGCGCCGACAACCAGTTGAATTCGCGCACGGCGAAGCTCGATACCGCCAATGCGGAGCGTGGACCGACGACGACGCGGCGCGTGTCCGCCTCGAGACGAAGGACGTGAAGCGGCGCCCCGCCCCCGAGCCCGAGTCCATGACGCTGGCCGACCGTGAAATGCACGACTCCCTTGTGGCGTCCGAGGACGCGACCGTCGACATGGACGATCTCGCCGGCCTGTTCCGCATCGGGACGCAGCTTGCGCACGACGGCGGCGTAGTCGCCGGAGGGGACGAAACAGATGTCCTGGCTGTCGGCCTTCGCGGCGACGGGCAAGGCGAACCGGCGCGCGTGCGCGCGCGTCTCGCTCTTGACCATGCCGCCGATCGGGAAGCGCAGGAAGGCGAGTTGCGCGGGTGTCGTCGCAAAGAGGAAGTAGCTCTGGTCGCGGCTGGGATCCGCGGCGGCGTGCAACTCCGGACCGTGCGGTCCCTCGATGCGCTGCACGTAGTGGCCTGTGGCGAGGAAATCCGCGTTCAGATCACGCGCGACCTCCATCAGATCGCGGAACTTGATGCGCTGGTTGCAGCGCACGCACGGCACCGGCGTTTCCCCCGCCTCGTAGGTCGCGGCGAAGTCGTCGATTACTGCGGCACGGAAACGCTGCTCGTAGTCGAGAACGTAGTGCGGGATGCCGAGCGCAGCAGCGACCCGGCGCGCGTCGGCGATATCGCGGCCCGCGCAGCAGGTGCCGGACCGTCCCGTTGCCACGCCATGGTCGTAGAGCTGCAAGGTAACACCGACGACGTCGTAGCCCTGCTCCTGCAGCAGAGCAGCGGCGACAGACGAGTCGACGCCGCCCGACATGGCGACAACGGCACGGCGGCGCGGCGCGGCACTCAGCATGGCGGCGAATATAGGCGGGATGCCCTGCAGCGCAACCGAACGGGGAGGATGAAAGACCCTCGGCTGCTGCGAATCAGTCGCAACAGGCGCAGCGCGAGGCCCCGCCGCGCTAAACCTTGCCGAGGTACTTGAACCAGTCGGCGGTGGCGCCGGCGATCTTCTCTGGGGTCCAGACCGGAGCATCGCGCCAGTACTCGATGTGTTCGAGCCGGCCAGCGTGCCGCGGAGCGGCGCAGGCCGTTGTACGTCATGCGGCTGGCCCAGTGCTGGGTGCTGGGCTCGGTCGTGGCGTCGACGACGGCGCGCCCGTCCGGCGCGACGATGCGCACGCGGGTGCGGTCGCCCTTGGCCATGCCGAACACCTCGACCCAGAACACCATCGCCGGCGCGTCGGCCGCGAGGGTCGGTTCCTGTTGCTGACCGGCCATGATCTGGGCGCTTTCCGGCGGCGCGCTGGCGAAACCGGCGTTGAGCACGCCGGTCGCCCGATAGCCGAGTTGCGCGAGCGCCTCGGCGCTCCACAACGGCCGCCGCTCGGCGCCGCACAGGGCGGGCGCCGCGATGCCGACGAATGGATCCACGTTCCGTTCCTGATACCGAAACGCGACATGGACGTGCGGAAACTCGGCATGGCCCGACATTCCGACCAGGCCGATGACCTCGCCGGCCGCCACCGTCTGGCCGCCGCGAACCTGCACGCTGCCCTGACGCAAGTGGCAGTACTGCGTAACCCATCCGCCGCCATGGTCGAGGACGACACCATTGCCGCACTCGGTCCCCGCGACCGTTTCCACGCCGATTTCGCGAACATTGACGTCACGCACGCCATCACGGCGACCGACAACGGTGCCGGCAGCGGCCGCTAGCACGGGGACACCGCGCGCCACGAAGGTCATGTTGGGGACGCGAATGTCGGTGCCGTCGTGGCCGTTGTAGGCGAGATCGCCGCACGTGTAGTCGGCGACGCCGGGGCCGGGGTCATGGTCGATGTAGTTCTGCACCGTGCAGACGATGCCCATCTCGCACGCTACCGGTAGACCGAAGACGGGCTGCGCCGAGGCCGGGCGCACCGCGACAGCGACCAGGAGAACGAACGCGAACGCCAGCACGCCCCGAAGCATGACGCGTATCTTAGCGGCCGGTTCGGGCGAAAAGGTGGCCTTTGCGGGTCAGCCGCGCTCGCCCTGCTTGATGCGGTTCTGGGTGAGGGCGATCTCATCCAGCTCCAGGCGCTCGACGCGCGCGACGTCCGCGTTCTTGCGCGCCTGGTTGCGCTCCTCGGCCAGCTCGTACTTGCGCATCTCGCGCCACGCGGCGTTGACCGCGTCGCGCGCCACGTCGATGCGCTTGTCCACGTCCGCGAGGGTGCGCTTCAGCGTCTCGCGCCGCTGGATCACCGCCTTGGCGTATCCCGCATAGGTCCAGGCGCCCTCGACGCCGCTCTTCGCGGACAGCTGCTCGCGCACCACTTCGGATTCGAGCTCGTTCTGCTGACGCACCAAGTCGGTGCGCAGTCCTTGTAGTGCGGCAAGGGCGCGGCGCTTCTCTTCGAGCGTCCACTTGTTGAGGCGAATCAGGGACACCAGGCTCTTCATGCCGGCGTCCCCGAAACGGTTTGGTCAACGCGCATCATTTCTTTGCTGCGGCAACTTTCGGTGTGCCGACGATCTTGGCGAGGGTCGCGTAGCCCGCCGCCAGCTCGGAACGCTCCGTCTTGCCCTGCCCCAGGAAACGCTCGAGGCCGTCGCGATGCTTGATCGCTTCGTCGATGGCCGCGTCCGATCCGGCACGGTACGCACCGAGGCGAATCATGTCGGCCATCTCCTCGTACGTCGATACGAGGGTACGTGCGCGCGACACCAAGTCGTTCTCTTCCTTGGTGTTGCAGTCGGGCATCGAGCGCGAAACGCTGCGCAGGATGTTGATCGGGGGATAGCGGCCGCGCTCGGCGATCGAGCGGTCCAGGACGATGTGGCCGTCCAGAATGCCGCGCACCGCGTCGGCAACCGGTTCGTTGTGGTCGTCGCCCTCGACGAGGACGGTGAAGAGGCCCGTGATGGTGCCGGCGCCGATACCAGTGCCCGCGCGCTCCAGGAGGCGCGGCAACTCGGCGAACACGGTCGGCGTGTAGCCTTTGCTGGCCGGCGGCTCGCCGCCCGACAGACCGATCTCGCGTTGGGCCATAGCAAAGCGTGTGATCGAATCGATCATGCACAGCACGTCCTTGCCTTGGTCGCGAAAATGCTCGGCAACGGCGAGCGTCATGTACGCGGCCTGACGGCGCATGAGCGCCGACTCATCGCCGGTCGCGACGATGATGATGCTGCGCTTGAGGCCTTCCGGCCCCAAGTAGTCCTCGATGAACTCTTTCACCTCGCGGCCGCGCTCGCCGACCAGGCCGATGACGTTGACGTCGCTGGTCGCGTACTTGGCCATCATCGACAGCAGCACCGACTTGCCGATGCCGGAGCCGGCAAAGATGCCCATGCGCTGACCGAGGCAGACGGTGGTGAACGTGTTGATGGAGCGCACGCCGAGATCGATCTTGCCGCCGAGACGGCGGCGACGCGCCGCGATCGGCGCGGATGCGCGCAGCTGCATGCCCTGCGGGCCCTGCGGCAGCGGCGGGCCACCGTCGATCGGCTCACCGAGCGCATTGACGACGCGGCCGAGCCACGTCGCGTGCGGATACACGACGGCGTCGTGATCCGCGACGATGGTCTTGGCGCCAAGCCCGATGCCGTCGAGCGAGCCGAACGGCATCACCAGCGCGCGGCCGTCCTTGAAGCCGACGACCTCGCCGGCGATCTGCGCACCGCGCCGCCCGGCCATGCTGACGCGGGTGCCGATGCTGACCGCACTGAACAAGCCACCGACAGCAACGAGCAGACCTTGAATGCCGGCAACCCGGCCAAAGGTGCGGTGGTCGGGCAGGCGATCGACTTCGGCAATGAGGCTATCCACGGCGGCCTCCGGTCCTTGCACAGCGGCGGAGAACCGCCGTTTTTGAGACACCGTCAGAGTGCCCGATTACGCTTAACGGACGGTAAAGGATCGGCCGTTAAGGTCTGGCCTACCTACAAGGATTACCTCTTTGGAGGGAAAAGGTACCACCGTGGTGCAACCGAGATATCCCTATGGTATGGTGCCATTAACGATGATTAATGGCCCGCCCCCGGGGGAACGTTCTGGTTGGGGCGCGGTTCGCAACGGAGGGGATGCCGATGCGCGTTCTGCTGGTTGAAGACGATCCGGTAACCGCCCGCAGCGTCGAGAAGATGCTGACCGGCGAAGGGTTCAACGTCTACACGACCGACCTGGGCGAGGAAGGCCTCGACCTCGGCAAGCTGTACGACTACGACATCATCGTTCTCGACCTGAACCTCCCCGACATGCACGGGTATGAGGTTCTCAAGCGCCTGCGCAACTCGAAGGTGCGCACGCCGATCCTGATCCTCTCCGGCGACTCGGAGCCCGACGACAAGGTCAAAGGCCTGGTCTTCGGCGCTGACGACTACCTCACCAAGCCGTTCAACAAGGCCGAACTGGTCGCGCGCCTGCACGCCATCGTGCGCCGCTCCAAGGGCCACGCCGAGTCGGTCATCAACATCGGCAAGCTGTCCGTCAACCTGGATGCCCACACCGTGGCGTCCGCTGGCATTCCGGTGCACCTGACGGGCAAGGAATACAGCGTTCTCGAGCTCCTCGCCCTGCGCAAGGGCACCACGCTGACCAAGGAGATGTTCCTCAATCATCTCTACGGCGGCATGGACGAGCCGGAGCTCAAGATCATCGACGTGTTCGTCTGCAAGCTGCGCAAGAAGCTCGCGGCGGCCACCGGCGGCGACCACTACATCGAGACGGTGTGGGGCCGCGGCTACGTCCTGCGCGACCCGTCCAATCAATCCGCCATCCACGCGGCTTGACCATGAATCGCCGACCACGTCCGTTCGCGGAGCGCGCGGCGGCTCGTACTCGCTTGGCTGAGCGCGCACGCAAGCGCAGCGGTCCCCGCGTCGTCCGCCTCGATCAGGCGGGCCTGTCGCGGCACGGCGGCGCCGGAGAGCGCGGTCTTCTCCACTTCGGCGAGCGCAGCCCGCTGCTGCGCGAGGATCCCGAGTCGCCGCTGCTACCGCGGCACTAGGACGCTGTTTCGTGGCTACCCGCGGGCTCGTTCAAGCCGTCAAGGACCTCACTGAGGTTGTGCGACTGTCCGGCGCACCGATCAAAGATCCTTTCCGCTACGAGGTTCATCTGCCTGGGAGCCACAACCCCGACTTGCCGGAGGGTTCCCGAGCCGTATACGCCTTCCTGTGCGGAGATACTTCGCTGAAGGTCGGGAAGGTGGGCCTTCGGAGTGCCGCCCGGTTCGAGTACCAGCATTACCAAGGTGGGGCCCAAAGCACCTTGCACGCGTCCCTCACGACCGAAGTGATGGCCCTCAGACTCTCGGCACGCGGCGTTCAGATTGATCGGGTACTCACGGAAGAGGGAGAGGCAGTCTACCGGGCACCCCACGCCGAGGTGCGGCCGACGGTTCCCAATCTGGATCGCACTAGCCCCGAGAAGGATCGTCCGAACCTCGACCGCTCACTCATATCGGTCAGCGCAGCCGCCATCAAGCACGTCCACGACCGAGTATTCGCCGAAAGTCCCTTTGAGCCGCACGATCTTGCGCGACTTGATGAGCGCTTTGGGATTGGCGACCGCCGGGCCGCACCAGTCCAAACTGTGGAGCAGTGGATTCGCGGTCGAACTGAGCGGATCGACATATTCGTACCGGCGGCGCTAGGTCCGGCAATGGCCTCGCTCGTCGAGGCATTTTTGCACGCGCGCTGGAGCCCAAGATACGAGGGCCGAACGCGAATCTAGCGTGCTGCCCCCGCGCCTCACTGCAGCGGGGTGATAGGTGCTAACCGGGCGGCAACGCCGCCGTCAGCACCACCCGATCGGAGGTGGCCGCGGTGACGATGGCGCTACCGAGCGAGCGCGCCAGGGCGCCCGCGTAATACGGCTGCACCAAGCGTGCGTTGAGCGCTGCGGCATCGCCGGACAGCGCCACCTTCCTTTCCTCGGCGAGAGTCGCCCCCTGCCCGCCGCGGTCACCTCGACCCGGCGATCCTCCAGCGCGACCGAGACGGTACCGCCGCGCGGCAGCGCCTCGGCGCAGATCATCACGAGACTCAGCGTCAGCTTGACGACAGGTTGCGGCGCGTCCGCGGCCGTGCCGCGGGGCCAATCGACCTTCACCTTGCGTCCCTCGAAGAAGGCGGTCACCTTCGCGCGCGCCTCGTCGAGCGGCTGGCGCGAGCCGAGCCCCCCGGCGGCGCCGAACGCCAGGCGGAAGAACTCCAGGCGGCGCAAGGTCTCGCGCGCGCTGAACTCCAGAAGGTCGAGGGCACCGGCATCAACGCCGCCCTTGCCGCTCTCCTCGCGCAACATCTCGATGCCGTTGCCGACCGCGCCGGCGGAAGCCGCGAGGTCGTGCATCAGGCGAGAGACGAGCAGCGATGCGAGAACGAGTTCGTCGGAGGACATCAACCCGACGAGCGCTTGCGCGGTGCGGCCAGGAGTTCGCCGAGCGAGGCGACCTCCCCCTCCACCACCGAGCGCACCTTCGCTTCGATCGTGTGGTAGCGCGCCAGGGCCGTCTCGCCGAGTTCGGTGAGACGCGCGCCGCCACCGCCTTTGCCACCGGTCGTCGTCTCGACCAGCGGCTCGCGGAACAGGTGGTTGACCTCGTCGATGAGGACCCAGGCGCGCCGGTAGGACATGTTGGCCGCCCGCGCCGCGGCCGAGATCGATCCGGTGCGGCCGACGGCCTCCAGAAGCTTCACCTTGCCCGGACCCAGCGGATACGAGGAGCCAAAAAGGATACGCACCTGGGGCGCCTCGACCACTTTGGGCCGGGGCGGCCGGTTGGCCTTGGTGGCAACTTTGCCGGGGGCTGAAGCCATCGTGATTGTGGGATCGGACGCTTTGCTTATATTCTGCGGATCATAACGGCCCTGCCCCCTCGGTGCGATACTTGGGTGCGACAGGGTTAGCCACGTCCCGGGAGGACGCATTGGACGGTTGCGAAACCATCGTCGCTGATAAGAGCACCTCCAGCAAGCTGGTCGATCCGTTCGGCCGCACGGTCAGATACCTGCGCGTGTCGGTGACCGACCGCTGCGACTTCCGCTGCCAGTACTGCATGGCGGAAGAGATGACGTTCCTGCCCAAGTCGGAGGTCCTCTCGCTCGAGGAGATCGATCGCGTCTGTGCGGCCTTCGTGCGCAAGGGCGTCGAGAAGATTCGCCTGACGGGCGGCGAGCCGCTGGTGCGCAAGGACATCATGGTCCTGGTCAACCGCCTGGCGCGGCACCTGAAGACCGGCGCGCTCAACGAACTGACGGTCACCACCAACGGCAGCCAGCTCACCAAGCTGGCGCCCCAACTGGCCGCCGCGGGCATCAGGCGCATCAACGTCTCGGTCGACTCGCTCAAGGCCGACAAGTTCCGCGAGATCACGCGGCGTGGCGACCTCGACGTCGTGCTCGCCGGCATCCGCGCCGCGCGCGACGCCGGCATGCAGGTCAAGATCAACGCCGTGGCGCTGAAGGGCGTCAACGACGACGAGTACGACGACATGATCCGCTGGTGCGCCGAGACGCAGACGGACATGACGCTGATCGAGACCATGCCGATGGGCGAGGTCGATCACGACCGCACCGACCACTACCTGCCGCTCAGCCTGGTGCGTGCGCGCCTCGCCGAGAAATGGACGCTGGAAGACCTCGACTACAACTCCGGCGGCCCGGCGCGTTACGTGCGCGTCAAGGAGACCGGCCGCAAGATCGGCTTCATCACGCCGCTCAGCCACAACTTCTGCGAGTCGTGCAACCGCGTGCGCCTGACGTGTACCGGCACGCTGTACATGTGCCTCGGCCAGAACGATGCCGCCGACCTGCGCTTCCCGATGCGCGTCGAGAAGGACTCGGACGAGTTGCTCGACGCCGCGATCGACGAAGCAATCGGCCGCAAGCCGAAGGGCCACGACTTCATCATCGACCGCCGCCACAAGGGCCCGGCCGTCTCCCGCCACATGAGCGTCACCGGCGGCTAAGGCCGCCTAACGCTTGTCGTCGAACGGATTGAAGTGCTTCCGGTTCGGATCGATCCGGAACGGATTGCCGCGTTCTTCCCTGCGGTCCGGGGCGCGGTCGTCCCAACGCGTGTTCTCGTAGCCGGGCGGCACCGATAGGTGCGGGCCGCGGAAGTTGAGGACCGGCACGCCACGTTTCTTGAACACGAACACCAGCACCATGCCGGCGAGGAAGCCGCCGATGTGCGCCCAGTACGCGGTGCCACCGCCCTCGGTGGGCGTGGTGCCACCGGCGAATAGCTGCAGAACGAACCACAGGCCCAGCACGATCCACGCCGGGATTCGCATCGGATGCAAGATGATACCGAGCGGGATGATGACCAGCACCTTGGCGTTGGGGTGCAGCAAGATGTAGGCGCCGAGCACTCCGCCGATCGCGCCGGACGCACCGATCATCGGTATTTCGGAGGACGGGTCCTGGAAGGCCTGCGCCAGGGCAGCAGCGACGCCGCACGCCACGTAGAAGACGATGTAGCGGGTGTGGCCCATCGAGTCTTCGACGTTGTTCCCGAAGATCCACAGGTACAGCATGTTGCCGGCGAGGTGCATGAAGCCGCCGTGCATGAACATCGAGGTGAGGATCGTCATCCACGGCGCCACGACCGCGAGGTCGGGCGGTAGATCCGCCTCGCCGAACAGGACCGCGGGGACCAGGCCGTAGGAGTAGAAGATCTCCTCGCCCGCCGCGCCGGTATTGGTCAGCTGCCAGAGGAAGACCAGAACACAGGCAACGATGATGCCGACCGTGACGCGGGGTGCGGTGGCGGATGGCTGGTCGTCGTGGAGGGGGATCATGGGCGCCTCGTCCGCCACCTCTAGCGCGCTGGCAGGGCCAGCACCAGCGTTCCGACGCCCTAGAGGCGCGGGGTATACTGCGGGCGTTTCCAGCCGATCCTACTCTCGCAGGCGCATCCCATTGGCGAAACCGAAGGCACCTAAGCGTGGGCCCAGCGCGCCGCGCCGCGGCACGACAGCGCGGCGGGGCGCGACTACCGGCCGGACGCGGACCGAAGTGGCGTTCGTCGCCGACGCGACCAAGGCGGCGCGCGATGCGCGGCGGGCGTGCATCAAGCTGTATGGCGACGCGCCCATCGAAAGGGCCGGCATCGTCGTTGCGCTGGGTGGCGACGGCTTCATGCTGCACACCCTCCACCACACGATGGATGGCGTACCGGTGTACGGCATGAACGTCGGCACCGTCGGATTCCTGATGAACGCGTACCGGCCCGAGGGCCTGCTCGAGCGGCTGGGGCGCGCCAAGGAAGTCCGCCTGCACCCGTTGCGCATGGTCGCCAAGACCCGCTCCGGGCGCCGCATCACCGAGATCGCCATCAACGAGGTGTCGCTGCTGCGGGCCTCCGGTCAGATGGCGAAGCTTGCCGTCTCCATCGACGGCGTGGTGCGCATGCCGGTGCTGGCGTGCGACGGGGCGCTCGCGTCGACCACGGCGGGATCGACTGCCTACAACCTGTCGGCGCACGGGCCGATTCTGCCGCTGGGGTCGCGCCTATTGGCGCTGACGCCGATCAGCGCGCACCGCCCGCGGCATTGGCGCGGCGCGATCCTCCCGGCTGACGCCAAGATCCGGTTTGAGACGCTGGAGGCGGACAAGCGACCCGTGAACGCCAGCGCCGACCACCGCGAGGTGCAGGACGTCGCCTGGGTGGAGGTTGCGGAGGCCAAGGACCGCTCGATGTCCTTGCTTTTCGACCCCGAGCACCACCTCGAGGAGCGCATCCTACGCGAGCAGTTCGCGGCCTTCGTAGGCGGCGGCGAGCCGGCCTAGCAGCCGCCCGCGTTCCTCAGCCGTCCATACGGGATCGGCCGCATTGCGGGCCTTGTCAGGCGTACCTAGGTTACATGGGTACCCAACAAGACAGAGGAACGGTGGCCGATGAAGATCCCCCTCCAGATCACCTTCCGCGATTTCGACTCGTCCCCTGCCGTTGACGCGCGCGTGCGCGAGGAAGTGGACAAGTTGGAGCGCTTTCACCCGAGCATCATTTCGTGCCGTGTCGTGCTGGAGCGGCCACACCGGCAGCACAACAAGGGCAACGTCTTCCACACGGCGATCTACGTCACGTTGCCGGGCAACGACGTCGAAGTGAACCGCGGCGAGCGGCCAGAGTACGCAGATATCTACATTTCGATCCGCGACGCCTTCGATGACGTGCGCCGGCGCCTCGACGATCAGCGCGACCTGCAGCGCCACGCGGTGAAACGCCATGACGCGCCGCCGCACGGCGCGGTCGAACGGCTATTCCCCGACCACGGCTTCATCCGCACCGCCGACGGCCGCGATGTCTACTTCCACCGCAACGCGGTGTTGAACGACGCGTTCGAGCACCTCGAAGTAGGGGCCGCGGTGCGCTTTGCCGAGGAGATGGGTGACAAGGGGCCGCAGGCGTCAACCGTCGCCACGATCGGCAAGCATCACATCGTCGGCTAGGGCCGCAGCTTACGGGTGGTAGCCCGGCACCACGAAGCCTGAGAGCACCCGCTCCAGCGCGATGCGATCTTCCATGCCGCGCAGGAGCACGAGGCGGACGGCCCGGTCGAGCTGAATGGGATCGAGGGCGGTGCCCATCCGCCGCGCCTCGAGGACGGTGCCGGTGAGCGCGCCGACGAAACCGGCCGTGAGTTCCTTTACCGGCAGGTCCGTGCGGAACGTGCTCCGCAGCCAGCCGAACTGGATGATGCCCTCGATGGTCCGGTACAGGTGGCTGAACAGGCGGCTGGTGCGCGCCGCGATGCGCCCCTCATTGCCCGCGTATTCGGTGCCCATGAGCACCAACAGAGCCATGCGGTTGGAACGGCCGTGCTGGGCGCGGGTCAGTGTCTCAATGAAGGCACCGAGCTTCGCTTCCGCGGTCGAGGGCGCCTTCGACACCTCGGAAATCATCGCCTCGATGACGTCCTGCTCGATGTCGTCGAGCACCTTCAGCGTCACGCCTTCGATGTCTTCGGCGTACTTGCGCACGGTGTCTTCGTGCAGTCCCGATGCGCGCACAACGTCGGCATATGTCGTCGCCTTGACGCCCTGCCGCAACATAAGGGTCAGCGACGCGCTCAACATACGGTCGAGCTCGGGCGGATTCTGGCGTTGCGGTGCGCGTGGCGCAGCTAGGGCGGGGGGCACGTTGCCGCGACTGTACGAACGGCGCAGGGGTTAAGTCAAAGGCCCCTCGGGTCCGGTTGTATCAGGCATGTATCCGCGTGTGACAACAGCAGCGCGGTGCATCGCTGCAGCGTTGCCTGTGCACGCGCCGCCGCGCAACCGGCGGCTGCAATGGTCGCCCGTCACAATGTTCGACCGACTAGCAGCTCGGCTCGCCCTAGACTGGTAGCAGGTGGCCATGGTGATCCCGGTAAGTCGCGCACGGCAACCTTGGCGAGGTCCTTGTTGAGCTCGCCTGCGACCATCTTGCGCAACTCCGGCGTCATTGCGTCGCGGAGGTCGCCAAGCAACTGCGGCGGCGCCACCAGGTAGACACGCTGGAAGGCGTTGTGGCGGCGGGCATCGTCGAGGGTGCGCACGATCTCGCGCGCGAAGCGATACTTGCGGTTGCGAGCCGGGTCGGTTGACGGATCGAGCGCGTGGCGAAACGGCCCGTGGCTGTCGCGCGTGCTGCCCGGCCGGTCCGAGTCGATCTCGCGGCTCGCCAACACCTTCTGGGACATCTCGCGCTCGAGATTGAGGCCGTGGCTCGGTCCATCGTTGACCAGCACACGCGCCTGACCGGCATCGGTGACGACAACCAGCTGATGATTGGACGCATCTCGGACACCGTTGTTGTGAGACGTCCATCAAATCTAGGGAGCGCAGCGCGAGCCTCAAGCCGCGCAAGAGGTAGTCAAGGCGCGTCCTTGCGGCGCGACGGGAATTTCGGAGCGGCCTTGGCTTCGGCAGCGCGCGGCCGCCACGCCATGTTCATGTAGCCCTCACCGGCCGCTAGCTCCGCCAGCATCGGGTCGATGCGCCTCTGCGGTGTCGCGGCGCGCGCGGCGCGCCGAAGCCGATGTAGTCGTTGCGCTGATAGGCGGGGCGCGCGCGATATGCGCCGACGAGCTTGCGTTGCTTGAGCACGCGCGCCGTGTCTGCATAAAGCGTCCTCCGTCAGCCTACGGCTTGGGCACCCGTTAACTTGTGCGCGGGGTTTGAGCAATTCCCCCGCACGCGCGAATCGCGTGCGAACTCGAATTTCCATGAGATTGCAACGAGTTGTGGGCGCCCTCCGGACCGGCACGGTCTTTGTACTGGGTGGTCGCGGTTGCCGGCGGCGCGGCCGCGGCGAAACGGAGAGGGAATGTTCCATGAATCGTGGTGGAGAAGGAATCAACGACACTCGGATGGCGGCGCGGGCGTCGGCGCGCAAGGGCTGGCTGATGTCGGCAGCCGCCGCCGCGGGACTGCTGCTCGCGGGCGCGGCGCAGGCGCAGGCCATTTCGGTCAACGTCAGCGCCGTCACCGATTATGTGGTGCGCGGCATCAGCCAGACCAACGAGGGCGGAGCGCTGCAAGGCGGTATCGACCTCGGGATGGGCCCCGGCTACTTCGGCATCTGGGCGTCCACCGTGGACTTCGGGAACGGCACGGACACCGAGGTCGATGTCTACGGCGGCATCAAGCCGTCATGGATGGGCATCACCTTCGACATCGGTGCTATAGCGTACCGGTACTTCGGCCAGCCCGACGACGCCAACCTCGGCTACTACGAAATCAAGGGCGCGGCGTCCTACGCGTTCGATTTCGCCGCGATTGGCACAGCGATCTACTGGTCGCCGAACTTCGGCGGCGCCGGCTCCATCGAGGCCACCTACTACGAGATCAACGCCGCGGTCCCCGTGCCGGTGGTCGCGAACCTGTCCCTGACCGGCGCCTACGGGCGCCAGACGATGCAGGGGACGGGTGACTACAACACCTGGAACGTCGGTCTCAACTGGGCCCCGATCAGCTGGCTGTCGCTCGATGGCCGCTACTGGGATACCGACGAGCACGGACTCGGCACCAACTACGAGGAGCGCGCAGTAGGCGGCATCAAGGCGACGTTCGCGTTCTAGTCGTCGTATGGGCAGTAGCAGCCGGCCCTCGCTGAGCTGCCGCCGGCCGGGGTAGGGGCGTCTCCCCTTGTCTACGGCTGGCGGCAACTCGGCCTTTTCCGCAGGTTTTGGGCCGAGGTGAAGGCGGCAATTGCTAGTCGCGCACGAATTGGCCACACTGTTGCCTGATTGCGACTTTGCAACGGCTAGTGGTGAGTCCGGCCGGGCAGCAGCAGTCGCGCAGCGATCGGGCGAGACCGATTGCCACTGTAGGCAAAGGCAACCGAGATGAAATTGCGTGCGTTCCTTGTCGCCGCCGCCATGGGCCTGGGCCTGTTTGCGGGCTCCGCCTCGGCGCAGATTGTGCTGAACGTCGGCGCGACCACCGACTACGTCTTCCGCGGCGTAAGCCAGACCAACGGGGGCGCAGCCATCCAGGGCGGCGCCGATATTGCCATTGGCAAGGGCTACTTCGGCGTGTGGGCCTCCAATGTCGACTTCAACACCACGGCGGACGCTGAACTCGACATGTACGTCGGCTACAAGCCGACGTTCATGGGCCACACGTTCGACATCGGCTTCATCAACTACACCTACATGGGCGGCGGCGGCGGCGACCTCGCGTTCTACGAGTTCAAGCTCGCCACGTCGATGCCGGTTGGCCCCGCCACGCTCGGTGCGGCGCTGTTCTACACCCCGGATTTCCCGGGTACCGGCCCGCATGACGCCCTGTACGGCGAGATCAACTTTGCGATGCCGGTTCTGCGCGACTTCACCGTCGGCGGTGCATTTGGCAAGCAGTGGGTGCAGGACAAGGCCGGCGAGTACGGCACTTGGAACGCCGGCGTCACCTGGACGCCGGTTTCCTGGATGTCCCTCGACGCCCGCTACCACGACACGGACGAGCACGGCCTCGGCACGACCTACGAAGCGCGCGCCACCGCGTCAGTGAAGTTCACTTACACGTTCTAGCTTGGCGGCGCGCAAGCGCCGCGCACGAAATCGCCTGCCCGGGGGAAACCCCGCGGCAGGCGAATTCATTTCAGGCCCAACCCTGGTGCCCGCTGCTGGACTCGAACCAGCACGGCCCGAAGGCCAAGGGCTTTTAAGGCCCTTGCGTCTACCATTCCGCCAAGCGGGCGAGCGCGCCGACCATAGCATTGGCGAGGGTTGGCGCGCGGCCCCGCCGCGCCAAAGAGACGATCAGCCGGCGTGGGGTCCGCGTTGTGCGGCCGCACGTGCGAAGGCGAGGTCCGGCCAGGCGAACGCGAATTCCTGGATGGCGCGTCCGCCCATCCGGATGGTGCGCGTCGCCACCTTCTCCGCACCGAGGCGCTCGTAGAACGCGCGGGCGGGGTTGCCCGCCAGCACCCAGACGACGAGGCCGTTGAAGCCGAGCTCGTGCAAACGGTCGGCCGCAGCAGACATCAGCTTGGTGCCGAACCCGCGACGCTGGTAGCCATCGAGCAGGTAGAGCGTGTAGACCTCGGCGCGCCGCAGGGTACCGCCCGTGCGCTCCGAGCCTGCCGAAATGAATCCGACGATGCGGCTGTCCTGATCCTCGATGACCCGCGTCACCGTCTGACTGCGCTGCGAGCAAAGCGCCGTCCACCAGAACAGCGTCTCGCGCACTTCGCTCATGCCGTTCAGGATCGCGTCGGGAAGGAGCCCGCCATAGGTCGAGCGCCAGCTGCTGACGTAGACGCGCGCGATTGCGCTCGCATCGACGGGCGAAGCCTTGCGCACGCGAAACTCGACGTTTGACGCCATACCGCTCGGCACACCGGCCCGTAACAAGTCACGATGCCCTCCCACAAGGGCAGGCGCAGTCTAGCGCGGCGCCGGGGGCGGTTCTATCGGACCGGTGCTAGCCTTCGTTCGGGCCACGCCTACTCCCGTTGGAGTAGGGAGGGCCGCCGCCAGCGCTTGAACGGAGCCACCGGCGGGCTACCTTGTCCGGCGAATGCTGTTCCCGAGCCCTCTGGCGCGCGGCCGCCTGCTGCGTCGCTACAAGCGGTTTCTCGCCGACGTTCTGTTGGAGTCCGAGCCGTGGGCGGGGCGCACCGTGACCGCGCATTGTCCCAATCCCGGCGCCATGCTCGGCCTGACCGAGAGCAACGCCGAAGTCTGGCTGTCGCGCTCCGACGATCCCAAGCGGTCGCTGCCGTGGACCTGGGAGCTGATCCAGGTTGGCGAACATCCCACAGCGGGCCTGGTGGGCATCAACGCCGCTCGCCCGAATCGGATTGCCGAGGAGGCGATCGCCGCCGCCGCCGTACCTGAGCTCGCCGGCTACGACCGGATTCGCCGCGAGGTGCGCTACGGCGAACGCAGCCGTGTCGATCTCGTGCTCGAGCGCGGCGAAGAGCGCTGCTTCGTCGAGATCAAGAACGTGCACCTGATGCGCGAGCCGGGCGTGGCAGAGTTCCCGGATTCCGTCACGGCACGGGGCGCGCGCCACCTGCGCGAACTCGCCGCCGTGGCCGCCGATGGCGTCCGGGCGGTGGTGCTGTTCGTCGCCCAACGGGAGGACGCACGGCGCTTCGCGGTGGCCGGGGACATCGACCCGACGTTCCACGCCGCGGCCCAGGCCGCGCGGGCCGCGGGGGTGGAGATGCTCTGCTACGGCTGCGCTCTCTCGCCTCAGCAAATTGTGCTAGACAGGGCCATGCCGGTGGCGGTTTAGGGCGGCCCAGGAGACCCAATGAATCGGACATCGGCGGCGCTCAACGACACGCCGACCTTCCAGTCGCCGCGCTACCCCTCGCCCATTCGCGTGCACGGCGCCGAGGCGTTCGCCGCCATGCGCAAGGCCGGACGCCTGGTCGCCGAGACCCTCGACTACATCACGCCGTTCGTGAAGCCCGGCGTCTCCACCGACCGTCTCGACGCGCTCTGCTACGACTTCATTGTCGCGCACGATGCGATCCCGGCGCCGCTCAACTACCGCGGCTTCCCCAAGTCGATCTGCACGTCCGTGAATCACGTCGTGTGTCACGGCATCCCCAGCGACAGGCTGCTGAAGGATGGCGACATCCTCAACATCGACGTCACCGTCATCGTCGATGGCTGGCATGGCGACTCGAGCCGCATGTACTTCGTGGGTGACGTCGGCCGCAAGGCGGCGCGCCTGTGCGAGGTCACCTACGAGACGATGATGCTCGGCATCGGCGTCGTCCGTCCGGGCGCCACGACCGGCGACATCGGCCATGCCATCCAGTCCTTCGCCGAGCACCACCGCTACTCGGTGGTGCGCGACTTCTGCGGCCACGGCATCGGCAAGGTCTTTCACGAGCCGCCGAACATTGTCCACTACGGCGACCCCGGCACGGGCGTGAAGCTGGTGCCCGGCATGATCTTCACGATCGAGCCGATGATCAACCTCGGCAAGTGGGAAGTGCGCATGCTCCCCGACGGCTGGACCGCGGTGACGCGTGACCGCTCTCTGTCGGCCCAGTTCGAGCACTGCATTGGCGTGACGAGCGACGGCCACGAGATCTTCACGACGTCGCCGCAGGGCCTGGACCGCCCGCCCTACCCCACCTAGAGGCGGCGCGGCGGACGATGTCCGAATACGCGACAGCACCACGCATTCGGCGCGCGGCGGCTCCCGCTACGGTCGGCGACTTCACCGGCATGCGCGTCGCAGGTCGCCTCGCGGCCGACACCCTCGACCACATTGCCCGGTTCGTGCGGCCCGGCGTCAGCACGAACGATCTTGATGCCGAGTGCCATGCCTTCATCGTGGCGCGCGGCGGCATCCCCGCACCGCTCCACTACTGTGGGTTCCCGAAGTCCATCTGCACGTCGGTCAACCATGTGATCTGCCATGGCATCCCCGGCGACAAGGTGCTGCACGAGGGGGACATCATGAACATCGACGTCACGGTGATCGTCGATGGCTGGCACGGCGATACGAGCCGCATGTATTTCGCCGGCGACGTCGGCCGCAAGGCAGCACGCCTGTGTGACGTAACCTACGAGGCGATGATGCGCGGCATCGGGGCCGTGCGTCCCGGGGCGACCACGGGCGACATCGGTCATGCCATCCAGGCCTACGCCGAGGCCGAGCGCACCTCCGTGGTGCGCGAGTTCTGCGGACACGGCATCGGACTCATCTTCCAGGGCCCGGAGATCCTGCACTACGGCGAGGCCGGCGAAGGCGCGGTCCTGGCCGAAGGCATGTGCTTCACCATCGAGCCCATGCTCAACGCCGGCAAGGCGGGCATTCGCATGCTTGCCGACGGCTGGACCGCGGTGACGCGCGACCGCTCGTTGTCAGCGCAATTCGAGCACACCATCGGCGTGACCGCGGACGGGTACGAGATCTTCACCCGCTCGGCGAGCGGCCGCGACCGCCCGCCCTATGCCGACTAAGAAGACCGAAGCAGCCGAGGCGGCCCCGCACTACCTCGGCCACCGGCAGCGGCTCAAGGCGCGCTTCTACGAGGCGCCCGCGTCTTTCCAGGACTACGAGCTTCTCGAATTGCTGCTCACGTTCGCCATCCCCCGCAAGGACACCAAGAAGCTCGCCAAAGACCTGCTACGCGAGTTCAGCACGTTCGGCGACGTGCTGGGCGCCGACCCCGCGCGCCTTGAGGCGCTTGAATTGTCTCCGAACGCCGTCGCCCTGCTGAAGACAGCCTATGCGGCGGCGGCACGGGTCGCGCGCCCGGAGGCACGCAAGCGCAGCGCGCTCTCGTCGATGGATGCGGTCATCGAGTACTGCACGGCGGCCATGGCCCATGAGTCCGTCGAGCAGTTCCGCGTGCTATTCCTCGACCGCAAGAACGCCCTCATCAAGGACGAAGCGCAGCAGAAGGGCACCGTTGACCACACCCCGGTCTACCCGCGCGAAGTGGTCAAGCGCGCCCTCGAGCTGTCGGCGTCGGCGGTAATCATCGTGCACAACCATCCGAGCGGCGACCCCACCCCTTCCGCCGCCGATATCGACATGACCCGCCAGGTCCAGGACGCCTGCCAGAAGCTTGGCCTTGTGCTGCACGACCATGTCGTGATCGGGCGCGGCAAGCATGCCAGCTTTCGCGCCCTTGGCCTCTTGTAGGAGCCCTTCGTGAATCAGGACGAACTGAAGGCGATGGTGGCACGCGCCGCCCTCGAGCACGTCAAGGCGGGAAGCATCGTCGGCGTCGGCACGGGCTCGACGGTGAACCTGTTCATCGACGCCCTCGCCACCATCAAGGACCGCATCCAGGGCGCCGTCTCCAGCTCGGTGAAGAGCACGGAGCGCATGCGCGGCCATGGCATCCGCGTGTTCGAGGCAAGCGAGGTCGAGCGCATTCCGGCCTACATCGACGGCGCCGACGAGATCGACCATCGCGGCAACATGATCAAGGGCGGCGGCGCGGCGCTCACCCGCGAGAAGATCGTCGCGGACCTCGCCGAGCGCTTCGTCTGCATCGCCGATGCCTCCAAGCTCGTGGAGGTGCTGGGCAAGTTCCCGCTGCCTGTCGAGGTCATCCCGATGGCGTCGGCCCAGATCGTGCGGCGCTTCAAGGCAATCGGCGGCGACGCGCAGGTGCGCGCCAACGTCGTCACCGACAACGGCAATCAGCTGCTCGATGTGCGCGGCCTCGCGATCAAGGACCCGCCGGGCATGGAGATCGAGGTGAGCATGTGGCCGGGCGTCGTCGAGGTCGGCATATTTGCCAAGCACCGCGCCAGCGTCTGCCTGCTCGGGACGCCCACCGGCGTCAAACGGATGGACTTCTAGCGCTCGCAGGTACCCCAGCTGACCGCAAGGGGCTCGCGGGTAAGGCCTTGCGGGGGTGCCTCGTCCGTTACCAAGCCGGCAAGGCGGCTCATGGCGAATTGTCCGCTGGCGCGCTGCATGACGAACAGACGGAGGCCGTCGCTACAGGTCCATACTTCGCCGTCGCCGCCGCAGCGGAAGCTGAACGAGCGGCCGCCCTCGAGGGTGAGCGCCATGGTCGGCAGGTCGACGAACAGGCTGAAGCGCGCGCCGACGAAGCGCACCCGCTCGGGCTGCCCGGCCTCCAAATGGAAGCCCACCGAGTCGCGCTCTTCGCAGAAGAAGAGGTCGGCAGCACTTGCGACCTCAGGCTGGACCATGAGAAACACAGTGGCGCAACGCCACAAGATGCCGGCGCGCATGCGGATGTTTCCTCCCCGTAGGTGCCCCAGGCGGCCCGTGAACATAGCACCCCCAAGGACGACCGGATGATCCCGCGCTACAGCCGCCCGGAAATGACTGCCATTTGGGAGCCGGAGACGCGTTTCCGCATCTGGCTCGAGATCGAAACCCTGGCGGCGGAAGCCATGGCCAACCTCGGCCAGGTGCCGAGCTCGGTGCCGAAGGCCCTGCGCGCCAAGGGCAACTTCGATATTGCCCGCATCGATGAGATCGAGCGCGAGGTGAAGCACGACGTCATCGCCTTCCTGACCTCGGTCGCCGAGTTCGTGGGACCCGAGGCGCGCTTCGTGCACCAGGGCATGACGTCATCCGACGTCCTCGACACCTGCTTTGCGGTACAGCTGACGCGCGCCAGCGACATCCTCCTCGCCGACCTCGACGGCCTGCTGGAAGTCCTGAAGCGGAGGGCGATCGAGCACAAGGACACCGTCACCATCGGGCGCAGCCACGGCATCCATGCCGAGCCGACCACCTTCGGCCTCAAGCTTGCCTATGCGTATGCCGAGTTCCAGCGCGCCAAGACGCGACTGCAGACGGCGCGCGCGGAGGTCGCCACCTGCATGATCTCGGGCGCGGTCGGCACGTTCGCGAACGTCGATCCAGCGGTCGAGGAGTACGTCGCCGCGAAGCTTGGCCTGCAGCCGGAGCCCGTCTCCACCCAGGTCATTCCGCGCGACCGCCACGCCATGTTCTTCGCAACGCTCGGCGTGATCGCGAGTTCCATCGAGCGCATCGCCATCGAAGTGCGCCACCTGCAGCGCTCGGAAGTGCGCGAGGCGGAGGAGTTCTTCTCCAAGGGCCAGAAGGGCTCGTCGGCCATGCCGCACAAGCGCAACCCCGTGCTGACCGAGAACCTCGTCGGTCTGGCGCGCGTGGTGCGGGCCGCCGCGATCCCGGCGATGGAGAACGTTGCGCTATGGCACGAGCGCGACATCTCGCACTCTGCCGCGGAGCGCATCATCGCGCCCGACACCACCGTGGCGCTCGACTTCGCGCTGGTTCGCCTGACCCAGGTGATGGACAAGCTCGTCGTCTATCCCAAGCGGATGCGCACCAACCTCGAGCAGAACGGCGGCATCGTGTTCTCCGGAACCGTGCTGCTCGCCCTGACCGAATCAGGCATGTCGCGCGAGGACGCCTACAGGGTCGTGCAGCGCAACGCGATGCACGCGTGGGACACCGACACGAGCTTCCGCCACTGGATCGAGAAGGATCCGCAGGTGCAGAGGGCGCTGTCGAAGAAGAAGCTCGACGCCGCGTTCGACCCGTCGCGCCACACGCGGCACGTCGACACGATCTTCCAACGCGTGTTCGGAAATGCAGGCGGCCCAAGCAAGGCGCGCCGCCCGAAGCGCAAGAAGTAGCGGCGCTACTCCTTCATCAGCTGTTCGCGTGCTTCCGCCAACAGCTCTTCCATGCGCTTGCGCAGGCGGTGATCGGAGACATCGACCTTCTTCGCCTTGAGGTCGGCCATCACCTTGCGGAACACGTCCTCGTCGCCCGACTCCTCGAAGTCCGACTCGATGACCGTCTTGGCGTAGGCCGTGGCGGCGTCGCCCTTCAGGCCCATCTGCTCGGCGGCCCATAGGCCGAGGAGCTTGTTGCGGCGCGCACCGACCTTGAACTGAAGCTCTTTGTCGCGGGCGTATTTGTCTTCGAATGCCTTCTTGCGATCGTCCATCGCCATGGAGCGGCTCCCTGTTGGTGCGGGCGGCGGGAGGCAGAGGGATAGCCTTGCGGGCCGCCCAAATCAATCGCCAAGGCGCCGCAGCGAACCCCGTACGACCTGGCCGGATTGCCAGGATTTCCGCCCCTTTCGGCGCGTTGTGGCCCCCTGGCGATTGAGATATGGTCCCCACTCCCAGCCGCCAGGCCGACCCCGACGAGCCGCTCCAGAAGCGGGGCGCAGAGCCGTTCCTTCAGGACAGGTATGACGCGACGCAAACAGATCTACGAAGGCAAGGCCAAGGTGCTGTTCGAGGGCCCCGAGCCCGGCACGCTCGTCCAGTACTTCAAGGATGATGCGAGCGCGAACAACAACCAGAAGAAGGGCACCATCACCGGAAAGGGCGTGCTCAACAACCGCATCTCCGAGTACTTGATGACCAAGCTCGGCGAGATCGGCGTGCCGACGCACTTCGTGCGCCGCCTGAACATGCGCGAGCAGTTGATCCGCGAGGTCGAGATCATTCCCCTCGAGATCATCGTGCGCAACGTCGCCGCCGGTTCGATTTCCAAGCGCCTCGGCATTCCCGAGGGCACCACTCTGCCGCGCTCGATCGTCGAGTTCTGCTACAAGGCCGACGAGCTTGGCGACCCGTTCGTCTCGGAAGAGCACATCACCGCGTTCGGCTGGGCGACGCCGCAAGAGCTTGACGAGATCATGTCGCTCTCGCTGCGCATCAACGACTTCCTGTGCGGACTGTTCCTCGGCGTCGGCATCCGGCTGATCGACTTCAAGCTCGAGTTCGGGCGCTACTACAACCAGAACGACGAGATGAGTATCATCCTCGCGGACGAGATCAGCCCCGACTCGTGCCGCCTGTGGGACGTGCGCACCAACGACAAGATGGACAAGGATCGCTTCCGCAAGGACCTCGGCGGCGTCGCCGAGGCCTACCAGGAGGTGGCCCAGCGCCTCGGCATCCTGCCCGAGAGCGGTCCGCGCGACATGCCCGGCCCCAAGGTGATGCAATAGCCGCGACGGAGACGTTCTTGAAGGCAAGAGTTCACGTGACGCTCAAGCAGGGCGTCCTCGATCCGCAGGGCAAGGCGATCGCCAATGCCCTCCACGCGCTCGGCTTCGACAGCGTCGAGGGCGTCCGCCAGGGCAAGTTCCTCGAGCTCGACCTGAAGGACACCGACAAGGCGAGCGTGGAGAAGAACGTGAAGAGCATGTGCGAGCGCCTGCTCGCCAACACGGTCATCGAGGACTACGCGTTCGAAGTCCTGAAGTAGCCTTGGCGAAGTCCTGACGTGAAATCCGCCGTTATCGTTTTCCCCGGCTCGAACTGCGATCGCGACGTGGCCGTGGCGCTCGGCCGCATTGCCGGCCACGCGCCGACCATGGTCTGGCACGGCGATCGCGCCATCCCGAAGGTCGACCTGATCGTCCTGCCGGGCGGCTTCTCCTATGGTGATTACCTGCGCTCGGGCGCCATGGCAGCGCACTCGCCGGTGATGACCGAAGTCGCGGCGCGCTCCAAGCAAGGCGTGCCGGTGCTCGGCATCTGCAACGGCTTTCAGATTCTGACCGAGGCGGGCCTGCTGCCCGGCGCTCTGGTACGCAACGCCGGCCTGCGCTTCATCTGCCGCGACGTGCATCTGAAGGTCGAGAGCACCGAGTCGATGTACACGCGCCGCTACAAGCGCGGCCAGGTCATCCGCATCCCCATCGCCCACGCCGACGGCAACTATCGCGCCGATGCCAAGACGCTCGATCGCCTCGAGGGCGAAGGCCTGGTGGCGGTGCGCTACTGCAGCCCGTCCGGCGAAGTCGGCGAGCAGCACACGCCGAACGGCTCTGCCCGCAACATCGCCGGCATCTTCAACGAGCGCCGCACCGTGCTGGGCCTGATGCCGCACCCGGAGCGCCTGATCGAGCCGGCGCTCGGCGGCAGCGATGGCCGGCCGTTCTTCGAGGGCATCGCCGAGGCGCTGGCAGCATGACCGCGACCATGACCAAGGCGGCCGACGCCCCGAAGAGCATGGAAGCGCTGGCGCGGGAGTTCGGCCTGTCGGCGGAGGAGTACAAGCTCGCCCTGTCCATCCTGGGCCGCACGCCCAACGTCACCGAGCTCGGCATCTTCTCGGTGATGTGGAGCGAGCACTGCTCGTACAAGAGCTCGAAGAAGTGGCTGCGCAAGCTGCCCACCACCGCACCCTGGGTCGTCTGTGGCCCGGGCGAGAATGCCGGCGTCATCGATATCGGCGATGGCATGGTGGCGATCTTCAAGATGGAGTCGCACAACCACCCGTCGTTCATCGAGCCCTACCAGGGCGCGGCGACGGGCGTCGGCGGCATCCTGCGCGACGTCTTCACGATGGGCGCGCGTCCCATCGCCAATCTGAATGCGTTGCGCTTCGGCGACCCCAAGCACCCCAAGACGCGCCACCTGATCGCGGGCGTTGTCGGCGGCATCGGCGGCTATGGCAACTGCGTCGGCGTTCCCACCGTCGGTGGCGAGTGCACATTCCACCCGCGCTACAACGGCAACATCCTGGTCAACGCGATGACCGTGGGTCTGGCGCGCGCCGACCGCGTCTTCTACGCGAAGGCGGCGGGCATCGGTAACCCGGTCGTCTACGTCGGCTCCAAGACCGGGCGCGATGGCATCCACGGCGCCACCATGGCCTCGGCCGTGTTCGGCGAGGAAGTGGAGGCCAAGCGCCCCACCGTCCAGGTCGGGGACCCGTTCACCGAGAAGCTGCTCATCGAGGCGTGCCTCGAGCTGATGGCGACCGACATGATCGTGTCGATCCAGGACATGGGCGCCGCCGGCCTCACGTCTTCGTCTTTCGAGATGGCAGGCAAAGGCGGCCTCGGCATCGAGATCGACCTCGACCAGGTGCCGCAGCGCGAACCCGGTATGAGCGCCTACGAGATCATGCTGTCGGAGAGCCAGGAGCGCATGCTCATGGTGCTCAAGCAGGGCCGCGAGGCGGAGGCCGAGCGCATCTTCCGCAAGTGGGAGCTCGACTTCGCCGTCATCGGCCGGCTGACGGACACGGGCCGCCTGGTGCTGCGCCAGTACGGCCAGGTCGCCGCCGACATGCCCGTGGCGCCGCTCTCCGAACAGATGCCGGAGTACGCCCGGCCGTGGACGCCGACGCTGCCGCGCCCCGTGGTCGATGCAGCTTCGGTGCCCGCCCCAAAGGACTACGCAGCGACGTTGAAGAAGCTCATGGGCACGCCGGACCTCGCCTCCAAGCGCTGGATCTGGGACCAGTACGACCACATGGTGATGGCGGACACGCTGCAGCGCCCCGGCGGCGACGCGGCCGTCGTGCGCATCCACGGCAGCGACCGCGGTCTCGCCATCGTCACCGACTGCACGCCGCGCTATTGCGACGCCGATCCGCGCGCCGGCGGAGCGCAGGCGGTGGCCGAGGCGTGGCGCAACATCACCTGCGTCGGCGCGCGGCCGCTGGCCATCACCGACTGCATGAACTTCGGCAATCCCGAGCGGCCCGAGATCATGGGCCAGTTCGCCGGCTGCATCGAAGGCATGGCGGACGCGTGCAGAGCGCTCGACTTCCCGGTCGTGTCGGGCAACGTGTCGCTCTACAACGAGACGGGCGCCACCGCCGTGCAGCCGACACCTTCGATCGGTGGCGTCGGCATCCTCGACAATCTGAACACCGTGACGACGATCGCCTTGAAGAAGGCGGGAAGCGCCCTCGTGCTGGTCGGCGAGACGCGCGGCCATCTCGGCGCCTCGATGTTCCTGCGCGAGATCGCCGGGCGCGAGGATGGCGCGCCGCCGCCGGTCGACCTCAAGGCCGAACGCCGCAATGGCGACTTCGTCCGCCACCACATCACCAGCGGCAAGATTCTCGCGGCCCATGACTGCTCGGACGGCGGGCTGCTCGTTGCCGTCGCCGAGATGGCGATGGCAAGCGGCATCGGCGTGGCGCTCACGGTGCCCGCCGGCGGCGTCCCCCTGCACGCCTTCCTGTTCGGCGAAGACCAGGCGCGCTACGTGCTGGAGGTCGCTGAGAGCGACGTGGCCAAGCTGCTGACCCATGCCCAGGCGGAGGGCGTTCCCGCCGCGCGGATCGGGGCGACGGCCGGCCACGGCGCGGCCGCTACGTTGACAGTCAACGGCGCCTGGCCCATATCCGTTGCCGAGCTAAGGGCCGTCAACGAGGCGTGGCTGCCGGCCTACATGTCTGGAAACGCTTGAGGTTTGGGGGCAACCCATGGCGATGAAGGCCGACGAAATCGAGCGCCTGATCAAGGAGGCGTTCCCCGACGCGGTCGTGAAGATCGACGACCTGCGCGGCGACGGCGACCACTATGCCGCGCGCGTGATCTCGAAGGCCTTCGTGGGCGTGCCGCGGGTGCGGCAGCACCAAATGGTATACTCGGCCCTCAAGGGCCGCATGGGCGGCGAGTTGCACGCACTGGCGCTGCAGACCGAAACGCCCAAGTAGGAGGAGAACCGATGAGCGAGACCACAGCCGGCAATCCGGTCCACGACCGCATTCGCCAGGAGATCAAGGACAACTCCGTCGTCCTGTTCATGAAGGGCACGCCCGCCTTCCCGATGTGCGGGTTCTCCGCCGCGGTGGTGCAGGTGCTCAACAACATGGGCGTGCAGTACAAGGGCATCGACGTCCTCACCGATCCCGGCCTGCGCCAGGGCATCAAGGAATTCTCGGACTGGCCGACGATCCCGCAGCTCTACGTGAAGGGCGAGTTCATCGGCGGCTGCGACATCGTCCGCGAGATGCAGACGTCGGGCGAGCTCAAGACCTTGTTCGCCGACAAGGGCGTGGCGACCAAAGCCGCGTAGCGCGCCAAACACGCTGCGAACGAAGGGCGCCCATCGGGCGCCCTTTTCGTTTCTATTCGGCCGGTTGCGGCGCGCGCTGCTTCGCGATGAGGAACAGCACGGCCCACGACGCAAAGATGCACACGCCGCCCAGCACGAAGGGCGTGTGGATGTCGAGCACCGCTGCGCCAACTCCGCCGATCGCGGGCGCCAGAGCGGCACCTAGGGCCATGAGGGAGCCGTTGATGCCGAGCGCGACGCCTTGGCGCTGCGGCGACACCGCGCGGCTGATGAGCGCGGGCATGTTGGCCATGGTCAGTCCCTGCGGGATGGAGGTGAAGGGGATCAGCGCGATCACCAGCCACCACGTCGGCATGAACGAGAACACCACCATGCTGGCCGCGACGGTCAACATGGAGACGCGCAGGATCGCACGCTCCGAGAATCGCGTCGTCAGGACCCGCAGGACGACCAGTTGTGCGAAGGTGACGCACAGGCCGACGGCCGCGAACGCCATGCCGACTTGCGCGGCATTGAAGCCGAGCTCGTTCACCAGGAACACGCCGTAGAACGGCGGCAGGAAGCCGAACCCCAAGAGGTAGAGGAACGACGCGGCGTAGAGCGTGCGCGTGTCGGCGTCGCGCACGGCGGCGGCGATGTTGCGGGCGCCCTTCCACACCGTGAAGGCCGTCCGCGCCAGTGCGGCGCGCGTGTTGGTCTCGGGCAGGAACAGCGCAACGAACAGGACATTGAGCGTGCCCAGCGCACCGGCCACCCAGAACGGCATGGCGGGATCGTCGGTAAACCCGGCGATCCAACCGGACAGCAGCGGCCCCAGGATGAACCCGATGCCGAACGCTGCACCGATCAGACCGAAGTTCTTGGCGCGGTCCTTCGGCGCCGTGACATCGGCGATGGTCGCCTGGGCAATGGCGGCGTTGCCGGCGGCGATGCCGGCGATCGCCCGTGCGAAGAACAGAAGTGCGAGCGACTCGATCTCGACGCCGACACCGAAAAGGACCTGCGATGCGGCCAGGACGCCGACACCCACGATCAGCAGGCGCTTGCGTCCGAAGCGATCGGACAGCTCACCGGCGATGGGTGCGGCGATGAACTGCGTCACGCCCCACAGCGCCATCAGCACCCCCGCCATCAGGAACTGCATGCTCTGCGAGTAGCCGTCGAGCAGGAACCCCGGCGAGGACGGGTCGGTGAACAGGATCGGGATGATCGGGATCACCATGCCGAACCCGATCATGTCGAGCAGCAGGGTGGCGAACAGCACCGGCAGAACGCGTGGTTGCGGATTCATCGGCCTCGGAACTCCAAACGAAAAGAGCCGCGGGGGCGACCCGCGGCTCTGTATCTCAACCTTGGTGCGGCGCGACTAGCGTGAGTAGAACTCGACGACCAGGTGCGGCTGCATCTGCACGGGGTACGGAACCTCGGCGAACGCCGGGATGCGCAGGAAGGTGCCCTTCAGGTTGGCTTGATCGACCTGGAGGAAGTCCGGCACTTCGCGCTCGCCCGACTGGGCGGCTTCGAGCACGTTGGCGTTCTCGCGCATCTTCGGGGCGACCTCGATCACGTCACCCGGCTTCAGCATGTAGCCGCCGACGTTGACGCGCTTGCCGTTGACGCGGATGTGGCCGTGGTTGATGAGCTGGCGCGTCGCGAACACGGTCGGCGCGAACTTCATGCGGTAGACGACCGTCGACAAGCGGCGCTCCAACAGCCCGATCAGGTACTCGGACGTGTCGCCCGGCAGGCGGATCGCCTCGCGGTACAAGTTGCGGAACTGGCGCTCGCCAATCTCGCCATAGTAGGCCTTGAGCTTCTGCTTGGCGGCGAGCTGGTTGCCGTAGTCCGACAAGCGGCGGCGGCGCGCCTGGCCGTGCTGGCCCGGGCGGTAGTCGCGGCGGTTGATGGCGCTCTTCGGCCGGCCCCACAGGTTAACGCCCAGGGCGCGATTGATCTTGTACTTGGACGTGGCGCGTTTGGTCATGTGGTCCTTGGCTGGCGGCGGCCGGGGTCGCGGCCCTTTTCGGGCCGTGGCCTTGGCCACAATAGGTGCTTAAGCGCCCGGAAGACCGTGGCCCTCGGGGCGCGGGTACTTAGCCCAGGGGGCCGCGCCTTGTCAAACCAAGGCTGGGTCCCGAAGCCCGCAAGCGGGCCCTTTCGAATTGGCCCACAGCGCAGGGCGGCCAGGCGTGCTTAGGTGGGACATGGTCACCTCCAGCGCGACCCTCGGCCTGCTCCGCGAGGCGATCCGCGCCCGCCGCCACGTGCGGTTCATGGCCAATGGCAACGAGCGCGAGTTCTCGCCCCACGTCCTGGGCACCAAGGATGGCTCCTGGCGGGTTTTCGGCTGGCAGTCCGCCGGAGGTTCGGGGACCAAGCTGAAGGCAGGGGGCGACTGGCGCTGCTTCGCGCTGGAGAAGGTCACCGCCCTGCGGCTGTCCGAGGACCCCTGGTCGATCGGCGACCCCACCGGGGAGTATGGGCTGAGCTGCATCAGCCTGATCGACACCGCCGCCGACCTCGAATACGCCGCCAAGTCCCTGCAACGCACCAAGCGCAGGCCGCACCAGACCTAGGTCCGCTTGCGCTTCGGGCTGCCCTCGGCGAGGGCCTTGATGATGCCGCGCAGGGTGCGCACGTCCTGCTCGCTGAGGCCGGCACGCTGGAACATGTTGCGGATGTTGCGCGTCATGCGCTTTGCCTTCTCGCTCGGCCAGAAGAATCCGGCCGCATCGAGTTCGCTTTCGAGGTGCAGGAACATATCCATCACCTCCTTGCTCGAGGCCTTGCCGGAGTGACGGCCGCGGCGGCGCACGGGCCCCCGGCTGCCCGGCTGGTCGCCGAGGCAGAACCACTCGTAGCCGATCAGCAGCACCGCATGGGCGAGGTTGAGCGAAGCGAAGCCCGGATTGGCCGGGATGACGATGACCGCGTCCGAGATGGCGAGGTCATCGTTGTGCAGACCGGTGCGCTCAGGCCCGAACAGCACGCCGGCTGCTTCGCCCTTGGCGACGTGCTCGCGCAGGCGCTTGGCGCCCTCCTCCGCGGTGAGCACGGTCTTCGCCATGTCTCGCGGCCGCGCCGAAGCGGCGTAGATGAACTGCAGGTCAGCGATGGCGTCGGCGGTGCTTGCGTAGACTCGCGCGCGTTCGGTGACCGCCTCGGCGCCCGAGCTCGACGCGATCGCCTTCTCGTTGGGCCACCCTTGGCGTGGCTCGACGAGGCGCAGGTCGGACAGGCCGAAGTTCAGCATGGCGCGCGCGGCGCTGCCGATGTTCTCGCCGAGCTGCGGCTTCACCAGGACGAACGCCGGTCCGCCGAGCATGAGCGCTTGGGTGCGATCGGTACCGGCCATGGCTAGGCCACTTGGGCCCGCGCGGCGCGGGGCCACGCGTAGAGGGCGAGCGCCACCCAGATGCAGCCGAAGGTCACCATGTCCGCTGTTGCAAACGTCTCGCCGAAATAGGTCACGGCCAGGATGAATTGAATCGAGGGCGACAGGAACTGCAGGATGCCGATGGTCGCAAGCCGCAAGCGCCGCGACGCCGCAGTGAACCATACCAGCGGCAACGCGGTGGTGATGCCGGCGAGCACCAGGGCAAGGCTGAGGCCGGCGTTGTCCGGCCCGAACACTCCCGCCGCGCCAGCGTACCAAAGGTAGGCCAGCGCGAACGGAGCGAGCCATAGCACCTCGATGGTCAGCCCTTCGAGCGACGACGGCTGCGCGATCTTGCGCAAGTAGGAGTACAGGGCGAACGAGCTTGCCAGCCACAGGGCGATCCATGGCCACTGGCCGAAGGCCACGGCATGGTTGACGACGCCGACCATGGCGAGGCCGACCGCCACCGATTGCGGCCAGCTCAGACGCTCGCGCAGCAGCGCGATGCCGAGGAGCACCGAGAACAGGGGGCTGATGAAATAGCCGAGGCTCGACTGCAGCACCTGTCCGCGGTTGACCGCGAAGATGAACCCAAGCCAGTTGGAAGCGATCAGCAACGCGGTGACCGCCAACAACAGCAGGGCCCTGCGGTCGGCCAGGTGCACCCGCAATAGCTGCGCCCGGTCCTTGATCCAGCACAGGACCAGCACGATGGCGAGCGACCACAGGGTACGATGGGCGATCACCTCGCCCGGCGGGACGGGCCGAAGTGTGTCATAGAGCAGCGGGATGAAGCCCCACACCGCGATGGCGGCGAGCGCATAGGCGACGCCGGCGCGCGCCGAAGACGTCTCGCTCACGGGGTCAGCGACGGAACTGCTTTTCGAGCATGTCGACCACGTTCTCGGCATCGCCGAGATCGCAGTCCGGGGCGCGCTCGGCGCCCACTTCGGACTCCATGCGGCGCAGCATGGGTTCCGTCTCGCGCACCGCCATGATGGCGGGATTGAGGAACGTAGTGGCGGCGAACGACAGTCCGTTGTGCGGCGCCAGCATGCGCAGGCCGCCGCGCGCCTCCTCGTAGCTCGCGTAGAAGCTGATGATGCGCAACACGTAGGACGATGGCAACACGCCGACCTTGTCGACCAGGCGCTCGAACAGCACGGGCGCCGGCGGCATGTTCTCCGCGATGAACTCCTCGCCGAGGTCGGCGTGGCGCATGGCCTTGTCGGCGACCAGACGCGCCACCACGGCGACCTTCTCGCGCAGCACGACGATCTCGCCGTAGAGCGCCGCCAGGATGGCGCGCGTCTCGTTGAGGCGGCGCTCGGCCTCGCGCCGGCGCGTGGCGCGCGCGTTGAGGTTGAGCGAGATCACCAGCAGGAGGAAGCCGGTGAGGATGGCGATGCCTTCCTGCCAATCCTTCAGGATTGCGAAGAACGCGTCGAACGACGAGAGCGCAGGCACGGCCTACTCAGCCGCCTTGATCACCGCGGCGGGCGCGCCGGAGCGGTAGAGCTTGTAGACGATCGAGTCGAACAGCGCCTGGAACGACGCGTCGATGATGTTGGCGGAGACGCCGACGGTGCCCCAGCGGTGGCCCTTGGCGTCGCGGCTTTCGATCATGACGCGCGTCACGGCGCCGGTGCCCTGGGTGAGGATGCGCACCTTGAAGTCGACGAGTTCGAGGTCGGCGAGGTAGGCCGAGTACTTGCCGAGCTCCTGACGCAGCGCGTGGTCGAGGGCGTTGACCGGGCCGTTGCCCTCGCCCACCGACAACAGCGTCTCGCCGTCGACTACGCTCTTCACCATGGCGTCCGAGGTCGTCACCAGGTCGCCGCGCTGGTTGTAGCGGCGCTCGACGATGACCCGGAAGCTCGCGACATGGAAATACTCTGGGATACGGCCCAGCGCGCGCAGCGCCATGAGCTCGAAGCTCGCCGGCGCGTCGTCGTAAGAGTAGCCCTGGTGCTCGCGCTCCTTCATGTCGGTGATGAGACTGGTGAGGCGCGGGTCGTCCGAGGCAACGTCGATGCCGACCTCTTTCAGCCGCAGCACCACGTTCGCCTTGCCAGCCTGATCCGAAACCAGCACATGGCGCCGGTTGCCGATCGTCTCGGGCGGCACGTGCTCGTAGGTGCGCGGATCCTTGGCAACCGCCGAGCCGTGCAGGCCGCCCTTGTGCGCGAAGGCGGCAGCGCCGACGTACGGCGCATGGATGTTGGGCGCGCGGTTCAGGCGTTCATCGAGCAGGCGCGACACATGGGTCAGATGCTCCAGGCCGCCGGCGGTGATGCCGGTCTCGAACTTGTCGGAAAAGCCCTTCTTGAGCAGCAGCGTTGGGATGATCGACACCAGGTTTGCGTTGCCGCAGCGCTCGCCGATGCCGTTGAGGGTGCCCTGGACTTGGCGCACGCCGGCACGCACCGCCGCGAGGCTGTTGGCGACGGCGTTGTCGGTGTCGTTCTGCGCGTGGACGCCGAGCCGGTCGCCCGGAATGTGCTTGGCCACTTCCGCCACGATGCGCTCGACCTCGTGCGGCAGGGTGCCGCCGTTGGTGTCGCACAGCACGATCCAGCGCGCGCCCGCGTCGAGGGCGGCGCGCGCGCAGTCGAGGGTGAACTTCGGATTGGCCTTGTAGCCGTCGAAGAAGTGCTCGGCGTCGAGCATTGCTTCGCGGCCGCGCGCGACGGCGGCGGCGATGCTTTCGCCGATGAGCTTGACCGCCTCGTCCAAGGTCGTGCCGAGGGCGAGCTCGATCTGCCAGTCCCAAGTCTTGCCTACGAGACAGGCGGCGGGCACGTCCGCGTCGAGAACGGCCTTGAGACCGGGGTCGTTGGATGTGCTACGGCCTGGGCGCCGCGTCATGCCGAACGCGGTCATCTTGGCGCGCTTCAGCTTGGGCGGCGCCGCGAAGAACGCCGTGTCGGTCGGATTGGCACCCGGCCAGCCGCCCTCGACATAGTCGATGCCGATGCCATCGAGCGCTTCGGCAATGGCGCGCTTGTCCTCGACCGTGAACGCGACGCCCTGGCTCTGGGCGCCGTCGCGCAGGGTCGTGTCGAACAGGTAGAGGCGTTCGCGCTTCACGCGCGCCTCCACATAGTTCCCTTTGCCGAGTCCTCGAGCACGATCTTTCTGGCTTCCAGTACCGCGCGGATGCGATCCGCCTCGGCAAAATTGCGAGCCTTCTTGGCCGCGGTGCGCTGGGCGATGAGCGCGTCGATGTCGGCATCTCCGGCCCCTGCGGGCCCACGAAACCACGCCTCGGCGCCTTTGGCGAGGACCCCCATGACGCCCGCCGACGCCTTGAGTGCCGCCCGGGCGCCCACGTCGCCCGCCAGGCCCCGGTCGGCCAGGCCGTGCAGGCGCGCGATCGCCTGGGGCGTGTTGAGGTCGTCGTCGAGGGCGGCGAGGAACTCGGAGTCCGGTTGGCCCGCCGCGGCATCGCCGGCAGCGCGATACCACCGGTCGAGCGCCTTCTTGGATTGCTCGATGACCTCGTCGGTCCAGTCGAGCCCCTGGCGATAGTGCGCCGATAGCAGCGTGAGGCGGATCGTCTCGCCGTCATGGGCCTTGAGCAGGTCGTTGGCGAGGACGATGTTGCCGACCGACTTCGCCATCTTCTCGCCGCGCACGGTGATGAAGCCGTTGTGCACCCAATACTGCGCCAGCGGCGCGCCGTCGTGCGCGCACCGGCTCTGGGCGATCTCGTTCTCGTGGTGCGGGAAGATCAGGTCCTGGCCGCCGCCGTGGATGTCGAACGTGCGGCCGAGATACTTCTCCGCCATCGCCGAGCATTCGATGTGCCAGCCCGGGCGGCCGCGGCCCCAGGGGCTGGTCCAACCCGGCTGCTCCGGCGTCGAGGGCTTCCACAGCACGAAGTCTGCCGGGTCGCGCTTGTACGACGCGACCTCGACGCGCGCCCCGGCGATCATGCCATCGCGGTCCTGGCGCGACAGCGCGCCGTAGTTCGGATCCGACGGCACATGGAACAACACGGTGCCCTCGGAATCGTAGGCGTGGCCGTTGGCAACCAGCGTCTCGATCATCGCGATCATTTCGCCGATGTGCTGGGTGGCGCGCGGCTGCATGGTCGGCGGCAGCACGCCGAGCGCGGTCATGTGCTCCTGGTACGCAGCCGCAGTGCGCGCGGTGAGATTGTCGATCGACTCGCCATTGCGCTTGGCGGCATCGATGATCTTGTCATCGACGTCGGTGATGTTGCGCACGTAAGTGACGCGCGGGTAGTGCTGTTTCAGGACGCGGAACAGCAGGTCGAACACCACCGCCATGCGCGCGTTGCCTATGTGGGCGAAGTCCCACACCGTCGGGCCGCACGCGTACATGCCGACCGCGCCCGGCTGCATGGGCCGGAACGGCTCTTTCTGATGGCTCAGGGTGTTGTAGAGAACGAGCGCCACGTCACGTCCCTCGGCTCAGCCGGGCGAGCGCACGGGTGCGCCCGATCAAGGGCAAGAGCATCTTCATTTCCGGGCCCGTGTCGCGCCCCGTCAACGCCACCCGCAGCGGGTGGAACAGCGCGCGGCCCTTGGTTCCGGTAGCACCGGCAACCGCGCCGGTCCAGGCCGACCAGGTGGCGTCGGTCCACGGCTCGGGCGGCAGCAGCGTGGCGGCCTTGGCGACGAAGGCCGGGTCCTCGATCGGGCCTGGCAGATCCGGCTCGGTCACCACCTGGGCCCACTCGCGCGCGCCGGCAAGAGTCGTGAGATTGCCGCGCACGGCCAGCCAGAACGCCTCCGGATGCGGGACTCCCAGTTCTTCGATATATGCGCGCACAGCGGCGTAGGGCAGCTGGTGCAAAACCTTGGCGTTGAGGGCCCGCAGCTCATCCGGGTCGAAGTGCGCCGGCGCGCGGCCGAAGCGGGTCAGGTCGAAGCCGGCGATCAGGTCCGTCAAGCTCGCGCGCGGCTCGACTGGGTCGGCGCTGCCGAGGCGCGCCAGCAGGCTGGCGATCGCCAGCGGCTCGATGCCTTCGTCGCGCAAGTCCTCTAGGCCCAGGGCGCCGAGTCGCTTGGACAGCTTCTCGCCTTCCTTGCCGACCAGCAGCGCGAAGTGCGCGAAGATCGGTGGCGCCGCGCCGAGAGCGCGAAACAACTGGATCTGCGGCACCGTGTTCATCAGGTGCTCGTCGCCACGGATGACGTGAGTGATGCCGAAGTCCACGTCGTCCACCACGGAGGTGAAGACGTAGAGCGGCGTGCCGTCCTCGCGCACTAGGACCGGGTCGCTGAGGGTGGACGCCTGGATCGACATGTCGCCGTGGATGATGTCGCGCCACGCGACATCCTCGGCATCCAGCCGGAAGCGCCAATGGGGCTTGCGGCCTTCCGCCGCCAACGCGGCGCGCTGGGCATCGCTGAGGCGCAGAGCGGCGCGGTCGTAGACAGGCGGACGTCCGGCGTTGAGTTGCGCCTTGCGCTTGAGCGAGAGCTCCTCCGGAGTCTCGTAGGCCGCATAGACGCGGCCGACGGCCCTGAGCGCCTCCAGCACCTCAGCGTAGCGCGCGAGACGTTCGGATTGGCGGGCGCGCCGGTCCCAGGCGAGACCCAGCCAGCGCAGGTCGATCTCGATACCGGCGACGAACTCCTCGCGCGAGCGCTCGGCGTCGGTGTCGTCGTGGCGCAGCAGGAAGGTGCCGCCGTGGTGGCGGGCGAACAACCAGTTGAGCACCGCGGGGCGCGCGTTGCCCATGTGCAGGCGCCCCGTCGGCGACGGCGCGAAGCGAACGGCGACGGGCGCTTTCACGGCTGCTTCTTCAACAGGGCCGTTCCCTCGCGGAACCGGTTGGTGATGGGATAGCGGCGGTCGCGTCCGAAGGCGCGGCGCGTCACACGCACGCCGGGCGCACCCTGGCGGCGCTTGTGCTCGCCGCCGTAGAGGAGGCCCTCGACCTTGATGACGGTGGCGAGGTCGTGACCGCGCGCGACGACGGTGGCGACGGGCAGCTCGTCCTCGATCAGCGCGCGCAGGATGTCGTCGAGCACGTCGTAGGGCGGCAGCGAGTCGCTGTCCTTCTGGCCGGGCTTCAACTCCGCCGTCGGCGCCTTGGTCAGCATGTTGTCCGGGATGACCTGGCCCTTGGGACCGAGCCCGCCCTCGGGCACGTTGGTATTGCGCCAGCGGCACAGGCGGTAGACGTCGGTCTTGTAGACGTCTTTGAGCACGGAGAATCCACCCGCCATGTCGCCGTAGATGGTCGCATAGCCGACCGCGAGCTCGGACTTGTTGCCGGTGGTGAGCAGCAGCGTGCCGAACTTGTTCGATAGCGCCATCAAGGCAACCGCCCGCGCGCGCGCCTGGATGTTCTCCTCGGTGACGTCGGCCGGGCGGCCGCCGAAGACGCCCTTCAGCATCTGGTTGAATGCGTCGACCGCCGGGTGAATCGGAATGGTCGCGAGGTTCGCGCCGAGCAGCGCGGCGCACGCCTCGGCGTCGTTGAAGCTCTCGTCGGACGTGAACGCGGACGGCAGCAGAACGCCGTGCACGGCGTCGCCGCCGAGCGCGTCCGCGGCGATGGCGCCGGTGAGGCCGGAGTCGACGCCACCCGAGAAGCCGAGCACGACCCCCTGGAAGCCGTTCTTGCCGGCGTAGTCGCGCAAGCCGGCGACCAGCGCGTGGTAAAGCGGCGCGGGCTCGCCGGCGTGCGCAGCAACCGCGCCGGGCGCGCACGTCCAGGCGCCGCCCTGCTTCGTCCACTTCGTCACGACCTGTTCCGGCCGGAAAGCGGCGGCGCGCACGGCGACCTTGCCGTCGGCGTTGAGGACGAACGAGTCGCCGTCGAAGACGAGCTCGTCCTGGCCGCCGGCCTGGTTGACGTAGAGGAGCGGCAGGCCCGTCTCGTTGACGCGCTTGGTGGCCGCGGCCAACCTGTCGGCCTGCTGGCGCGTGTCGAACGGCGAGGCGTTCATGGCGATCAGCAGCTCGGCGCCGGCCGCCTTGAGGGCCGCGGCGACGGGCGGGGTCCACATGTCCTCGCACACCAGGAGGCCGAGCTTGGTGCCCTTGAACAGCAGCGGCGCAGGCACGGGGCCCGCCGCGAACACCCGCTTCTCGTCGAACACCGTGTAGTTGGGCAGGTCGTGCTTGTACTGCAGGGCCGCGATCTTGCCGTCCTGCAGCAGCAGGGCGGCGTTGTAGAGGCGGCCGTCGTCGTCCTTCCACGGCGCGCCGACCAGCAAGGCGGGGCCACCCACCGTGAGCTGCGCCAGGCGTTCGCTGCGCTCGCGCACCGCCCGCTGGAAGGCCGGCCGCATGACGAGGTCCTCGGGCGGATAGCCGGCGACGCACAGTTCGGGCGCGACGACGAGGTCGGCGCCCGCCGCCGCGCGCAACGCGGCGCGCAGCAGATCGACGTTGCGGTCGAGATCGCCGACCGTCGGATTCAGCTGCGCCAGGACGATGGAGAGTGCGTCGGCCATCGCAGTCGAGGTCTAGGTTGCCGGTGTGGAGGATATCCCGCGAGCCAAGCGCGCGGGCAACAGGTCGCTTGGGACGGATCGCCTCAGGAGGCCTCGGCCACCTTGGCGGGGGCCGCGCTGCGTTGCGCCTTCAGCATCTCGGCCACCAGGAAGGCGAGTTCCAGGCTCTGCGAGGCGTTGAGACGCGGATCGCAATGCGTGTGGTAGCGGTCCGACAGCGAGCGCTCGGTGATCTCCTGGGCGCCACCGAGACACTCGGTGACATCCTGGCCCGTCAGCTCGAAGTGGACGCCGCCGAGGTACGTTCCTTCCGCCCGATGGACGGCGAAGACGTCGCGCACCTCGCCCAGGATGCGGTCGAACACACGCGTCTTGTATCCGTTCTCGGACGTGACGGTGTTGCCGTGCATCGGATCGCACACCCACGCCACCTTGCGTCCCTCGCGCTGCATGGCGCGGACCAACGCCGGCAGGTGCTCCTGCGCCTTGCCGGTGCCGAAGCGCGTGATGAGGGTGAGGCGGCCCGGCTCGTTGCTCGGATTCAGAATCTCGGTGAGCTTGAGCAGCGCGTCGGCCTTGGTCGACGGGCCGACCTTGCAGGCGACCGGATTGGCGATGCCGCGCAGGAACTCGATGTGCGCGCCGCCCAGGTCGCGGGTGCGATCGCCGACCCACACCATGTGCGCGGAGGTGTCGTACCACTCTCCGCTCGTCGAATCGACGCGCGTCAGCGCCTCCTCGTAGCCGAGCAGCAGCGCCTCGTGCGACGTGTAGAACTCGGTCTCGCGCAAGGCGGCGGTGGTCTGCGAGTCGATGCCGCACGCCTCCATGAAAGCGAGCGCCTCGGTCGTGCGGTTGGCGAGGTCGCGGAACTTCTCGCCGACCGGCGAATTCTCGACGAAGCCGAGCGTCCAGCGATGCACCCGATGCAAATCGGCGTAGCCGCCCGTGGCGAACGCACGCAACAGGTTTAGCGTAGCCGCCGACTGGCTGTAGGCGCGAATCTGGCGCGCCGGATCGGGAATGCGCGCTTCCGGCGTGAACTCGATGCCGTTGACGATGTCGCCGCGGTAGGCGGGCAGCTCGACGCCGTCGCGCGTCTCAGTCGGCTGCGTGCGCGGCTTGGCGAACTGGCCGGCCAGGCGGCCGACCTTCACCACCGGCACGGAGGCGGCGAACGTCAGCACCACGGCCATCTGCAGGATGACGCGGAAGGTGTCGCGGATGTTGTCGGCGGTGAACTCGGCGAAGCTTTCCGCGCAGTCGCCACCCTGCAGCAGGAAACTCTTGCCCTCGGCGACGCTGGCGATATGCGCCTTCAGCTTGCGCGCCTCACCGGCAAACACCAGCGGCGGGTAGCGGCGCAGCTCGGCCTCGACGCGCGCCAGCGCAGCGGCATCCGGAAACTCCGGTGCCTGCGCGGCGGGCCGGCTACGCCAGCCGTCGGGGCTCCAATTGCGCTTCATCGTTCCCTGTCCGTACGCGTCCTGACCGGCTTCTATTACGCCGGATTGGCCCTGGATTGCCAGTGAGGCCACGCCGGACCTGGGGCCGCGGGCCGCCCCGGTCAAGCCGAGGCGGGCTTGGCCCTGGTGCGCAGGAGGACGAATTCCTCGGCCGCCGAGGGGTGCAGGGCCAGGGTCGCGTCGAACTGGGCCTTGGTGGCCCCGGCGGTAAGGGCCACCGCCAGGCTTTGGACGATCTCAGGCGCATCCGCACCGACCATGTGGGCGCCCAGCACGCGGTCAGATTTGGCATCGACGACCAGCTTCACCAGGGCGCGTTCCTCGCTCCCGGACAGGGTGTGGCGCAGCGGGCGGAAGGAGGACTTGTAGACGTCTACTTCGTGGCCGCGGGCGCGTGCGTCCGCCTCGGTCAGGCCGACGCTCCCCACCGCGGGGGCGCTGAACACGGCGGTCGGCACCATCGTGTAGTCGAGGCGGCGTCCGCCGGGGCCGAACAACAGGTCCGACACGGCGCGCCCCTCGGCGATCGCCACCGGCGTGAGGTTGCGCCGCTGGGTGAGGTCGCCGATCGCGTAGATGGTGGGGACGCTGGTGCGCGAGTCCGCATCCACGGCGACGGCGCCGCGCTCGTCGAGCGCAACACCGGCTTCGCTGAGACCGAGGTCCTGGGTGTTCGGGGTGCGGCCGGTGGCGAACAGCACGCCTTCGGCGGCGAGCACCTCGCCGTTGTCGATGGTGGCAAGGACGGTGTCGCCCTTGCGTCCCAGGCGCAGCACGCGGCCGCCGGCACGGAAGGAGATGTCCTTCTTGCGCAGCTCGTCCGTCACGAAGGCACGCACGTCGCCGTCGAAGCCGCGCAGGAT